>JAZSMJ010000001.1:0-50689 GCA_045535815.1 Eubacteriales bacterium
AAAAATAAACTTTACGGAGGAACTAAATATGATGATGTTTCTTGAACAGGCAACAGGTGAAACTCCGGCTGCAGGCGGTATGATATCTACTATCGTAATGCTTGTGCTTATGGTTGCTGTTTTTTATTTCTTTGTTATCAGACCACAGAAGAAGCAGGAGAAGGAAGTTGCAACAATGCGTAACGCTCTCCAGGTTGGCGATGAGATCACAACTGTCGGCGGTATTATCGGTAAGATAGTAAGCATTAAAGAAGAAACCGTTATGATTGAAACAGGCAACGAAAGAACAAAGATAAGAATTCTTCGCTCAGCAGTCAGAAACGTTGACGTTAAAGCAGAAGATGCAGAATAATTAACACTCCCTCCGAATATCTTTTTAAAAAAGATATTCGGAGGAATTTTTATGTCTGTAAGAATTTTTATAAACGTTTTAAAAAGCATTATTCTTGCATACGTTATCACGTTTTTGCTTATATTCATTTTGGGATTTGTTTCATATCAAAATGAGGACCCTAAAAAAATGATAGGTATATTCGGATATGCTTCTTTGTTTATCGGCGCATTTTCGTCCGGGCTTTTTCTTACTGCCATGTCGAAAAAAAAAAGCCCTATCTACGGAGTGATCTCAGGTGCAGTATACGTTTTTACCGCCTATATGCTGTCGCTGTTTTATAAAGGCGGAGGAAGAAGTATTTCCGAGACGGTTATCGTTTATACTGCAATGATGATATCATCCTTTATAGGCTCGCTCGTTTTGTCATTTAAAAAGCGAAAGGCTTTATTTAAGAAACACTCGAAAAAGAAGTATGCTGTTGCAAAATAGAAAAATATAAATTTTTTTGACAAAAAATAAAAAATTATGCTCTGTCCCTATTGCAAAAGATTAAAGCGTATTATATAATTATTTAAGTAATTGCATACAGTCAAAGGAGGACAGACTAATGAATAAAGCTACTATAATTGAAGTTATTGCCAATCAGCTCGGAATTGATCCCGGCGAGATAGATGATGATACAGATATAATGGATGATCTCGGGGCAGATTCTCTTGACGTTGTTGAGATTCTTATGTCTTTTGAAGAGGATCACGGCGTTACAGTACCCGACGAAGACGTTGTTAAATTCAGAAAAATAAGAGATATTATTGAATATTTCGAAAAAAATATATAATATAAAAAGAGGGTTGTAAAAATGAAAAAGGCAGTGATGTACGGTGCCGGTAATATTGGAAGAGGCTTTATTACACAGCTTTTCTATATGTCCGGTTATGAAACCGTTTTTGTTGACGTTGTTGATGCAGTTGTTGAAATGATCAACAAGGATAAAGGATATCCGATCTTTATAACAAACGGAGATAAGTACGATACGTTTGAAGTTAAGAACGTACGTGCTGTAAACGGTAAGGTAATTGAAGACGTTGCAAGAGAAATTGCAGAGGCTGATATTATGGCAACTGCAGTTGGAGTTAACATTCTTAAGTTTATTGCTCAGCCTATTGCTGAGGGTATCAAGAAAAGATGCGCTGAAGGCAAGGGAATGTTCAATATCATTATCTGTGAGAATATGATAGGTGCAGACAGCTATCTGCGTGACCTTGTTTCTTCTTATCTTAACGATGAAGAAAAGAAGTATTTTAACGATATGGTAGGACTTGTTGAGCCTTCTATCGGAAGAATGGTTCCCGCAACTCCCGACGATATCAAGGCAAAGTATCCGCTTGCAGTATGTGTTGAGCCTTACTGCGTTCTTCCCGTTGATAAGCACGGTTTTAAGGGTGAAATCCCCGAAATCAAGAATATGCAGCCGTCAGCACCGTTTGAATTTTATATTCAGAGAAAGCTGTTTATGCACAATATGAGCCATGCTATTACCGCTTACCTCGGAAATTTAGCAGGATATACGTACATATGGGAAGCAATCGGAGATTACCGCATAAGATATACCGTTCTCGGAGCTCTTATGGAAATCTCTACGGCTATGTGCAAGGAGCACGGAGTTCCGTTTGAAGAAGCTCTTGATTTTTCATTCGATCTTATCGACCGATTCGGAAACAAGCTTCTCGGTGATACTATAGCAAGAGTTGGTAAGGATACACAGCGTAAGCTTTCGTCAAACGACAGACTCGTTGGTGCATATAACCTTTGCGTAAAGCACAATATAAAGGCTCCTCATCTTGCTATCGGTATAGCTGCAGCACTTCATTTCGCTCCCGAAGGAGACGATAGCTCACTCGAGCTCAAGAATTTTGCAAAAGAAAACGGAGTAGCGCAGGCGCTTATTAAGTATTCCGGATTCAAGTGCGAAAAGTGCTCTGAAAAGATAGCCAGCATCTATGAAGAGCTCAAAAACGGCCTCGACGGTGCGCTTATATAATTTTATACGTTAAACTGAAATGCGGACAGCAAAAGCTGTCCGTATTTTTAATTTATATGCAAAGTAACCCAAGAGTCGTACCGAGTCAACCATTAGTTTATTGACTTTACCTGATACTTAGTGTATAATTATAGTAAAAAGAGACGACGTATGTATTTTTTTATACATAATTGACAACCGACCTTACGGAGAAAAGCTATGTCAAAGAAAAACAAAAAAGAAAATAATAAGGAAAAGAAGCTCAAGCTTCCGATAACTAGGATCATTTCAAATAATCTGTTTATTTTGCGGATTATTCATAAAGCAGCGCCCGGAATGATATTTTTAGTAATATTTTTTGCTGCATTGGAAGCCGGTCTTTCCTTTTTGACCGGACCTTATCTGCTCAGATACGTTATAAACGGCATAGGAGCCGGCAAATCGTTTTCGGTGCTGTTCCTTTTTGCAATTATATGTATTTCAGTAAATATACTTACTGGTGCACTTTTCGCTCTGTTTTACAATTATATGTGGAACATCAAATTCAGAGATATAAACCGTTCTGTTGGTGAGCTTGTTTATAGACATGCTGCAGCGGTGGATGTGGCGTGTTATGAGAATCCGGAGTATTACAATAAGCTTGTAAAAGCGATAGAAGAGTGTCAGAACCGACCGCGAAACGTTATTAGGGCTATTCAGAATATAGTATATATGATAACCTCTTTTTCGGCGAATATTGCGTTGGTGATTGCTATCGATCCTATACTTATCATATTCTTGCTGATACCTCTTTTGTGTATTCCGATCATAATAAAGGTAAATAAGATATGCTTTAAAAGAGATATCGATTTTCAGCCGGAATACAGACACAAGACATATTCACGTCACTCGTTTTATCTCGCCGATTACGCTAAAGAAATGCGCACTATCGGTATAAGTACATTGCTTATAAGAAGGTTCCGTGAATCGAGTGAGCGCTTTATATATCTTGTAAAGAGCAACGGAATCAAAATAGCATCGCTAAACTATTTAAAGGATATTTGTCTCAATGCTGCGGCACCCCTCGGAGCAACCGTTTATTCTGTTTGGAAAACGCTTGGTGCAGGAACAATGGCATACGGTGACTGCGTTGCAATCGTTGATTCGATAACCACCATATCATATTCAATAGTCAATTCTGCAGATACATTGATCAGATTCCAGGATAATGCGCTGTATATTGAAACGCTCAGAGAATTTCTCGATTATCAACCCAAGATAAAAAGCGGAAATAAAGCACTTCCGAAGAGCGGAGATATCGTTTTGGATAATGTCCGATTCAAATACGACGGTGCTCCGGATTATACAATAAAGGGCATTTCTATGCATATCGGAAAGAATGAGAAGATTGCTATCGTCGGGCATAACGGTGCAGGTAAAACGACGCTTGTAAAGCTACTTCTGAGACTTTACGACGTTGAGGGCAGTATTACATACGGCGGTACAGATATACGTGATTTGCCACTTGACGAATACAGAGACTCTTTTTCTGCCGTTATGCAGGATTTTCACGTGTTTGCCCTTAGTGTTGCGGAAAACGTACTTCTTCGTCCTAAAGGGGATGGCGATGATGAGATAGTCAAACAGGCTATTGAAAAAAGCGGACTTGCCGAAAAGATTGCAGGATATAAAAACGGCTACGATACCGTTATGACAAGGGAATTTGACGATGCCGGAGAAGTTATGTCGGGCGGTCAGCAGCAGAAGCTGGCGATAGCTCACGTATATTCAAAAGATAACCGCTTCGTAATATTGGACGAGCCCTCCAGTGCGCTTGACCCGATAGCAGAGCACGATATGTATGAAAAAATGAACGAGGCGTGTAAGGACTGCGGTATGATATTTATATCGCACAGACTTTCATCCGCCGTTTCTGCCGATAGGATATATCTTATGGAAAACGGTCAGATAACCGAAAGCGGCACTCATACAGAGCTTATGGCTAAAAACGGCCGTTATGCAGAAATGTTCCGCCATCAGGCAGAAAACTATGCAGATATAAATGTGTAACCGTGCAGGATGGAAAGGTGTTGATAATATGAAAAAAGATAATAAGTTTTCATCAAAGCTGTCGGTTGTAAAGACAAATCTTAAAATGCTCGGTATGGTCTGGAGGTACACTCCCGGATATCTTATCTGGATGATAGTTGAAGGTATCCTGTGGGGGATAAACAATTCTATCGGAATTATCTATACCAAGGAGCTTTTGGATGCACTCGGAAACGGCAGACCGTTTGGTTCTGTATTAGCGGTTATTGTTATATATGCGGTATATATGCTCGTATTCTTTCTTTTCAGCAGATGGTATTGGGTAATATACAATCCGTGCGCACAGGAAAGGCTTCGCATAGCTCTTCACGGTGAGCTCTTTAAAAAGGCTCAAAAGCTTGATATTGCACAGTATGACAATCCGGAGTTTTACAACGACTTTGTAATTACGATGGATCAGTCATCTGAGCACGTTGTAGCGACAATAGAGGATACGGGAAAGCTTATCAACCGCATAATCGCATCTGCTACTATAACCGGAGTGCTTTTCAGCGTTGATCTGGCAGTTGCTGCTGTCATACTTATTCTCTCAGCTCTGAGAATACTCGTTATATTCAAAACCAACAGAACAAATCTAAAGTATTCTGAAGAAGTAAATCCTATCGCAAGAAAAGAGGGATATATCAACCGTATATTCAGATTTTCGGATTATTCCAAGGAGCTGAGGGTAACCCGTGTAACAGATAATCTGATGAACGAATATGAAGATACTGTTGAAAAGCTGAAGGAAAAAGACCGCAAATTCGGCAAAAAATATTTTGCTCTTATTTTTGCGTCATATATTATCGGTGCACTCGGAACCGGTCTTCCGCTTATTATAGTTCTGTATAAAGTTTTGATTAGTAAAACCGTAGGTATAGGCGGTTTTGCCGTTACGGTAAATGCTATATGGAGTATGTCATGGCTGTTCTCAGATCTTATTGAACGCATAATGAGATATCACGAGCACGGTATATTCATAGATAAAATATTCCGTTTTATGGATTGTGAGCCTAAAATAAAGAGCGGAGAGCTTATTCCCGATCCGTTTGAATCGCTTAAACTTAAAAACGTTTCGTTTGCATATAATGAAGACAAAACAACACCTCCTATCCTTGACGGTATTGATATGGAGATTAAAAAAGGCGAGAAGATAGCCATTGTCGGATACAACGGTGCAGGCAAAACTACACTTATAAAGCTTTTCTTGAGGTTATATGATCCTGATAACGGAGAAATACTGTACAACGGTGTCAATATGAAGGAATACTCCGTTGACGATCTGCGTGACCGCACTGCAGTAGTATTTCAGGATTTTAAGCTGTTCGTTGCAACTATAGCCGAAAACGTTGTCGGCGGTGAGTATGATCCGTCGATGGAAGAGGGAGTAATGAAAGCGCTTGAGAAAAGTATGTTTACGTCAAGGCTGAAAACACTTCCAAACGGTATCAATACAATAATCAGTAAAGAGTTCGACAATGAGGGAATGATATTCTCGGGCGGAGAACAGCAGAAGATAGCTATTGCACGTGCATTCTATCAAGATGCGGATCTTATCATAATGGATGAGCCGTCAAGCGCCCTCGATCCCGATGCTGAATATCAGTTGAATAAGTCTATTGCGGAATATGCTGATAATAAAACTGTAATATTCATCTCGCACAGACTGTCAACGACCCGTAACGCAGATAGAATATATATGTTTGATAACGGTAGAATAGTCGAGTGCGGAACGCACGATGAGCTTATCCGTGCAAACGGCAAGTATGCATATATGTTTAATTTGCAGGCAGAAAAATACAAATCTGACGCTTCGGACAAATAAAGAAAGCCTTGAGAATTTTCTCTCAAGGCTTTCTGTACGTAAAAAGCAAATTTTTATAATAAACGAGCAATTTTTATATTGTAATAGAAGGGACTATATGGTAAAATCAAATTAATAGGTTTATTTCTTCAGATAAATTATTATGCCGAAAGGAAATATTATCATGTCCGACAAAGTGTTTCAATTAAAGTATAACGGAAATGACATCACACTCACTCTTGACGATGATTCTGTGGTGCTTAAAAACGGTGAAGCTGAAATCAAATTATCTGCAGGGGTTGCATATTTTAACTGCGAGCCTGATATAGACGATCTTGATATTTCCGTTGAATCGTTTGACGGAGATCCTATGAGCGGACTTACCGTACATCTTAAGCCCCTTGAGCTTGAGGGAGGCGGAAGTGTATCCTTTATTACAAAATTCAAATGGTATGAGGACGAGGGTGTTCTTCGCAAGGACGTTAGCTATTCGTTTGACTCATGCAATGATCAGATTTACGTCAAGGAGATAGTTATCGATAAGTTTAAGCTTGACAAATATCCGCTTGCAAGAAAGCTTCCTGATTATTCAAACGGAGCAAACAATTTTAACCACCCCAGCCATCCGCTTATATTTGAAAGCTTCTTTGCCGGAATAGAATTCCCGGTTGCAACGTCGAGAAGCGATGCCAAGGCATCAATGCTTGCTCACGCCCCGGAGTTTATGGCAGATTGCAATACTGAGTATAACTGTCGCACGGCTGTTTTCGGTATATGTAGGGACAGTATGACGTCGTGGGAATCCTTTAATGCATATATGCTTCCCCATATGCAGATAAATGATTATATGGACCGTTTTTATATAGGCTATAATACGTGGTGGTCGCAGTACGATCTTCCTTTTGGAGAAAAGCGTATGCTTGACCTTATCGAAAGCGTGTATGAGCCGATGAAAAAATACGGTGAGACCTTTGATAATTACCTTATGGATAACGGTTGGGCTGATATGTACAGTATATGGAATATATCAAAGGAGCGTTTTCCGCAGGGATTTAAAAATCTGAACGATAAGCTCAAGGAATACGATTCATCGGTAGGTATCTGGTATTCTCCCGCTTCGGTTTATGAGCACTCAACCAATATAGACTGGGCAAGAGAAAACGGATACGTTATTGACGATTATTATAAGCCTCCTCGTCTTTGCATGTATGATAAAAGATACACGCACGATATAGCGAATAATCTTGCAGATATAATTCATGAGTATGATATAAAAGCAATGAAGGCTGACGGCTTGTTCTTACGCTGTATGTGTGAGGGACACGAGCATCTCCCGGGTGCAGGTGCAGTTGAGCAGTCTGCGGATAATGCGGTGCATCTGTTCAAGAAGCTTCGTGAGGCAGTGCCGGACGTTATTCTTGAAATAGTTAACTGCTTCGGCAATTCCAATCCGAGCCCTTGGTGGTTATGGTATACTACGCTGACAAACGGTAATCACGGAGATGACAGTCCGTGCGGTATGGTTCCGTGTCCTATCTACCGTGAATCTTACACCACCTCACGTGCATTTTTTGCAATGCAGGGTGCAGTCAATTTTGATATTCCGATTCAGGCACAGTTCTCGTTCGGATGCGTTCATCAGACAAATGATGATTTTACAAACGATTATATTGATTGCTTTATGCGCGGACAGTCGTACGTTGCAATGTATATCAATCCCGACCGTATGACCGATGAGCGCTGGAAGAGAACTGCAGGTATAGTTAATTGGATGCGTAAGAATCAAAAATCCATCGTTTCGTACACACAGCCTATCCGTCCTGATTCGTGGACGCTTGACGGATGTTATCCCATAAGCTATAAGGCAAATGCATACCGTGAGCCCTACGGTTATTATCACGAAGGCATGATCTACCTGCGCAATCCCTGGATCAAGAGTGCCGATAAAACTGTGAAGGTTCCTGCGCCGGTATCTTTTTCTGATGAAAGCTTCAGCCTTGTTAGTGTATATCCCGAGGTAAGAGTATATGCTGAAGGCGTAAAGGCAGGCGATGAGATCAAAATTCCTATGGCAGGATATGAAACCCTTGTGCTTGTTCCGTATAAGAGCGATGCTGTAAATAACATACCTTGCGTAGCACCCCACGGAGAAGATGAAATAGAGGTAAACGGAGATAACTTTACCGCAGACGAGCAGTATTCTATAGAGCTTACGGGCGGTTCAAACATCAGAACGTTTGATTACAGCGGAAAGATAAGCTGTGGTGATAACGATAATACCTTGCTTGTGCTTATTGAAGCGGACGATAAGTTAAACGTACAGGAAATACAGGATAAAATGAAGATAAGCGTTAACGGTGAGAGCGTAACTCCCGAGTGGCACGGTACGGACATAGATCCCTGGGATGCTACCGGCGTGCCGAGGCTTGAGCATTGGCTGTATGCTTGTGTACCGCTTGCCTCAGGTAAGAACAAGGTCAAACTCAATTATATGTATTCCGGAAAGATGACTAGAACCGGAGGATACGTATGGAGCGTTAAGCACTCGTCTAACGGTGCTGTATGCGAGAATATGCTTCCTTCTCCCGAATACATAACAACTGCAACAGAAGAGCTTTATTCAACCGAAATATAAACTAAAAAGCAAGAACGCCTTTGCGCGTTCTTGCTTTTATAATTTCTTTTTTATCAGCTTTATTGAGCTTTCGACGTCCTGATCGGTTATAGCGCTCGGGTCATCTGAATACCTTGCGTGACCGTAAAGCTCGAACAGTCTCTTGGAAGATTCCTTTTCTTTGAGCGAAGCGGATATCTCGGTGTGTGTCATAGACCTGTCGAATTTCAACCCGAGACGTATTGACTGAATAATATATTTAATATAAATATACCTTATTCTTTGAGCGTTGTCTGTCAGCTTTTTCCATTTCGTAACGCTTTGAGCATATCTTATCTTTTTATTCTTCTCTTCATCCTCAACGTCAAAGCGGAAGGATCGCTCGTCTTTTCCGAACTTCTTTCTTTTAGTTTCGGGAAGACCTAAAAGCTTTCGTATTCTTTTTCTGATCTTACTTGCCGCTGTGGCGACCGATCTTGCCATAGAAGCGATGAAATTTTTAAACTTATCTTTGACTGCTTTGGGCATAAAATGTTTAAGAGAGCGCAAAAACAGCCAATAGAACACTATTGCAGCCGCAACCAGACCCTGACATACGTATCTGTACTTTAAAAGAGGGATTCTGATGGCAAGCAATGCGGTTGCAATCAGAAGATAAATTACAGACCGCAATATGTTTTTTAATTCTTTATCAGTTATCATAATTATCCTTTGGTGATAGATCAATAATAGTTACGCTGTTATTCATACCAAGTCTGTAAAGTCTTTGGTCGATAGAATCGTCAAGATAGACCGTAATAAAATATATTTCGGTGTCACGAATGGAATTGATTATATCGTGGTCAAGCATAGCGCCAACCGATATTCCATTTGACGGATGTATCTCAGCCATCTGACGCAGTATGCCGATAAGATGAGTCTCACCGCCGTCAATATCAAATCTGACGGAAAGAGCGCCCGAAACGGTAGTGCAGTTTGCTGCAAAGCCTGTGCGGTATCCGCAGTAAGAGCTCTCACGTATCAGGGCGGAAGCGTAGGAGAGGCCGTTTTCCATCATTTCCTGATATATGGGAGTTGGTATGGTCTCGTCGGTCGGAAGCTGAAAATTGAGATATACCATAAGAGATCTGTTTGATGAAAAATCTCTGTTGTTGACCTTCAGTGCAGATGATGACAGAATTCCGGTATGGTAGCTTTTTGCCGTTGCCTTGAAATTTATTATATTAAAAGGATCACCGAAGGTATAATCCCGTATACCACTGACCGAAAACGGATCGTGTATCAGTCTGCGCATTGTAGGAGCATCACCCTGAAGCGATCTTGACGTCAGTGACTGCGATAAAAAGGGAATTACCTTTGGATAAACGTAGACCTTTGCAGGAGCGTTTACGTATATCATCCGTTTATTGTAGTATATATCGGCAGTATCGAGCTCATAAACTCCACGCTTTGAGCAGACTATCTTATGTCTTCTCTTTATCTGCATAAAGGGCATAAGGTGAAATCTGCTGAGAAAATACTGCATTGATTTATCCGGAGAGGGCTCGTATTCGTCTATTATCAGTTGATTGTAGATATACGCCTCAACGTTAACGAAGAAAAGAGGAAGCCAATTTTTGTTGTATATGGTTTCTGTCAGTATCAGGCTTTCACCCTCGTAAACTCCTTCCTCGGAAAAGCTTCTCTGATATCTCAGATTTGCAATAAGCTTGTCTCTGAGAAAATAGCTTATAAGAAGAATTATTCCAAATACAATGAGGGCTAAAAATACGTAACCGAAAAGCCTGTACAGTCCCGAGGAAATAATATAATCGATCATTATTTTATATATTCGGTCGGAACGGGTATCTTGGAAAGTATATCCGAAACGATGGACTGAGCAGTGTTTTTCTTTATCTTTGCTGTGTTTGTAAGAATAATGCGGTGAGAAAGAACGTAGGACGCAGTAAACTTTACGTCGTCGGGCATTACGTAATTTCTGCCGTTTATTGCGGCGCAAGCTTTGGATGCACGAAGAAGTGCCAAAGCTCCTCTCGGGCTGACTCCGAGGCTGACGTTTTCATATTCTCTCGTAGCCTCTGTTATTGCATAGATGTAGGACATTATATCTTTGTGAGCAAATACGGAGCTAACGTCTTTTTGAGCATTTATTATCTGTTCCTTTGTAACAACTGCCTTAAGCTCGGAGAGGGGGTCGCTCTCACCGAATCTTTCAAGTATGGCAACGCCCTCCTCGTGAGTGGGATAGTTCATATTTATCTTTACAAGGAAGCGGTCAAGCTGTGCTTCGGGAAGAGGGAAGACACCCATATTTTCAATGGGGTTCTGCGTTGCAATTACCATAAACGGAGCGGTAAGCGGATAGGTCTTTCCGTCTATTGTTACCTGATGCTCTTCCATTGACTCAAGCAGACCGGACTGCGTCTTCGGTGTGGCTCTGTTTATCTCATCTGCAAGAATAATGTTTGAAAAGATCGGTCCGGGTATAAACTCAAAATCAGATTTTTTAATGTTAAAATAGTTAACGCCGGTAATATCCGAGGGAAGAAGGTCAGGGGTAAACTGTATACGGCTTGCCGAGCATTCTGAGGATGATGCCAGAGCCTTTACAAGCATTGTTTTTCCCGTTCCGGGAACGTCTTCGATAAGTATATGTCCGCCTGCCAAAAGGGAAATTATCATAATATCGATAACCTCGTCCTTACCGACGATTATCTTCGATATGTTGCTTTTTAAATCTTTATAAATGCCTAAAACGTCCTGTATCATTAAAATATCCTCTTTTCGGTAATTAATTAAAATAATTATATCAATTTTACAACATAATGTAAAGCAAAAAGTAAATATTTACATTAAATTATTGAAAGATATCTCAAATAGTGTTACAATGTAAAAAAATCCTAAGGAGTTATATCAGTGCAAAATAAATATCTTGAAGCAGGTAAGGCAGTAAACACACACGGAGTTGCCGGAAATATAAAGCTTGAATCGTGGTGCGACACACCAGCAACTCTTGTAAAGCTAAAGAAGTTGTATATAAAGCTCGGTGAGGAATATACTCCGATTAAAATTGAACGAGCCTTTGTTCAGAAGGAATGGGCTATTATCAAGCTTGAGGGGTGCAATACCTTTGAGGATGCAATCAAGTATAAGAATAAGATACTTTACTGTGACAGAGATGATATTCCCATGAAAGAAGGCGACTATTTTATAGCGGATATACTTGGACTTCCGGTTATCGATATCGACGACGGAACTGTTTACGGTAAAGTAGTATACGTTATAAAGGGTGCAGGGGATATTTACGAGATAGAAAGAGAAAACGGCGAAAAAGCGTATATGCCTGCAGTTGAGGAATTCGTAAAGAAGATAGATTTTGATAACGGTATATACGTTAAGCCTATCGAGGGGATGTTTGAGTGATGCCTTTTGATTGCAAGGTAAAAAAAATAAGATTTGACGTGCTTACCTTGTTTCCTGAGCTGATTGACGGTATTATGGAAACGAGTATCATAGGAAGAGCGCAGGATAAGGGAATAGTGAGCGTTCACTCTCACCAGATACGTGATTTCAGCGAGGACAAGCACAGACGTGTAGACGATACTCCATACGGCGGTGGAATGGGTATGGTGATGGGTGCAGAGCCTATTTTCAGATGCTATAACTCAGTTGTAGCTGAGAATGATAAGAGCTGTAAACGTAGAACCGTATATATGTCTCCTCAGGGGGCGGTATTAACGCAGAAAAAGGCTTTAGAGCTTGCTTCATATGATAATATAGTAATACTGTGCGGACATTACGAGGGCGTTGATCAGCGAATAATAGATGAGATAGTCGATGAGGAAATCTCAATCGGTGATTACGTTCTTACCGGTGGTGAGCTTCCTGCATGTGTGCTGATGGACTGCATAAGCAGAATGATAGACGGAGTGTTGTCCGATAAGACCTGCTATGAAGATGAAAGCATAGCCTGCGGAATGCTTGAATATCCGCAGTATACACGTCCGTACGATTTTATGGGCAGAGTAGTCCCTCAGGTGCTTATAAACGGAAATCACGCAGAAATTGATAAATGGAGATACAGGATGGCTCTTGAAAAGACCAAAAAGAACCGTCCGGACTTACTTTGATTATGGGAAAAACGGCTAAAACCGTAAAAACGGTATCCGTAATGATGTTTGCAACGGCGCTGTCAAAGGTGCTTGGTATGGTGAGAAGTATGCTTATGGCATCACATTACGGAACGGGAATAGAGGCTAACGCTTTTTCAGCAGCATCAAGAATACCGCTTTCCTTTTTTGATATACTTTTCAGCGCAGCAATAATAGGCTGCTTTATTCCGATATATAACGGCTTCGGAAAAGAAAAAGAGGATGAGGCGGACAGATTTGCCTCGGTATTTCTCAACTGCATATTGCTTTTGACCGGCATATTGGCCCTTCTCGGTATAGTATTTGCAAGACCTGTAATATATTTTATTGCTTCGGGCTTATCGCTTGAAACAAAGGAGCTTGCAGTAACTCTTCTGAGAATAATGTTTCCGCTCGTTATATTTGCAGGAGGAGCGTATACTCTCGTAGGTATAATGCAGTCAAAGGGAAGATTTATTCTTCCTGCTATGATAAGTGCAATATCAAATGCAGGCGTTATTCTTTATTTTATATTTTTTGACAAATTGCTTGGAGACAGCTCCGTTTATTGGCTCTGCGCAGCATATCTTATTTCTTGGATAATTCAGTTTATAACTCTGGCGCTTCCGCTTAGGCTTCAAGGGTTTAAATACAGTCTTTTAATTGATTTCAAAAATAATGCCCTCAGAAAAGCGCTGAAAAGCGTAATGCCTATAATGGTAGGCTCGTGGCTATTGCCGGTAAGCGTTATCACCGGAACGTATTTCTCATCAAAAATAGCAATAGAGGGTAACGTAACCGTTTTTGATTATACCTATAACGTTTATATAATTATTGCGGGAATACTCTCTTACAGTATCTGTAATTACGTTTTTCCCAAGCTTTCAAAAATGGCAGCCGAAGGAGACGGTGAGGGCTTTAATACAACGGTAAGGATAGGCATCAAAAGCTCGTTGTTCATAATGATCCCGTTTATGTTTGGCGTATTCGTTCTTGCCGGAGAGGGAATTGCAGTATTATATATGAGAAACGAATTCGGTGCGTATGCTGCAGTAAATACTGCACGTGCTTTAAAATACGCCGCATTCGGAATGCCTGCATTTGCAGTTATTGAGTATATGAGCCGTGTGTTTTATTCCAAAAAAATGGCAAAGATACCGATGCTTGCAGCTATTGCAGGGGTAATCGTAAATATTGTTTCTTCTGCGATATTTGTTAATTTTGAGGATATGGGTATAGGCGCCGCTACTCTCGGATTTGTTATGGGCGAGATTGCTGCCGCTTCTATATTGATTGTCTGCGCAGGAAGGACAATGCCCGGACTATACAGCATAGACTTTTTGTTTGATGCTGTAAAGATAATTGATGCAGGAATTATTTCAATGCTGGTGATGATGATAATATACAGATTTGTAGGCAATATCCCGTATCAAGCTACTGCTTTAAAGAATATTTTGGTTATGGCAGTAGTATTTATTCCGTCCTCGGTGATCTATCTTGCAATGACAAAGGTGCTTAAGTTAAAATTAAGATAAAGTGAATTCTTCGGAATTCACTTTTTTCATACTTTTTTATTTTTTTAAATATCTTTTATATCGAGCACTTAAGTGGAAAAAAATAACCGCTTATAAAAGAGTACAAACTGTTGAAAAAAACAATAAAATCTGTTATTATAATATATATTATACTTTTATGCTGATGCGAGGAAAAATATGAAGGAATATCAGTATTCATATCTGAAAATAAAAAGACCGATGTGGCAGTACGTAATTGCAACGGCAGTACTGTCGGCATTTTTGGTCGCCATTTCGCTCGGCATATTTTTCTTTTCGGTATCGCATGGCTCAACGTCAGAGATGTACGTTTTTGATAAGCTTGATATATCGGGTGCAAAGCACTCTGATACGGCTATGAGAAAGATGATGAATCCCGATAGCGAGGTAAGGGGAGTTTGGATTGCAACCGTAGGAAATATTAATTTTCCCTCTGAACCGGGCCTTAGTGCCGATGAGCTTAAAGCAGAGATAGACGATATAGTCAAAACCGTGCTGGAAAACGGACTTAATACCATTTTCTTTCAGGTAAGACCTTCGTCGGATGCTTTGTATAATTCAAGGTATTTTCCTATATCGGAATTTCTTGCCAAAAGCCAGGACGCAGGGTTACCCGACGGAGTTGATATTTTTGAATATCTGATAGATACCGCTCACGAAGCAGGGGTTGCAGTTCACGCATGGGTCAATCCTCTTCGTGTTACGTATGGAAATGAAACAAATCCTCAGCATAACGTTGAGCTTTTGGGAGCGACCAATCCTGCAAGAATGCACCCTGAATGGACTGTTGCTTATGATGATGGGAAGCTGTATTATAATGCAGGAATTCCAGAGGTCAGACAGCTTATAATAGACGGGGTTGAAGAAATAGTTACAAAATATAACGTTGACGGTGTTGTTTTTGACGACTATTTTTATCCGTATCCTAAAAGTGGATCTGTTTTTGACGATGATGAAGCATATGCTTTATACGGCGGTGAATTCGACAGTCGGGCAGACTGGAGAAGAGATAACGTAAATAAGATAATTGAGGGTTGTTATAAGGCTGTAAAAGAAAATTCAACCGAATGTCTTTTCGGTGTGTCGCCCTTCGGTATATGGCAGAATAACGACGGAAGAAACGGTGGAAGCGATACCAAGGGTCTTAATGCCTTTAGCGAGATATACTGTGATGCTCTTGCGTGGGTAAAAGGTGGATACGTAGATTATATCGCACCACAGCTATACTGGCGCTTCAGCACCGAGTCAGCAAGATTTGACGTATTGGTGCGCTGGTGGAATGCTCAGCTTGAGGGAAGCGACGTTGACCTTCTTATAAGCCATGCCGCATATCAATCGGCATCCTGGGATAGCGATAGCGAGATCGCAGAGCAGGTAGAGTTTTCAAGAAGCGAGCTCTCGTATAAGGGAAGCCTTTTTTACGGATATGAGGCTATCAGAAATAACGAACAAAAGCTAAACGATCAGTTGAGCTCTCTGTATTCATATGAAATCGTATATACGGACATTGTTTCAAACGAGGCACAGATCGAGGTGACCTCTCCGGCAAACGGGGCTACCGTAAATTCTGACAGTACGTATATTATCGGATATTCCGATCCGTCGGAACCGCTGTATCTTAACGGAAGAAAGATAGGCAGAACCAAGAGAGGATATTTTTCTGCCTACGTTCAGTTGAATGAAGGCAAGAACGTTTTTACTTTTGAGCACAAGGGCGAAACCTATGACTATACCGTTTATAAAGGAAGCGCCTCCTCTTCGCAAGGATCTGCTGTCATTATGGATACACCGTATATTCAAGCAGTCTCTCCCTTTGGCAATACTGCTCTTGGTGCAGGGAGTGAGCTTGTGCTTACAGCATATGCTCCTGCAGGAAGCTCTGTAAGCGCAAAAATAGGTGATGAGACGGTAAAAATGTATTCACTCGGTGTGGCGAAGGAGTCAAAGGAATCAATAAACAGAGACACTTATTCTGCCTCATACAGCCTGCCTCAAGAAGTCACTGCAAATACAATTATTGATTTAGGAGAAATAATCTTTACGGCGGAATATAAGGGAGAAAGCTATGCTGTATCGGGCGGTGGATTGCGTGTTCTCGGAGATGGTGCAGTTATTCCGATAGAGGTGGTAAATTCTGACAGCCATTTGAAAATATCTCCCGATAGCTGGTATTATGACGACTATACTCCGGCATCTCCCGGAATGACAGATAATGCAGTTTCTCTTGAGAACGGATATTATCATCTGCGTATGGGCGGTTATATAAGTGAAGGCAACGCCGTTGAGCTTGAGCCATCGAATATTATATCAAATGCAAATATTTCCTCCGCATCTGTATCAAACGAGGGAAAATATACTTACCTCAGAATAAAAGCCGACGTTAAAGTTCCTGTAAATTCATACGTGGAAGAGGGCAATTTTGTCTTTACTCTTTATAATGTTTCGCTAAGGGATGGATTGCTTGACGGAATTCCGGAAGTGAATGTTGAAAAGAATCCGCTTTTTGATGGCTCGGGCATTGTTCTCGGTGCGAGAGAAAACTCTATAAGATATACTCTTTCTCTAAAAAATACAGATAATTTCTACGGATACAGCATTTACTATCAGGATGATGAGATAGTTGTCAGATTTATAAATCCATCATCATTAGATACGGAAAGCGAAACACCACTTAAGGATAAGGTAATCGTGCTTGATGCAGGACACGGTGGCAAGGATTACGGTGCGCTTGGTGCAGATCCTAAATATAACGAAAAGGATTTGAATTTAGCTATTGTATTATCTGCAGAGCAGATGCTTACTCAGCTTGGAGCCAAGGTAATTCTTATAAGAAATGAAGACACAACGGTTGAGCTTACCGACAGAATAGCATATCTTAATGAGATGGATCTCGACCTTTGCGTATCCGTTCATCAGAATTCTATGGACTATTCTGCTGATATAACAAAGATAAGAGGACTTTTATCCCTGTATTATGCCGATGCAGGAAGCTTACTTGCAAAAGCGCTTTCCGTGGAAATGTCGGATAGCCTTTTGAGGTATGAAAGAAGCACCTCCCGGCAGCGTCTTGCAATGGTCAGAAATCATAAATTCCCATCTGCACTTGTAGAGGTCGGTTTTATAACGTGCGTTGAAGAGTATGATATGATGATAAGCAGCGGAGGCGTCGAAAGAGCTGCGCAGGGAATTGTCCGCGGAATTTTAAGCTGGTATGCGGCGCAATCAGAGTTTATAGAGCAGTAATTTTTAACTGAATATAAAAAAGCATCCATTAAAGCAGGGGATAAAGCATCAATTGCCAAAGTTACCATAAACTTTGGGGTTACATAAATATTCGGGATTGCTTATAATGTTATTAAGTAAAAAAATATAGCATACCCGGAGGTAATCAATGGAATTGATACTTATAAGCAACAGCAAATTAAAGGTAATGCTCTCGAAGGATGATATGACGGCTTTCTCGATAAGCTGTGATACTCTCGATTACGATAATACCGAAACGAGACGTGTGTTTTGGCAGATACTTGACGAGGCAAAGCATAAAACAGGCTTTGATGCGGCAAGCGATAAGGTTTTCGTTCAGGTTTATCCTTCAAGAAGCGGCGGTTGCGAGATGTACGTTACAAAGCTTAATTCTGACGATAGATCGAACGGTACCTCATATGTTTCGATGAAGGTCAAGAAAAGCTTGAAAAAAGCTTTGAATTACGAGCTGTACTGCTTTGATAGCGTTGACAAAATGCTACTTGTTTGCAAGCATCTTGAATCGCTCGGATATACCGAGGAAAGCTCAGCGTATATAGATGAAAAGGGCAGGTATTATCTTCTGCTCTGCGATATGAACGTAGATCACGGTAAAAACAGCGTATCTATGTTCCCGTTTATATCGGAGTATGCAATAAAGCATACCGGAGGAGCAGTTTACCCATACATAAAAGAATATTGTAAAACTATAATAAGCCAAAAAGCAGTAAAGGAGCTTGCTTTACTTTCTCTTTGACGCTTATGGGAGGACATTATGAAAACTTGGGAAGAATTTGAATCTGAATGCGGTAATTGCAAAAAGTGCGCTCTTGGCGAGACGAGAACGAATATTGTTATCGGCGCAGGGAATAAAAACGCAAAGATAATGTTCGTAGGAGAAGCCCCGGGAGAAAGCGAGGACCTTTCGGGCGTGCCTTTTGTAGGAAGAGCAGGAAAGCTGTTTGATAAATTTCTCTATGCAGTTGATATTGCAAGAGAAGACGTATATATCTGTAATATGCTCAAATGCAGACCTCCGAAAAACAGAGATCCGCTTCCCGAAGAAATGGATCTGTGCATAAACTATTTAAGAGAGCAGGTCAGACTCGTTGACCCCAAGATGATAGTATGTCTTGGCAGAATATCAGCAATGAGGTTGATCAAGCCCGATTTTAAAATTACAAAAGAGCACGGTGTATGGTTTGAAAAGGGAAAATACCTTATGTGCGCCGTTTATCATCCGTCGCTTCTTTTGCGAGATCCGAGAAAAAAAGAAGATATGCTTATCGATATGAAAATGATAAAGCAAAAGCTCGACGAGCTTGAAGATTGAAGCTTACGGGCAGTGAGGTAAAAAATGACGGTCGAGATAGGCAACGTTTCAAGTACTATAACTGCAGTCGTTCTGTTGGTGTTAATCGGTTTTCTTGCCCGTAAATTCAAACTGATCGACGATTCATTTTCTAAAAAACTGTCTGCACTTGTAGTATACATAGGAAGTCCGGCACTGATGATATCCGGATTAATAAATACAGAATATTCAGCTAATAAGCTGCTCAGCGGATTTTTTGTTTTTTTCCTGGGATTTGCGGTATACGTTCTGATATATCTCTTTTCCTATTTGATAACACCGTTTTTCAAGGAGCAAAACGAGAAAAATATTGTTACATTTGCGCTTGAGTTTTCAAATGCCGGATTCGTTGGCTTTCCGATTCTGGGAGCAATGTTTGGTGCAGAGGGTAGATTTCTTGGTGCATTCTATGTTGCATTCTTTAATATTATAACGTGGATGCACGGTATCTCAATTATTCTTAGAAAAAACGGTCATTCAAAAATAAGTCTATTTAAGGTGTTTGTTAACTTCGGAACTGTACCGGGTGTTATTGGAATACTGTTATTTGTATTCAGGATCTCTTTACCTGTACCACTAATGACTGCAATTGAGTATACTGCAGGGATCTCAACCCCTATTTCAATGTTTGTAATTGGTGGACTTATTGCAACTATTCCTCTGGGAAAGCTTTTTTCGTCAATTAAGGTTTATATGTTTTCTTTCGTAAGATTGATCGTCGTACCGCTTATTGTTGCACTTGTATGCCATCTTTGCAATATTGATGATAAATACGTTCTGATTATCTCAGCTCTGACCTCGCTACCTGCTGCAGCTAATACCGTAATGTTTGCAGAGCAGTATGACGTTGAGCCAAAGTTTGCAGCGCATTGCATCGGAATGTCAACTGTGTTATCGGTGCTTACAATACCAACTGTGATATATATAGTACAGCTTATATTAAAAATATAAAAAGAGAGGCTTTGTTAGCCTCTCTTTTTAAGTTGTAGATTTACTTTGTTGCCTCTGAGTCTTCATCCTCTTCGGATCCGCCCTCGTTTTCTCCACCGTCTTCGATCTCGCCATCATCCTCTGTGGGTACGTTTGTTACCTCACAAACGATATTGTAGAGAATACCGTTTAATGTGAAGGAGATGTTGTTTGTACCGTTTGCAAAGCCACCGTCACAAGCAAGATCAAAACCGTTTGCATCGTTCATTGTAAGAGTTACGTTATTAACGTCTCTGTCCGTTATTGAAACGAGCTTAATTGCAGATGCTGTAACACCGTCAATGCTTACGGATGCTGTAACCTTAATACCGCCCTCACTCTGCTGTGCAGTGAATATGGGGTAATCCTTAACTATCATAGAGTAGATAGTATTGCCATCAGTGATGAACTCGATTTCCTTCATATACGCACCTGCAACGGTTGCAGCGGAAACTGTGTTATCAAGAGCAATGCTTACTGCCTTGAATGCATCAGCTATCTTATAGATAGTTCCGTTTACTGTTACTGTTGAGGATGTGTATCCTGTAACAAGACCTGTTTGTGTGTTTGCTATTGCATTTGTTATATAACCCTTTGAGTCAAGAACGTAGGAAGTACCGTTAACAAGGTCATTGTGAGTAGAGAATGCTTCCTGTGTCAGACCTGTTGAATAGTTATAAACTGTATATTCGGTGTATATCTTACCGTCTATATAAACACCGCTGATCTTCTTTAAGATCTTAACGTTGTTATTGGAATATACCGTGCTTCCGAGTGATCCGGAAGAAACGTACATAAAGAGAAGTGTTTCAACGTTACCGATTTCGTTCTTATAAACTGCAGTTATTTCTGCACCCTGATCAATGTTGATGGTGCTTAAATACTTTCCGTTAACGGTGTAGAATTCACCGTCGTTAAGAACCGTAATAACTGTGTTTTCATCTGTAACGAAGTTTGTTCCGTTAAATGTGAAGTGTCCGTTGGAAGAAGGAGCAGAAACCTGAGCCTCAAGCGCAGTTACTGTATCCTTGATCTCATCTGACTGAGTGAAGTTGTCTGATTCGTATGCTGTAAGGGTATAAATTCCGTTCCCGTCAGCTGTATATCTGTATACCTCATTTGCCAAAGCGGAAGGTGTGCTTACAAATATATCAATTGTTTTATCGCCTATATGAGCCTTAGCTATATAGCGGAGATTTCCTTCGGTGTATACAGGAACGGGAGCTGTTACGAGTACAAGATACTGAGAATCAGTCTTTATAGCTGCAGATGCAGGAACTGCAAGAACGTAACCGTTTGCTGTTACTATATTTACTGCTGCACCGATTGTAAGACTGTTTCTTATTGACTCTGCAGAAATACCGAGTGCGCTGTGTCCGAGTGTATATTCAATTCCGCCGATTACTGCAGTTGTTGCTGTAATCTTTGTAACGAGCTGATTTGCAGCAACCTCAAGGATAGAAGATATCTCAAGGGACTTGTTTGCAGGATTGAAGTAATAGAGAGCGTAGCTTCCGTTCTTCATATTTTCTGCATTTACAATTCCGCCTGTAAGCTGTTCGCTTGTGAGGTTAGCGGCAATATTTATTTCACCCTTGTCAGATATTGAAACCTGACCGAATGAATAGTTTTTCATAATCGCACGATCTGCTGTATCAGAGTTCGCATTATCATAGATAAGTGTAATGTCGCAAATTCCCATAATAGCTGCAAGAGATGCAGTGTTTGTTACCTGAGTAAGTGTTCCGTCATTATCGTAAACGTATAAGAGAAGCTCGTTTTTATTTGTGGAGAGCTTATCGGAAAGTGTTTCAACGATAGTGTATTTTACAGAATCAAGCTCAACGTAGGAGTTATCACTTGCAAACGTTGCACTGTTAACCACCTTTGAAGAACCGCTGTAGGTTGTTCCGAGAACCTTAACTGTGTTTGTTTTCTTATCGACAGAGTAGATTATCTTTACTTCCTTGCCGAGCCATTCGTCAGCGCTGCCTTCAAGATTTGTTTCTTCAAAGGAAACAGTCATTGTACCGTCTTCGCCAACAAATGTGACGTAACCGTTTTTAACAACGGGAAGATTTCCGCCTATCGCATAGTTGTTTGTTGCAACGAGTGTTGCATTTTCGATTTCGTAACCGTATACTGATTCGATAACGGTTGTCGATTCAACGTAGGTCGTACCGTTTGATGATGTTCTTACAACGAGATATTCTGCTGTAAGAGCATTGTAAAGAAGAGCCGCAAGCTGTGCTCTTGTAAGAGTATCTGTATATCTTACAGATTCAAGACCGTTGTCAAGGTCAAGCTTTACAGCCGCATCAATATACGTCCAGGGATAGCCTCTGTCCATTGCAGCGGTAGACTGACCGAGTGCACGGATGATCATTGTCATCGCATCCTGAAGAGCGATACCGCCTGTGGGTTCAAATGTTTTGTCAGACGTACCGATAAGGTAACCTGCTGCATTTGCCCATGAGATGGCGCCGTGATATGTCTCGTCGTAAAGGTCGGTAAAGCTTGTGCTGTTTACAGTACCTGCGTTATCACGACCGAGCATAAGTCTGAAAAGAAACATAGCCATTTGCTCACGTGTAACTTTTTCTTCCGGAGAGAATTCCTTATCCGAGGTACCGACTATAACGCCGATATCCGACAGAATGTCGATCTGTTCCTTATAGTCATAATTATCTGAAACGTCAGTAAAGCTTTTTGCAGATGCCATAACGCCTGATGAAATAAGCATCATAATGGCAAGCGTAAAGGGTAAAAGCTTTTTGATGAAAATTTTCATTTTACTCATTTAAAATTTTTCCTCCTGATATTGTTTAGCGGCTAAGGGGGTACCTGCTTTTCAGGTCGTTTTCCTGCCGCGAGATTATGATAACACAGCATAGAAGCCAAATCAATGCCTTTAAAAGCTCTGTAATATTATCGTAAAATGCGTTTTCAGAGAGTTAATAAAATTGTTTTTGAATGACAATTTTGCACGTGTTTTTCCATTTTTACACAATTTAAAACATTATTCTTTGATTAATCGGGGGAGGGGTATGACGTATATCGAAATATAAGATTTTTTGAAAAAATGCCTCTATTGACAACTTTGCTTAGTTGGGATATAATATATAAGGAATAAGGTTTTTATAGGAGTGTAGTTATGGAATTTTGGAACGATATATCTCAGAAAATTTCAAAAGTGGCAAACAGCACGGTAAAAGGTGCGGAAAAGCTGACTGATATAACACGCCTAAAGTATAATATATCTGTAGAAAAAGGGAAGCTTAAGGATACGTTTTGTGAGATCGGAAAGCTTCATTATAACGAGATGATCAAGGGTGTCAATAACGGCGAAAAGGTCAGAGATAAATGTCTTGAGGCAGATTGCATCAAGGCTGAAATAAGAAATCTTGAAGAAAAGCTTGCGGAGCTTTCAAATTTCAAAATTTGCCCAAATTGCAAAGCAAAAATAGAAAAAGAGATGTTATACTGTCCCGATTGCGGAACAAAGCAATAAAAAAAAGAAAAAGGGAGCGGTCAAAACCGCTCCTTAATAAATTCGGGGAAATTATAATACAGTTATGATAAGTATAAATTGTGACAATCTGACGCTGTCATTCGGTGCGGAAACTATCTTAGAGGGAATAAGCTTCAGCCTGAATGACGGGGAAAAACTTGGAATAGTGGGCGGTAACGGAGCGGGTAAATCCTCTCTTTTAAAGCTTATCAGCGGTGAATACAGAGCTGACTTTGGAAACGTATATATCGCCAAGGATAAAACGGTAGGCATACTCGATCAGTACGTTGAATTCGGAAGAAACAATACCGTGTATCAGGAAATGCTCTATACATATTCCGAGCTTTTAGATATGGAAACGGAGCTTGAAGCTCTTCGGTTAAAGCTGGAAAACGGAGATAGCTCAGTCGCTAACAGATATGCCGAATTACATGATAAATTTACCGCTGAAGGCGGATTTGAATTCAGGGGCAGATGTAAGGGTATACTTAAAAATCTCGGCTTTGGCGACGAATCCTTGGACCTGAGAGTACACAGCCTCAGCGGAGGTCAGAAAACAAGACTTGCACTTGCAAGGCTTCTTATTCAGTATCCCGATATACTTATATTGGACGAGCCTACAAACCATCTTGATATATCGGCGCTTGACTGGCTTGAGGAATTCCTGCGTGAGTATACCAAAAACGTTATAATCGTATCGCACGACAGATATTTTCTTGACCGAATAGTAGGTAAGATACTCGATATTGAAAATAAAACGGGTAAGGTCTACAACGGCAATTATACCTCTTTTGTACGTCAGAAAAAAGAGGACAGAGAGATACAGGAAAAGCATTATAAGAATCAGCAAAAGGAAATAGCGAGAATAGAAGCATATATCGAGCAGCAAAGACGCTGGAACCGAGAGCGTAATATTATTGCCGCAGAAAGCCGTCAGAAGCAGCTTGATAAAATGGTGAGGATAGATGCGCCGAGCGCTCCGCTTGAAAAAATAAGGCTTACCTTCAATAAATCAAGCGAGAGCGGAAATGACGTTTTGAGTCTATATAACGTTGAGAAGAGCTTTGGTGATAATACGCTTTTCAAGGACGTTGATTTTCTTATAAAAAAGAGAGAAAGAGTTTTTATAACCGGACATAACGGATGCGGTAAATCCACGCTGATTAAAATTATCGCAGGTAAGCTCGAGCAGGATGACGGGGAAGTAACCTACGGCTCAAACGTTAAGATTGGATATTACGATCAGGAAAATCAACAGCTCGATGAGGATAATACCGTTATAGACGAGCTTTGGAATGAATACGACGAGAAAACTCAGACACAGATAAGAAGTGCGCTTGCGCTGTTTCTCTTTAAGGGTGACGATATTCTTAAGAAAATAAACGTCCTCAGCGGAGGAGAAAAGGCAAGACTTACTCTTTGCAAATTGGTTATGTCGCATATGAATCTTCTGATATTGGATGAGCCTACAAATCACCTTGATATCAATTCGAGAGAAGCGCTTGAAGATGCACTCGAAAGATTCGACGGCACGATTATTGCAGTATCGCACGATAAATACTTTATACAGAAGCTTGCAACGAGAATTCTTTATTTTGATGATAATAAGCCTTGTATACACGATTTTAAGGGCGGATTTGACGATTACGTTGAAATGAAAAAGCGAAGCAACGGAACTGTAACTCAGACGATAGCGGTTTCTGTTACATCAAATAAGCAGGATTATCTGAAGAATAAAGAAATACAGGCAGAAAAGCGAAAGCTTGAGAAAAAAATATCAAGCTCGCACGCTGAGGTTGAAAGCATTGAATCACAGCTTACAGAGATAGATGCTTTGATGGAAGGCGAAGCCGCAACCGATGCCACAAGGCTTACAGAGCTTTATGAGCAAAAAGAAAAGCTCGAAGAACGTCTTTTAGAGCTTTACGATTTCCTTGAGAAATATGATGAGATATAAAAATGCAAAGATAATCTCTGTAATCTCTGTGGCGAGAAAGGAATATATATGAAAGAAGTAATTGAGCATTACAATAAACTAATTGACGAAAATAATGATCCTACTCGTGATCCTAAACCATTGAGAGATTATATGGATAAGTGGGACGGAGAGAAGTTTATCGAGAGTATGCAACTTGATAAAAGAAAATCCGCTTTGGAAATAGGAATTGGAACGGGGCGACTAGCTATAAAAGTTGCACCGAATTGTAAAAGCCTGTGTGGAATAGATGTTTCCCCAAAGACACTTGAGAGAGCTGCTGAAAATTTATCAATGTATCAAAATATAAATCTCATTTGCGGAGATTTTATGTCCTTTGAATTTGAAGAGCAGTTCGATGTAATATACTCGTCATTGACATTTATGCACATACAGGATAAATTAATAAGTATACAAAAAATTGCTTCTTTGCTGACCAATAACGGACTTTTTGTTTTATCAATCGATAAAAATCAGAATGAGTATATCGATATGGGGGATAGAAAGATAAAAATATATCCTGATAACCCTAACGATATACGTAGCTATCTTTCAGTATCAAAGCTTAAAATCATAAATGAATTTGAAACAGACCACGCATATGTAACAGTTAGCCAAAAAGTCTCCCTTGTGTAAGGGAGATTTTTCTTTTGCCGACTCTTTTGCCTGTCATTTTTCCTAACAAGCACTGCATTTGTGGACACAAATGCAAAATACGGCACACCTTTTTCAAGATATACCGTATTTTTACAGAACTGTCCTTTATGGTACAACCCTATTGTCAGTCGTATTTTTTAATCGGGTATAAATCCGTAAAAGATTCCGTTTACCGTTGCGAGTGTTCCGGTTTGATTTTGATTTATTGAAAGATATATCTCTTCTTCAACGTAAAATTCAAACTCCTGTCCGTCATCACCCAAAAACTTCACGTAGAATTCCATCATATGCTTAGGATTCTTGTTTCCGTACACGGACGATCCGCAATTCATCTGTACAACTCTGACGTTATGCTCTTCGATCGTAATATCAATTTCGTCATCTTCCAATTCTTCGTACTGCTTTTTCTGATCTTTTTTTGCGTGAATATATGAACCAATAAAAAATGCCGGAACTGCAAGTGCTAAAAGCAGTGCAAATATAATCATTGGATTAACTGAGATAGTATCGCCCATAGTAGACTCCTTGTATGTGAGGTATATACGTATTATATCAATAATAGGGAAGTGTGTCAACAAAAATAAAAGGAACACAAAAATGTGTTCCTTCATTTCGTAAATTACTTATATTTACGCTTTCTTGCAGCTTCTGACTTCTTCTTGCGCTTTACGCTGGGCTTTTCATAGTGCTCTCTCTTACGGAGTTCGGATAAAACGCCTGAACGCGCACACTGACGCTTAAATCTGCGAAGCGCACTGTCGAGTGATTCATTTTCTTTAACTCTGATTTCTGCCATCTATATTCCCTCCCTCCGCTATCAGCAAAGGAAATTAAAAATTTCCTTGAATATTATACAACAAATTTTTCACCGTGTCAAGTTAATTTCTAAAAAAATACAATAAAATGTGTTTTTTAATTAAATTTTTTACTTAACAACGATGTTTACAAGCTTATTCGGAACGTAAATTTCCTTGATTACCGTCTTTCCATCAACCAAAGGCTTAACGGCTTCAGCTTCTTTAGCAATAGCTATTGCCTGATCTTTATCACAGTTCATAGGAATTACTACAGTACCCTTAAGCTTTCCGCATACCTGAATAGCGATCTCAACTGTGTTTTCAACCGTCTTGCTCTCGTCGTATTCAGGCCACTTTGAAAGTGAAAGGAATTCGCTCTCGCCAAGACCTTCCCACATTTCCTCGGTAAGATGAGGTGCAAACGGATTGAGAAGGGCAAGGAATATCTTAAGCTCATCTGCCGTTATTGAATTCTTTTCATATATATCGTTAAGTAAAGCCATAAGTGCCGCAATAGCGGTATTGAACTTCATATTGTCGATATCGGAAGTAACCTTCTTTATAGTCTTGTGGAAGTTTATTTCAAGATCTGCTGAAATACCGCTTCCGGAAACTATATCTGTAAGCGAAGCAACACGGTCAAGGAATCTCTTACATCCCTTGATGCTTGCCTGCGACCAGGGTGCTGATTTTTCAAAATCGCCTATAAACATTTCGTAAAGACGAAGCGTATCTGCACCGTATTCAGAAACTATATCGTCGGGATTTATAACGTTTCCTCTTGATTTGGACATCTTCTCGCCGTTTTCGCCGAGGATCATACCGTGAGCCGTTCTCTTGAGATAAGGCTCCTTGCATTTAAGAATATCGATATCGTAAAGGAACTTAGCCCAGAATCTTGAGTAGAGCAGATGAAGTGTAACGTGCTCCATACCGCCGTTATACCAGTCAACAGGCATCCAGTAGTCAAGTGCTTCCTTTGAAGCGAGAGCTTCGGTATTGTGCGGATCACAGTAACGGAGGAAGTACCAGGATGAGCCTGCCCAGTTAGGCATTGTGTCGGTTTCTCTTTCTGCGTCTGCACCGCAGGCAGGACACTTGCATTTTACCCAATCCGTGCACTTAATAAGAGGAGATTCACCGTTATCTGTAGGCTCGTAAGCTTCAACCTCGGGAAGACGAAGAGGAAGCTCGGATTCGGGAAGCGGTACCCAGCCGCACTTCTTACAGTTGACCATAGGAACGGGCTCGCCCCAATAACGCTGACGTGAGAATACCCAGTCACGAAGCTTGAAATTGATTTTTGAATGACCTATATTCTTTTCTTCAAGCCATGCGATAATTGCTTTTTTAGCCTCTGCTACTTCAAGACCGTTTAGGAAATCGGAATTGGTAAGTATACCGGTCTCAACGTCTGTGAATGCTTCTTCCTGAACGTTTCCGCCCGCAACTACTTCAATTATAGGAAGGTTGAACAGCTTTGCAAAATCCCAGTCTCTTGTATCGTGAGCGGGAACTGCCATGATAGCACCCGTACCGTATGTTGCAAGCACGTAGTCGGATATGAATATCGGAATCTCTTTTCCGTTAACAGGGTTAATGGCATTTATACCCTTGATCTGAACGCCTGATTTTTCCTTTGCCATTTCAGTACGTTCAAAATCTGATTTCTTAGCAGCAGCAGCCTGATACTGACGGATCTCTTCAAGATTTGTTATCTTGTCAGCCCATTTTTCAACAAGTGTATGCTCCGGTGCCATTACCATATACGTTGCACCGAAAAGCGTATCGGGACGTGTTGTATAAACGGTAACGGTATCGCCTTCAGTAGTGCCGAAGTTAACCTCAGCACCTTCTGAACGGCCGATCCAGTTGATCTCCTGCGTTTTAACTCTTTCGATAAAGTCAAGGTCTGCAAGATCGTCGATAAGTCTCTGCGCATACTCTGTTATGCGGAGCATCCACTGACTCTTTACCTTGTGAATGACCTCGCTTCCGCAACGTTCACAAACGCCGTTAACGACCTCTTCATTTGCAAGAACTATCTTACAAGAGGTACAGAAGTTAACGTTCATTTCCTTCTTGTATGCGAGCCCCTTCTTGTAGAGCTGAAGGAATATCCACTGTGTCCACTTATAGTATTCGGGATCGGTGGTGTTTATCTCACGTGACCAGTCAAAGCTGAGACCAAGCATCTTGAGCTGGCTCTTGAAGCGTTTAACGTTGTTCTCTGTTACTATCACGGGATGTATCTTATTCTTGATAGCATAATTCTCGGTAGGAAGACCGAATGCATCCCATCCGATAGGGAAGAGCACGTTGAATCCCTGCATTCTCTTTTTTCTTGAAACAACGTCAAGAGCTGTATAAGGACGGGGATGTCCTATATGAAGTCCCTGACCTGAGGGATAAGGAAATTCAACGAGTGAGTAATATTTGGGCTTGGAATGATCTATCACAGCCTTGAAGGCTTCTTTTTCATCCCATTTATCCTGCCATTTTTTGTCTATGTTTGTAAAGTCGTATCTCATTTTACTAACACAAAGCTTCCTTTCAGTGAATTTATATACTTGTTAATTGCTTTCGGTTTTTTCTATGAATTGCTCCGGATCTATCTCAACCGAGTCATTCCAAAGCTTTTCAAGATTGAAAAAGTTTCTCATTTCTGAATTGAAAACGTGGAGAAGTACGGAACCGTAGTCCATTACTATCCATGTACCTTCGTTGAATCCGTCGATATGAAGGGTTTCCATATCAGCAAGGCTCATCTTGTACTGAACCTCATCTGCAATAGATTTTATCTGAGTATTAGACGTTCCGGAGCAGATTACAAAATAATCTGCAATAACCGTTTTACTGTCTATCTTCAGTACCTTTATATTATGAGCTTTTTTTGAATCTATAATGTTTACTATTCTGGCGCAAACATCGATGGGAGCTGCACCGGAAAGAGAAACAACGTTTTTATTTTCTTCCATATTTTATCTCCGTAAATATCAGTATCTGGGAATATAAAGTCCGTCTTGGTTTATATCGTCAGCCGAATGAATGATTTCGGATAGCGATCCGTCTTCACTTAGCTCAGCATAATAAATTTCATTAAAGTATGAATTGCTGTCATCGTTGAGCTTTCTGTCAGCATCAAAGAAGTCGTCTGTTATCTCAAATGTATACATATTGAAATAGGTATTTATTATTTCAATAAGCTCGTTTCTGTGAGCAACGTAATACCACAGACCGTATGATCCGTATTCACGTATCGATTCTCCAGGCATGGTCATCATAACAGCATTTGAAAGGTCCATTCCAAGTGCCTGCTGAGCAAAGAATCCCATATCCTTTACAGGCATATTGGTTGTAAGGTTATCAAATATCTCTGATATGAGGGGAAGAACGTTTGATAGGGAAATGTTGTTCTTAACAGATTCCATAAGAGCGCTTATGAATATCTTTTGCGCATCTATTCTTCCTATATCTCCGGTGATATAGCCTTCTCTGAAGCGGATAAAGTTTTCAGACTGTCTTCCGTCAAGAATATGCTGACCTGCAACAAGGTCGATATAAAGATCCTGATCGGGATCCTGATAATACATATTGGCAGGAATGTATATATTAACTCCGCCGATTATATCAATTATATTTCTGAATCCCTTGAGATTTAAGAGCGCATAATAGTCTATCTTTACGCTAAACGATTTTTGCAAGATATCAACGAATGCTTCCATTCCGTCAACGTAGGGCTGTTCGGAATCGTTTCTGTATGCATCGTTTACAAGTGTTGCAAAAACAGAATTGATCTTATGCGGTGTGCCGTCAACGTTTATATACGTATCTCTGGGGATCTGCATAATTGCGAGACTTCCTGCAGTCGTATCCATCGATACAAGCATCATAACGTCTGTGTTAAGACCGACGTTATCTCTTCCTATAACGAGGAAATTGTATTTTCCTTCAACTCTGAGGTCCTCGGGATCTGTGTTTGAAACCTCGGTATCCGATTCTTGATCTGATGTTGAAGTTTCATCAGAATTTGAAGTGCCCGTTTCAAACGGAACTTCATCATCTATGTCCGGAGTATAGAGTATTGCGTAAGCTACAGTAAAGATTATTGCAATTATAAGGGCAGTTATAAGAGCGAGAAAAAATGTTTTTAAAAAATAACTGTTTTTCTGAGGTTTTCTTATTTCTTTATTATTCATTTTTTATGATCCTAAAGTTTTTAACTTTGACGAGATTGATTTGCTACCAGATAGTTTCTCGAAGTGATTGTATCAACGAATACGGTCTGTCCCGAATCAAGAAGATTTCGTATAGTCATATCATAAGAAAGAATCAGGGTGCTGTCGAGATGTCTCATAAGGTCATCGCGCGACATGTTTTGAGTAATCTTATCATAGAAGTACTTTCTGAGCTGTATACAATCCTCAAACGTGCGTGTTGCCTCTATGTAGTCGGCAAGATATAAAAGCTTTTCCGTAAGCGTCATATTTTCTCTGCCAACCGTATGATATCTTACCGCATTAATTATAAGCTCGGTATCGCATCCCTTGAAATCTCTTTTTATAAGAGCTGCTGCAGTCTGTGCGTGAAGCAGCTTTGCGTAAGCCTTATCACTTCCCCTCAAAGGAATACCAAGCTCCTTGCATAAATCAAACTGCTGCTGCGGATTTTTTTCTTTTGTTATATCGTGGAGAAGAGCAGCAATGCAAAGCTGCTGTGTTTCATCTTCGTTTAGCGAGAACAGCTTTGCGAGAGAAAGACATTCTTTTTCTACAGCAAGTGTATGTGAGTGTCTCTTTCCGTGAACGTATTCCGTTATCCTTAAACGAATTGAATCTCTTATTTCATTATAGGTCATAATTAACTCCGGTAAAGATGGTTATTGTTTATATAATCTATAACTTCCTGTGGCAAATAATCTGATACGTCTTCCCGGTTTTTCAGCATGGTGCGTATTTCAGAAGAAGAGATATCAATAATATTGCCTTTAAGCTCCGATATCGATGCACCGTATCTTTCTGTAAGAAGCTGTATCTTATCACGTATAATTTCACTGTTTTGCGATAAATCAGAATCAGATCTTCTCATGAAAACAAAATTACACATTAAAAGAAGCTCGTCTGCTTTATACCACTGATCAAGTGACAGAAGCATATCAGTTCCGCACAGAAAAAAGATATCTGCATTTTCGGTCTGCATAAAGTGCTTGACCGTGTTATATGAATAGCTGGGCTTTGGTGCATTAAATTCATAGTCTGAAACTATGATAGTATTATTGTACAGCGGATTGGAAGAAAAAGCAAGGTGTAACATATTAAATCTTGCATTTTCCGATACAAAAGGATAAATATTTTTGTGAGGTGGGACTGAAGCGGGGATAATATAAAGCTTGTCAAGCTCATATTGATCGGCAAAGCGTAAAGCAGCTTCTACGTGACCGTTATGAACCGGAGAAAAAGTACCTCCGTAAAGTCCGACTCTTTTTCTTTTTTTCATATTCAGAAATTAATCTTTTTGAATTCTTGTGCAAAGGCTCTCATAGCACGACCTCTGTGGCTTATGCTGTTCTTTTCTTCAGGCGAAAGCTCACCGAATGTCTTTAAAAATTCGGGACAATAGAAGAGGGGATCGTATCCAAAGCCACCGCTACCGTGTGCTTCATTCATTATAATGCCTTCACAGCTTCCAAAAACCTTAATAGGATCTCTTCCGTCGGGGAAGGTACAAACCACACAAGACACGAATCTTGCCGTGCGTTTTTCTTGCGGAACTCCTTCAAGCTCCGTCAAAAGCTTTGCGTTGTTCTTGGCATCGTCAGCTCCTTCTCCCGAATATCTTGCACTGTAAACACCCGGTGCACCGTTCAGATAATCGACCTCAAGTCCGGAATCGTCGGAAACGGTTATATATCCCAGCCCGGAGCCTACACGTGATTTGATAAGTGCATTTTCCTCGAAGGTAGATCCTGTTTCCTCTATTTCATCATAAAATCCAATATCGTCAAGAGAAACCACCGTTATATCTTTTGACGAATTTTGGCATAATAAAGTTTCAAGTTCCTTGATTTTATTTTTATTTCTTGAAGCAAGAAGAATTTTCATAATGACCTCCGTCACAGTTTATAAAGATCAGTCGAATATTGCCTTAATGAAGTCTTCGGGATTAAATTCTTCAAGGTCGTCAACCTTTTCTCCGACGCAAATGAATTTAACCGGTATGCCGAGCTCATTCTTTATAGAAAAGACGATTCCGCCCTTTGCCGTGCCGTCAAGCTTGGTAACTATAAGTCCGGTAATCTCTGACGTTTTGCAGAATTCTTTAGCCTGGCTTACAGCGTTCTGACCTGTAGTTGCGTCAAGAACGAGAAGAGTCTCCTTTTTGGAATTAGGAAGCTCTCTGTCGATAACACGGCTAATCTTTGCAAGCTCATCCATAAGATTCTTTTTGTTCTGAAGACGTCCTGCAGTATCGACTATAAGGACGTCTGCATTTCTGTTTTTGGCGGCGTTTATGGCATCGTATACTACTGCGGCAGGATCCGATCCCTCACTCTGACGTATAAGCTCAACGCCTACACGCTCGCTCCATATCTGAAGCTGATCTGCGGCAGCCGCTCTGAACGTATCTCCTGCGGCAAGCACAACCTTTTTGCCTCTGCTTTTCAAAAGATTTGCTATCTTTGCGATAGACGTAGTTTTTCCTACACCGTTTACACCTATAACAAGTATTACAGAAGGCGTTGACGAAAGATCGAGAGGCTGACCCTCACCTATCATTTCGATAAGTATTTTTTTGAGAGCTTCCTTTGCTTCATCTCCGTCAGAGATACGCTCGTCCTTTATTTTATCTCTGAGCTTATCGATTATTTCTTCGGTTGAAGATACACCGACGTCTGAGGTAATAAGAAGCTCCTCAAGCTCCTCGAGAAGATCCTCATCGACCTTAACGAACTGCTTGAACAACGAATCGACCTGACCGAAAACAGTATCCTTTGTTTTGGCAAGTCCTGCTTTTAATTTATCAAAAAAAGACATTATAATTTTTCTCCAATCTTTTGTTCAGCTTCACTTAAATCAAGCTCAAAAATTTTTGATATACCGCGTTCCTGCATAGTGATTCCGTAAACTGTATCTGCGGCATTCATAGTGCCTCTTCTGTGCGTTATTACTATAAACTGAGTCTTATCCGAATAACGCTTGATGTACTCGGCAAATCTCTGAACGTTTACCTCGTCAAGAGCCGCCTCTATCTCATCAAGAATACAGAATGGAGTAGGATTAACGTTGAGTATAGCAAAGAAGAGTGCAATCGCAACGAAAGCCTGCTCACCACCCGACAGAAGCATAAGGTTCTTGATTATCTTTCCGGGAGGTGCTACGTTTATATCGATTCCGCTTTCAAGAACGTTTTCGGGATCAATAAGCACGATCTCTGCCGTACCGCCACCGAAAAGCTCTCTGAATACCTTTTTAAAGCTATCGTTGATCTTGTTTATTGATTCTGTGAAGCGTGTGCGCATCTCATATTCAAGCTTTGAGATAATGCCATCAAGCTCATCCCTTGACTTATTGAGATCCTGAAGCTGAGTATTGAGGAATTCATATCGCTCCTTAACCTCTTTGTATTCCTCAATAGCGTTAGTATTAACGTGACCGAGCGATTTTATCTTGCTCTTGTATTCAGTAACGAGTGCATAAAATTCAGGGCGGTTATCTTCATTAACTTTTTCATAACCGAGCTGAACGGCATCTGAATATGTAAGCTCGTAGTCTTCCCACAATCTCTCGATTCGCTTGTCCTGATCGGCAAGAAGAGAGGCACGCTTTGATTCAAGACGGGTGTTTTCTCTGAAAAGAAGTTCTCTTTCATGAGTTGCGTCACGAAGCTTTTCTCGTATAGAGGTAAGCTTTTTTTCATTTTCTGCGCTTAATCTGATAAGCTCGTCTCTTTCTTTTTCAAGAGAGTTTATTTCAGCCGAGAAGTTAGTTGCATTCTGCTTATTTGTCTGTATCTTATTTTTGCTTTCGTTTATATTTTTCTCAAGCATAGAAAGCTTAGACGTAAGCTCAGACAAATCATGCTCTGTATTATTAAGCTGCGCTTTTTCGTTTTCGATATCTCTGTCGTTTATCTGAAGATCCTTTCTATGTTCGGTCTCAGTCATTCTGACGGAATTGATTTCATTTTGAACAGAGCTTATCATTTCCTCAAGAGATACGAGCTTTTCATTAAGCGTATCTTTTTCGGCCAGTGCATCTTTCAGTGCTTTTTCGAGCTCTTTTATCTTGCCTTGTGCCGCATCACGCTTTGCAACGTTATCGCTATCTCTGTTTTCAATATCGATAAGAGATGCTTTTAACGAATCGAGCTGCGCCATATCTCCGTCATAGCGTGATTTAAGAACCTCAAGCTGAATATTTTCAGCCTGAACTATAGTTTCAAGCATTGCGACGTTATCGGTGTTTATACCGATCTCAGCATTGGCATCCTCAAGCTTTGCTCTGATCTCTTTAAGCTTTTTGTTAAGCTCTTCTGTCGTCTTTTTGAACGATGCTATCTCTTTTTCAAGCTTATCGATCTCATACGTTCTTGTGAAGATTCCGCTGTCATGCTTTGCAGATCCGCCGGTGTATGAACCGCCTGCATTTATTACCTGACCGTCAAGGGTAACGGCCTTGACCTTAAAGCCTGTTTCCTTTTCCATAAAGGAAGCATTATCAAGGTTGTCAAACACAACGCATCTTCCGAGGAGATAGCTTATTATCGAGGAATATTTAGAATCACATGAAACTATTTCCGATGCAATTCCCAAAAATCCCTTGTATTTTGTAAGATCTTTTCTGTCGATAGGCAGGGAAGAAGGTTTGATCGACGTTATCGGATAGAAGGTTGCTCTTCCGGCATTTTCCTTTTTAAGATAAGCTATTGACGCCTTTGCAGAGCCCTCGTCATCAACTATAATGTTCTGAACGTTTGCGCCAAGCGCAGTTTCGATAGCAAGAGCATGCTTGGAATCAACAGATATAACTCTTGATACCGGTCCGTGAATTCCGCTTATGATTTTTTTATCTGCCGCATCCATTATGGATTTAACGCTTCTTGAGTAGCCCTCAAAAAGCTCTTCCATACGGCGAAGGCTCTCTATTCTTTGAGACTTTACGTATATCTCATTCTGAAGACGGGAAATCTCTGAGGTTGTAGTTTCTTCCTCTTCTTTGTATACAGTAGCACTTTGTCCTATCTCTTCAGCCTTAGCTTTGAATTCGTTTTGTCTATTTACGTAATCGGATATGGTCTTTTCGGAACGGGCAATTTTGTCTGATACTATAGACGCATCGCCTTCAATTTCCGAAATGTCATTTTTTATAGCTTCAGCTCTGTCAGCAAGAGAGGAAAAAGATCCTTCAAGAGCAGATATTTCAATCTTAGCCGCTGTTATGCTGTCATTAATTGCCGAAATATTTTTATCAGCATTTTCAATCTCAACGTCGGTTTTATCCATGTCAGACTGAATTTCTTCAATCCTTTCGGAAAGAACGTTTCTATCATTTTCGCAAAGAGCAAGAGCCTTTGTAATTTCGTTTCTTTTTGTAACGAGAGATAAAATATTCGATTTCAGCTTCTGAGATATAGAAGATTTATCGTTTATTTCGCTTTTTGTCTGTTCTGACTGAGACTGGAAGTGGATTATATCGTTTTCAAGGATTTTAAACGATGCCTCTGACGAATACATTTTCTCACTGATCTCGCGAAGCTTGTTTGAAATGCTTTCAGCACGGGTGTTATTCTCCTGTACCGTCATATAAAGCTTATCGCTTTGCGTTTCAAGCGAATTCATCGAATCGTCTGCAATTTCAAGCTTTTGAGAAGCAAGACTGTAGGCATCCTCGCAAACGGCAATATCCTTTTTTAATTTATCTGTGTCATATATCCAAAGGGAAATGTCGGCAGCCTTTTTCTTTTCAAAAAGCTCTACGTATAGAGCAGCCTTTTTAGCTTCTTTTTCAAGAGGACCGACACGTGAAGAAAGCTCACCCAATATATCGGAAATACGAACGATATTATCGTTGGTTTCGTTCATCTTTCTCTCTGATTCGATCTTCTTGTGGCGGTATTTTGAAATACCGGCAGCTTCTTCAAATATCTGACGTCTTTCTTCGCTCTTTTGCGAAATTATTTCGGCAGCCTTACCCTGGCTGATTATAGAATAACCCGTCTTACCGACACCGGTATTCATAAACAGCTCGTATATATCCTTAAGACGCACGTTCTTCTTGTTGAGAAGGTATTCACTCTCGCCCGAGCGGTAGTAGCGTCTTGTAACGGTTACTTCGTCGTAATCCGAAAGAAGACGGTGGTTCGGGTCTGAATTATCTATTACAAGAGAAACTTCACAATAGCTCATCGGGCCTCTCGATGCAGCTCCGCCGAATATAACGTCTTCCATTTTTGTGCTTCTCAGATTTTTGGAAGAAAGCTCGCCAAGCACCCACCTGACGGCATCGGAAACGTTTGACTTACCGCTACCGTTAGGGCCGACAACTATAGTAACACCGTGCTCAACGTTTAAAACCGTCTTATCGGGGAATGATTTAAATCCGTGAAGTTCTATAGATTTCAGTTTCAAGTCGTTAAATTCCTTTCTGAAATTTTTACAGCTATATTGTGACCGCTGACTGTTTCTGATTCTTTGAAAAAGATACGGTCAAAATTAAATTCTTCTTTTAGCTTTATTGCGTTGGAACGCTTTTGACCTACCGCTTTTGATATGCATCCCGGTGCAGTATATACGGTAAGTGATTTTCCATTGCAACGCTCATCTTTTAAAGCATCTTTTATATTTTTAAGATACAGATAATTTTCAACAAGCTCACCGAATGCGCTATGATACGATCCGGCAAAAATTTCACCGTTTTTCACAAGATTGTCGGTAGAGCAAAGCCCGATGCGGATAACGGGAATATCTGCTGATACGAACACACCAAGAACCTCGCCGGCACGAATAATTGCTTCCTCATCAGTAAGCGGAGTGTAGCTACCGCTTTCGGTCATTTCTTTAAGCTGAGTATCGTGAAAAACAACCGTTGAATATATTCTGGCTCCGTCAACGTTAAGCTCACATATCTTTTTTGCGGTGTTTATTTCGTCTTCAAGCGTTGATTGCGGAAGTCCTGTCATCATCTGACCGATAACGTTAAATCCGGCGGATTTAAGCATTGAGCAGGCATTTTCTGAATCTTTTGACGTATGACCTCTTTTTGACGCGAAGAGAACATTGTCGTTCATACTCTGTATTCCGAGCTCAACGACCCTTACGCTGTATCTTGAAAGGATCTCGATGATCTCACCGTTAATATAATCCGGTCTTGTCGACAGTCTGATGGAATCTGCTTTTCCGGAGTCTATGTAGGATTGAGCAAGGTCAAGAAGCCATAGCATCTCGTCTCTGTCTATACCGGTAAAGCTTCCGCCGAAAAAGGCAATTTCTATATCGTACAGATCTTTATCGATGGTCAACAGCGCATCGTCTATCTCTTTTGAAACTGATGCACGGGTATATTCTGTTTTTCCGGAGATTTTTCTTTGATTGCAGAATACGCAATCATTAGGGCATCCGAGATGCGGAATAAATATAGGAATATTGGCATGCTTTTTTTTCATTATCAGATAGCTCCGAAAAGTGAAAGCGCTTCTTTTGCGGCGAACTGTTCAGCTTCACGCTTGGTGGATCCTTTTCCGTGTCCAATAACGTTGCTGTTAAGGCGAGCCTCTACTTCAAAGCATTTTTTATGTGCAGGACCCGTCTCTTTTGTAAGTACGTACTCAAGAATTTCACCGTGCTCCTGCTGAACGATCTGCTGAAGCATGGTCTTGAAATCCTCGGTGCGTCCTGACCTTAGCATTTGCTGTGTTTCCTTAATAATGAACGGCAATACAAAGTCGGCAACAAGCTCAATGCCCCCGTCAAGATACATAGCGGCAAGAAGCGCTTCAAATGCATCTGCAAGAGTTGAGGCTCTCTTCCTTCCGTTTGACATTTCTTCACCGTGTCCAAGGAATAGGTAGTCCCCCAAGGATATCTCACCTGCAAAGGATGCGAGAGCTTTTTCACAGACTGCGCCTGCTCTTATTCTTGAAAGATCGCCTTCCTGCATTGATAAATTCTTAAACAGATATTCACTTGTTACCATTGAAAGTATTGAATCGCCTAAAAATTCAAGCCTCTCATTGCACTCTGCATCAAGTCCCTTGGATTTCATCTCGTTTGAATATGATGAATGGGTCATAGCACATCTGATTATGCTTTTATCCTTGAATTCATATGATATTCTTTCTTCAAGAACTGAAATATCTACAGGCATTGCTCTGTTATCGTTCATTGATTTTTGCTCCTCTCGAAGGGGATATTATTACTTGTCTTCAAATGCATCTTCTTTGGTTTGAGCATCTGAGATCTTTTCCTGCTCTTTCTTCTGTGCATATTTGGCAATATCGGTAATTAAGCCTGTACCGTAATAGTTTATCGCCTGACGCACGGCATTTTTGATAGCATGGGCATCAGAATTTCCGTGCGCCTTTATTACCGGCTTTGAGATGCCGAGGAAGGGAGCCCCGCCGTATTCCGACGCATCAAACTCCGACTTAAGTTTATCTATTTCATTCTTTATTATTGCAGCAGACATTTTTGTTACGATGTTTTTCTTGTATAGAGCTTTGATCTTACCGAGAATAAAAGAGCCCATTCCTTCCGACATTTTTAAAAGTATGTTTCCGGTGAATCCGTCGGCTACTATTACGTCGCATACATCGAAGGGAAGCGTTTTTGCCTCTACGTTGCCTACAAATCTTATGTTAGGTGAGCTTTCAAGAAGCTTATAAGTATTTTTGTAAAGCTCCGTACCCTTGGTGCTTTCAGCACCGTTGTTAAGAAGAGCAACTCTTGGGCTTCTTATATTGAATATTTTTTCCATATAGATCGATCCCATAACAGCAAACTGCTCGAGGTTTTCTTCAGTTACGGTTATGTTCGCACCCGAATCCAAAAGAAGAACAGGCTTTTCAAATGGAAGCACTGTAGCAATTGCGGCTTTTCTGAAGCCCTTGATCCTGCAAACTATAAGGGATGCGCCGGCATAGAGGGCACCTGTATTGCCTGCACTTACAAAAGCGTTTCCTTCACCGTCTGCAAGGCGGTGAAGACCGACCGCCATTGATGAATCCTTCTTGCTTCTGATGCTCAAAGGATTGTCTTCCATAGTTATGATATCGGTAGTATGAACTATCTCAAGTCTTTCGTTTTCATAATCAAGCCCGTATTCCTCGCAAACGTTTTTTATAACGTCCTCGTCTCCTACGAGAGTGATTTCAACGTCGAATTCATCAAGTGCCTGAAATGCACCTCTTATAATTTCAACGGGAGCGTTATCACCGCTCATTGCATCTATAATAATTTTCATAATAAACTCCATTCTGAGATTGTTGGTGATTTCGGACAAGCGGTTATAAGCTCTTTCTGATATTATCCGAAACAGAGTCTATATACTCAAGAGAACGTAAAGCAAGCGCTTCGTTTTTTGCAGATTTTCCACCCTTTACTTTTTTTTCAAGCATTGGTACCAATCCGAAATTTGCATTCATAGGCTGGAATTTAACAACCGAAGGATCGCTTACGTATTTTGCCATAGATCCGATTACAGAAATCGGCGAGAAGATAAAAGGCTCTTCTCCGATAATTCTGAGTGCGGCATTGTAGCCTGCAACGAAACCAGATGCGGTCGATTCAATATATCCCTCAACTCCCGTCATCTGACCTGCAAAAAATATATTCGGATCAGAGCGAAGGGAATAGTCTGACGATAAAAGCCTGGGTGAGTTAAGAAAGGTATTTCTGTGCATTATACCATAGCGAAGGAATTCTGCGTTTTCAAGTCCCGGTATCATGCCGAAAACTCTTTTTTGTTCAGAGAATGTAAGGTGTGTCTGAAAACCTACGATGTTATACATAGTTTTTTCAAGGTTTTCCTGTCTTAACTGAACGACCGCAAAATATTCTTCTCCGGTGCGCGGATCGGGAAGGCCTACCGGCTTTAAAGGACCGAAGAGAAGGGTATCGAATTTTTTTTTTGTTATAATTTTAATTGGCATACATCCCTCAAAAACCTTAAGATCAGCCTGCTCTTGTCTGTCAAAATCATGTATTTCTGCCTCTTTGGCATTAACAAGCTCCTGATAGAAAGCAGTATATTCATCCTTGCGCATAGGACAGTTTATATATGATGCCTCTCCTTTGCCGTATCTTGACGCATAAAAGGCTCTGTCCATATTTATTGTTGATGCATCTACTATCGGAGCCGCCGCATCAAAAAAGTAGAGTCTGTCTGCGCCAATCTTCTCAGCAATGTTATCTGACAGTGCTTGAGAGGTAAGCGGTCCTGTTGCGATCACCGTTACTGAATCTGCAGGTATTTCTGTTACCTCTTCTTCAAAAACAGTAATGTTTGGATGACTTTTTATTTTATCGGTTATATATGCAGAGAATTTATCTCGGTCAACGGCAAGAGCCGCACCTGCAGGCACCTGAGTTGCATCAGCAGCTTCCATAATAAGTGATCCAAGTCTGCGAAGTTCTTCCTTCAAAAGACCGACTGCATTTGAAAGCTGTGAGGACCTCAAGGAGTTAGAGCAAACAAGCTCTGCATATTCGTTTGTTTTGTGAGCAGGGGTATGCTTTTGGGGCTTCATCTCATAAAGATTAACTTTAATACCTCTTTGAGCGATCTGCCATGCAGCTTCGCATCCTGCAAGCCCTGCTCCGATAACGTTTATATATTTTTCGTTCATCATTCTTCTGTAGTGTCTTTGACGGATGACTCGGCATCACGCTTGTATCCGCAGTCTTTGTTGTGACATATTACAAGGTCCTTGCCCTTTTTCTTGAATAAAATATCGCCGCAATTAGGGCATTTTTCATTCAAAGGAAGATCCCATGATGAGAAATCACAGCTCGGATATTTTTCACAGCTGTAGAAAACCGTTTTGTTACGACCTCTTCTTACGGATATTTTTGATCCGCACTTGGGGCATGGTACGTCAAGATCCTTTGTGATACGTTTGGTGTTTTTGCATTCTGGATAACGGCTACAAGCATAGAATGAGCCGTAACGTCCGCTTCTGAGCACCATATCTGCTCCGCAAAGCTCACATTTCATGTCAATAGCTTCTGCAGCCTTCTCCTGCTTTTTCTCGGGAGCAGCAGGCTTTTTGCTTTCGAGTGGCTTTGTGTTCTTGCACTGAGGATAATTCGGGCAGGCAGCAAATTTACCGTATCTGCCGTTCTTTATGATCATCTTGCTTCCGCATTTTTCGCAAACGATATCAGTTTCTTCAACCGGAATTTCAATCCTTGTCTGACTTAAAGAGCTCTCGGCTATTTTGAGATTCTTTTCAAAATCAGTGTAGAAATCGGAAAGAATGCTTAAAGGCTGTATATCACCCTTTTCGATGCTGTCAAGCTCATCTTCCATGTTTGCCGTGAAATCGTAATCAACGATATCCGGGAAGCTTTCCTTCATAAGCTTTGTAGTTACCGTTCCGAGAGGAGTGGTTTTAAGCGATTTTCCAACTCTTTCAACGTATCCTCTTGCTATGATTGTCGTTATAATAGGAGTATACGTGCTGGGACGTCCTATACCTTTTTCTTCGAGCGTCTTTATAAGCGAAGCTTCTGTATATCTTGGCGGTGCCTCTGTGAAATGCTGCTCGGGAAGGGTGTCAACAAGCTCAAGGGCTTCACCCTCAACGAGCGTTGGAAGCTTGCTTTTATCGCCCGTATCGTTTTCACCGAGATCATCGTCCGAATCTACGTAAACAGCCATATAACCCTTGAATTTTACGTTATATCCGCTTGCGTGGAAAAGGTAATTGCCTTCGGTTATATCAACGTTAACGGTATCAACGAGTGCAGATGCCATCTGGCTTGCAATAAATCTGCTCCAAATAAGCTTATAAAGCTTGTATTGATCCGGGGTAAGATATTTTTTGATCTTTTCGGGATCTATAAATGGATCAGACGGACGGATAGCTTCGTGAGCATCCTGAACTCCAGCCTTGGTTTTATAAACTCTTTTTGTCTGAAGGGAATAGTCGCTTCCGTATCTTTGATCTATGAAATTCTTTGCGGTTTCTGCCGCTTCATCGGATATACGGAGAGAGTCGGTTCTCATATACGTGATAAGACCCTGAGTGCCCCCGTTTTCACTTCCAACGTTAACACCCTCGTAAAGCTCCTGTGCAACACGCATTATGCGCTGTGACTGGAATCCGAGCTTTTTGGATGCCTCCTGTTGCATAGTGGACGTTGTAAAGGGCGGAGCAGGGGTTCTTGTTTTTGTTGCGTATTTTACTGAAGAAACCTTAAAATTGTCTCTGTTCAGATTGTTCAAAACTACGTCTGCAGATTCTTTATTCGGAAGATCCTTGTTTCCCCTCAAGTCACCTGCATATTTTGCTTTTATCTTGCTTTTATCCTTGCCGGAGAGAATAACGTCAAGCGACCAATATTCTCGAGGAATAAAATTGTTGATCTCCTGCTCTCTCTCGTCGATTATTCTTGTCGCAACAGATTGAACTCGTCCTGCGGAAAGACCGCTTTTAACGTTCTTCCAAAGGAACGGACTAAGCTTATAGCCTACTATTCTGTCAACAATACGGCGTGTTTGCTGTGCATTTACGATATTCATATCGATGCGACGTGGTGATTTGATAGCCGCTTTTATAGCAGCTTTATTTATTTCGTTAAACGTAACTCTGTTGGCTTTGTTTTCCGGGATCTTAAGAGCTGTCGCAAGATGCCATGATATAGCCTCACCTTCACGGTCAGGGTCAGTTGCGAGGAAAATTTTATCCGCATTTTTAGCTTCCTTCTGAAGCTCCTTTATCAGATCGCCCTTGCCTCTTATATTAATGTATTTTGCCTTGAATCCGTCATCTATATCAACTCCCAGCGTGCTTTTGGGCAGATCTCTTACGTGACCCTTCGACGCTAAGACTTTATAATTCGAGCCTAAATAGTTTTTAATTGTTCCGGCCTTTGTAGGCGACTCAACAATTACAAGATTTGCCATCTTTTAAAATGTTTTACGGCGGTAAAACCTCCGTAATCTCCTTTCATGAATTTTGCCTTATGCAGATCTTTGAATCAGTCTTTTTTCTTAAATCTTCCGCCGGGCAGGGAAGTTATAAGTCCCTTTATCTCAAGCATAGTAAGTACAGGCATTACTTTTGATATAGGAATACCTGCTCTTGAAATCTCATCCGGTGAAATCGAAGCAGAGTCGGGAATAGCGTTATATACGCTTAACTCATTTTCGCTTAATTTAGACAGATCGACTTCTTTCTTGATCTGAGGAGCTTGAGCTGTATCATTTGTTTTTCTTACTTTTTGTTTGTTTTCTGATTTTTTATCTTTCGTGGTTGTTCGATTGGTTTTTTTCTCAAATCCTAACGGCTTAAAGCTTGGTGGAAGGGTTGGAGATTGGATATTTATCTCATCCTGAACGTCGTTTGCTTTATTCTTGTCAAACGATGTACCGGCAATCCTTTTCATAAGCCAATTACGCTTCGGGGATCTGAAGGAATCGATGTTTTCGATGTGAAGCTTTGCGGGATATATGTCAACATATTCTTTTACTATGTCAACAGCACTCGTTATCATGTTTGCGCCGTTTTGTATGAGTGAATTTGTTCCGAGGCTTCTGAATTCGCCGACGTTTCCGGGAAGAGCATATATTTCTCTGCCTTGATAAAGTGCATGCCTTGCCGTTATCAAAGCCCCGCTTTGATAATCTGCTTCGATAATCAGTGCAGCCTGACACAGTCCGCTTATTATTCTGTTTCTCATCGGAAAGTTTGAACCAAAGGGCGGAGTTCCCGGCTTATATTCAGTTACTATAAGACCTTTTCTTTGTATATACATCCAAAGATCCGTGTTTTCTTCAGGATATATCCTGTCGATACCGCATCCAAGTACTGCAACGGTAATGCCTCCGGCATCGATACAGCCTTTATGCGCTCTTGCATCTATTCCGGAAGCCATACCGCTTACTACTATAGCTCCGCTTTTTGCAAGATCATAGCCTATAGTATAAGCGTTTCTTGCACCGTAAGAAGACAATTTTCTCATGCCAACTACGGCAACGCAGAGATTATCGTCAATATTCGGTATTTTTCCGAGATAATACAGCACTATCGGTTTGGGTCTTATTCTATACAGTCGTTTGGGATAGTATTCCGAGTCGGCAGCTAACATACCGATGTTATTTTGTATACAGTATTCTTTTATGTGCTTGGCTTCGGACAGATCTTTGTTCAAAAGAGCGTTAATCGTCTTGGGCTTTAGTCCCTTAACCTCTTCGTATTCTTCTTTTTGTGCAGAATATATTTTATAAGCGTTTGCGTCAAAGTGGTCGAGCAATAGCTCCCCCGCCGTATTAGCAGGTCCGAGCGTACAGCTAAGCCATATCCAATACACTATATCAGACATTAAGAATAACTCCCTTTCTCCAAAGATATTAATCGCTTTTACAGTTTTTGTACATTTCCCACATAAGCACCGACGAAGCAGATGAAACGTTCAAGGATTCGGTATTTGGATTCATCGGAATGATAATTATACCGCTGCATGCGTCTATTATATCGTCCGATATTCCGTGTCCCTCGTTTCCGACTACGAAGCAGGTTTTATTGTCGATGTTGATCTCGTTCAGTTTCTTTGATTCCTGACCAAGAGCGGCAGCGAGAACGTTGTATCCTAAGGCCTTCATGTTGTTTATTTCTGCCGTCATATCAGTACAAACAGATATTTTTTGTCTGAACAGCGATCCCATAGAAGCTCTTATAGCCTTTGGATTGTATATATCTGCGCAGTCACTGCTTAATATAAGTCTGTCGATTTTGAAGGCATCCGCCGTTCTTATTATAGTTCCGAGATTTCCCGGATCACGAACAGAGCAGAGCGCAAAGCGAGATTCGTTTACATCCTCTTTTGATGATGCTTCAAATTTATGGATCTTCATCTTCTTGGCAATGCAAAAAATGCCTTGCGGTGAGCTTTCATCTGTAAGCTTGTCGTATACTGAGCTGTTAACGACGTACGTTGTAAAAGATGAGAAGAGGTTGCTGTTTTTCTGATAAATATCCTCACGGACAAATACCGAAGCTATCTCAATTCCGCACTTTAAAGCTTCGTTAAAAAGCTTCATGCCCTCGAAAAAAAACACTCCTGCCTCGTCTCTTCGTTTTTTATCTTTTAATTTTGTCGCATCAATAACCGTCTGATTCGAGCGGCTGCTAACGGTATACGTCATCAAAAAACTCCTTGATTTAAACAAAAAAGTTGGATTTTTTATCAAAAATTATGCTAAAAAATACTTTTACATAAGAATGAAATAATCAAGTAAATAAGACAAAAACCCGGGATTTAACCCGGGTATTTGATTGATTATAACGCAGCTTTAGCTTTTTCTACGAGTGTAGCAAATGCATCCTTGTCGGATACAGCAATTTCAGCAAGCATCTTTCTGTTGAGGTTGATGCCGGCAAGCTTAAGACCGTGCATAAACTGAGAATAGTTGATGCCGTTTACCTTAGCCTGTGCGGAAATTCTTGTAATCCAGAGAGAACGGAAATCTCTCTTCTTAAGTTTACGGCCGATAAAAGCATAGTTACCGCTTTTCATTACGGCCTGTTTAGCCATCTTAAAGTGTTTGCTCTTTGAGCCCCAGTAACCCTTGGCAAGCTTGAGAACCTTATTTCTTCTCTTGCGGGTCATCATAGCGCCTTTAACTCTTGCCATTTTATTTTCCTCCTGATAATTACACTAATTAGATTAAAATTTGACGGTATAAAACGATTATGCGTAAGGAATAAGCTTCTTGATAGCGGGAGCCATGGATTCGCTGAGAACAGAAGACTTTCTGAGCGATCTCTTACGCTTTGCGTTCTTAAGACCGAGATTGTGGCGGTGATGAGAATGGTTCATCTTAACCTTGCCGGATTTTGTAAGCGAAAATCTTTTCGCAGTTGCTTTATGTGACTTGATCTTTCCCATTTTTTGGAATCTCCTTTCATTTATTGGCAGTTGGCTTTATGGGAGCCAAAAACATTGTCATTGAACGACCTTCAAGCACCGGAGGCTTATCAACAGCTCCGACATCTTCGCAAGCCTTTTGGAATTTATCGAGTAATTCACGTCCGATATCCTGATGAGCCATCTGTCTGCCCTTGAACTTAACGATAACTCTTACCTTGTTACCGCTCGTCAAAAAACGGTGAGCATGGTTTACCTTGGTGTTGAAATCGTTAGTATCGATGTGGCAGGAAAGCTGTATCTCCTTGATATCTATGACCTGCTGCTTTTTGCGGGCTTCCTTTTCACGTTTGTCTCTCTCAAAACGGAACTTACCGTAATCCATTATGCGGCATACGGGCGGATCTGCTGTAGCTGCGATAAGCACAAGGTCATATCCGTCTTCGGCTGCTCTGTTGATAGCATCGAGAACGGTAAGAAGACCGAGCTGTTCGCCTTCCGCATCAATAACGCGTACAGTCTTTGATGATTCAAAGCCCGCTTGAGTGATGATCTCCTCATTGATAAAGGAATCCTTAGAATTGCCTTTTCTTATGTCAAAGCACCTCCATAAAAAAATGTGCGATAGGAACTTATAAAAAGAATGCATTCCCCGCACAACAACTCAAACGCAAATCACAAAAGAGATTCACGCAAAATTATTAACCAACGGTCATATAAAAGATGCCGAGGTGAGAACGGAAAATGTTCTGCTTCCTTTTTACTTTGAAAGTATACCACACACGAAATCGTTTTGTCAATAGCTTTTTGAGATTTTTTTGCATTTTTTGTGTTTTTGTTGTAAAAATTTTCTATTCCTATTTATTTTGAGGAAAATGTGTGATATAATACTTTGAAATGGATAGTAACTTTCGATGTATGCTTTTGTAAGAACGGATTGCAGAAAGGAAAAAAAGCAATGTGCGGATTTGTCGGATTTACTGGCAGACTTGAAAATAAAAAAGAGATACTGAACAAAATGATGGACCGTATAGTCCACAGGGGACCGGATATGTCGGGCTCGTATTGCGAGGACGATATTGCCCTTGGCTTCAGAAGACTGAGTATAATAGACCTCAGTGAAAACGGAAAACAGCCGATGTCAAACGAGGACGGCTCTGTCGTTGCCGTTTATAACGGAGAGATATATAATTTCCTTGAAATAAGAGAAGAGCTTTTATCAAAAGGGCATATTTTCAAAACCAACTGTGACAGCGAGGTATTGCTTCACGGATATGAAGAATACGGAACTGAAATAGTAAACAAGCTTCGCGGAATGTATGCATTCGTTATCTGGAATCAGAAGGACGGCTCGCTTTTCGGAGCAAGAGATATTTTCGGTATAAAGCCGTTTTATTACTCAAAGCTAAAGGACGGAGGATTATTATTCGGCTCTGAGATAAAGAGCTTTCTTGACCATCCGTGCTTTGTAAAGGCCGTTAATAAAAACGCATTGAGACCTTATCTTACCTTCCAATATTCCTCAATGGAAGAGACCTTCTTTAAAGGGGTATACAAGCTTCCGCCTGCTCATTATTTTACCTTCAAAGACGGAAAAATGGATATAAAGCGTTATTGGGACGCTGACTTTACCGAGAGTGCAGGTGACTTCAATCAGACTGTAGACAGACTTGACGAATGTATAAATGAATCGGTTAAGGCACATAAAATAAGCGACGTAAAGGTCGGATCGTTTTTATCGGGTGGCGTTGATTCAAGCTATATAACTTCTTCGCTTATGCCGGACAAGACGTTTTCGGTAGGCTTTAACTACGATAGATTTAATGAAACCGATTATGCAAAAGAGCTTTCGGATATTCTCGGAATAGAGAATTACCGCCGGATGATATCGGCAGACGATTGCTTTGATGCATTCCCGACAATACAGTATCATATGGATGAGCCTCAGTCAAATCCCTCTTCGGTACCGCTTTATTTTCTTGCAAAGCTTGCAAGGGAGCACGTGACCGTCGTTCTTTCGGGGGAAGGTGCTGATGAAATTTTTGCGGGATACGAATGGTATGACGAAACGAAAGCAATGCGCAAATATAAGAAGATACCGCAATTTTTAAGAATTATGGCTGCGTCAGTCGCAAAACATCTGCCTTATTTCAAGGGGCATGATTTCATTATCAAGGGCAGCGGTAGACCCGAGGATTATTTTATCGGACAAGCGCTTGTGTTTACCGAAAAGGAAGCCGGGAAAATACTTGCAAAGGGCTGTGAAAACGGACCGTCGCCTTATGAGGTTACAAATAAGGTGTATTCACGTGTCAAGAAAAAAGATGAGCTGACAAAAAAGCAGTATCTTGACCTTAATCTTTGGCTTCCCGGAGATATTCTCCTTAAGGCTGATAAAATGAGTATGGCTCATTCCCTTGAGCTCAGGGTTCCGTTCCTTGATAAAAAGGTTATGGAATTTGCTCAGGCTCTTCCGTCATCATTCAAAATTAACGGAAAGAACACCAAATACGTCTTGAGAAAAGCAGCTAATAAAACGGTGCCCGATGAATGGGCTGACAGAATTAAGATGGGATTTCCGGTACCGATCAGATTCTGGCTTCGCGAGGATAAATATTACGGGATAGTAAAGGAATATTTTTCCTCTGAATATGCATCCGAATTTTTTGATCAAGGTGCAATTCTCGATCTGCTTGAGGATCACAAAAACGGTAAGGCTAACAATCAGAGAAAAATATGGACTGTCTTCACGTTTCTTGTGTGGTATAAGGTTTTCTTCATAGATAACTGAGGAGGAATTTATTTTGAATAAAAAAGCGCTTATTCCGGTTCTGCTCGGAGCTGATCTGAACTGTTACAGCGTTGCCAGAGCATTTCACGAAAAATATAAAGTGAACTCCTATGCATTCGGAAGATATGCAATAGGAGCTACTGCAAACTCAAAAATAATCAATTTCAGAGCGGTAGAAAATCTTAATACGGAAGATGTTCTCTTAAAAACACTTGAGGACTTTGCAAAAGAGCATCTCGATGCCGATCTTATTGCAATGGGATGCACTGATGAGTACGTAGAGCTTCTCTCGGCACTCAAGACCAAGCTTCCTCAGTATACCATCCCGTATATTGACAGAGAATTGCTTGATCGGCTTGTATCTAAAGACGTTTTTTATGATTATTGCGAAAAATACGCAATACCGTATCCCAAGACGGTCGTTTTATCGAACGGAGATACTCTTGATAACGTTGATATAGAATATCCAATGATCATAAAGCCTGCACTCAGCTCGCTTTACTGGAAAACTCCTTTTGACGGAATGAAAAAGGTTTACAGGGCAAAAAGCAGGGCAGAAGCGGAAACGATACTAAACAGCATATTCGGAAGCGGTTACAGCGGCAAGGTGATACTTCAGGATACAATACCAGGAAACGACTCTTCAATGAGAGTTCTTACCTGTTATTCCGACAGCAAGGGTAAGGTCAGAATGATGTGTCTCGGACACGTTCTTCTTGAGGAGCACACGCCTAAGGGGCTTGGAAATCACGCTGCCATCATCACTGAATAAAGTCGGAGGCCAAGCGGT
>JAZSMJ010000087.1:0-4087 GCA_045535815.1 Eubacteriales bacterium
TTCCACTTTCTCGCCGTCTACGTAGATGCCGTCCAGCTCGTAACCCTCAGCAGGCGTTACGTCGAGGACGTATACCACGTTGTCACCGATCAGGTCATAGTGACCGGATGCAGTACCCTGAGTGGAATCGGTGTTGCCTACGTTAATCACTGCAGTAGGTGCGAAGTAAACGTCGATGGTATGGTTTGCAGTAATGTTTGCAAAGGTATAGGTGTTGCAAACATCAATTTCCACGCCGTCAACGATGACCTTGACGATCTTGGAAAGCTCGTCGGGGGTAAAGTTCAAGGTCAGCGAACCGTTTTCCTGAACGGTGCACACACCTGCGGGAGAAACCGTGCCTGTCGTGCCGAGTGCTCTTGCGGTCACGGTGTAGGTCACGCCGGCACCTTCCACGTACATGGCCTTGATGGTCATGGTCTGTGTGACGTTGCCATAATTCGTGTTGTCCCAGCCTACGAAGGTGTAGCCTTCCTTGGTGGGTGCTGCAGGAGCCGTCGCTGCCTCGCCGTGCTTGACGGTCTGAGTGCTAAGAACGCTGTCATCGGAATCCACGAAGGTTACGGTGTATTCCTTCTTCTCGTAAACAGCCGTTACTTCAAGATTGCCGCTAACGTTGGTGAAACTGTGGCTCCAGTGACTGAAGTTATAACCTTCTCTTTCGGGAGCTTCTGGTGCTGTTGCGTTTGCGTTATAGGTTACAGTCTCGGTCTTGAGAAGCGAACCGTCCCAACCGAGGAACCGTACGGTGTATTCCGCAGGTTTATAGGTTGCACGGATGGTCACGTTGGTGGTGATATCGCTAAAGCTGGTATCCCATCCGGTGAACACGTAATGCTCTCTCGTAGGATCGGCGGGAGCCGTTGCCTGAGCACCGTGCTCAACCGTCTCCTTTTTCAGTTCCGTTCCGTCGTAGTCCACGAAGGTGACGGTGTAGCTCTTGATCTTGAAGAAGATCTCAATGGTGGTGTCAGCGTCGACTGCGGCGATAGAATAGGTGCCGTCAGCCTCAGTCAACGAGCCATTTACGAGAACCTTTTCCACATAGTAGCCTGCAAAGGGGGTGAAAGTCACGGTAAAGCTCTCGCCCTCCCATACGGGGGTAGTTCCCACCGGGCTGACAGCGTGAGCGGAGGTGTTGTGTCCGCTGACAACCACGTTCACGTTGTATCTTACAGGCAGTTTCTTGAAGGTTACGTGGATGGTGCGGTCTGCGGTCACATTGCTAACAATGTAATATTCCTTGGTTGCAAGGTTGGTGATCTCTACGTTATCCACAAAGACTTTGTCAACCTCATAGCCCTCATCGGGATAGAAGTAGAAATATTTGTCGCTTCCTTCTCTTACGTGTACCACACCCTCAGGAGAAACGCTTCCGTTCTCACCGCTGGTAGCAGTTACGTCGTGGGTGACAACAGGGGCATCGCTGAAATATACATCAATACTGTGACCGGCCTGAATGTTTTCGAAGGTATAAGAACCGGTAGCCTTTGCTTCCTCGTTCAGAACACCGTCGATCCAAACTTGTGTGATCTCATAATAATTACCGTTGTGGTCAGCATCGGGACCGAAGGTAAAGGTAACGTCATCACCGATACGGACGTAACCGGCATTGCCGTTATACCAGTCGTAATCACTTTCGATATAACCCTTTCGGGAATCGGCCCAGAAATTGACCGCATACGCTTCTCGTTTGAAGGTGACTTCAATACTATGGCTGTTGTCGGTGATCGCCGGGAACTGATAATATCCGTCTTCCTTTGCCTGTGCATTTTCAACACCGTCGATCAGAACCGTGTCAATGACACATCCCGTATAGGGGATGATCTCAAACCCCGGGGTAGCTCCGTGATAGACAACAAGGGAATTATCTTCCCATGAGACGTAGTTTGAATAATAATCAAGCTCGAGATATCCGCCGTTTCCCCACTCGGTGGTGATGCCGTACATCTCGGTAGGTGTACCGGCATAGGTGATTTCGATCGTTAGATCCCTGTCGGCATAATTGTCTTCATCGTGGAAATGGAACAAGTCTCTGTTATAGTTCCAATAAAGAAGCTCGTGTGTAGCTTCATCATCGTAATCGTACATCACTTGCCCATTGATCGTTACGGTATCGACGTAGCAACCTTCCAGAGGATGGCAGTAAATATAATCATATTCTTTTCCTGCCGTAATCTTTTCATTCCACTGAGCATCATAGTAAGAATCGAATCCGTAGGAGCCGTGAGAAACGGATATCGTGTAAGCGGCAATCTGAGGTCCCTGAATGCTGATCACGTTGGAATAAGGACTTTCAATTTCAGACCACTGGCCGCTGATTTCACGCTCGTTTACCCATTTTGCCCTGAGATAAACGGTCTCGCCGTTCCACACGAAGGCTTCCTGATCGCTGGTAGGAAGATCCCACCACAAATCATAGAACATCATATCCCAGTTATTTTTACGTTCGATAGCGGAGTACTGAGAGACGTCTCTGTCAATCACGACAGCTTCGGGACCAAAATTCGGGTCAAGACTTGCTTCCAAGACCAACGAAATGTCGCTTGACTCCAGTTCAGCATCATACTCTTCATACCACATAAGCGCATCGAGAATATCACTTCCCGGATACACGTCAAACTGCACCATAGGAACCATGTAATAGGTATACGTATCATAGATCTCAAGATTCGCAAGGGTCGGTGCGCTAAGGGTCATGGGAATGCTGTTTTCCTGAACACTGCCACCGCCGTAGACGGCAACCTCCGACCAATCGGAGAGAACATTCACATTTGCACTTCCTGTGTCACTTTCAAACATGAAGAAATATCTTGCGCGGAAGGAAATGCTGTGGTTCGCCTCATCAAATCGGTAATAGGTGCTGGAACCGTCGGTGGTCTCAATCAAGCATTCCTGATCGATCAACGCCTGCTCCAAGGTGCTGTTATAATAAGCAGACGGAGAAGCAACGTATGACCAGCCTACATGAGCGCCGTTGAAATATTCATATTCATCACATTCCCACGCATATTCATCCCACTGTGCTGTATACTGCCAGTCACCGTCATCGAGCTTCCAGTCGATCTGAACAACGGCATCGTACAGATAATACTCGCCGTAATCACTGGAATACTCATAGGTTTCTTCATCATAGACCCGGTTGGTAGCGCTCTTTTCATATACATCCATGATAGAAGTTGGATGCTCTACCTTGACTTCCATATCCAACGTGCGGTAGCCCGAATCATATACGATAATGCTCGGGGCCTCCAAGGTTGTGGGTAACGGTTCTGCATCAACCGCAAATGCCGTTATGCCGGTCATACTCAGCAGCATCGTCAATGCAAGCAGCATTGACAAGATTTTCTTAAAGCCTGTTTTCATTTGCTTTTGCCTCCTTAATCATTTTAAAAAACTTTATGTTCGTTTTTTTGTTCTAATTTCGTTCCGCATTGCGGACAGTACTCACTGTCCTTTGCCACCACCGTATCGCAAGTTGGGCAAACGGTATGTCTTTCTTTATATATATCGTACATGGTTTTATCGGGGAGCCTGCATCCACATTCTCTGCAGAAGGCTTCTGTGCTTGGGGAAGGATTCCCGCAATCGGTGCAGATTCGGATCTCTTTCATCGCATCTACACCGAAGCCACATTCTCTCATATTCTCCCTGCGCAGATATTCCAGTTTCTCCGTCATCAGGCCCACACCTCCCCATATCTTGTGCGAGCACCGCATCCGGTGCAAAAAACGTTTCCTTTGTGAATCTCGACTCCGCACTTTTTACAGTAGTTGGGCTTGTTCTCCCAAGGTGCGCAGTCCACGCATTCACACACATCGGCGTTGTACATGGCATCGCAGACAAGGCGACCGCAGCGGGGACACAAGCTGAAGCTTTCTTTTCCTTCCTCCCATGCAAGAAGCAATTCCTTCTCGGGAGTTTCGGCTTTTACGGGCTTTGTCGTACACACCACCGCGCCCGATGCTTCACAGTAGAAACGGTATCGGTTTCCGCCGGTGTCGGCAATGATCTTGTACTTCGCTATCTTTTTTTCGCGATTCACCATTTAACACCTCCTGAGCTTTTTGAAAAATGTGTGATATTT
>JAZSMJ010000080.1:0-9535 GCA_045535815.1 Eubacteriales bacterium
CAATTTGGTTCTTGCTTTTTTTATTAATATGCTATTTTAATTTTTATATAGCAATTTTTAAAAATAAAAAAGCAAAAAAATATATTTCTTTTATATATAAATAGTGATAAAATTATAATGTATAGTTATATCTTTGCGGAGGCGGTTATGAAAAAAACAAAAAAGATTCTATCAGCATTGATGTCGACAGTAATAATTATGAGCACGTTTACCGTATTTTCATTTGATTTCTATGCGCAGGGATATTCTTTGTCAGGAAATGTTGCTTCATATAACCCCGGGAACTCAACTCAGCTTTCTTTAAAGCAAGGAGATTCTGTCGTCTATTCAGCGGAAATTCCTTCAACAGACGACCAAGGCTTGATTGAGCAGAATTTTGTTATTTCTGATGTATCCGGAGGAGTATATGACCTTGTTATTGAAAAGGACGGAGCTCTTCCCTATACTATTGAAGGTATAAATGTAAATTGCGACATTGATTTAATAAGTCATTCAGATGCGTTGATTAATAATATCAAACTGATTTCCGGAGATATTAACGGGGACGGTTATATTGACAGCACGGATGTTGCCAGCCTTACGTTTGATTTGTCAAAAACAAATTCTGATGCAACCTACGCTGAATCCGATATTAACGGAGATTCATTCAGAGATGCTGTTGACGTTTCAATTATAGCTTTTAATTTGCTTAAGGAATCAATTACCGTACAGTTTGGTGGAGAGATAGCGGAAGAGAATGTGTGGAATCTTATAGATCCGCTCACTCTTTCTCGCGACTTTCAGTTTAAATTTTATAATTTTAGTGGCGAAGACTTCTTTGTAACAAGTGCAGATGCAACTGTTGTTGAAAACAAGTCAGGTATAATTAAAACCGTTGCAGCTAACCGTCCTCAAGCACACATCAATATGAATTCCTTTAAGCTGGGCTTGAATATTGTCGAAGGTGTTGATTGGTATGCTCTTCTTGACGGCTGTGATCCTACCAATAACACTTACTATTTTGAAGTTAATTTCTATGTTGAAGATGCATCACAGCTTTCAAGCGATATAAGTATAAATGTCTTTAATGATAGAAAAAACGAAGATGATTACTGGTCGTGGAATGTTTCGAGAAACAATATTGTATCCGGATGGAACAATTTGCGCTTGCCTATGGATACCGATCACCTTACAGGTAGCGTGAATCTTACTGAAAACGGAGAACTTCCTCTTGCTGACCTCCATATTATTGCTTATACTATGAATACCAAAGATGTAAAAATAGGGTTGGGTGCTGTTAACGTTACAGATCTTGCGGCACCCGCATCAAAAATGTATGCTGTAACATTTGTAGGCGGAGAAGGCACAACAGGTACTGCGCCTACTCAGGATAACGTTGCCGAGGGATCGACTATTATTCTTCCCGATAATACCTTTGCAAAAGACGGTTATACCTTTATTGGATGGAACGACGGAGCAAAAAATTACAGTTCAAGTGCTTATTACACAATTAATAAAAATACTGTATTTACTGCTGTTTGGGTAGACAACAATACGTTTGTTAACGTTACGTACTTAGCTAACAACGGAAGCAATGATTCAGAGTCAACGGAAGATATGCTCGTAGGAACCATAATAACACTTCCCTCTTGCGAATTTTCCTACCCAGGATATAGATTTGTCGGTTGGTCTGACGGTCAGACTGTTTATAACGAAGGATACGAGTATACTGTTAATCTTACTACAGAGTTTAAGGCAATGTGGATCTCTGAGAATGAAACGACAATAGATATAACTTCTCTTGAGCCGGTCGATACTCTTACGCAGCTCGATACAGTTCATACTAACGGAACCTCTATCGGCGGTGAACTAATAAAGCTTTATAACGGAAGCTCTTATACAACCTATTCCTCTGGTATATGTATGCATGCTCCTACTGCTTCGGGTGATATTGCCTATGTAGATTACGATATTACAGAATTTAACGGTATAGTTTCAGGCTTTACAGCAATCGTTAACCCTGACTATCAGCCTGTTTTAAGCTCTGTGCCGGTTGGAAGCCTGCAGTTTATGGTTTACTGTGATAACGTTCTTACAAGCACTACAACCGTTTTAAAATCTACTGAGGCAGCAATCGAAATCTATTCAGGCATTCCATCGGGAACAAAGATCATCAGACTTGCTGTTAATAACGGCGGAGACGGAAACGGCGCAGACTGGGGATCGTGGGCTAATCCCAAGCTTATAGTCAGCGCTGAAGCCAATGACTACATAAAAGAATTCACAGCTAAGACTGATGATGACGTTTATGAGATCGGCGATACGGTTAACATAAATATTTCAGCAACACGGTTTAATGATACTACAATCGAAAACATCGCTGAATACGTTTCGTATGAATCCGATAACGCAGCTGTTGCATCTGTTTCTGAAGACGGTGTTATTACAATGAATTCCATAGGAAAAGCTGTAATAACAGCTACCGCTACAGTAGCATCAAGAACTATAACAGATACGATAAGCATAAGTGTTTTTGCAGACGGTACAACAGTTAACGGCGTTCCGCTTTATGATCTGTCCAACTATCCTTTCAGCGCCGGAATGCTATCAACCGTAATGACACCTAAGATATATAAGGCGTCAAACGGAATTGATCTTCCCTACAGAATTTACGTTCCTGAAAATTATACAGACGAAAAAGAATATCCTGTTATAATGTTCCTGCACGGTGCAGGTAACAGAGGCGATGATAACATAAGACAGGTAAATGACGGTTATCAGTTGTTTGAGCAGATGTTTGCACTTCAAAATGCCGGAGAGGAGTTTATAATTATTGCTCCGCAGTGTCAGGAATCGTATCAGTGGGTTAACCGTTCGTGGAGCAACGGAAACTACAACTTTAGCGAAACGCCTATAAGTGATTATCTGTTGGCTGCAGACGAGCTTTATAAGGATGTTGTTTCTAAATTCTCGTCAGACACAGACAGACTATATATAACCGGTTCTTCTATGGGTGGATTCGGTTCTTGGTATATGCTCATGCATAACCCCGGATATTTTGCAGGTGCTGTAATATTCTTTGGAGGAGCAGATCCCAACGAAGCAGATAATCTTGCGCTTACAAATATATGGACCTTCCACGGAACTGCTGACCCTGCAGTACCTGTAGCAGCTACTCAGGAGATGGTCAGTGCAATAGAAGATGCAGGTGGAAATATTATTTATACGGAAATAGAAGGCTGGCTCCATACCTTCCCGGAAGCATCTACGTTGAAATCTATGTACGAGTGGCTTTTTGAACAGAATGCTTCTGATAATATTAAATAAAAATTTTTAAATACATAAAAAGCAAAGTGATTTGATTGTGCGACCTGCACAAAACTTCCTTTGCTTTTTTTATTTTTAAGACACAGTATATAAAAAATAGCAATTTTTAAAAATATTTTAGCAATTATTTGTATTTTTATAATTATATAAATATGGTAAAATTGTTTATACGATTATAATTCTTTCGTAAACCAATTATCAATCTGATCGGAGGCAATTTTTATGAGAAAATCCACAATATTTTTATCAATGTTTCTTGCGATTGTTTTTATAATAAGCGCATTTAACATGATATCGCTTAATTCATTTGCTGCCGGGTACTCTGTTGAAGGTATAATATCTTCATACGATCCCGGAACTAAGACCAGCATATATCTCAAGCAGAACGGAAATACCGTGTATACTGCAGAGATCAACGCTGAATCGTCAAACGGAATCAAGCAACAGTCATTTTCGTTTACTGACGTTGAAGCCGGAACATACGATCTTGTCATAAATAAAGCAGGATCACTTTCTTATACAATTACCGGCATAATTGTTGACTCTGATATTGATTTAACTGAACACTCCAATCCTGCTGTTTCTGATCCTATGCTTATTGCAGGAGATATAAGCGGAGACGATTATATTGACAGCGTCGACGTAGCAAGACTTGCGTTTGATATGTCCAAGGAAGATGCGGATGCATCATACGCTGAATCTGACCTTAACGGCGATGGATTCAGAGATGCTATTGATGTATCTATTATTTCATTTAATCTTTTGAAGGGTCCTCTTGTTGTTGCATACAGTGAAGCTGAAGAGGGCGAAAAGGTTTCTGCGGTATTTGTCGGCGGTGATGATGCTCAGGGCAATGCGCCTGATACGATAGACGTCACCCCGGAATCCGAAATTCAGCTTCCTGTAAATACCTTCACAAATCCCGGTTACGTATTCACAGGATGGAATAACGGTAAGCGTATCTATCAGCCCGGAGATTCATATATCTTGAATACTGATACAACCTTTACTGCCGTTTGGGGATTGGTATCAACCGGAAATGAAAGAATGTGGGCTATACTTGATCCTGACACGGTCTCAAGCGATCTTCAGTTCAAATATTATAATTTTGACGGCACAGATTTCTTTGTAACAAGCACAGATGCAACAACGGTTGAAGGCAAACGTGCTATTGCTAAGACTATAACAGCAGGAAGAGCTTCAGCTCATATAAATATGAACAGCTTTAAGCTTGGACTGGACAGAGTAGATAATATTGACTGGTATATTTTCCTTTCCGGTTGTGATCCTACAGCCGAAGATTTGTACCTTGTGGTTAATCTTTATATAGAAGAGCTTGACCGTGTTGCATCCGATGTTTCTGTAAAGATACATAACAATAAACATAGCAACACGTCGTATTGGGAATGGAGTATTCCTAAATCGGAGCTTCTTTCCGGATGGAATCATCTCAGACTTCCTCTTTCAAACGATAAACTCACCGGAACGGTTAAGTTTACAGACGGTGGGCAGCTTTATCTTGCAGATCTCAACGTGATACTTAACACGAATAATTCCGAACCCGTTGTAGTTGGTATAGGCAATGTTAGCATTTCAGATTCAGCTGTTGAGATGTTTAACACATATGAAATTGAATTCACAGCTACTGAAGGAATTGGAACAGCCCCTGTAATGGGCCCTGTAATTGCTAATGCAATAATCAATCTTCCCGAAAACCCCTATGAAAACGAAGGATACGTTTTCGCAGGATGGAATGACGGAAGTGGTACATATCCCGCAGGATATGCTTATACAGTTACAAGAGACGTCACTTTCACAGCAACATGGCTCGAAGGTTCATCAGAGCTTACCCCCTTCCCTGCACAGCTTTATTACAATGCATTAGGAACTGACGGAACAAGTGTCGATATAACCTTTACTCCTACAGTTGTTAATATGTCATACGGCGACGGCAGAGATATCGAATTAAATATCGCTATCGAAAGCCTTGCTACCAATACCGATACGGTTTTTCAGAACTTCCTTCCTACAGCATCAACCTATACAGGCGATCTGTTGTCTGAAGACGGTTTAAATATCAATATATATTCAATTGCTGCAACTAACGGTACTATCCTCAATATGACGTCTCATTTCACCTGGGATCCAGATGACAAGATATTGAGAAAAACGGTTGATTACAAGTTTACAGATACGAATAATACTGTTTATATCGATAAGATCAATCTTGATATTTTTGATCTTGCTACCGAGCAGACTCTTCAGAAGATACTCCCTGACTATACAAATACAACTATTGCGTATAATATGCAGAGTCAGCCCGTATACTTTGAGGACTACTTCCTTGGTATAGAATTTCCTGCTGCTACTACTATGAATTACTATAACAAGGTTCATATGTCTCATTCGCCTAAATTCTTTGCTGAGCCAAACACAAAGTATAGCACACGTACAGAAATAATCGGCGTATCCGGCGAATATGAAACAGCTGATGCTTTCTGGAACTATATGTATCCCAAGACACTCATATCCAAGATGGACGATAAGTTCTATATAAACTACAACACGTGGTGGTCTCAGAATATGCTTCCGTTTAATGAAGCACGTATTCTTGAAATGATGGATGTAGTTTATGGTAACATGAGCAAATACGGTGCATATTTCGATGACTTTACGCTTGATAACGGTTGGGCAGATATGTATTCCGTATGGGAAATTGATCAAAACAACTTCCCTGAGGGATTTACCAACATTCTGAATGTATCACTTGAATACGGAAGCGGAATAGGCATATGGTTCTCCCCTGCCGGTGTCTATCAAGAATCAACAAATATAGATTGGGCAAGAGAAAACGGATATCTCATTCGCGAAACTTCGTCTCCCAAGTGCATCTGCGGTGCAGATACAAGATGGGCTGCAGATATGTGCACTACTCTTTCTGAGATAGTTACTAACTTTGGAATCGGATCCGTAAAGGTGGACGGTTGGTATACCGAATGTAACGATACCGATCACGGACATGTTCCCGGTCAGGGTGCAGGTGAAACAGCTGCTGAAAATCTAATAATGATTTATAATGCACTGCGTCAGGCAAATCCCGATATCGTAATTGAAGTTGTAAACAACTACGGCATATCCAATCCGAGTCCTTGGTGGCTCCAGTATTCAACCGTTACTAACGCAGCTCACGGTGATGATAGCCCTTACGGATTAGTTCCTGCACCGGTATATCGTGAATCGTACACAACTGCAAGAGATTATTATAATCTCCAAGGTGCTGTAAACTTTAATATTCCGATCGTAAGCCAAAATACGTTTGGTGTGGATCATCAGTCTCCTGAAGATTTCACAAACGATATGATCGCAACCTTTATGAGAGGTCAGGTTTACGTAGGACAGTACATGAAGCTTGAATATTTGGATGATGACAGATGGGAACGCTATGCAAATATAGTTAACTGGATGCGTGCAAACGAGAAGGATATACTTTCTCATACCGAGCCTTATCTTCCTGCATCATGGAGCAAAACTGACGTTTACCCCGTAAGTAAATCCGGTATTACCCGTGAGGTTTACGGATATATCCATGACGGCATAATGATGCTCAGAAATCCTTGGATCGAACAATCTACCGTTCAGATAAAGCTTCCTGTTGATGCTTCTGATCCCAACACCTACGATCTTATCAGCCTCTATCCCGAGGTTAGAGTTTACGCAAGAAATGTAACTGCATCAGACGTTATAAACGTAAGTGTAAACGCATACGAGACTATAGTTCTTGCAGTTGAGAATACAGGTGTTGTTGCAGGGGATATTTACATTCCTGCAGATAACAATACTGTAAGCTCATTTACTCCTGCCGTTGATTATCAGGTCGAAACTTCTGCTGTATCTTATTCTGCAACCGGTGAGGTTACAATAGGAAGCGAAGAAACACAGCTTCTGGTCCTTCTTGAAGCTAATGAGCCTATGAATATATCATCTATTCAGTCAACAATGAGTATTAAGATAGACGGAACACCTACGTCGATTGAATGGAGCGGAACCGATTGGGATCTTGGAGCGTGGGATGCTACAGGCGAAATAAGAACCTATCATTGGATATATGCTATTGCTACCATTCCTTCCGGAATACATAGCATTTCGGTTGATTTCAATACCGTTCAGGGCAGCCTTTCAAATATAGCTTGCTATCTCTGGGCTACTAAGGATACACCTTCCGCAGTTACACACAGCAATATGCTTCCCTCACCCGAGATGATCTCCGTTGAATCAGATATTTTAAATGAATATCTTATTGCTGAACACGAAGCGTATATTCTTCTCAGCTGTGATACTCTTGACGGTGTTATGGACGGTCCTTCCCTTATTCTTGACACGTCTGACAAAATTCAAGGTGTTGCATCCATCAAGAGAGTTGCACCTGATACAGCTGCTATCCTCGGTAAGGTTTATTCTGCAGATATGGATCTTAGTGCATATGCAAACGACGGTGCTATAGATTTTTGGGTATATATCAGCGATTCCTCAAAAACCAACGGTAACGTTGCTAAATTCCAGCTTGCAAGTGACCGCGGAAACGGAAATGAAAACATTGAATGGGACGTTACAGGTCTAAAAACCGGATGGAACCACGTAGTTCTCAAGGTTTCAGATGCTTTGAGAAATGACGTGGACTGGACTAAGGTTAATTTCTTCAGATTCTTCCAGTACACAACAGGCACTGCTACAATAGGCATTGACTTTGTAACAATCGCACATGAATAAAACCTATTCAAACTTGATTAAATAGTTAAAACCCCGGGGACCCGGGGTTTTTTGTATAAATGCGTAAGAATACTTTTTTTAACGCTTTATAGACATTTTCCGTTTTCTGCTCAGTGATAGATACTCTTGTGCGCTCTTTTTTATAGGTTTAAAACAAACTATATGCCAACCGAATTCCCAAACACATACAGATAATAGTCTTCCAGTGTTGGGGTAACCGTTTTGGATCGGTCTGTTGGCTGCTCATCAGCAAGCACACGAAGCAGAACTTCGCCGGTATCCTCGTCACGTGCAATGTTGGTGACACAGAACTTGTCCTGCATCAACTGCACGTCTGATTCAGCACAAGGAATATTCCAAACCATTCCTTCAATCTTTTTTGTCAGCTTATGCGGTGGAGCGTTGTCTACTATCACGCCTTTTTTCAGCATGATGATATCACGAGCGATAAATTCAATGTCCGGTACAACGTGGGTGGCAATCAGTACGATCTTATTGAAAGCGATTTTGGATATATAGTTCCGGATGGCAATGCGTTGCTTTGGATCCAGACCTGCAGTCGGCTCATCGAGGATCAAGATATCCGGATCACCGAGAACGGCCTGTGCCAATGTCAGACGCTGCTTCATACCGCCGGACAGCGCACCGATCTTCCGTTTCGGCACATCATCCAGCTCAACGGCAGCAAGAATTTCGGGGATTTGTTTCTTTGCATCTTCTTTTTTCATTCCCTTGAGGGCTGCCATATACCACATAAAGCGTTCTACGGTGAAGTTAGGGTACAGTCCCGGATATTGAGGCATGAAACCGAGCTTTTCGCGGAAACGGACACCCATATTGAGAATGTTTTCTGCATTACCCGCCTCATCGGTATAGGTGATTTCACCGGAATCAGCTTTCAGATTATCCGTAAGGATGTTCATTAGTGTCGATTTTCCAGAACCGTTTGGACCAAGGAGGGCATATATACCAGGCTCCAATACGGAAGTAAACTGATTCAATGCAAGATTAGAACCGTATGACTTGGATACGTTATTGATTGACAGCAGCATGTATATTCTCCTCCTGTTCTTCACTTACTGAAATAATACTTGTTCTTTATCACAAAATAGGTGCCGATTACAGCCATGCAGATCAGCGTCGGAATACTGCTGCTGACGATCACCGGTGATGTGATTCGCTCGTAATTGATCCATGAGAAAACCTCTGTCCCAAGAACGGAAGTCAGATACGGTAAAAACAAAGTTAACGTCAATACCGTAAGAGATTTGCGGGACGTTTTTGCGTAAGCGCTGACAAAAACGGACGTAATCCAGCAAACAATGTATCCCAGTATTGCTGTACACTGATATAAGATCAGATATTGTTTGATGCTCAGCTCTGTTATTACGGATTCAAATAAAGGAATACTCTGGATCGATGCGGTCATATCTATGAACCCATAGTTCGACTTCATAGAATA
>JAZSMJ010000019.1:0-10721 GCA_045535815.1 Eubacteriales bacterium
CATACGGCGGTGAGGGTGGTAATACCAACAAGGCTGCCAACCCCGATTCTGCTACCGTTGGCTCTCCCTCCACCTATCCTGGTGCACTTTCTGTTGCATCCATCAGCGGAACGAAGAGCAAATATATCGTAGCAAACAATCAGCAGATCATATTCTTCACCGAGTCCAACGATATCTCGGGCGACCCCAACGATTTCTTCGGCGAGCTTAATATCGGTATGGGTGAGGGGCAGGTTCAGTCAAAGACCTTTGAATACGTCACTATTCCCGGCGTTGGTATGAAGGCAAATTACGCCGCCTTCTCCAAGGATGAGCTGAAGGGCAAGATCGCCCTGGTACGCCGTGGTGAAAATACCTTTGAGGATAAGGCTCTGCAGGCAAAGCTGGCAGGTGCTGTTGCGTGTATCATCTACAATAACGTAGAGGGCGATATCCTTATGTCTATGGGTAAGTCGGATCATATTCCCACCATCTCTATTTCCAAGGAGGACGGTGCGGTCCTCTCGCAGACACCCAGAGGAACGATCACTCTTACCTATCAGAATCAGGCAGGTCCCTTTATGTCTGATTTCTCGAGCTGGGGTCCCACTCCCGACCTTAAGCTTAAGCCTGAGATCACTGCCCACGGTGGAAACATTCTTTCCTCTGTTCCCGGCGGCGGATACGATGAGCTAAGCGGTACGTCAATGGCTACTCCCAACCTTTGCGGTATCGTAGTTCTTATCCGTCAGTATCTTAAGGAAAAATATCCCGATTATACCTATCAGCAGATATCGGTTATGGCAAACCAGATGCTGATGTCTACTGCTACCATTATCGTTGACCAGCAGGCTAACCCCTACTCCCCGAGAAAGCAGGGAGCAGGACTTGCAAGCCTTGCCAACGTTGTAAGCACAAAGGCTTACCTTACCGTAGACGGCATTGACCGCACCAAGCTTGAGCTTGGTGACGATAAGGAAAAGCGTGGTGTATACGATATGACCTTCTCGGTGGTTAATCTTTCCGAGGACACTCTTACCTACGATCTGTCGCTTATCGCTATGACCGAAACGGTTTCCAAGTCGGATAGCGAATACGTGGCTGAGAAGGCGCAGATCCTCGGCGGCAATACCGTATTCTCTGTAGACGGCGGCTCGCTTTCGGGCAAGACCCTTACCGTTCCCGCCAACACCACCGTTAAGGTTTCCGCAACCTATACTATGACCGATGCGGATAAGCAGATGATCGACCGTCTGTTCCCCAACGGTATGTTCGTTGAGGGATTTGTAAAGCTTACTGCCTCGGCTGATACCAGGATCGACCTTAACATTCCGTTCCTCGCCTTCTTTGGCGACTGGACACAGGCTCCTATGTTCGATAAGACCTACTATGAGGTAGAGTCGGAGGCGCACAACGCCGCTATCGACGATGAGGATAAGCTTAAGGCAGATTATTACGCCACCACCCCCTACGGATCATATTATTACAATTACATAATTCCTCTCGGCACCTACCTCTACGACGTGGATACGAATATGTACGACGCTATCCCCGCTACCGAGGATCATATTGCGATGTCGGATACCCTCGGCACCATCGACGGTCTTTCCGCCGTATATGCAGGACTTCTCCGTAATGCAAAGACTATGACCTATACCATAGTTGATAAGGTTACGGGCGAGGAGGTATACCGCAAAGAGGTAATAAACGCCAACAAGGCGTATTTTGTAAATGCTCCCGTTCCCAACTATGAGTTCCTCAACGTCAAGTCACATCAGCTTGGTCTTGTGAACAACCGTGAGTACACCTTCCTTATGGAAGGAACTCTCGACTACGGTGACGGCGGTGTTGCAAGCAATATCCGTAATCACTTTACCTTTGATTTCTGCCTTGATAACGAGGCACCAATCCTTAAGGACGTGAAATATGAGAAGGAGTATGATAAGACTCTTAAGAAGGACCGTTATTATCTTACGATGACGATCTACGATAATCATTACGTTCAGTCTATCACTCCCATCACCTTCACCTCATCCCAGACCTATGCCTTCCTCAGCGAAAATCCCATTCCCGTCTACAGCCAGAAGGGACAGGACAACGTGGTGCGCATCGAGATCACCGATTATCTCGAGGATCTTTATAAGGATGAGCTGATCACCTCCGCACTATCATTCTCCATTGATGACTATGCTCTTAATTCAAACATCTATATCTGCCAGCTTCCCGGCACCAAGGGTGACTTCAAGTTCACCAAGGACGGCACCGAGGACGGCACGGATCTTTCTATTCTCACTCTTTACGAGGGTGAGGTAGTAGACCTTACACGTTATCTTTACACCTCCGACACCTCGGTTGACGCATTCAAGGATTATCTGCGTTATCTTAACTGGGAATCCTCAAATGAGAAGGTTGCCACCGTTAAGGACGGCGAGATCCTTGGCGTTAAGGCGGGAAGAACCACCGTTACGGTTACCGAGCAGCTTGACGGTAAGCAGACGAACCTGCTCATAAACGTTAAGGCTCGTCCCGAGGAGGAGTCGAGAGAGGGCGGACGTGCGGTCAGCCCGAGAAAAGCGGTTGACAACGTAAAGGATGAATACGTAGAGTCGATCCGCTTCAGCTATTTCGACACCATCTTTGCTTATTCCCGTGCTGCACAGACCAGTAAGATCGGCGAGACGGGTGACAGACATTATCTTTCTGCTATGGAGGGTGGGGGCATAAGCTTCTATCCGGGTGAAAAGATACAGCTGTTTTACGATCTCGACCCCTGGTACGTGGCGGATAAATATCCCGTTACCTTCACCTCTACCAACGAGAAGGTTGCTATCGTAGACGAGGAGGGCGTGGTTACCGCTTTGAAGAAGGGAACTACCACCATTCAGGCAAGGCTTGAGGGATCATCTCTCCGTGCCAGCGTGAAGATCACCGTAAACAGCGAGTTCGTTATTGAGAACCGTACCCTTGTGGCATATAAGGGACTTGGCGGTGAGGTAATTATTCCCGACGATGAGGGAATTCTCTATATCGGTCCCTTCGCATTCTGCCTTTACGATACCGATAATACCGTAGAGCTGACCGAGGAGGATTACGATGCCAACAAGATCCCCTCTACTAACACCACAGTTACCTCGGTTGTGATCCCCGCAACCGTTCAGGAAATTCAGAAATACGCTTTTTACAACTGTGTAGGACTTAAAAAGGTTACAGTTCCCGAAAGCGTTCGCTTTATCCGTGAGTATGCCTTTTACGGCGACGGAAAGCTTGAGGAGGTTGACCTCTCGAACGTAGAGGCGATCGGTGCCAGAGCCTTCGCAGGATGTGCAAAGCTTACTCTTGATCCCGAAAAGGATCTTCGTAAAACCTATGCTATCGGTGAGAGAGCATTTGAAAACTGCACCTCGATCACGGGTGTAGATCTCACCACACTCCGTAACACAGGTAAGGAGGCGTTCAAGGGCTGTACCTCGCTTGACACGGTGGTCTTTGGTGAAAAGACGAAGCTCTCCTTCGCTATGTTTGCTCAGTCGGGTGTAAAGGAGGTTCTGCTTTACGAGACCCTCGAGATTCCCGATTATTGCTTCGCAGAGTGTAGCGAGCTTGTGTCGGTTACTCTCAAAAACGATATCTGGAAGATCGGCTACGGCGCTTTTTGTGAAAACGATAAGCTTACCGAGGTCATCTTCGAGGGAAGCGTGGACATTATCGGTGAGCAGGCATTCTACGATTGCCCTGCGCTCAGCACGCTCACCTTACCCAACTCCACCGTTACTCTTGAAAACTATTGCTTCTATGAGTGCGTTGGACTTGAAAAGCTCGTTATCGGCTCTGATACCTGGATAGAGGATATGAATGGCGCAGCCTTCCAGTCCACCTCTATCAAGAGCTTTGAGGTTGACGAGAGCAATCCCTACTATTCTGTATCACAGGACGGCAAGCTCCTTCTTTCGAAGGATGGTGGAGCTATCTATCTTGCAGCCACAGGCGCAGATTTCGGTGAAAGCTATACGATCTCTGCCGACGTGGTAGGGCAGGGAGCCTTCTGCGGTATAGATATCAAGCATCTTATTTTCACAAATCCCGAGACGGTGATATCCGATTACGCCTTCGCAAATTGCGAGACGCTTGAAACCATCACCTTCCCCGAGGAGGGCGTTGCATCTATCGGCAACAGCGCCTTCCGCTACGCAGAGAAGCTTACGTCTGTTAATCTTGATAAGGTTAAGACGGTAGGCGACTACGCATTCTCCAACACAGGTCTTACCGAGGTAATACTTGCCGAGGGTGCTACCTACGGAGAGGGAGCATTCTTCTCCTCAAAGCTCGAGAGAGTGACCGTAGGCAAGAACAGCAGCTTCGGTATGGGCGCATTCCAGAGATGTACCGCACTTAAGGAGGTCGTTATGCCCTCCGACGGTGGAGTGACTCTCGGTGAAAGCTGCTTTGCTTATGACACCGCACTTGAAGATATTGATCTTTCCAAGGTAGAGATCATTCCCGATCAGGCATTCTTTGAGTGTACCTCTCTCAGAAGGGCAGATATGCAGATCGCTGTTAAGATCGGTGCATACGCCTTTGCTGACTGTGCATCGCTCTTCTACGTTCGTTTCCCCGTTGTTGAGGAGATCGGCGAGGGTGCATTCAGCCAGTACGAGCAGTACGGTCAGGCTCCCATCTTTGGAGGCACGGGTTTGAACTCCGAGGGCAAGACCGCACTTATCCTTCCCGAAACCCTCACCCATCTCGGTGACGGTGCGTTTATCGGCTGTACGGGTATTGAGATCGTTGTCTTTGAGGGCAACAAACTTACTCCTCCCTCTATGGAGGATAAGACCGAGGAGGAGCAGGCGGAGAGATATTGGAACTATCTCTTTGCATATTGCGAAAATCTTAATGAGGTCGTATTGCCTGAGGCTATGACCCGAATCGGTAAGTATGCCTTTGCAGGCTGTGAGAGCCTTGAGATCATCAATCTCTCTCACGTTGCCGAGATCGACGAGCTTGCGTTCTACGAATGCGTTTATCTTGAGGAAATAGATCTTGCCTCTGCAGAGTTTATCGGCTTTGCCGCATTCACAGGCTGCCGCTTCCTTGAGAGCATCGGTGAAGCACCTGCACTCGTTGAGGTTGCAGATCACGCCTTCAGCGGCACGAACCTTATCAGTGTAAAGGCTCCTGTGCTCGAGAGGATCGGCGTGTGTGCCTTCCAGGATAATGAAAATCTCACCTCCTTCAGCTTCTCCGATAAGCTTAGCTTTATCGGTGACAGAGCCTTCTGGGGCTGCTCAAGCCTTGCTGATTTCAGCTTCGATAACAACGGCTCGTCAAGCAAGGACGGTAAGATAAACGATTTTGCAGTTCTTTACGACGGCGTTCTTTACACCGTATTACCCTCAGGTAAGCTTCAGCTGACTGCCATCCCAGGCGGTAAGGCTATCGAGGAGCTTGAGGTGGTTGACGGAACGGTTCGTATCGATCAGTATGCGGGAAATCAGAATAAGGCAATTAAAAAGCTTATTCTTCCCGAATCGCTTAAGCTTATCGGAAATTACGCATTCTTCGGATACGATGCCCTCGAATGTGTTGAATTCCGTTCCTTCGTTGCTCCCGCACTTGAGAGCTCGTATATTCCCGATGCCAAGCTTGATGAGGATGATCCCGGCTTCAGCATCCTGCAGAATTACTACGACGTATTCGAGCTTGAGCTTTGCTACTACACCTTCATTGATCTTGCGGGTAAAAAAGAGCCCATCAAGATGATTCTGCCCTCCAATATGGATACCCAGGGCTACGACGGTATTATCTACCTCGTTTGCTTCGGTAAGCTTGAGGACGCAGAGCATAGCGACTATGTTGCTATGGATAAAACAACTACAAGCTTCATTGACTACGCTACACAGATCGAGGCTATCACCGATATTGCTGTTAAGCACGAGAGCCTTATCAATTCCGCTGTAGCTGCTCTTAATGCGATGAAGCAGGATTATACTCAGTTTGGCTATACAGAGGAGCGTTGGCAGGAGATGACACTCGCTGTCCAGAACGCCAAGGCTAAGCTTAATAGCATAAAGCTGCAGAGCGCATCTCCCGCACTTCAGAAGCTTCAGGCTGACATTTTAGCACTTCCCGATACCTATTCAAGCGCCGATAAGGCAACGATGGATGCTATCAAGGAGGCGATCTCCGCACTGAAGCCTGCAGACAAGGTGCTGCTCGATCTTACAAAATACACGGCACTTCTTCCTGCCTATGAGGCAGACGTTCCCGAGGTGACACCCGAGAAGCCTGAGCCTACTCCCACAAATCCCGACGAGCCCTCATCCCCTTGGATTGTGGTTGTGATCGTTTCGGTATCGGTGGTAGCCGTTGTGGCGATCGGTGCTTGCGTATATATCTTTATCATACGTAAGAAGAAAAATTCCTCCGAGGCAGCGTCGGATCCCGTTATTGAACAGGAATTCGAGGCCTTTGAAATCGAAGAAGAAACAGAAATAAAGGAAAATGAAGAAACCAAGGAAGGAGATGATGAGGAATGAAAAGACTGATCAGTTTAATATTTATCGCAGTGCTTCTGATAGCATCTCTTTCTGCCTGCGGCGGTGATGAGGCTAAGGTCCTTGCCACTCCTCAGAACGTTTCGCTTTCCGACACGGGACTTATCACCTGGGATGCGGTTGATAATGCCGAGAGCTATACCGTCACGATAGGTGACAAGACCTACTCAACAGACAAAAATTCCTATCAGGTAACATCTCTTTCGGTAGACTTTACCTATTCGGTTGTGGCTAATGCAGAAGGATATACAAGCTCGCTTCCCTCAGCGCAGGGAACCTACCGTGTGCCCTATACGCCACCCGTTGATACCACTCCCGAGATAGCTGTTGCGATCAGCGGCAAGTCCGAGGTTCGCTACGGCACACCCATCACCCTTTCGGCTACCGTTTCGGGAACCGAGGATCAGACGGTCATCTGGAGCGTGGTAAGCGGCGGCGAGCTCGTTACCATTGACGCCATCTCGGGTAAGCTTACTGCCAAGTCCTTGGATAAGGGCGGTATTGTTGAGGTCCGTGCAATAAGCCTTGCGGACGAATCCTGCTACGGCTCGAAGATAATCACCGTGCTGACTCCTCCCGAGCTTACCCAGGAGATGATCGACCTGCTTGGAAATCAGACGAAGCTCGGCTTTGAGGGCTTCATCAACATTTCGCTTTACACCATCGGTGTAATGGAGGAGTTCTATATGTCCTCCTCCACTACCGTAAAGACCTCGCTTGACGGCGAGCATTGGTATGCCGAATATGATAATCTGGATATGGGCATCGTTTCCCAGCTCTATTTTAAGAATGACAACGGTATTGCTTCTCAGGTCGGCGTAAGCTTTGAGAACGAGGAGGAATACGCTCCTATGCTCGACGAGAACGGAAGTAAGGTAAGCTGGATCGATAGCGGACTTTATAACAACTTCAAGGGGCTTACCGTATCCGACTTCAAGTTTAACGAGGAGAAATGGTGCTACGAGTACGTAGGAAATGACAAGGACCTTCCTCAGAGAATGGTTTCTGCCGCCAACCCCTATGATTTCAAAGCGATCGGTCTTTCCCTCATTATTGAGGAGGGCGAGATAATGGGCATACGTGCCATCTCCGCCGACGATTACGGAATTGCAAGCGGCTACCGTGCCGTTCAGGAGCTTACCGTAGCGGTAAACTTCGGTGAGACCGTAGACGTGCCTACCATTTCCAAGTATCCTACCGACCCCGACGGCAATCACGATCCTCTTAAAGAGGCGATTGTCAATATGCAGAATCAGACCAACTATACTCTTGATTTCGTTGAAACCACCGCATCCTATCTTACCAACGGATACGTTGTTTCAGGATTTACCGAAACCGTTACGGACGACCTTTGCTACTTCGATCCCTTCACCGTGAAGTATAGCAGCGACGGTCAGGAGATCCGTACCTATACCGAGGCGCCTTACGGATATATTAAGGTTAGCGATACGCTCTATAACGCCTTCTACAGCAATGACACAGGCGGCTTCGCAGCCACACGTGCATGGAAGGGTGACTTTGATTCCACCAAGCCTACCTTCGCATTCGCTGCCGAGATATTCACCTCATATTACGAGGAGAAGGACGAGGATACCGACGAGGTTACCTCCATCACCTATTACGTTGATGCGCCTATGTCGGCGGTTGCCTCTACCTTCTACTACGGTGTGGGCAACGATATCCAGCTTTACGGCATCTTCGCTACCACGGGATATATTTCCTCGACGGAAAGCTTCACTCCCTTCGTGGTGGTTGAGAAGGTTGACGGAATTGGATATATCATAACCGAGGCTTGCTTCTACTTCTATATCGGCAGCATCTATGGCGTGGTTGAGATCAAATACAGCGATTTCGGCAGTGCAGCTGTTGACGTTGAGGAGACAGAGAAGCTTGAGGCTCCCGCCTTTGAGAGCCGTGAGATCCCTACCGAATGGAACGAGCTGACAATCATTATGTCAAGCGACGAGAGCTCCATTGAGGAGGATAAGGAGATGAGGGCAGACCTTGCGCTGAACGAATTCTTCGACGATCCCGAGATGGCGGAAAAGCTCCCCTTCTTCGGAAAGGTTCTCGGTGACACCTACGGCTTTGGTCTGACAACATTCCATTTGCCCAGCGGATCGGATTCCGCAAAGCCCGCTATAGTATTCTACTACGACGTGCCTCTTGATATGGATTACACCATTGACGATTCTCTCGCCCTTGTGAATGAATTCCTTGTGGAGGAGGGCTTTACACGTAACTCCCGTGGCGAATTCGTTAAGGGTAATCTTCATATATCCCCGCTCGATGTTAGCTTGGACTTCACCATTTATGTATGGATTGAATAACATCTTAAAATAAAATAAGAAAGGAACAAAAAAATGAAAAAATCTATTGTTCGTGTATTGGCGCTCATCCTTGTTTGTGTGATGGTGCTGCCTTCGTTTGCGGCTTGTGTTAGGCCTGATAATAATAACAACGATGGCGGTGGTACCACCGATACGCCCAATCCCCCCGATGACGGCGGTACAACTCCTCCTCCCCCTGCAGATATCGTAAAAATCGAAATGTCTGCTACTGCATCCCAGATCCAGAAGGGTGACACCGTACAGGTAACCGCCCGTGTTACAGGTGCGAAGAACACCAAGGTAACCTGGTCTGTTTCTCATCCCGACGTAGTAACCGTTGATGAAAACGGTGTTGTAACTATGGTTGGTGACATCACCATTGATACCATCATCACCGTTACTGCTACCTCCGAGGAGAACAACACAGTTAGGGCAACCAAGACACTTATTGCCAAGGCTCCCGTTGTTGACGGCAGAGTAGGCGAGCTTACCTCCGATATGCTTGTTGCGGTAGGTAACCCCAGCATCACTCTTAACGGTACCGTTACAGATATTTATAACGATATCAATAATCCTGCAAACAGCTCTAAGGATGTGTATGAATATACCATCGAAATGGCTGACGGTGCTTGGAAGGGCAGCTGGAATCACCAGGGCTCCAAGAATGTTATCGTAAGCAACTATCGCAGAGGCGATAAGGAGGGCGTTAAGGACCAGAACGGTAATTCGGGTCACGAGATGCTCGAGATGATTATTGATAAGAACAACCAGGTTTACGCTAAGCCCATTAAGGACTATATGAGCTATCCTGCAGTTTGGGAGAGCCAGCATCTCTGGAATCACCTCAGCAACCTTAACGTAAATAAGTTCAGCTATGACGTAGAAAACGACGTTTATAAGTACAGCATTGATCCCGAGAGCATTGACGATATGTATCTTATGACATATTTCGCATTCTCTCTTACTCCTATCCTTGGTAACGAGGATACCTTTATGGAGCTTTACCTCTACGTTGAGGACGGCGCTATCACCAAGCTTGTAGCACAGACCTCGGTTATTATGATCGGTGACGATCCCGAGAATCCCGATGCTACTCAGTATACAACCATCTCGATCGATTTCTCTAACGTTGGTACTACCGTTGTATCCGATCCTGCTCCCTATGAGGCTGCTCAGTATGCAGATAAGCTTCAGGCAGCCTTCGATAAGATGAAGGATGCAACCAACTACACCTTCCGTGTTGTTGACAGCATGAATTCTATGCCCGACACAGGTGACTATGATCTTTACAGCGTAAACGGCGACGCATCGGCTATTACACTTTCTCCCACCGCCACTGCAGGCCATCCCTACCAGAACACCGTCTCCTCTGTCGGTACTGCAGGCTCTGTTGGCTTCGTAACTCCCGAGGCGATCGTTATCGGCGTAACAGGTAAGTACAGCTACAGCCTTGACGGTAAGAACTATCACACCGAATATTCGGGATATAAGCAGAACAGCGATGGAACATACGATGAGTTCGAGTCCGACGCAAACGGCTTCTACGGTACCAAGAAGGTTGTGGGCAACATCCTTGACATTATGCCCGACTTCGACGTATCTGCAAATATCTTCCGTCTTACCGGTATGATGATCAACGTTGATACCGATAAGTATGAGTACACCTTCGCTCTCCGTGAGTCTGCTATCACCAGAGAGGTTGCTATGGAGCTTTGCGCTTACAGCTATGCTGACGATGCTGCCGCAACCTCCGCTATGCTCCTCACCATCAAGGTAGACGAGGACGGCAATCTCATTTCCGTACAGTTCCCCTATGACCTCAGCGGTGTATACGGCGGCTCCTGCATCGTTTCCTATG
>JAZSMJ010000051.1:0-58766 GCA_045535815.1 Eubacteriales bacterium
GCCGGTATAAACCATATGGCTTGGCTTCTTGAGATCAAGGATAAGGACGGAAACGATCTTTATCCCGAGATAAAAGCACGTGCTAAGGCAAAGATGTCGGATCCGGATTTTCTTGATAAGGTAAGATTTGATTATATAAACAATTTCGGATATTACTGTACAGAATCGAGCGAGCATAACGCAGAATACAATATGTTCTACATAAAGAGTAAATATCCGCAGCTTATTGAAAAATATAATATTCCGCTCGATGAGTATCCAAGACGTTGTGTTGCGCAGATCGAAGGTTGGAAAAAGGAATATGCATCCTTGCTCGAAAACGGCGTAAAAGGGCATAACAGAAGTCATGAATACGCATCACATATAATGGAAGCGTGCGTTACAGGTAATCCTTATCAGATAGGCGGAAACGTTCTTAATGAAAACGGCCTTATATCCAATCTTCCAAAAGAAGCATGCGTAGAGGTTCCGTGCCTTATAAACGGAAGAGGCGTTCACCCCTGCAGTGTTGGAGCGCTCCCTGTCCAGTGTGCTGCAATGAATATGACCAATATAAACGTTCAGCTGCTTACCATTGAAGCTGCTGTTACAAAAAAGAAAGAGCATATTTATCAGGCAGCAATGCTTGATCCGCATACCGGAAGTGAGCTTGATATCGATACGATCAAAATGATGGTTGACGATCTTATTGAGGCTCACGGAGATTATCTTCCCAAATACAACTGATTTAAAGCTATGGCATATTCTTGCCATAGCTTTAATAATTTAATTTGTATCAGTTTTTTGTAAGTTTTTTGTTGACACGGCAGATAAAGTATGATATAATTCAACAAAATAGTTATAGTATTTACTTGTTGAAGGGAGAACTTTTTTATGAAAACATACTGCGCTATTTATGTAATGACTGATATGTGCATGTGTCCCGGCGCTAAAATGTTTAATAAGTTCTCTTGTTGTAAAGTAAATTATTAATTCGCATAAGCGATTTTTATTTTACTGTCGGGAGACTTTATCAGGGTCTTCCGTATATTTTTTAAGGCAGGTAGGTATTATGAGCTTCTATTTTGAAGAGCTTCTCAGAGAAAACTTTCGTTTCGGACGAATGTGACGCTCTCTTTTATTAAGTTTATTTTTAATAATTATATATTTTGAAAGGATATTACTATGAAAAAAATTATTTCAATTTTACTTATCTCAGTTCTGGCTCTTACAGCCGTAATCTCTTTTACAGCATGCGGAAACGATTCCGATTCCATTACAATTGCTATTCCTAACGACACGACAAATGAAGCAAGAGCTCTTCTTTTGCTTGAAGACCTTGGCTTTATCACTCTTAAAGAGGGCGCAGGCATAACGGCTACACCTCTTGATATTGAAGAAAACCCTCACAATATCGAATTTAAAGAAGTTGAAGCAGCTCAGCTTCCTAACGTTCTTAAGGACGTTGACTATGCAGTAATTAACTCTAACTATGCAATTGAAGCTAAGCTCAATCCTACAAAGGATTCTCTTGGAATAGAAGGTTCTTCATCCGCATACAGCAATATCCTTGCTGTTAAGGAAGGAAACGAAAACTCCGATATCATCAAGGCACTTAAGGCAGCTCTTGAAAGTAAGCAGGTTGCTGAATTTATAGCTTCTCAGTACGACGGAGCAGTTGTATCGGTCGTTGATGCACTTACAGACGGTTATGATGCTTCTGTGGACTACGCTGCACTCGCAGGTCAGACAGTATCCGTTGCAGCTTCCCCTATGCCTCATGCTGAGATCCTTGCTATAGCTAAGACGATTCTTGCTGAAAAGGATATCACTCTTGACATTAAGGAATTCACAGATTACGTTCAGCCCAATAACGTTGTTGACAGCGGTGAGATTGATGCCAACTATTTCCAGCACGTTCCTTATCTTGACGATTTTAATAAAGAAAACGGTACACACGTTGTTTCCGTATCTGCAATTCACGTTGAGCCCCTCGGACTTTACGGCGGCAAGCAGACAACACTTGACGCTTTAAAATAATACAGATACCATCTTTTGTCCCGGCAGATTAAATTTATCTGCCGGGATTTAACGGAGAAAATAATGATAGAGATCAAAAACATATCTAAGGTTTTTAATACTGCAGACGGTACTGTAGAAGCTCTTAAAAACGTTTCCATTTCCATTCCGGACGGAGATATTTTTGGCATAATCGGTATGAGCGGTGCAGGTAAAAGTACGCTTGTGCGCTGTATAAATATGCTTGAAAGACCCACTACGGGATCGATTGAGATAGATGGCTGTGATATTGGTATGCTAAGCGACAAAAAGCTGAGAGAATTTCGCAGAGATATTACAATGATATTCCAGGGCTTTAATCTCCTTATGCAGAGAAACTGTCTTAAAAATGTAGCCTTTCCGCTTGAGCTTGCAGGAAAAAGCAAAGCCGAGGCTAAGAAAAGAGCGCTTGAACTTCTTGATGTAGTCGGTCTTGCAGATAAAGCAAAAGCATATCCTGCTCAGCTGTCGGGCGGACAGCAGCAGAGAGTTGCAATAGCAAGAGCATTAGCTACAGATCCGAAGGTTCTGCTTTGTGATGAAGCAACAAGTGCGCTTGATCCCACGACAACTAACTCTATTTTGGAGCTTATACGTAATATAAATGAAAGACTTGGTATTACGGTCGTAATAATAACTCATCAGATGAGCGTTGTAGAAAGTATTTGTAAGCACGTTGCAATACTTGAAGACGGCGAGGTTGCTGAGCAGGGTGAGGTTACTGAAGTATTCTCGCATCCTAAATCATCTGCAGCGAAAAAGCTTGTTTTCCCTGAAGGTGATGCAGAATCTCTTGTTATCGGTGAAGCAGGGCAGAGATTTATAAGAGTAATATTTAACGGTGCAATGGCAACCGGCTCTCCGCTTATTGCAAGAATGGCACTTGAAAAGGGAATTGCGGCAAATATCGCTTATGCTTCAACAAGGAGTATAGGCGGAAAAGCATACGGTTCAATGCTTTTGAGTATAGACGGTGATGACAGTGCTGTCAGAACAGCTATTCAATATATGACTTCCACTCCGGACGTACTTGCAGAGGAGGTGTCGATAAATGCTTAACGATCTTTTTTCGCAGGAGACATTAAGTGAGACATGGCGTATAATTGAAGCTGAGTTTTTAACGGCTACGTGGGAAACTGTTTACGTAACATTGCTTGCTACTGCTTTTTCTATTATAATTGGACTTCCTTTGGGCGTACTTATCGTTGTCGGTGAAAAAAACGGTGTGTTACCGCTTCCGTCATGGCTTTTGCAGGTATTGAACGTTGTAATAAACCTTCTTCGTTCGGTTCCGTTTTTGATATTGATGATTCTTGTTATACCTCTCACAAGACTGATCGTAGGAACTGCAGTTGGTACTACTGCTTCAATCGTTCCTCTTGTAATTGCGGCCTTTCCGTTTATTGCAAGACTTGCCGAGAGCAGTTTAAGAGAGATCAGTCCCAATACCATTGAAATGGCTCAGAGCATGGGCGCATCGCCTTTGCAGATAATTGTAAAGGTTATGATACCCGAGAGCATTCCGTCACTTATATCTAATGCAACTATTGCAATAACCACTATTCTCGGTTATTCTGCAATGAGCGGTATTATAGGCGGAGGCGGTCTTGGTAAAATCGCTATAAATTACGGTTATTACAGATATAAATACCTTATTATGCTTGTAGCCGTCATTCTTCTTATAGTTCTCGTTCAGATATTCCAGAGTGTCGGTACATATCTTGCCGTAAAGCTTGATAAGCGTCTTAAAAATAAAAAATAATTTTACTAAAATAACCCTCCGTTTGCGGAGGGTTATTTTAGTTACAAAAAATTAATAAATTCTTTTGTGAATAAAAAAGCGACAAATATGTATCATAAAAAACAAAGGGATGGCTAACTACTGTAGTAATTGAAATAATAAAAAATCGTATAATAATTTTTAATTATTTTTTTCCAAAAACTGTATACAAAAAATTAACAAAAAACGACTCCATTCGGGAGTAAAACAGATTGAATTTTATTTTTCGGTGTGATATAATTAAAGTCCGGTGCGAAAAAAGATATTGTGTTTTTTATTGCATCAAAAAATGATGAAAGTGAGGAATGATTATGAAAAACCGCAGATATTTAAGAGTTGTCAGATTCAGTCTTATATTTGCGTTAGTTTCTTGTCTTTGCCTCACGTCAGGATTTGCTAAAACAAAGAACATAACTGTAAATATATCAATCGAAGGCGTTCCTTCCGTTATATCGGAGTCGGTAAAGGATATTCCTGCAGATGCAGTTATTATTCCGGAAACTGAGGTTGTCTTTGAGGAGGAACAATCGGATGCTGAAGCTACCGATGCATCTGAATCTGAAGAAACCGAAGTTGATATTGAAAATACCGAGGATACCTCGTCCCTTGAAACTGAATACAATGAATTAGATGAAGAAGAATCCGATACCGAGGAATCCGAAGAAGAGATTGACTCTGAGCAGGATAATTCCGATGTTTCGGAAGAAGAAACACACAGCGAGGATGAAACCGAAGCTGTTACTGAAGAAGCTTCCGAAGAAGATACAACAGAAGTTGAAACAGAGCAAGAAACTGTGGTCCTTCCTCCTGATCCGCCTATTGTTGAAATGCCAGGTGATGACAATCTTCCGCCCATGGAATACGATTATTCAAAGCCCGTTCCTCAAAGCGACCCCGTTGATGATGAATATTTTGAGACGTCTTTGTTTATCGGTGATTCAAGAACGGTCGGTTTGTATAATTACTCCGGTGTGATCGGTAACTGCTACGCCAAGGTTGGTCTCAGTATCAAGAACGTTCTTTCAACTGCTTTCGTTGAGGTTCCATCCGATGAGGGCACTGAAACCGTTACTGTTATTGACGCTATAAAGCAAAATTCCGATAGCTTTTCTAAGGTTTATATCTGTTTTGGCCTTAACGAGCTTGGTTGGGTCAGCAGTCAGGTATTTATTAATACCTACGACTATGTAATTGATCAGATAAGAGAGCTTCTTCCCGATATTCCGATATACGTTCAGGCTATTATACCTGTAACTCAGGAGGTATCGGATGAAAACTATAACGGTATCAACAACGACAGAATTGCCGAATATAATCAGCTTATAGCTGAAATGGCCTTTGAAAATCAGGTATATTATCTTGAAACAACAGAGGTTTTCGGCTCCGATTGCGGATACGTCCTCGATCCGGATAAGTCCTTTGACGGCATTCATTTGAATAAGGACGCTTCTCTTACATTGCTTGAATATCTCAGAATACACACTGTAGAAGGTAACGAATGAAAAAAATATTTTTCGCATTGACTTTAATATTACTTGCGTTGTCAGTTTGCTCTTGTAACGGCGATACTTCAAATGATATAAGATATCAGGATATTTCTTTAAATTTAAATGATATGGCTGAAAGTCTTATTGAGAATATCTCCTTTGACGACGATCTTGTTGCACTGAGCGATTCCGTAGTTGAAGCTTCTTATAAATATGACGGAGCGCTTGAAACCGTTGTTTATGCAGGCGGTGGAGCCACTGCAGAGAAGATCATACTTGTAAAGGCTGACAACGATGACGATGCTCTTGACATTGCAAAAAAGCTTGAAGAATACAAGGATACTCAGATTGCCTGGTTTACTGATTACAGAGCTCAGGAGGTAACCAGACTCAATTCTGCATATATTGAAATATTTGATACTTACGTTGTATATTGTGTTTCATCAAATCAGGATGAATCAGCCGATGCGGTAAAATCATTTATTGAATTAAATGCTTTCGTAAAATAATCAAACGGGTCATCAGACCCGTTTTTTATATTTCCATAGATGGACCGTTCCGCTATCATTCAGCTTTTTCAATATAATTACGGTCAGCGGAAGGATTATAATACCTATAAAACCGAATAGCTTAAGACCTGCGTACATTGATATAAGCGTTACAAGAGGATGAAGTCCCAGGCTTATACCGATTATCCTGGGCTCAACGAATTGACGGACAATAGATACGATTATAAATATTATAATTAATCCTATTGCTGTAAATCGGTCACCGTTTAAAAAGAGTATAACGCTCCACGGAATCAAAACCGTTCCAACGCCTATAATGGGAAGAATATCTACGAATGCAACTACAACTGCAATCGTGAAAGCGTAGTTTATCCTTAAAATTGTAAAGCCTGTAAGAAGCTGTGCAAAGGTCACAAGTATAATAACGAGATAAGCCCTAATATATCCCGAGCCTGTTTTTGCAATATTATCCTTCGCAAGTCTGATAAACGAAACTATTTTATCGGGAAGCTGAGCTGATATGAATGAATTTATCTCTTGGTAATCCGAACAAATATAGTAAGACGCAATAATCATTACCGTAGAAGAGAAAATAATGCCCGGGAGGGCACTTATTATCGACGTCAGGTATTCGGGAAGCTTTGAAGATAATGAGCTCATAGCGCTTGAAATCATGTCTGAGACTACCGTCATAAGATAATCACCGTCACCGAATGCATCTATTATAGGTAATTTATCACTGAGAGAGGAAATAAATCCGTAAATTGTATCTGTAATTGCTGACGAGTCTGAAAGCTCGAATACGATCTCTCTGATTTCTGTATATATTCTGTTAAGTATAAAAAACATAAGTGTTCCGGCAAGCAAAAGCAGAGCGGTAACTAAAAGTACTCCGATAATTTTTTGAGGAATCCTTGAAGCTTTGCTGATTTTCTTAACTAACGGAAACAGGATAAAAGCAATAAGCCATGCGAATATAAACGGATAAATAAGCTTTATTACATATTCAAAAAAGATATAGAACGATATTATGATCAAAAGAGTGTAAAACGATAAAACGATCACACGCTTATATCCCTTTTCAGGTAGATAATTCATTTGATGAAATCCCTTTCGGATTATAGTATAATAGTATTATAGGATTTAAAAAAGATTAACATTCAATTTTTTAAAATACTATTGTAAATTTATGTTATTTATGTCATAATATATGAAAATAAGCAGGAGATAAGTGAATATGAAAAAAATATTATGTTTGATGATTGCTGTAATTTTTTTATTTGTTCCGATGCTGCAGTCCTGCGAAGAAAAAGGAGAAAATGCAGATATGAAAGTAACCAACACAGTACAGATCGAAATGGAAGACGGTGGAATAATTAAGATCGCTATCTACGGAGAGGCAGCGCCAAAAACTGCGGAAAACTTCGTAAAGCTTGCATCTGAAGGTTTTTATGACGGACTTATCTTCCATCGTGTTATCGAAAACTTTATGATTCAGGGCGGAGATCCCGAGGGCACCGGATTTGGCGGATCGGGTACAAATATTTACGGTGAATTCGCTCTTAACGGATTTAATAATCCCGTAGTTCACGAGCGTGGCGTTATTTCTATGGGCAGAACGGCATACGACTATAACAGTGCAAGCTCGCAGTTCTTTATCTGCCACATAGACAGTCCTCATCTTGACGGCGGATATGCTGCATTCGGACAGGTTATCGAAGGTATGGACGTAGTTGATAAAATTGCATCTGTCGATACAGATTTCAGCGATAAGCCGATCAATGCTCAGGTAATGAAAAAAGTAACTGTTTTAGAATAAAAAATGAGGTCACTTCAAAGTGACCGCATTTTTTATTCTGTTAAATATCAGCATCTGCAACGTACTCTCTGCCGTGCTTGATTATAAATTCCTTTCTTGCAGGGAGATTGTCTCCGAGAAGGGTATCAAACATGACCTCTGTAAGATAAGCGTCTGTTTCATTTATCTGAATAAGACGTCTGGTTTCTGGATTCATGGTGGTCTTCCACATCATTTGCGGCTCGTTTTCACCAAGTCCCTTTGATCTCTGTATTGTATATTTTGAGTTGCCGAGAGACTGTATTATCTCCTGCTTTTCCTGCTCGTTATATGCAAAAAAGCTTTCATCATCCTTTTGAGTGGTTATTTCAAACAACGGCGATTCTGCAATATAGATCTTACCCATTTTTATAAGAGTGGGGAGGAGTCTGTAGAAGAGCGTTAAAATAAGAGTTCTTATCTGATAACCGTCCTCGTCCGCATCCGTACAGATTATTATTTTGTTCCATTTAAGAAGTGATGGATCAAACTGTACGAGATTCTTATTGTTTTTAACCTTGATCTCAACTCCGCATCCAATGACCTTCAGAAGATCGACGATAATGTCATTCTTGAAGATCTTATCGTATGTGCTCTTAAGGCAGTTCAGTGTTTTGCCTCTTACAGGTATAATTGCCTGGAACTCTGCATTTCGTCCGGTCTTAACAGACGTTAAAGCGGAGTCACCCTCAACTATATAAAGCTCTCGCCTAAGCGGATCCTTTGATCTGCAGTTAACGAATTTCTCGACTCTGTTTGTCATATCGATAGTTCCGGTAAGCTTTTTCTTTATATCGATACGGGTATTTTCCGCCGTTTCACGGCTTCGCTTGTTTATAAGCACCTGACTTGCTATCTTTGCAGCTTCAAGCGGATTCTCTGTGAGATAAAAATCGAGCTGACTCTTGAGAAATTCCGTCATTGCCTCAGCAATGAACTTATTTGTTATCGATTTCTTTGTCTGATTCTCGTATGAAGTCTGGGTTGAAGCACTGTTGGTAACTATAATGAGACAGTCTTCAACGTCACCGAAGGTTATCTTGTTTTCGGTCTTGTTGTATTTATTATTGTTCTTCAGATATTTATCGATAGCGTAAACGAAAGCACTTTTAACCGCCTTATCGGGAGAACCGCCGTGCTCAAGATAGCTTGAATTGTGGTAGTACTCGATAAAGTTTACCGTGTTTGAAAAGCAGAACGAAACCTCAACTCTTAATTTGTAATCTTCTTTATCCTCACGGTCTCTGCCGACTGTTTCGGTCTTCCATAAAACAGGTGCAGTAAGGGTATTTTCACCGGCTATCTCAGCAACGTAATCTATTATTCCGTTCTGATATTCAAATTCCTGAACGTCAAACCCGTCATCGGTTTCCCATTTAAGAACGAACTTGATGCCTGCGTTAACAACAGACTGCTTTCTGAGCATCTCAAGATAGTATTCCTTGGGGATGTTTATGTCGGTAAAAACTTCAAGATCAGGCTTCCATCTTATGATTGTTCCGGTCTTTTTTTCTCTGCGCTCGATAGGACGCTTTGTGAGCGATCCGTCGGGCTCTCCTTTTTTGAAGTTGATCTCATACGCATAAGTGCCGTCGTATGCCTTAACCTGCATATATTCGGATGAGTACTGTGTAGCGCAGGCACCCAGACCGTTAAGACCGAGTGAAAATTCGTATGCCGATCCGCTGTTGTTATCGTATTTACCGCCTGCATAAAGCTCGCAAAATACAAGCTCCCAGTTATAGCGCCCCTCTTTTTCATTATAGTCAAGCGGAACGCCACGTCCTGAGTCCTCTATCTCTATTGAGTGATCCTTGAATGCGGTTACGTTGATAACACTGCCGTAGCCTTCCTTTGCCTCGTCAACGGAGTTTGAAAGTATTTCAAAAACGGAGTGCTCACAGCCCTCAAGTCCGTCTGAGCCGAATATAACGCCCGGGCGTTTTCTGACTCTGTCCGCACCCTTGAGGGAAGAGATGCTTTGATTGCCGTATGCCTCTTTCTTTTTAGCCATCTATAAAAATCCTTTCAAGATTTAAGTCTTTTACGTTGATAATCCGATATAAAACCACAATATATTGTGTCTTATATTATTATAATAAATTTGGTATCTTTTGTCAAGGAGACTGTATATGATGTATCTTGTATTATTTAATAAATAGTGATATAATGAATTGAACTGAAAGGCGGTGATAGGATGGAAGAGCGCATAAGAGAAATTAAAGCTATAATTCAGGAATATGGAACTTTCGATATCGGTTTTATAAAATTTGATGAGCTTGAGGTAAAAAAGCCGTATCTCGTATCGCCCGAAAAAATAGGCTTCAATCCCCAAAGTGCAATAATGATGCTTGCACCTTATAAAACGGAAGATGCGCCTGCAAACGTTAATATTTCGCTTTATGCTGTATCCGAAGACTATCATTTGTTCTTTGAGAGCTTTTTTGATAAGGTTTGCCATACTCTGAAGGAGAAATACCCCGTATTTTCCTTCAAAGGGTTTTCCGATCATTCGCCTATTGACGAAAGAAAGGCAGCGGCTAAAGCGGGACTTGGCATAATCGGAGATAACGGACTTATAATTAACAAAAATTACGGCTCGTATGTATTTATTGGTGAGATAATTACCGATATGGAGGTATATGCTCCTGCGTTTGATGTAAAAGGCTGTCTTCACTGTGGACTCTGCAAGAAAAGCTGTCCTTCTCCCGATGAATGTTTATCTGCTATAACTCAGAAAAAGGGAGACCTTTCGGATAATGACAAATCTGTCATTATAAAAAATAATACAGTCTGGGGCTGTGACGTGTGTCAAAAAATTTGCCCTTTGAATAAAGATATAAGCTTTTCTGAAATTAAGTATTTTAAGCGAAACAAGATATATAATCTGAAAGAGGATGATATTCTCTCTATGTCTGACGCTGATTTTGCTAAAAGAGCATATTCATGGCGAGGCAGGGAAACAATACTCAGGAATATAAAATTATTTGAAGGTGAATGATTTTGGATCCTGAAATTCTGAAATATAGCTCCGCAATATCATACCTTGTATCAAAAGGAAGATGGATAGCTTTTATAAAGAAAGGCTGGAGTTATATCAGACGGGGAATACTGTTTTCAAAAATAATAAAGTGGACTACAATTATAGTTGCAATAATCGAGACAAGCGCTGTTTATGTTTTTTCAGTGCTTGTCTTTTTAGGTTTGATACCATTGTTTATCGTGCCTTACGTTATTGTAATGTGTATAAATGAAAGGAAAAGCCATAGCGACAAAATAAAGCTATATGATGACATATTTAAGATAAACTCTGTAACCTTTATTTTTGCAAGGACCGAATACTTACTTTTGAAAACTGCAAAAGATACAGATTCGGTGCCGATAGTCATAAGACCGATTTCCATTAAAACTATCTTCTTAAAGCCTATAGAATATAAAGATGGGGCGTATCATATTTCTGTCGGCAGATATTTCGTTATCAGAAAGAAGGTAATAAAAGAGAACAGGATAAGAGTAATCTGTATTTTTTGAGCATACGTAATAAAACGAAGCTCCGACCTTATCGGACGGAGCCTTCAGTATATTTTTATCAATTATTCTGGAATTTCTACTGCCATTTCATCTCCCGGATTGTTCGGGGTTAACGGTTCTATAATATAATCTTCAACTACGGTTAAATCAGCACAAGGATTCATAATCACATAATAATGTGTTGTAGTTATTGCTTCACCTTTATCAATGAACTTCAAAGCAACAGCTATATCGTTTGATATGTTCGTGATAGAATAAACCTCTCCGCGTAACTTTTCAGTAGAAGACCATTCATTTTTATTATCCTTCCAACCTGCTGTTACAGAAACATCAGCAAGCTTATCACCGATTTTATCCTCGGTGATTACTTTACCGCCAATGTATGTCGAAAAGATACCTTTGTCAATGTTGTAGAAGTATCCCTTTTCATATTTCAATTCACTTTCAATATTATCCGGCACTTCTTCTTCACTATTTGTCGGCGGGTCAATTTCTGTGCTAGGTGGCGGTACCTTATCAGATTGTGGTATGGATATGTTGTCATATCTTATTAACATAGGCAGTGAAATTACAGCCGTTATTACAATTAAAAAACAAGCTGCAATAGATGCCAATTTAAGCCATACAGATATATTATTTTTTTGATATGTTTTTGCTTCTCTTATATGCTTCTCACTTATATCACAAATGATTTCATATAGTTTCTCACTTGTCATAATTCAAATCCCCTTTCTAAAAGGTAGTGGTGTAGTTTTAAACGCAATCGATTGAGAGTCATTGTCACAGCTCCTTCTGTCATACCGTGCAGTGCTGCAATTTCTGAAATACTATCAGTGTACCAATATCTGCAAATAAAGATGCTTCTTTTTTTCGGAGGAATGATATCCAAAAAAGCATCAATGGCATTTATTAGTTCTTTGGTGTTAAGCGCTTGCTCTACACCGTCGTTTCCTGATACCAAATCAGACAGTTCATCGAGAACAGCAGGCAACTCTCCCCCACCTCGTTTGTCAGCAGTTTTATACTTGTATCTGTTAAGCGACAGGTTTCTGGTAATCTTTCCGAGAAACGTTGACAGAATGCTTGGTTTGTGCGGTGGCATAGAGTTCCACGCTTGCAAATATGTATCATTTACACATTCCTCAGCATCTTCGTGGTTACCCAGTATGTTTTTTGCAATTGAATTACAGTAGCTTCCGTATTTATCGGCTGTAGTTGGAATAGCCTGCTCATCTCTACTCCAGTATAATTGTACTATTGTTGCATCATCCAATACAATCACTCCTTTTTTATTACCTTTTACCTATATACACAACTTTAGATTCAAAATCTCACATATTATTTAAAATTTTTATTGTTGTTATTATACCATATTGCAGTCGGAATTACATCACAGAAAAAGAGACGGAATGTTATATGATTTGGTTTTATCGTGACTTTCATAAAATTCTTTTGCCGTTTTACCTAACTAAAGTAAAAAAGCGATGATGAAAATGCATAAAATGCCGAAATTTAAAAGATTCCTTGACAATAAAGCTCAATACACATATAATTATATAGTGGTATTTTATATTAAGGAGTAATCTTTTTGTATGATTAAGGCAGTTAAATTTGGTGGAAGCTCACTGGCTGACGCGGTGCAATTTAAAAAGGTTGCAGAAATAATTAAAGCTGAGGATACTCGCAGATACGTTGTTCCTTCAGCTCCCGGTAAGCGTTTTAAGGATGACAAAAAAGTTACCGATATGCTTTACGATTGCTACGAAAGTGCAATCAGAGGCGAAAACATAGATGCTAAATTTGATGAAATAACCAAGCGTTACGGTGAGATTATTGAAGGCCTTGAGCTTGATTTCTCTCTTGAGAAGGATTTTACAGCAATAAAGAATGCTTTTATACATAAAGCAGGAAGAGACTATGCAGCAAGCCGAGGCGAATACCTTAACGGTAAGATCCTTGCTAATTATCTCGGATTTGATTTTATCGATACCGCAGACGTTGTATTCTTTAAAGAAAACGGCACACTTGACAGCGAGAGAACAAATGCTGTAATGAGCGAATGCTTCAAAAAGCATAAGTACGCCGTAGTTCCCGGATTTTACGGCTCTATGCCTAACGATACTATAAAGACGTTTTCAAGAGGCGGATCTGATATAACCGGCTCTATAGTTGCAAGAGCATGCAATGCCGATTTATATGAAAACTGGACTGACGTTTCGGGCTTCCTTATGGCAGACCCGAGAGTAGTAGACAATCCCAAAACGATCAACACAATAACCTACAGAGAACTCAGAGAGCTTTCATATATGGGTGCAACCGTTCTTCACGAGGATTCTATCTTTCCTGTAAGATTTGCAGGTATTCCGATAAATATAAAGAATACGAACGATCCTTCAGCTCCCGGAACTATGATAGTATCTCAGTCCGGAACGAGCGATAACGTTATAACCGGTATTGCAGGTAAACCCGGCTTTTCCGTTCTTACCGTTGAAAAGGATATGATGAATTCCGAGCTTGGCTTCGGAAGAAGAGTTCTTGAGGTTATTGAAAACAATCAGATCGCATTTGAGCATCTTCCTTCCGGAATCGATACGATGAGCGTCGTTATCAATTCTGCCGATCTTAAGGAGAAAAAGGAAAGCGTTCTTCAGGGCATATGCCGTGCTGTTGAGCCCGAGAGTATTACCATCGAAGATAACCTTGCGCTGATTGCAGTCGTTGGTCGTGGAATGGTAAATGCAAAGGGTACTTCTGCAAAGATACTTACGGCCATTGCCCGTGCAGATATCAACATACGAATGATAGACCAGGGCTCAAGTGAGCTTAACGTTATAGTCGGTGTTGATGAAAGAGATCTCGAGACGGCTATGAGATCAATATACAGAGAATTTGTAGGTTAATATCGTTTAAAAGGTATAGCTTGATCAATTTTGATCAAGCTATACCTTATTTGTTCTATATTATCCGCTTGAGAACATATTTATATATAAGATAAATTATGTTCGGAGGATAATATGAGGGTAGAATACAGTAATATTCCGATAAACGGTGCATCACATAAGAAAAGAAGATATAAAGATAATGTAAAAAAGAGAAAAGCAGACCCATCTGCCGTGCTCATTTCAATTATAGCTGTGTTTGCTGCAGTACGGCTTGGAATGTCGCCGTACGGAAGGCTTGCTGATATAGTGAATAATACGGAATCATCGAGTTTTCAGCTGACTGATTCACGAATATCGTCTATGACCGACTCAGAGTCATTACTGCCGGGTGAAAACGTTGCTCCGATTGACGATTATATATACGGTGAAGCAGTTGAAGCAATCAAGCAAACTAAATATCAGTATGCTGTGCCTCTTGTCGGCAACATAACCTCACGCTTTGCCGATAGAGAAGACCCCTTTGGAAGCGGTGTGATAGAGTATCACAAGGGAATTGATATTTCGGCATCTGAAAGTACAAGCATAAAGTCATATCTTGACGGCACAGTCGAACGGGTTGATTATAATTCAAGTTACGGTAATTATCTGATAATAAGACATAGTGACGATATGCAAACGTTATACGCTCATTGCGAAAAAATACACGTAAGCGAGGGCGATGAGGTTTCTTGCGGAGACGTTATCGCTAAGGCAGGTAATACAGGAAGATCAACGGCAACGCATCTTCATTTTGAAGTAAGAATAGACGGCGTTGCAGTTGATCCGGAGGATTATCTTGCGTAATATGCGTTATATGCGTACAAGAATACATATAAAATTTTCTTCAGTACTGTTTATTGTCCTGCTGTTTATATGTGATTCGTCAGTTTACACCGTTATAACGCTTTTAGCAGCCTGCCTTCATGAAATAGGTCATATCGTTGCAATAAAGCTATGCGGAGCGCAAATACTTGAAATAACGGTATATCCCTTTGGTGCGGATATAAAAACCGACGGAAGATATCTTTCTTACGGAAAAGAAGCTATAGTCTATTTATCCGGTGCAGTTGCTAATATACTTGGCGCCGTAATATCCTATTTCTTTTCAGAGCATTTACCATATGCATCATTTTTCTGTCTTTGCAACATAGTTTTGATAATATTGAATCTCATGCCCGTGCAATCGCTCGACGGCGGTAGAGCTCTTGAATGCTTTTTGTGCATCACAGTCGGCTACGTAAAGGGAGCAAAAATATTAAGGGGAGCATCGTTTATATCAATCGTTATACTCTGGATATGGGCAGTATGGGCTCTTATCTATACCTCTTATAATTTTTCTCTTTTCTTAATGTGCGTATATCTTTTTGCTTCAATATTTTTAACACGTGAAAAATCTAAAATATAAATAATATACTTGAAAAAACAAGAATATTCTGATAAAATATATAATTAAAGGCCCAATTCGGCTTTGTGTTCCCGGTTATTGACAGATATGAAAAGAACGATAAACTGGAATTTATGGGAATGTATGGGAAGGAAAGTATCCTGGCATGTTAGAACTGAGAAAAATGAACTATGAAGATATAGTAGAACAATGGAAATATGTTACCGCATTGCCGAAAGACGAAAATGGGTTAACGAATCAATACGAGGGAATATCCTTCGATGAATATAAAAACACGGTATTACCTGAATTGATGATGCACGAGAATCCAATTAATATGCCCGATTGGTTTGTGCCGGAAACATTTTATTATTTATGGGATGATGATACACTCATTGGCGAATATAGAATCAGACATTATTTGACAGATGCATTGAAAACAGGTGCCGGTCATATTGGATATAGCATTAAAAAGGATTATAGGGGTAAGGGCTACGGAACAAAGGGTTTGGCTTTAACTTTGGAATTAGCAAGAAGCATTGTTCCGGAGAAAGAAATATATTTGCGTGTATTGAAAAGCAATACCCCGTCTTTTAAAGCAATTCTCAAAAATGGTGCATATATAGCAGATGAAGACGAAACACATTACTTGATGAGAATTAAAAAGTAGCGGCGTGTTTGGTTAAGTAAAATTAAGTTTAGCAGTCACGCCAGAAACACAAAAGGTAATTTGGAGTTATTAAAAACAAGGATAAAAGAATAGCAAGCGATGTATAAGATAATTGATTCACACACACATATTTATCCGGAGGCTATTGCAGATAAAGCAGCAAAGAATCTCGGAGAGTTTTATAGGTTTAAAATAAACGGAAACGGCACGGAAAACGGAATCGAATCCGAAGCAAAAGAAATAGGTGTAAACGGATTTATTTTTCTGGCAGTTGCCACCAACGCTCACCAGGTTCAGAAGGTGAACGATATAATGGCAGAGTCTGTAAAAAGATCTCGCTTTGCAGGATTTGAAACTTACGGCTTTGGAGGAATACATCAGGACTATCCTGATTTTGAGGGAGAAGCAGAGCGTATTCTTTCATTAGGTCTTAAAGGCATAAAGATTCACCCGGATATACAGCGCTTCGATCTTGAAAGCGTTAAGATGTATGAGCTTTGCGAAATAATAGAGGGCAGAATGCCTCTGTTTCTTCATATGGGAGACGAAAGGGAAGAATACAGATATTCGGAGCCCAAAAAGCTTTCAAAGCTTCTTGACAGATTTCCGTCTCTTGAGGTTGTCGCAGCGCACCTTGGCGGATATAAGGCGTGGGATGAGGCAAAGTGTCTGCACGGCAGACCGAACGTATGGTATGATAATTCAAGCGCACTCTGGGCATTGACTGTATCAGATGCGGAAAAGCTTACCGAGCAATGCGGATTTGACCGTGTTATGTTCGGCACCGATTATCCTGTATATAAGCTTAAGGATTACATAGATCTTTTTATGAAGCTTGATTTTACCGAGCAACAAAGATGCGATATATTCTATAATAACGTTAAAAGCTTTTTGGGAGATTAAATTAATGATGGATCTTTGGAGATACCTTGCTGAAGCTGACAAAATAATAGTGATGTATGGTATGGGAAACGGTGCAGATAAGATCTGCGCCGTTTTAGCAATGCACGGAATAGAGGTTTCTGATTTTTTTGCAAGTGACGGATTTGTAAGAGGACACAGCTTCAGAGGGAAAAAGGTACTGAGCTATAGTGAGATTTGTGAAAAATACGATGACTTTATCGTTCTGGTATCCTTTGCAACGTCACTTCCCGACGTTCTTGAAAATATTTACAGAATAGCTTCAGAACGTGAGCTTTATATACCGGACGTTCCGGTTGCAGGAGATATAGTATTTGATTCAGAGTTTTATAAAGCTAATAAAGACAGCTTTGATATTGCAAGAGGTTATTTATCGGATGACAGATCTCTCGAAGTGTTTGATGAGATCATAAAATATAAGCTTAGCGGAAAACTCAATCATTTGATCGCAAGCGAGTGTGATGTAGGCGAAATATTTAACGTTTTGGGTAATGATCTCATAGAAAGCATTGAATCATTTGCTGATCTTGGAGCATATACGGGCGATACTGCGACGTATTACTCGAGTGTTTTTCCGAATTTAAAAAGAATTACTGCAGTAGAGCCAGATAGGAAGAATATCAACAAACTATCAAGACGTATGGAAGAATTAAGCTCCGTATCGGGTATAGAATATAATATACACAACGTATGCGCATGGAATGAAAAGGGAATATCAGAGTTTTCCGTAGGTCTTGGCAGAGGTTCCTCAAAGGCTGAAAAAAACGTTTGCGGAATATCTCTTGGATCATCTGTCAAAACAGTAGAGATTGAGACCGATACTCTTGATAATGTTTTGAACGGTGATAAGGTCGATTTCATCAAGTATGACGTTGAGGGTTCAGAATACGAGGCTTTAATGGGGTCTGTTGAATCAATAAGAAAGCACCGTCCTCTTCTTTTAGTTTCTGCGTATCACAGAAGTGACGATCTGTTTAAGCTTATATTGAAAATCAAAGAAATACTGCCTGGATACAAGCTGTATCTCAGAAGATTCAGATACGTTCCTGCATGGGATATCAACATTTACGCTGTACCGCAAGAGAGGTAACTATAGATGAAGTCAGAAAAAAACAAACAGTCTTTTTGCAGTCTGTATACCCCATTTGAAAGCGATAATGAGCATAGCTGGGATGAATATCCGAGACCTCAAATGAAGAGGGATTCTTTTTTCAGCCTTTGCGGTGAATGGACTTTATTTGCAGGATCTGAAAATCTCGGCATTATAAAAGTTCCTTTTCCGCCACAGTCGAGAATATCGGGAATAGAAGCTGATGCGTCAAAGCTTGAATATTTTGTATATAAAAAAGAGTTCGTAATTGAAAGCTCTTTTATCAGAGATAAGGTTATACTTCATTTCGGTGCGGTCGATCAAATTGCTCTCGTTTATATAAACGGAAAAAAGGTTGGGGAGCATACGGGTGGATATATTCCTTTTTCCTTTGATGTAACGGAATACGTTAAAGAGGGTATAAATTCAATATCCGTTGAGGTAACCGATACGCTTGATACCGATATTCCTTACGGTAAACAGAGAAAAAACAGGGGTGGTATGTGGTATACTCCCATAAGCGGTATATGGCAACCCGTTTGGCTTGAGAGTGTTCCGGATAGCTATATAAGCTCTATAAAAATAAAGCCAACACTTGACAGTGTTACGATAGATACTGTTGGCGGTAATAAAGAAAAAAAGATAAAAATAAATGGAATTGATTCCGAGTATTCTTATTTGGGAGATTCTGTTACGATAAAAATTGACACACCACAGCTTTGGTCTCCGGAGCATCCTTTTCTTTACGAGTTTTCTATTGATTGCGGTGATGATCATATTGAGTCGTACTTTGCACTCAGACGTGTAGATATAAAAAGCGAAAATAACAAAAGCTATATATGCCTGAATAATAAACCGTACTTCTTTCACGGCATACTCGATCAGGGCTATTTCAGTGATGGAATATACACTCCGGCAACACCGAGGGGCTATATTTATGATATTCTGACAATGAAAAGGCTCGGTTTTAATACCCTTAGAAAGCATATAAAAATAGAGCCGGAGCTTTTTTACTATTACTGTGACAAATACGGTATGATAGTCTTTCAGGATATGGTCAACAGCGGTAAATACAACTTTATGTTAGATACGGCTTTGCCTACTGTTGGTCTTAAAAGAGGTATATCTCACAAAGCAAGCAAAAAAAGAAAAGAGCTGTTTGAAAACAGCATAAGAGAAACTGCTACTCTTCTTTACAATCATCCTAGCGTATGCTACTACACCATTTTCAACGAGGGCTGGGGACAGTACGATGCAGACAGAATATATTCGGAAATGAAGTCATACGATTCAACACGAATATGGGATGCAACGTCCGGATGGTTTACCGAAAGCAAGAGCGACGTTCAAAGTGAACACGTATATTTCAAAAAAATCGATTTGAAAGTTGATCCGAATATGCCTTTGGTCCTTTCCGAGTTCGGAGGATATTCACTTCCGATAGAGGAACATTGCTTTAATTTGAATAAAGAATACGGTTATAAATCCTTTAAGAATAAGGGCGAGCTTATGAGCGGAATAGAAAATCTCTATACTAACGAGATCATTCCTATGATAAAAAAAGGTCTGTGCGCAACAGTTCTTACTCAGGTAAGCGACGTTGAGGATGAGATAAACGGACTTGTAACATATGACAGACAGGTGATTAAGGTTGACGAAAAAAGAATGAAGAGGCTTTCCGAACTGCTATATAAAGCATTTGATGATTCTATTAAATAAAAGAAGCTCTCAACACTTGAGTTGAGAGCTTTTGTCTTATGGTAGATTATTCTGTTGTGTAGTTATCGAAGTAACCCTGGATATAAACGATAGGCGTACCCTTATCGCCGGATCCGGATGTAAGATCGCAAAGAGAACCGATAAGGTCGGTGAGACGTCTGGGAGTTGTTCCTTCAGAAACCATCTGACCTACGAGGTTACCGTCCTTTTCCTGAATCTTCTTCTTGATTGCATCTTTAAGTGCATCTCCGGAAAGAGCTGCAAAGTCATTATCTGCAAGATATTTGAGCTTGAGCTCATTAGGCGTGCCCTCAAGACCGGACGTGTAAGCAGGAGAAACAACCGGGTCTGCAAGCTCCCATATCTTTCCAACGGGATCCTTGAATGCTCCGTCTCCGTAAACCATTACTTCAACGTGCTTTCCTGTCTTTTCAAGGAGTGATTTCTGAATTTCTTCAACGAGCTCCTGACAATCTCTGGGGAAGAGCTTTACCTGATCTTCGGTTGACTTGTTGGAGCCAAGCAGACCGTAGTTTTCGTTATATCCGCTGCCGTTTACGGGAGCGTTAAGAATCTCATCAAGTCCGAGAACGATATCGGCACCCGCAGCCTTAAGAATTCTCTTTGTTCTTGCTCTTGTGTGTATATCGCATCAGAGATCGTTCTTGGTGTATCCAAGGATTGCTCTCGGATTATTTGCAAAGATTATTTCAACCTCAGCGCCCGATTCCTTGATAAGTGTCTCATAATATTCAACGTAGTCAACACCGGTGAAATGATGCTTTTCATAACCGAAAAGCTCACGGTATTTTTCAAGAGAGAGAACGTCCTTGTAAGGATCAACGCCCTTTTCATCAAGTGCATCGATGCTTATGAGATGGTTTCCAACCTCATCTGAAGGATAGGAGAGCATAAGAACTATTTTCTTCGCTCCCTTAGCAATACCGCGCAGACAAATTGCAAAACGGTTACGGCTGAGAATGGGGAAGATAACTCCAACGGTTTCTCCGCCGAATTTTGCACGAACGTCGTCTGCAATATTATCAACGGAAGCGTAGTTACCCTGAGCACGTGCAACTATGGCTTCTGTCATTGCAACAACGTCTCTGTCACGGATAGCAAAGCCTTCGTCTGCAGATACATCGAGAACGGAATTTGTTACGATTTCAACGAGGTTATCCCCGTTACGAATGATGGGGGCTCTGACCCCTCGGGATACTGTACCAATCGTACGACTCATAATTTTTTTCTCTCCTTTTTGGACCGTACACTGACGGAAAATAAGTCACCTAACACGACTTTTAATTTTATCACACTTTTTATCTTTCGTCAATAGAATTGTCATATTTTTTCGATATTTTTATCTTATTTTTTCTGTATTTGACCCTTGGCGTATCTCCATTCTTTTCCAGCTGACAAATCCGTACAGATCGTTTACCAAAAAAGCTACGAAACAGACAATGACGGAAATATACCTTGTATCCTTTATACTTGCCAGAATCCATAATATTATAAGAACTATATCGTTTAAAGCATATGCAACGGCATAGTATGGACTTCTTTTGAAGGTAAGATAGACTGCTGCAAAGCTTGTTGTTACCGATACGGTACTCGGAATGATATTTGCTGTATTTAAATTTTTTAAAATAAAATAGAATACAAACGTTACTGCTATGGTTAAAACTGTCATCAAAAATATATCATATTTTTTAAGCTGACTCACTTTTACCTCAGATCTGTTTCCGTTGTAAGGATTTCTAAGCCATGATACAAGAGCTATAATTGACATAGGAAGAGTCATACCGATATACGTGATCATTTCTCCATAATAATTGAAGAAGAAGGAAATAATACCGTATAAAATACTGAATATAACCATTAATACCTGACCTATGGGATTTCCTTTTGCATTAAATATCAAAGAAGTTATCCCCACAAGAGATGCAATCAGGTTTAAATAATTTTCTCTGTCAAATATACAAAATGCCAGTACTGTAAGTATGGCTGAACAGAACCAGAGAGCCTTTTCTGTTTTTGTAAAGTAATCATTTGCGGATCTAAAAATCATAATAAAATCGCTCCGTAAAAAAAGCATCCGATATCACATCTTCTAAGACCTAACGATGTGAAACGAATGCTTAAGCATTATTCTACCCGGTGGCAGTAATATTTTTATATACTATAACATAGTTTCGTTCTTTTTGCAAGTCTTAATAACCTTTTTTGTTTTACGTAAGCGAGACAGAGAATATCAGAGCCTGAAAAAAATAAAACTGCTTACACCTATTAAAGTGTGAGCAGTTTTTTTGTAGACTTTTTTAATATACGATTCTCATAAAAATTTGATTTTAATTTTAGGCATTTTCCAGATATGTTTTTTCCCGTTCTTATTTTTAATAACGATTTTCATAATGATAAGTACAACGGCAACTATAATGGCGCATATAATCAAACCTATCCACAAAGGCGATAAAACCCATAACCAAGGCCAAGTTATTGTGCCTGTCAATTTTAAAATTATAAATACCATTGCTACAATACCGAAAAAACTTAAATTGATTGTTTCCTCGGTATTTGTAAAATATCGACCGCTTTCAAGAGAGAAACGGCACTCTTCTAAAATGCGAATAGTGTTTTCTTCAACTTTTTTGCGGTAATTATCTTCTGGTATTTTTTCGCCTAATAATAGCTCATTGACAGATATATTAAGTAATTCACACAAAGGTTGTAGCAATGACACATCTGGAAAATTTTTTCCGTTTTCCCAGCGAGATACCGTTTTATTGCTAACCCCTAATTTTTCGGCAACTTGTTCTTGGGTTAAATTACATTCTTTTCTGCAATTCGCAATAAATCTTCCAATTTTTTCTTGGTCCATATCATCATCTCCTTGTAGAAATTATATTATGTTTATTATAAGAATAACAGGACATAGAATGAGAATGTGATATTTTTGGAAGTCTAAAGAAACTTTAATAACCTCTTTTCTGTTTTACGTAAGTGAGAGCAGAGAATATCAGAGCCTGATCGGCACAAGTCCATCCTGACTCAACCGTTTTGTTTCCTCTTGTGTAATGAGGCACGAAACCGTCTCTGCTGATAAGCTCAAGTATGCGTTGATATATCTTCTTTGGATCTGAGGTCTTCTCAAGAGCTAACAGCAAAAGAGCAAGATCGGAAGAAAATAACATATCGCAGTTATTATATGAGCAAACGAAGAGCTCGTTTGAGTATTCTGATAAATATTTTTCAAGGAAGAAGGCCTCTTCCTCGGAAGAATATGCTCCGAAATTAAGCAAAACAGCAAGACATACAGATTTTAAGCTGACGTATCTTTGGGTGATATCATACGGTATATCCTTGCGTGTAAGACAGCTCGGACAACAGTAAAAATTTGCATTATTGCGTTCTTTAAGAGATATTTTGTTTGAGATATCGCAATAATCACAGTAAGCGTGTCTGAATCTCGGATGTCTGACGGATGCCTCTCTTAACGGATAATTGTGATAGATAGTTTGATTTGAAGTATAATGCTTTCTGAAGCTTTTTCTTGACAACAGATATGCATCGGTTATATCCTTTGGGATATCACTGTAAACGGTTGTCAATCTGCTGATTGCATCTATATAAAGAAGATCGGAAACAATGCTTCCTTGTGCGGTTATGCCTTTATGAAAGATATCGTATCTGAACTCGTCCTCAAGACCGTAAAAGGAAAGAGAAAAGGAATTCATATCTAAAGTCATAGCCTTGGCAGAATAATACAGCAGTTCCTTGTATTTTTCTTTCTCTGCGTATCCGGTGCTTTCGAGATACGTTAATACAGTTAACATTACGTAAGAAAGATAATACGAGCTTTTATCGCAACTTAATATATTTGATACAGTGCCGTCTGAATTATAAGCATAAGATATTTTATTATCTCTTTGATATACGTCGTAATAAAATTCGCAGATTCTTCTGAGCTGATGATTCAAACCTAATTCCTTTAATGCTAGCGCAGAAATATACTGTGTTCGTGCATCACAGATATCACTTGAAAAATCTGAAGCTATACAGCCAAAAGGAGATTGCAGAGCAGTTAACGACTGAGCACATGAAAGAGCTATTGTGTATAGCTCGGTATTGTAATACTTATCTTTTATTTTCCTGAAAATCTCTTGATAATACTCTTTGGTATCTCTGATCAAAGCACTTCTGATTTCCGAAGGATAAATAGCGAACGTACTGATATCCGAGACACAATTAGTTAGCTGACGCAGTGCTATATCGGGAGGACCGAATGAAAATATCAGGCTTCCGTATCCTCGATTAAGCTCAATAGTTCGGGTTGCCTCAATATAATCACAGCTCCCGCACAGCATTATATACAGTCTGATATCATTATTTGATATCATAATGCAGTTTCTTTGCACCGAATCGACCTTATATTTAGGATAATGAAATGCTTCGGCGTCCGACGTGACCGTAAGCTTAAAGGATACCTTCTTCAAGGTGTAAAAGCTTCTGATGAAAACGTTTCTTTCGGGTAGGGGATAATCGTACAAAAGTGCATCGTATGCAGCTTCGGAATATTCTGTATTTCCAAGAGGATCTACTCCTCTTGATATTTTTGTCATATGTATACTTGAAGAATCCATAAATTCCGATACGGCATACAAAGCGGAGAATTGCTCAACTGATAAGGATATTACGGGTGAATCCTTATAATATGATCTGAGAGTCCATATATCCGGACCTTTTATTGAGGCTCGAACCTTACCGTTTCCGACAGCGGAAAAATCAGAGCCAACATCAAACTGATTTGTATAGTATTTCATATAAACAAGCTGCCGAATTCCTGTAGGCCTTCAAAATTTCTTTGTCTGAATATCTCGTAAACTCCGACTGCAACTGTGTTTGAAAGATTAAGACTTCTGAGACCGTCACGCATCGGAAGGCGCACGCAGCGCTCTTTATTATTGATCAGAAGCTCTTCGGGTAACCCCTTGGTTTCCTTGCCGAAAACTATAAAAACACGCTTAGGATAGGTTATTTCAGAGTATACGTGGCACGATTTTGTTGAGAAGAAAAACATTTCTTCGTCTTTGTTTATTTCGAGGAACGAATCGAGATTGTCGTAATACGTTATTTCGAGCTTGTGCCAGTAGTCAAGACCTGCACGTTTAAGCTTAGCATTATCAATTTCAAACCCAAGCGGTCTTACAAGATGAAGTGCGGCGCCCGTTGCGGCACAGGTTCTTGCTATATTACCCGTATTTTGCGGTATTTCGGGCTCAACCAAAACGATATTTATATCAGCCATGTTATCTTCCTTGTTTATGTATTTATTAAATCTATTATACATTGATCCATATGTTTTTTCAAGGATTAATAAATAATAAGAGCAATGTTTACAAAAAATATTTGCAAAAGACAGATTACTGTGATATTATTAAAAGGATAAAATAAAGAAAAATATGGTAAGGAATAGGATAAATGAGTTTAGTTGATAAAATAATCGGCAGTTACAGCGACAGACAGATCAAAAAGATAATGAAAACTGTCGACATAATAGAAGGACTTGCTGACAAATATTCTAAAATGTCCGATGATGAACTGAGAAATACCACTCCATATCTTAAGGAAAGACTTGCGAGCGGTGAAACGCTTGATGATATTCTTCCGGATGCATTTGCTCTTGTAAGAGAGGCTGCGGACAGAGTTCTCGGCAAGCGTCCTTTTAAGGTGCAGCTCATAGGCGGTATTGTTCTTCATCAGGGCAGAATAGCAGAAATGAAGACCGGTGAAGGTAAGACCCTTGTTGCAACCCTTCCTGCATATCTTAATGCACTTACCGGAAACGGTGTCCATATAGTAACGGTAAACGAATACCTTGCACGACTCGGCTGTGAAGAGATGGGAAGAGTCTACGGATTTCTCGGTCTCACTACCGGACTTATCTGTCACGATCAGACAAGACCCGATAAGCAAAAGGCATACGCTTGTGATATAACCTACGGAACGAATAACGAATTCGGGTTTGACTACCTCCGTGACAACATGGTCGTTTATAAGGAAAATATGGTACAGAGAGGGCACGTATACTGTATCGTTGACGAGGTAGACTCAATACTTATTGATGAATCGAGAACACCGCTCATTATTTCCGGTGAAGGCGAAAATTCAACAATGATGTACGATCTTGCCGACAAGTTTGTATGCACTCTTAAGGAGCATAGAATAAAGGAGCTCGACTCCAAGGAATCGAGTGATGATATCGATGCCGACTATATAGTAGACGAGAAGTCGAGATCAACTTTGCTCACAGCTTCGGGAATTAAAAAGGCAGAGGAATTTTTCCACGTTGAAAATCTTTCCGATCCCGAGAACTCAACGCTTTCGCACCATATAAATCAGGCGATCCGTGCTCACGGTATAATGCATCTCGATGATGATTACGTTATAAAGGACGGACAGGTCATTATCGTTGATTCCTTTACCGGACGTCTTATGTACGGAAGAAGATATTCTGACGGTCTGCATCAGGCAATTGAAGCAAAAGAGCACGTAAAGATAGAAAAAGAATCAAAAACTCTTGCAACGATTACCTTCCAGAACTACTTCCGTCTTTATAAAAAGCTTTCGGGTATGACCGGTACTGCTCTCACTGAAGAAAATGAGTTCAGAGAGATATACAACCTTGACGTTGTCGTAATACCTACAAATATGCCGATGATCAGAATAGACCATTCTGATGCTGTTTACAAGAATCAAAACGGCAAGATGAATGCAATTGTTGAGCAGATAAGAGCCTGTCACGCTAAAGGCCAGCCAATACTTGTCGGTACCGTGTCGGTCGATAAATCTGAAAGACTTTCCCGTATTCTTAAAATGAACGGAATAGAGCATACCGTTCTCAACGCTAAATTCCACGAAAAAGAAGCAGAGATAGTTGCTCAGGCAGGAATGGTAGGTAAGGTAACGATTTCTACCAATATGGCAGGTAGAGGTACCGATATTATGCTTGGCGGTAATCCCGAATTCATGGCAAAAAATGAAATGAAGAAAATGGGATACGAGGATGAGGTCATAGGTCTTGCAGTTGGATCCTCCGTCAGCGTTTCCGAGGAGGTTCTTGAGGCTCGTAAGGTTTATAAAGAGCTGTTTGCAAAATATAAAGCAGAGATAGAACCTCTTGCAAAGCAGGTAAAGGACAGCGGAGGACTCTATATTCTCGGCACGGAAAGACACGAGAGCAGACGTATAGATAACCAGCTCAGAGGACGAAGCGGACGTCAGGGAGACCCCGGTGAATCCAAGTTCTTCCTGTCGCTTGATGACGATCTTATGCGCCTTTTCGGAAGTGACCGTATAGGCGGTATGGTTGAAAAACTCGGTTTGCCCGACGATCAGCCTATCGAAGCAAGATTGCTTTCCAATTCCATAGAAAGTGCACAGAAACAGCTTGAAGGAATGAACTTCAACAGACGTAAGAACGTACTCAGCTACGATGACGTTATGAATCAGCAGAGAACCGTTATCTACAAGCAAAGACAGGACGTACTTGACGGAGTTGATCTTCAGCCCAAAATCAAGGGTATGATCGAAGAAACTGTAAAGGGTGCAGTCGCTTCCTATCTATCCGGAGAAGAAAAATCGGAATGGAGATTTGACGAGCTCAGAAATCATTTCTTCGGACTTCTTTGCAAGGAGGATGATTTCAGATACAGTGAAGATGACTTATCTGATATAGAACCCGAAATGATATCCGATATTCTTCTTGAAAGAGCACAGAAGCTTTATAAAGAAAAGGAAGATCTCTTCGGAGAAGAGCAGATGAGAGAGATAGAAAGAATTATCCTTCTCAAAACTGTTGATACGAAATGGATCGATCACCTTGATGCTATGGACGATCTCAAGGGAAGTATAGGCTTGCATGCATATGCACACCGTAATCCTATAAACGAATATAGACTGGAGGGTGCCGATATGTTTGATGAAATGATATCAGACATAAGAGAAAGCACCGTTCGTGCTATTCTTTCAGCTGTACCGAGACCTCAGGTTATTAAGAGAGAAGAGGTTGCCAAGGTTACGGGAGAGGTTCACGCCGGTGATGATTCTGACATAAAGAAAAAGAAGCCTGTAGTTAAAAAGGCCGAGGAAAAGGTCGGCAGAAATGATCCGTGTCCCTGCGGAAGCGGTAAGAAATATAAAAAGTGTTGCGGAATGAATGAAGGCGCGCAAGATAATGATTAAAAAACAACCGTACGATTATGGCGCGTGTTCTTAGGGACAGTTTTTAGAATGAGCTACCTATTGTTATAGAAAGGAAGACAGAGAATGCTTTTAAGTTCTCTGTCTTCTTTATTGATAAGCACTGTATTTGTGGACACAATTTTTTGTATACTGATTCAAAAATTTATGTTATAATATTTTCAATAATCTTGTCAGCAAATCGAAAAATACCACACTATATGTATGAAAAGCAACAGCTTTTCAGAAAGGAGGCGAGAAAATGCAAGAAACGAACAAAATGCGTGATCGGCTGATCAACGAATTTGCCGAAAACTATATGGAGAAGCTGTTTTACTTCTGCTTGAAAAAGACGGGTAGCCATATCGAAGCTGAAGATCTGACGCAAGATATATCACTACAGATCATCACGGTTTTGAATAAAGGCACAATACCAACGAACTTTTCGGCATGGGTATGGCAGATCGCGCGCAATCGTTATTCGGTATGGGCAAAGGAAAAGCATAATCGAAACGAATCGGTAACCGGTTCCGATATCGGCGATTATGAGATCGAGGACGAAAGCGAAAATATCCTTGATGAAATGATACATACAGAGCAAATGGCTCTGCTTCGGCGAGAGCTGGCGTTCATTAAGAGTGATTATCGCAATATTGTCGTTGCCTACTACATAGAAAATAAGAGCGTTCGTGATATTGCAGCATCGCTTTCTATTTCGATAAGCGCGGTTCAGCAAAGACTTCACCGTGCAAGAAATATATTGAAGGAAGGTATGAATATGGCAAGAGAATTTGGAAAATTAAGCTATAATCCCGAAAATATATCTTTTATTAACAACGGACTTCATGGAGCAAATCATGAACCGTGGAATTACATTTCACGCTCACTGTGCAAAAACATTTTGCTCGCAGCTTACAGAAATCCGGCAACGTCAGAAGAATTGGCAATGGAGGTTGGCGTTGCGCTACCATATATGGAAGAAGAACTTTCTGCGCTTGTTGATGCTACGTTAATGAAGAAAAGCGGTAACAAATATGAAACAAATTTCTTCATTGTTAGTGCCGATGCGCAAGAAAAGATTTACGCACATCTGCGTGGTATTGCCCCGGAACTTACAAAGGCAGTCTTTGACACAATGGAGTATAATATTGAGTGGTCAAACGAAAACGCGCCCGAATGGCATGAGGGTTATCAAAGTTATGAGGATATGAAGTGGGCACTTCTAATGATCGAAGCCGATAATGTTTATTTTGACACCCTCAAGCCTTTTAATAAGAATGCAAAAGATGTCCCTAATATTGGTCCGTGGGGACACACAATTCGTCCTAATGGCGGTGAATGGGATCTGCTTGGTATGGAAAGCCATAACGGTGATGAGCCCGATTTTGTGGGTCTTAGCGGTTGTGTATCAAATCCAAATGAAAAAGATTTACCCGAAATTATGTTCCGCCAATTCCGATACAAATATTGCGGGCTTGAAAAGCGTACACCACCGGTTTTGACTTATTCAGACGGTCAAGCAATGGTTGCGGTTACCGAGGGTAAGAGTACAGAGATAGACAGTATCATTCTAAAAAGATTGGAGTCCTATGGTTATATCAAAAAATCGGAGGACGGCTATATTCCTACCATTATGGTTATGTGCAAGGAAAAAGCCCGTAAGATGCCGGACGAGATAAAGGAGCATTTTGAGTCGTTACGTCATAAAGCAACGGAAATAGCGACTTGTCACTATTTGTTCTGCCGTGAGCAGATTTATAAAGAGATCCCCGACTTTTTGAAAGAGGATGAATTTCAGATTGATCACGCTTGCGCAAATATCTTCTCCATGCGTGGCGCGGTTTTAGAAGAAGCTATTAGACAAGGGTATTTAACCTTTGATAAGGATAACGAGAAGCAGATGTTAGGAGCTTATTTAGTAATATAAATTTTGCCGCCGAGAGCGATCGTTTGGTGCTCTCGGCGGTGTGTTGTTTTATTTTGCATAACCCAGCTTGTGGCGAGTATGTGCGCTCTTCCTGATAGGTTTTAGTGATATGCTGACTTCGTCAGCGTTATATTTTTGCTTTGCAAAAGTGATATTGCTCTGCGGGCAGAGCAGTTTTATTTTATTCGCCCGATAAACTCGCGTAGCGAATACCACTCGGCGAAAGCCGAATATCACTGCGAAGCAATTTAACTCGCAAGCGCTCACTGTGTGAGCGCTACGAATAGAGTTGGCGTTGTGTCATTCAGAACACAACGCCTAAATCGTACGGTTGTTTTTACATTGTTGAGAACTTGTATTTTATTGTATTGGAATACGGAGTATCTTTATCTGTAATAAGATATTCAGCACCTTCAAGATATGGAGAGTTGGGGAACTGCTGAGGCTCTACGGCAATAGCACATGAATCTGATGATCTTACACCGCCGTGAAGAATGTCTTCGTTTCCGATAAAACCGCCGGAGTATATTACAACCGCAGGAGCTGTTGAGGATATTTCAAGAACTCGTCCCGTTTCTTCAGACTCAAGTCTAATCATTTTTCGCATTCCTTCGCCGTTTACTGCAAACGGGTGGTCGTATCCAAATGATTCCTTGATCTGAAGATCATCGGGATATTTATTTATATTTTCTTCGAAAGTAGTGAGAGTTCTGAAATCAAACGGTGTTTTGCTAACGTCCTCAAAGGATATTCCAAGAGTATGCTCGTCGTTAGCAACGTATTTATCTGCATTGATCTGAGCGGACATTTTCAGAGCAGAGGTAGTAAAATCACCGCTTAAATTTATATAATTATGATTTGTAAGAACCAAATAGGTGGGAGCATCTGTATATCCGGTGAACTGCATTGTGAATTCATTATCTTCGGTCAGAGTAAATCTTGCAAAAACTTCTCTGTTGCCCGGGAATCCGTCAAGTCCGTCAGCAAGCTTAATTTTCAGCGTCAAGCTATCCTCCGTAATGCTTTCTTCCTCCCAATTTGAGAATGAAGCGTTCTGAAAACCGCCGTGAAGTATATTTTCACCGTCATTTTTAGATAATTGATATTCTTTACCGTCTATTTTTATTATACCGTTTGCGATTCTGCCGGAGACGGGGGCAACAGAAGCACCTGAATAAAGATGATTGTTTACATAGGATTCCCAGTTATCAAATCCCATAAGAATATTTTTTATATTTCCGTTTCTATCGGGTGTTTTAATTGATTTTACAGTTGCTCCGAATGAAATTATGGTAATCTCAGTGTGCTTTGCGTTTGAAAAAGTATACTCACTTACTCTCGTATTGTTGAATATACCTACGTCCTTTTTTATTATTCCCATAATATTTGCCTTTCTTATTTTTTCTCTGTTGTTCTGTATTCTCTCGGAGTTGTTCCGGTGTGCTTTTTAAAAGCAGTACAAAAATTACTTTCACTGGAAAATCCGACGTTATAACATATCTCCTTGATAGGAGTATCTGTGGTTTTGAGATAAAACTTAGCAGTATTAATTCTTGATTCGTTTATATATTCGTGAAGTGTAAATCCGGTTGCTTTTTTGAAAATCCGTATAAAATAGTATGGACTGAATGAAAATCTTTCTGCAATTTCTTCAACCGAAAGATTTTTGTTGAGATTCTCGTTTATATAGGAAATAGCTTCTTCAACTATAGCTTCATGATTTTTTGAATTGCTTTTTGTCTGATTATCCATTATGAGTTCAGTAAGGATATTTATAATATAGTTTGAAATCAGCGGTTCCTTTATAGCATTTTCAACGTGAAACATATTAAAAATACGAAGAATATTTTTCTCTATGGAATAAGTGTGCTTCAGCCTTATTACTTTATTTATATCGGTAGTTATAAGGTTAAATAAGTCTCTTGCCATTACACCGTCGTAGTGTACCCAATATGTCTCGCAGCCTTCGGTGGATTTATATTCATGCGGTTTATAACAGTCAATAATAATCAGATCGCCTTTTTTGCATTTTTGAAAGCTGTTACCTACGTTAATTTCAAATATTCCGTCTACAACGTATATTATCTCATAACTGTCAAATGACGATCTTTTAAGATAATATCCGGGAGCATAATAAAAATGTCCCGTACGCAAAAGATAAATAAAAGTTTTTTTCGCAATTGAGCTTGGTGTATGAATATATATTGGTGAGGAATTAATAACGTTTTTTTCGCAAGAAATCATAATAACCTCCATCATAGATAAAAGACAGATTAAAAGAAATTCTGAAAAATCAGTTATATCTATTGATTTTATTATAACACATAATTTAAATCAGTCAATAGTAATCTGAATAAAAATAGTTTCTACAAAAAGATAAAAAGCAAGAAATCGAAATAAAATATCAATTTTTAAGAATTACAAATAGAAAAAAAGGTGTTATTATAATATACATAAAAGCAAAACTAATCGTTTTAAGGAGAATGGTTTATGATTAACATTTGGGAAGAAAGGATAGTCATACCTACATACGAAGTAGGAGAGCCAAATAAAAATCCTATATTCATAGACAGCCGAGTATATCAAGGCAGTTCGGGTAAGCTTTATCCTTATCCGACAATAGAAAAAATAAGCGATATCAAAACAGACAAAGAATATGATGTTGTTTACCTGGAAAATGACTATATTAAAATTATGGTAATGCCTTCGCTCGGAGGCAGAATCCAAAGAGCATATGACAAAACGAACGGCTATGACTTTATTTATTATAATAAGGTTATTAAGCCTGCGCTTGTCGGACTTGCAGGACCTTGGATATCGGGCGGTATAGAAATAAATTGGCCTCAGCATCACAGACCTGCAACATTCTCTCCTACAGATTATAAGATTGTTAAGGATGAGCAGAAGAGAAGCGTTACTCTTAAAATAAATGATGTTGATCTTATGTACGGTACTAAAGCTATTGCGTCATATACGTTGTACGAGGATAAGGCTTATCTTGAAATCGAGGGTCAGCTTTATAACAGAACTGCCTTCCCTCAAACATTTTTGTGGTGGGCAAACCCTGCAGTTGCCGTAAACGATAACACTCAGTCGATCTTTCCTCCGGACGTTCATTCTGTAATGGACCATGGTAAGAGAGACGTATCTAAATTCCCGATTGCAACTGGAGTATATTATAAAAAGGATTATAGCGACGGTGTTGATATTTCGAGATATAAGAATATTCCCGTTCCTACGTCGTATATGGCAGAAAAATCAGATTTTGATTTTGTTGGCGGATATGACTACGGTGTAGGCGCCGGTCTTCTTCACGTTGCTGACCACCACGTATCGCCCGGAAAGAAGCAGTGGACCTGGGGCTGCGGTGACTTCGGTCAGGCTTGGGATAGAAACCTCACCGACGAGGACGGACCGTATATTGAGCTTATGGTAGGCGTATATACCGATAACCAGCCCGATTTTTCCTGGCTTAAACCTTTTGAAGAAAAGAAGTTTAAACAGTATTTTATGCCTTATAAGGCTGTTGGACAGGTTAAGAATGCAACGATAGATGCGTCTCTTAATTTTGAAATAACCGATAAAGGTGCACATATATGCGTTTATGCAACGTCTGAGTATAAGAATGCATCAATAGTACTGAAGAGAAGCGGAAGGGAAGTTTACCGCGCTGAGTCGCTTCTTTCTCCAATAAATGTGTTTGAAACAAAACTTCCTGAGTATGCCGGAGAGGATGAAACTCTCTTTGAAATATCGGTATACAGTGAAGACGGCAGAAAGCTTGTAAGCTATATTCCTTTGCCCAAGCACGAAATAACAGATGTGCCCTCTCCCGCAGAAGCTGCTCTTATGCCTGAGGAGATCAAAACAAATGAAGAGCTTTATCTTACCGCTCTTCATATAGAGCAGTACAGACATGCAACATACCGTCCGGATCCCTACTATCTTGAAGGACTCAAAAGAGACCCCGGAGATATCCGCATAAATAACGCATACGGTATGCTTCTTCTCAGAAGGGGACATTATGAGAAGGCAGAAGAGCATTTCAGAGCCGCAATAAAGCGTCTTACATGGAAAAACGGAAATCCGTATGACAGCGAAGCATACTATAATCTTGGACTTTCGCTGTGGTATCAGGAAAAATATGATCAGGCATATGATGCTTTCTTTAAGGCTACCTGGTCAAACGAACAGCAGGAGATGTCTTTCTATTATCTTGCTGCGATTGATACCATGCGCGGTGACTTTAAATATGCCCTCGAGCTTGTCTCAAAGGCTCTTGTGAAAAATTCACACAACGTTAAAGCAAGAGCTCTAAAAGCAATTATTTTGAGAAAGCTCGGAATGACTGCTGAGCTTAAGAAGACAATTTCAGATAATCTCTGTATTGACCCGTTTGATTATCTGTCTTTAAACGAGAAAATCAAGGCGTCGGGAAGAAATTCTGCTGTAGCAAAAGCAGAAATGCTTTCTCTTATGCGTGATTATCCCGAAAACTTTTTACAGACTGCAAGAGATTATGCAGACAGCGGTTGTTACGAGGAAGCTGCAGACCTTCTTGAACTTTGCAATAATAAAACACCTCTTGTGCTTTACTATCAGTCATATTATCTGAGCAAGTCAGGCAAGAGCAGAACGTCTATTGCAAAACTTAAAGAAGCTGAATCTTGCGATCCCGGATGCTGTTTCCCGAATAAGCTTGAGGATATTGCTGTTTTGGAATATGCAATAGCAAAGAATCCGCGCGGAGCAAAAGCATATTACTATCTCGGAAATCTTGTTTACGATAAGCTTCAGTATGACCGTGCAGTTTCACTTTGGGAAAAATCCGTTTCAATAGACGGAGCCTTCCCGACAGCATACAGAAATCTTGCACTTGCGTATTATAATAAGTGTAACAAGCCCGAAAAATCGATTCCTGCACTTGAAAAAGCGTTTGCACTTGATACGTCGGATTCACGAGTCTTCCTTGAGCTTGATCAGCTTTACAAGAAGTTTAACGTATCTTTTGAAAAAAGGCTTGAAAACTATAACAAATACCGTGAAACATTCGAGGACAGAGACGATCTCTTTATTGAATATATTACCTTACATAATCTTCTCGGAAGATACGATGAGGCGTATGACTTGATAATGGGTCGCCGATTCCATCCATGGGAAGGTGGAGAAGGAAAGATAACGGCTCAGTATATCGTCTGCCTGGTTGAACTTGCAAAGCAGCAGATTGCAAAGGAAAACTATGCTGAAGCTAAAGAACTTCTCGAAAAGGCTCTTGTTTTCCCCGAGAATCTCGGAGAAGGCAAGCTTGAAGGTAGCAAAGATAATAATATATACTATTATCTCGGTATCGTAAACGAAAAGCTTGGTGATACTTTAGCTGCATCGGCTTGTTATGAAAAAGCATCTCTTGGTGCTACCGAGGTTGCAGGAATGATGTATTATAACGATCAACCCGCAGATATGGTATTGTATAAAGGTCTTGCAAAGCTTAAAGAGGGTAAGGTTACCGAAGCTAAGGCTTGCTTTAACAGACTGTCTGACTTTGGCGAAAAGCATATATTTGATAACGTTAAAATTGAATATTTTGCAGTTTCGCTTCCGGATTTTTGCATATATAACGATGATCTGAATAAGAGAAACAAGGCACATTGTTATTACGTAATGGGTCTTGGAGCATTCGGCCACGCAAATTATGCAAAAGCGCGCGAATACTTTACAGAAGCTTTGAAATATGACATGTGTCATTTGAACTGCATAAGATTTTTAAATGATATAAACAATATAAAGGGTATTAATAACTGAAATCATTGTATTTATAGTTTAGGGTAAAAAAGACGGAAGCTTTTAAGCTTCCGTCTTTTTTATAATTAAAATATTAGAATTTGATCTTTTCAGTAATGTAAGCCTTGAGCTCGCTTATCGGAATTCTTACCTGTTCCATGGTATCTCTGTCACGAACTGTAACACACTTGTCTTCAAGTGTATCAAAGTCGTAGGTTATGCAGAGAGGAGTACCGATCTCATCCTGTCTGCGGTATCTTTTACCGATAGAGCCTGTTTCATCAAAGTCAACCATAAAGTCTTTAGCAAGCTCGGTAAAGACTTCTGTAGCTTCTGCTGAGAGCTTCTTTGAAAGAGGAAGCACAGCAGCCTTGAAGGGTGCAAGCGTGGGATGAAGTCTGAGAACGTTTCTGACGTCGCCCTCGGCTATCTCTTCTTCGTCGTAAGCTTCAATGAGGAGAGCAAGAACAACACGGTCAGCACCGAGAGAGGGCTCAATGCAGTAAGGAGTGTAATGCTCGTTTGTTTCGGGATCAAAGTAATCAAGTGTTTCGCCTGAGTGCTCGCTGTGAGCCTTAAGGTCGAAGTCTGTTCTGTCAGCAATACCCCAAAGCTCGCCCCAGCCGAACGGGAAGAGGTATTCGAAGTCCGTTGTAGCATTGGAATAGTGGCTGAGCTCTTCCTGCTCGTGATCTCTCAGCTTGAGATTTTCCTTCTTTACGCCGAGGTCATAAAGGAACTGAGCACAGTAATCCTTCCAGTATGCAAACCATTCAAGGTCTGTTCCGGGCTTGCAGAAGAATTCAAGCTCCATCTGTTCAAATTCACGTGTTCTGAACGTGAAGTTACCGGGGGTAATTTCATTTCTGAAGGATTTACCTATCTGAGCAACACCGAAGGGGATCTTCTTACGTGTGGAACGTGCTACGTTCTTAAAGTTAACGAAAATACCCTGAGCGGTTTCAGGTCTGAGATAAATCTGAGCCTGAGAGTCTTCGGTAACGCCCTGGAAGGTTTTAAACATCATATTGAACTTTCTGATAGATGTGAAATCAGCCTTTCCGCAAGAGGGGCAGGGGATGTTGTTGCTGATTATATATTCAGAAAGCTGATCGTTTGACATACCTTCTACAGATACGCTAACGTTGTTTTCCTTTGCCCAGTCCTCGATAAGCTTGTCCGCTCTGTATCTCATTTTACATGCCTTGCAGTCAATGAGAGGGTCGTTAAAGTTAACAACGTGGCCTGATCCTACCCAAACCTCAGGGTTCATGAGTATAGCACTGTCAAGACCTACGTTATAGGGAGATTCCTGAACGAATTTCTTCCACCAAGCGCGCTTAACGTTATTTTTGATCTCAACGCCGAGAGGTCCGTAGTCCCATGTATTTGCAAGACCGCCGTAGATCTCTGATCCGCTGAAAACAATACCTCTGTTTTTACAAAGAGCTACTATTTTTTCCATCGTTTTTTCAGTGTTGTTCATAATAGTTTTTCTCCTGTTATATGTTTAATTTTATTATTAATCTAAATTTTTATATGCCGAGAAGGTCTTTATTCCCGAATTGATATTCGGAACGAAGTATTGAACTCCGCTTACCGTGCTCCAGTTTCCGGGATAAGAAACTGTCACGCTTTCGTAGTTGGGATACGAGAAAACAAGATCAATATTATTAAAAAGATCGTCAGCTGAGAAATTGGTATTAACGCTTTTTATCACAGTACTGTAAAGCGTTACAGCCTTGTTCATAAAGCTTTCGGCTGAGAATTTTGTAAGCAAAGCCTTAAGAAAATCGAGTGATACCGTCGTTCTGTTTATGCTGTCGTCTGATGCATATGAATTGTATCTGAGCATCTGCATGACTTCCTCGCCACTGAGAACCCTCTTGCCAGCCTTAAGATCTATCAAGAGATTCTGCTCGGGATCTTCATAGTGCATATCAACCGGAACAGAATATTCAATTCCGTCCAAATCGTCGATTAGAGAAACAATGCCGTCTATTGAAACTATTGCATAGTAGTCAATAGGAAGACCGGTCATAGCTCTGACCTGCTCACACATAAAATTAATTCCGTATGTATCGTATATTTCAGAAAGATATGCAGAAGAGCCGTTGACGGTCAGACGTGTATTGCCGTAAAAAGGTGTAAATATAAACTGCCCGAGCTCTTTATTTACCTGCATAAGCATAATAAAATCGGCCGATATCTCTCTTTCGTTTACAGGGAAGCCCATTTCGTCGACCGTTCCGTCTTTTATATCGTAATCGTTAAAAACGGAAGGCTGATGGTCGGTTCCGACAAGTAAAACTGAGAAGGTAGTTCCGCTTATTTTATCATCAGATACGTTAGTGTCCTCGTTATTTGTATCGCCCGTTGACTGCTCAATATCGGTAGTTTGCTGAGAATTGTCTGTTCCTTCAAAGTCATTTGGCGTATTGGTTGCAGGCATTATTGTATCAAGGGCAAAATTAACTATAAAATATGCTATTGACCCGAAGATCAAAAGTGATATAAAAAAAGTAATTATAAAACTTTTTACTTTATTCAGCATGTTTTCACAAACTCCTTTCATATCGGTACAAAGCAAACTTGAAAAAATCTGGGTATATCTTATCATATTATACATTATATCAATTTTTTTTTCAAGATATAATTGTTAATATACTTGATTATTTATTAGATTTGTGGTAATATAATGTAAAATAAATGTTTCCGTAGCTCAGCTGGATAGAGCAACCGCCTCCTAAGCGGTAGGTCGGGTGTTCGAATCACCTCGGGAACGCCAAAACAGCACCGATCGCTCGGTGCTGTTTTTATATGCATATTTAAACTCTGAAAAGAAGATCTGAATATGTAGGTACGGGCCAGAATTCGTCTGCCGTAATTGCTTCAAGCTTGTCAACGGTTGTGCGAAGAGAATTCATTGTGTCAAGAACGTTATCTTTATAGTATCTTGCTTTTTCAAGACAATCGGAAATCTCTTCTGCACGTTCTACCTGCTCTTCAAGCTTGAGAACGTATTCGTACATAGCAGAATTTAATTCGGAGAGCTCACAGAGAGTTTTCTCTTCGTATGAGCAGTTAAGCAGAGGCAGGGCATCCTTTTTTGCTATAATGGTCTTGCTTATTTTGTGTTCGAACGAGCTAACAGCAGGTAAAAAGCTTCTTTTTACCATATCGACCATGGTAAGCGCTTCGATATGGATAATTTTGCTGTAATTGCTCAGTCTGATCTCGTATCTTGAATTTATCTCAGCTTCGGTCAATACCTTATGCTCTGCAAAAAGGCGGACGTTCTTTTCTGAATTGAAATAGGGAAGTGCATCCGGAGTTGACACAAGATTAAGAAGGCCTCTGTTTTCGGTCGCTTCCTTTACCCAGGAATCGTCATAACCGTTACCGCTGAAGATAATTCGTTTATGCTCTCTTATAGTATCCTTGATGAGATCGTGAAGAGTGTCATTAAAGTTATCAGACGTTTCAAGAATATTTGCGTATTGTCTGAGGCTTTCTGCAACAGCAGTGTTGATTACTATATTAACATCAGCAATCGATGCAGAAGAACCAAGCATACGGAATTCAAATTTGTTTCCGGTAAATGCAAACGGGGATGTTCTGTTTCTGTCCGTCGTATCCTTCGGGAATTTAGGAAGAACGTGAACTCCGATACGCATCTGAACCTGCTCTTTCTTATCGTATGCAGTATCGTTTTCAAGTGAATCGAGTATTTCTTCAAGCTCCTCTCCCAAGAAGATTGAAACAATAGCAGGCGGTGCCTCGTTTGAACCGAGACGGTGATCGTTTCCTGCTGATGCAACCGAAATTCTGAGAAGGTCCTGATAATCGTCAACAGCCTTTATTACAGCGCACAGGAAAAGCAGAAATTGAGCGTTTTCATACGGAGTATCTCCGGGCTCAAGCAGGTTAATTCCCGTATCTGTCGAAAGAGACCAGTTGTTATGCTTTCCGCTTCCGTTTACACCCTGGAAGGGCTTTTCATGAAGAAGGCATACAAGACCGTGCTTTTTTGCAACCTTCTGCATTATCTCCATAACAATCTGATTATGATCGCAGGCTATATTGGTCGTGGTGAAGATGGGAGCCATTTCGTGCTGAGCCGGAGCAGCTTCGTTATGCTTTGTTTTTGAAAGCACGCCAAGTTTCCAGAGCTCTTCATCAAGCTCTTTCATATAAGCAGATATTCGAGGCTTTATAGTGCCTGAATAATGATCGTCAAGCTCCTGTCCTTTGGGAGGTTTTGCCCCAAAGAGTGTACGGCCTGTAAACATAAGATCCTTACGCTTTTCAAAAAGCTCCTTATCAAGAAGAAAATATTCCTGCTCGGGACCTACGGTAGTTGTTATCTTTTTAACGTTTGTATGACCGAACAGCTTTACTATACGCAAAGCCTGGCGGTTAATAGCTTCCATAGAGCGAAGAAGCGGAGTTTTTTTGTCGAGTGCTTCACCGCCGTATGAGCAAAATGCTGTAGGTATGCACAGAGAGTTATCCTTTATAAAAGCATATGAAGTCGGGTCCCAGGCGGGATATCCTCTTGCTTCAAACGTTGCTCTGAGACCGCCGGAAGGGAAGCTTGATGCGTCTGATTCCCCTCGAACGAGCTCCTTGCCCGAAAACTCCATAATTACCGATCCTCTTGAATCAGGGGATATGAAGCTGTCGTGCTTTTCTGCAGTTATACCTGTCATCGGCTGGAACCAATGTGTAAAATGTGTTGCACCCTTTTCGATTGCCCAATCCTTCATTGCGTTGGCTACAACCGTTGCAACAGAAATATCAAGAGATTTTCCTTCACGGATAGTTTTTTTCATCGCTTGATACGTCTCTTTGGGAAGGCGCTCTCTCATTGTGTTGTCATTGAAAACCATTGAACCGAATAGCTCTGGCACGTTGTTCATATAAAGATCTCTCCGTGTTAAGATTTAATACAGAAACGGCGCCATAGGATGCTCCTGTGGCGCCATAGCCGTAGTATGAAATAATTATACAACTACAGTACTTTTTTGTCAATAGATTATAGCGAAAAATATATTAATATACTAAATAATAAAACAAGTTGCAAGACATTGTCAAATTGACTTATTGAATATTTCATCCGAGATCCTATGCACGTATTTTTCCTTGCACTCAAAATCCATTGCAGAAATATAAATTTCTTCAATTTTGAAATGGGTATCTTTTATTATTTTAAACTCGTTTTGAGCTTCAGCTATCATCTCCAAGGAGAGATTTTTATTGAATTTGATAAATCTTTTGACGCCTTTGATTATATCCGAATCAATAAATCTACCCATATTTATTCTCTTGGTATAATCTTTTCCTTGACGTGCTGTCTCAAAGCATAATTTTATCTCGGGGAACCAAACTGCTTCAACTTTTCTTGTTATTGGCGATATACTTGTAACAGTACTTAATTTTTTTGCTTTTGCAGTCTTTATTATTTCATCTATATAAAAGCATGCACTAAAATAATCATCGGATATTCCGTAAGAAAAATCGGAATTGCTTCGATACGTATCGAGGTATGTAAAACCGTCCATTCCAAAAGAAACAACTGATTTTGTTGTATTGTTAAATGCATAGCCGTCTTTAAATTCAGAAAATATACGGTTAACGTTCTTTTTGAGCTTTTCAAAAAGTATGGCTTTTTCAACAAACCTGATAATCTCTTTATGCAATATCGAAGCAGTTTTCAAGTAATTATAAACTTTTTGGTAAGATGTGCTTTTTTTCTGAGATAAAGATATAATTTCATCCTTGTGTCCCTTTAATAAAGTCTCACTCCAAAAATCTCCGAGGTTGATTATTTTATCTTTTATCCCCGGATATGTCGGATCTTTAGTGTGAGGAGCGGTTCCGTCAACAAACCCGATACTAAGCTCTTTTATGATAATTCCATCCAATGACGAGGGATCTGACGAGCAAAAATAATATTCAACACAATTTCCGTTTTGCCTTGCAATTTCGGCAATATATTTCATCAATCTGGACTTACCTGTAGCTGGTATCGAATATATAATAAATATTATAATATAACGACTATCTGTTAAAAAATATTCTTTTAACATAAAGTTGTCTAATGTGTTGCGCATTTTAAATAATATTTGTATACTTTTTATAATTTACAAAAAAATGTAAGTATGATATAATTCGTATGAACTTTGTTTTGTTAGTTAAATGAAACAAAAGTAATAAAACGCAACTGTTAAATAACAGCAAACGAAAATCTTAAAAGAGATTTTGGAGGTATAATTAATGAGATATTGTTTAAGCGGAAACGATTGGAAAATTCGCCAGGACAACAAAAGCACAACAATGCCGGGTCACGTTCCCGGAATCGTTCAGTGGGATCTTATAGAGAATAAGAAAACTACTGATTTTTGGTTTGGCGAAGGACCTAAGGATAAGTATGATGCTTGCCAGCACGACTGGGAATACATCAAGGAGTTCGAAGTTACAGAGGATCAGTTAGCTGATCGTTACACTCTCGTTTTTGAAAGCGTTGACTTTACCTGCCACGTTTATCTTAACGGTAAGTTTGTAGGTGAAAACAATGGTGAGTACATTCTTTTCAGACTTGACGTAACAGACGTTATCAAGGCACCCGGAAAGAACGTTTTGAGTGTTAAGATCGATAAAATGCCTCCGGAGCTTCTTGATTATCTTATCAAGTCCGACGGAAAGTGCAGTGGTGCTAACCCTGACGATATGACTTATTGGTTCGTTAACGCAATGAACGTTACACGTCAAACGCTTAAGGGCCTTAAGAACATTGCTACATACAGCTATGACTGGAGCACTAACCTTTATGCACTCGGTATTCCTGCAGACGTTTATCTTGAAACAACTTCTAAGGCAAGAATAGATTGGACTAAATACCTTTACGAGTTTACAGAAGGCTACAAGCAGGTTTCCGTTAATTTTGAAATTGAAGCAGATGCTTCTGCCGATACAGATGCAGTTGCTGAATTCACTATAAGTGGACACGGCGATCCCGTTACTGTTACAAAGAAGGTTAAGCTCAAGAAGGGCAACAATGTAATCGATTCTACGCTTACAATAGACGATCCTAAGCTCTGGTATCCCATAGGCTACGGTGATCAACCTCTTTACACTGCAACAGCAAAGATCTACATAAACGGTGTTCTCTCTGATGAAAAGACCGAGAAGATCGGTATGAGAGATATCAAATGGGGTCAGTGCGAAGGACTTGAAGAAAACTTTATCCACCCATTCGCTCTTTATATAAACGGCGTTCTTATCCGTTCCTACGGTTCTTGCTTTGAAACGATTGATGCAATGAAGGGCCGTGAAGGCAAGTTCATGCAGGAATATCTTGTTGAGCTTGCTAAGAGAGGCAGCTTCAATGTATTCCGTCTCCACGGCGGTCAGACAATATACTACAAGGATTTCCACGATTACTGCGATGAGCACGGTATGATGCTTTTCGTTGACTTCCCGCTTGGAAACTGCGTTCCTGAGTGTGAGCCCGATATGCTTGAAATGTATCGCTTTACACTTACCAACTATATGAAGAGACTCCGTTCACACGCTTCCATTATTGAATGGGCAGGCGGTAACGAGCTCGGATGGCATACAGATCCTTATCTTTCCATACCTTCTCTTGATCTTATGAGAGAGGTTGCTAAGGAATGCGATCCTCAGCGTTTATTCAGAAACACATGTCCCGTAGTTGGTTCTCGCCACGGTCATTACGACTATAACCCCGACAACCACTATGAAGAATATAATGCAATGCTTATGGATAACTGTAACTATGCACCGATGCAGAGAAACGGTGAGTTCTCTTGCTCGTCTCCTGCTAACGCAGATATCTGGTATAAGTATATTCCCGAAAAGGACCGTTTCCCCATCGATCCCGAAAGCCCCTCGCTTATACGTAAGAACGTAACGTACAGTGTTGACGATTTCCTCTGGCTCAATAAGGATATGATCGAGAGAATGTTCGGTCCGTGCAATACTCTTGAAAAGCTTCTCCGTGCAGGACAGTTCCTTGCAGGTGAAGGTCTCCGTTACGCTATGGATACCTTCAGATCAAGAGGTAAGAGATTCAGCGGATTCACAACATGGTGCTATAACGAGCCTGCTCCTAACGGTGCAGCCTGCGGTCTTGTTGACTATGAAGGCCAGCCCTACCATGCATTCTATATGACTAAGGAAGCTATGGATCAGGTTTCCATCTGTCTTAAGATGGATTCCATTTTCTACAGCACATGCAACGATTCTAACGTTGACGTTATCGTAAACAGTGACTGGCCCGAAACACTTAAGGATCTTAAGTGGGAGTGGGTACTCCGCAACCGCAGAGGTGTTGTATACGGCAAGAATGCAGGACTTGTAACTATCGATCCCGTTACTTGCGTTAAGGTTGATACGGTTAAGATCAATCCTCCGATAGAAATGAAGCTCGGACCTGTATTCCTTGAACTCCGTCTTTACAAGAACGGCGAGATCATAAGCGAGAGAGTTCAAGTATTCGCTATGAAGGGTATTAAGAAGCCGCTTCTCGGATTTATCGAAAAGAATACTCCCGATGACGACTTCGGTATTCCTTACACAACAACAGGCCGCACCGGCGGTGGAATCAAGCAGACAGAGCTTGCTATAACTCTCGTAGAAAAATCTTGCTGCAAGCAGGTATACAAGGTTGAGAATACCGGTGAGCAGATTGCTCTCTACTGTCAGATCAAGCCTCTCACAAAGCATATTCCTACACTCTTTATTGATAAGAATTACGTTTCCATTCCTCCTAAGTCCTCAAGACTTATTACAATTGAGTCTATGGGTGAGGATTTTGCAAATTCCGGATTTACGTTTGAAGCATTCAATACACCTAAGTATGAAATTGCTTCTGAAAACACAGTTCTCTATATGAGCCGCTGTGATGAAACAAACGTATTCTATGCTAAGTCTTCCGACAAGAAGTCCTTCAAGGCTGATGGAATTAAGGTTGATGAAACAAAGGTTGGTTACATCTGTGACGATTACTTTGAAGCAACCTTCAAGGGAAGCAAGGGTGCGTGCGAGGTCAACTTTGCAGTAACTGACGCAGCAAAATCAAGCGCTAAGATCACTATCGAGCTTAACGGCGTAGCTAAGACATTCAAGCTTGCTAGCGGATACGGTCTTAAGAAGAACGATTTTGATATACTCTGTAAGGGCGAACAGGTTAAGCTTGTATTCGACAACGCTCTTAAGAGCGGAAACAATACCGTTAAGGTAACTGTTGAATCCGGCTGGTTTGCTTGGGACGCACTCTCAATAAACAAAATCTAAAACCTCAGATAACCAAAAATGATGGCAGATACAATCTGCCATCATTTTTTTGCTTTGATTTAAATATAATTTCCTGGGTGATTATTTTGTTTTGCAATAAAAAACGCTCTGCAGCATTGTACGTTAGAGTATCTACAGCAGAGCAGGCAAATGAGGGGTATTCTCTCTCTGCGCAAAAGGATATTTTAGAAAAATACTGTGAATTATACGGTATTGACGTTTATTCTGTTTATTCCGATGCAGGAATATCCGGGAAAAGCTTAAAAAACAGAGAATCTCTTCAGAAAATGATGAATGATGCCGAAGCCGGTTTATTCGATACGGTAATAGTCTGGAAAATATCAAGACTTAGCAGAAGCCTGAAGGATCTTCTGATAATATCGGATAAGCTTGACAGTCTTGATATATCTTTGATATCATACTCTGAAAATTTTGATACTAAATCGCCGGTTGGAAGAATGACGCTGCAAATTCTTGGAAGTATTGCAGAATTTGAAAGAAATACTATAGTCGAAAACGTAAAGCTTGGAATGCAGGAGTGTGCGAAAAGCGGGAAACGCACCGGCGGTGTAGTTTTGGGATATGATTCTACAAATAAAGGCTTGACAGTAAATCAAAAGGAGGCTGAATGTGTAAAGCTTTTATTTGATATGTATTCAAAGGATGAATATTCATTAAAGGATCTTTCGGATCACGTAAATAAGCTTGGCTACAGGACAAAGTGCAACAATTATTTCACTGCCGAGTCGGTTGGACACATACTCTCCAATCCGGTATATATAGGAAAAAATCGCACTGCAAGAGGTGTTTATTCAGCATTACATAATCCAATAGTTTCTGATGAACTTTTCTGCTCGGTTCAAAAAATAAGGGCACAGAGGAGGAATTCAGTCAACATTAACAGAAAGCGGGGAAGCTTTTTGTTGAGTGGAAATATATACTGCCCAGCCTGCAATGGCAGATTGAACGGGTATTACGGTGGCACTCGAAGGTATTACAGGTGCACGTGCGGATTTGGATGTGTTTCGGCAGATAAGATTGAAAGTACATTTACAGAAAACTTCGTTATGTCAAACTATGATAATATAAAAATATTGGTAAGTAAAGACAAAAAGGGGCTTTACGTATTACATAAAGGTGATACGGTGTACCTGGCCCTCCCTTGATAATATAAAGCATATCGAGAGAATTGAATATATCATCAAAATAATTAACAAAGCCCTCAGAAGTATTTGAGGATGCAAAAAAGCAAAGATCCTTGTCGTGTGAAGCTATCGAGAATGAATTTATCATAGAATATCTCCTTTTGATGGTGATTTAATATTATTCTATGAAATCTTCTCGTGTTTGACATTGATAATCTTTGCTTTTAATTTTTATTTTCGGTTTTGTCTGAATATTTCAAAAGCGAGAACCGATGCAGCAGACGCAGCGGACAGTGCATTTTTAAACGGTCTTCCGTAATCAAGCCGAACGACTGTATCACAGCAATTCAGAAGAGAGCGTGAAATTCCTCTTTTTTCTCCGCCGACTATCAGAAAAAGCGGATATGACAGATCTGCATCGTATGCTGAAACAGAATTTTCTATATCAGCGCATACTATTTTGTAACCTGCATTTTTAAATTTTAATGCAGCTGATTCGGGATCCGATATGTAGATGTCTATCATCTCGGATGCCCCTGCAGATGATCGGCATACGACTCCTGCTGCCCCCATCCAGTTTCGTGGCGATAATATAATTCCGTCAACGCCTGAAGCATAAAGAGAACGAATCGCATAACCGAAGTTGTAAGGATCTTCAATGCCTTCAATCATGACGTAAAATCCGTTTTCCTTAATATCAGATAATTCTTTTAACGTTCTTGAAGTGCAGAATGCGATAATACCGCCGTGTGTTGTACCGAGAGCAAGCTTTTCTATAGCTTCAGTATCTGCAAGCTCTATATCAAATGCATGCTTTTCAGCCATCTTCTGAAGATAACTGAACTCTCTCATCTTCTTACTGATCTTATTTTTATCAAATAATACCTTTTCGATCTTCCTGTCGTTTGATCCTATGTTATTGCCTTCGATAACAGACTTTATCGATATAAGCCCTTCAAAAATCGTGCTATCGGAAAATCTTTCTATTTCTTTGTGAGCCATATTAAATACTCCGATAATATTTAAATATTTAAAAACATATTAATTATAACACGATATTTAAAAAATATCAATCGGGAGGATCGAGATTGTTATGATATCTCTTATTGAGCTGTTACAAAGCTGTTTATATTTGTTTTTAAAAATATCAAGCAGTAATTCATTTCCACCGCCGCTTAGTGCCGAAGAAGAAAGAGATTATTTCAGAAAATGCAGAAGCGGTGATGAAAAAGCAAGAGAAATTCTGATAGAGCATAACTTAAGGCTTGTAGCACATATAGTAAAGAAATACTACACGACCTACAAATATCAGGATGACATAATGTCTATCGGAACTATAGGTCTTATAAAGGCTATTGATTCTTTTGATATTGAAAACGGAACGAGATTTGCAACCTATGCAAGCAAGTGCTTACAGAATGAGATATTAATGTATTTCAGATCGCAAAAAAAGATAGCAGGAGAGGTTTCAATTAATGAAACCATCGATATAGATAAGGACGGAAATCCTCTGACTTATATTGACGTGATCTGCTGTGAAGATACTATCGCAGATGATCTCGATATAAAAATAAAAAGCAGTAAAGCAATGAAAATAATAAAAGAGGATTTAAGCGAAAGAGAAAGACAGATCATAATAATGAGATACGGTCTCGGAAGAGAACCGTCGGTAACGCAAAGAGAGGTTGCAGATAAGCTTGGTATTTCAAGATCTTACGTATCAAGAATAGAAAAAGCCGCACTTGATAAAATATATAATTTATTGAACAGGCCGTCCTCATTATTGTAATAAATAAAGAAATATTATAATAAAGATATTTATGAGAAATAAGATTTAAAAGGAGAAATAATTATGAATGAAACAAGAGATCGATACACAGAAAACGAAAACTGTATGCTTACAAAATATTACGACGGCAGCATTATATCGGAATTAAGTAACGAATACATTCTTCCGGATTATCTTCCCGATATAAAAAAGATAGTACATACGAAAGCACAGCTTAAGAGCGACGGTAAGTTTAAAAACGGAGAGAAGGTTGAAAACGGCGGAGAGGTTGTATACACCGTCATATATATCAGCGACGGAAATGAGATTAAAAGCGTAACGTATTCGGACGAATATAATGGTATGCAAAACGTTCCGGGTATGGATGAAAACGACGTTCTAATCAGTGAAGAGTACGTTGATCAGATTATTTTCCGTGCATTAAATCCGAGAAAAATAAGTCTCAGATCAAGGGCTGTGCTTCATTTCAGAATATACAGAACGGAATGTGCATATCCGGAGTTAAACGGCACGGAAGAGGGAATAGCTTCCCTTGAAAAGCTTGAAGAAGAGGGAGTTTCCTTTAAATACAACGAGTTTGATGAAAAAGAAATTAACGGAACTTATGATTTTGAAAGTGAAAAAGAAATCAAGGATATAATTTACTGTGATATGGATTTTATTCAGGCTGAATGCAAGTATGATGGAAGGGCATTATCTGTTAAATGTGAGGGAATGATAAAATATCTTTATGAAGCATCAGACTCAAGCATTAATTTTGAATGTAAAAGGTTTCCGATATCACACTCATTTGATGAAATTCAATCATATTCCGATACCGAAGCATTCTATGTTAAATTCATTCCCGGAACTATAAAAGCTGCAGTCAACAGTAATTCGTTTGGCGAAAACAAAATGATTGAAACAGATTTTGTTTACGATATAAATATATTCTCGTATTCTCCCAATAGCTTTATTTATTCCTCGGACGTTTTTTCAACAGAATATACGGAAAAGTCAGAGTATAAAAATATTTCTCCCACGCACTTAAATAAAGCTTACAAGGGCAGTCTCTCGCTTAATATATCTAAAGCAAAAAAAGACGTTGGAGCAGAGAATTTAAATAATATAATTGATGCATATACCGTCATAAAAAGAGGCGAAATCAAACGTGAGGGCGATAAAAACCGACTTTACGTTGAGGCAACTTTGGAATGGTGTGTTTTATATTCCACGTCTGACGGAGGCTGTGACTGTTACTGTGCAGAGGAACCCTTCCGATATGAGATAGAATACAACGGATCCGAGTATTATGATTGCAATGTCGATCTATACGTTCTGAAATGCAACGCAAGGTCAGACGACAACAATCTATATCTTGACGTTGAAGCCGGAATTGATATGTTTATTTATCAAGAAAAAAAGCTTTCATTTGTAAGTAAATGCTCGTTAGAGGTTTCAACGGAGGAAGATAACGGATTTGCTCCCGTAACCTTATGTTATGCAAGCGATAAGGACACTCTTTGGGATATAGCAAAAAAATACAAGGTTACTTTAGAGGATATTTCAAAAGCAAATCCAATTTCAAAAAACGATGTATTAAACGGTAAGGTTATTCTTATTCCCAAAAGAAAAAAGAATAAAGCGCTTTATTCAAAAGTTATATGAGAAGAAAAACGGTTATGATATACACATAACCGTTTTTATATTTAATAAAATATAAATAAAAGATAAGTTTTTTCTGTTTAGCATATTGAAAATAGTCGATTAATAGTATATAATAAATATATAAAATTATATTTGAGGCATAAAATGTTAAGCAGCTTGCTTTTTACGGTTAATTCTTTATTACCGATATTTGCATTGATTGGCATAGGATGGCTGTTAAAAAGAACAAAATTTATTAATGAGTCATTTACGTCAAGTGCAGAAAAACTAGTATTTAATATTGCACTCCCTTTTACTTATGTGCTTGAGCTTTCAGAGGCGGATCTTTCTGTTATATTGGATCTGAAGTATATATCGTTCTGTATAATCGGAATGATAATAGAGTGTCTCGTTCTTTTCTTTACCGTTCCGCTCTTTATCAAGGATAACCGCACTAAATCAGCATTTATACAGGGTGCCGTTCGCTCCAATTTCGTTATTCTCGGTCTTCCGCTTGTTGAAAATATGTTTGGTGGTGAGGGTGTCAGTGTTCTTACCTCTGTTTTACCTTTCACTATAATTATTTATAACACGTTTGCTGTTGCAGTTTTCAGTATATATTCTCCCGACGGAAAAAAAGCATCGTTTAAAGAATCAGTTAAAAAAATATTTTTAACAATAATAAAAAATCCGCAGATTATAGGAACTATTATAGGAATTTTATTGCTTTGTTGCTCGCTCCATCTTCCTCAATCGATAAATAAGACGCTTACCTACATATCTAATCTGGCATCACCTATTGCACTTATGTGTATCGGAGCTAATCTGACTGCAGAAAGCATGAAGCAAAAGGCGGTCACATCCGTTGTATGTTCTCTTTTGAAGGTCTTAGTTATTCCGTTAGCGGTAATGATTATAGCTCTTCCGTTGGGGTTCAGAAACGCTCAGCTTGCGGTTATTTTTATACTTTTCGGAAGTCCGTGCTCGACTACCGGATATATTATGGCAAAGGCTATGGACAGTGACTATCATCTGTCAAGCAATACGATTTTGATTTCTACAGTGTTAAGTGTATTTACAATCTTTATAGGTGTTTTCACACTTAATTGTTTTGGTTTGATATAAGTTTTTTAAGGAGGAAAATATATGAATTTTAGTATGCTTCATCCGGCTGATCAGCTTGTTATGATAATGGACCGTCTGTATAAGTACGGTATGACAACAACGTCCGGCGGTAACCTTTCTATACGGGATTCTGAGGGATGTGTTTGGATAACCCCCAGCGGAATCGACAAGGGAAGCCTCAGACGTGAAGATATAATGTGTATAAAACCCGACGGAAGCGTTGTTGGAATACATAAGCCTTCTGTTGAGTATCATTTTCACTGCGGAATATATGAGAAGAGAAGCGATATCAATGCAGTGCTTCATGCGCATCCTCCGGCGCTCGTTGCTTTCAGCGTTATAAGAAAGGCGCCCAATACGGCAATCATTCCCAACGCAAAATTTATGTGCGGTGAGATTGCAATGGTTGACTATGCATGTCCCGGAAGCAAGAAGCTTGAAGAATCTATCGTTGAAAGCTTTGAAAAAGGTCATAATACAGCGATACTTAACAACCACGGTGCTGTTGTAGGATCATACGATCTTTTCCATGCGTTTATGGCGTTTGAAACTCTTGAATTCTGCGCAAGACTTGAGATAAATGCAAGATCTATGGGTTCGCTTCCTATAGGGCTTTCACAGAAGCATATGGATATATACAAGCATAAGATAAATCCCGTAATGGAAGAATATGAACACACCTCTTACACAAGCGAGGAGCTTGACATAAGAAGGGAAATGTGTAAGCTTATTCACAGAGCATACGATAACCGTTTGTTTACAAGTGCACAGGGGACGTTCTCTCACAGACTCAGCGACGGTTCGTTTATTATAACGCCTTATGACGTTGACAGAAAATACATTGAACCTCAGGATCTTGTAAGAATTGAAAACGATAAAACCGAAAAAGGTAAGCGTCCCTCAAGATCGGTATTTCTTCATAAAGAGATTTACAAAAACTCACCGGACGTAAACTCTGTTATCATAGCCCATCCGCCGTATATTATGGCGTTTGCTATTACGGATATGCCCTTTGATGCACGAATTCTTCCCGAAAGCTACATTATGCTGAGAGACGTTGAAAAATTCCCGTTCGGATGCGCTTTTATGCAGCCTGCGTTGCTTTCAAAGGAAATTAATCTGAAGCACCCGTCGGTTCTTATTGAAAACGACTGCGTTATAGTTGCAGGAACCAATCTTCTTAACGCTTTTGACCGTCTTGAGGTCATTGAATACAGTGCAAAATCGCTTGTTGAAACCTATCAGCTCAATTCCGAGGTTCAAAAAATAACCGAAGAAGAGCTTAATGAAATCAGAACAGTATATAATTTATAATATAAATTAAAGACGGACATTATAAAAACGAGGAAGGAAATATTTGATTATGAACGAGTCATTATACGGAGAACTCAGCGTTGTCGGAATGAGCGGCACAGAAAAATTTACTACTCAGGTTGACAATTATTTAAAAACCTGGCGTGGTACGGATGAAAGCTTCATCGTCAATCCCGACTGCATTCGTTTCCAGACAGGAGAAGCAAAATGCATAATAGATAAGTCACTCAGAGGACATGACGTTTACATTTTAGCTGATCTTTATAATTACAGTGTAAAGTATAATATGTACGGAAACGATTATCCTATGAGCCCGGACGATCATTTCCAGGATATCAAGAGAATTATATGCGCTATTGCAGGTAAGGCACACCGCATATCTGTTATTATGCCCTTGCTTTACGAAAGCCGTCAGGACAAGCGTTCCGCTAAGGCGAGAGAATCTCTTGACTGTGCTCTTGCTCTTCAGGAGCTTGCAAGAATGGGCGTATCAAACTTTATTACGTTTGACGTTCACAATTCTGCTGTTCAGAACGCAATACCGCTTGTTGGATTTGATAACGTACACCCGACGTATCAGATGATAAAATCTCTTATAAGAAACGTTCCCGATATAAATATTAATCCCGAGGAAACAATGATAGTTTCTCCTGATGAGGGCGGAATGTCAAGATGTATGTACTATTCATCGGTTCTCGGCCTTGATCTCGGTATGTTCTACAAGAGAAGAGATTATTCCAAGGTTATTGGCGGAAAGAATCCGATAGTTGCTCATGAATATCTCGGAAGAGACGTTTCGGGTAAGGATATAATCGTTGTTGACGATATTATTTCCAGCGGTGAGTCAATGCTTGACGTTGCTACTAAGCTCAAGGATAAAGGTGCGAGAAGAATCTTCGTATTTGCATCCTTCGGCCTTTTCTGCAGTGGACTTGATAAATTTGATGAAGCTTACGAAAAGGGAATATTCAATAAGATATTTACAACAAATCTTATTTATTCAACACCCGAGCTTCTTTCTAAAGAATGGTATTCAAGTGTTAACCTCAGTAAGTACGTCTCGCTCATAATTGATACACTTAACAAAGACAGATCTATAAACGCTATCCTTAATCCTGCTGAACGTATTAAGAAGCTTATTGAACAAAGATAAAAATAAAAGTGCGGTCCAGTTAACTGAACCGCACTGATTTTTTGTTTTATTTAGATGATACCTGCTCCATACCGTTGTTAGCGTAATCTATAATAAGAAGCTTTCCTGATTCTTTTGATAAAATATAAGTTCCTGTTTCACGGATAACGTTTTCAGCCGAATCTGATTTAAACGTGTTAAGCGTTACAACTGTTGCAGCGTATTTGCCGTCTTCTGTTTCGGTTGATTTAACGCTTTCGAGAACGTATTTAGACTTAACCATAGTCGCATAATATTTGAAATTCTCAACCATAGCTGTAAGCTCTTCTTCACTGTATCCGTAGTAATCTCTTACGACTTCAAAATTCTGATTATTAAGCTCAGCATAAAGGTTTTGGAAAAGCTCTGCAATTTCAGCATCTGTTCCGGTCAGATTGTCAAGCTCGGAATTCTGATTGCAGGAAAACATAAATGTAATACTTAAACTTAAAAGAGCAAGTGTAAGTATGGTAATTAAAATCTTTTTCATTTTAATGATCCTCCAATATGTAACGGTTATATAACATCTATTGTATTGTATCACATATTTTACTATTTTTCAATAGATAAAAATGTCACTTGCAAAATATTTTCACTTAGCATTTATAATTACATATAATGTAATTGAAGATACAACAGAGGTGATAATATGGTTATACATACAGTCAGAGAAGGCGATACCATTTACAGTATCGCAAGATATTACGGCGTACCGATTGAAAGGATCATAAGGGATAATCAGCTTGAATTTCCCGATCAGCTGGTTGTCGGACAAACGATAGTGATCCTTTATTACAGCAGATCGTACACGGTAAGAGCAGGTGATACATTAAGCTCGATCGCCGAAATGTTCGGTGTAAGTGTAAATCAATTATATAGAAATAATATCTATTTAAGGGGAAGCGACAAAATCAGTCCCGGTGACGTGATTGCAATCGATATCGAAACAGATAAGCTGGGCAGTATAATAGCCAACGGCTATGCCTATCCGTATATAAATACAGATGTTTTAAAAAATACAGCTCCGTATTTGTCGGGTCTTGTTATTTTCTCGTACGGATTTACAGAAAGCGGTGACCTTATCACTCTCGATGAAGAAAACGTAATAAGCGAAATTGAACAGTATGGGACGGCTCCCATTATGCTCTTGTCAACCTTGACGGAGGAAGGTGTATTCAACAACAATCTTTCAAGTGTTCTGTTTTCATCAGATGAGCTGCAGGACCTTTTAATAGACAATATTATCGAAACAATGCAATTAAAAGGATATCAGGGAATCGATATTGATTTTGAATACGTGCCGGAAACCGATGCTGCGTTATATCCTGCATTTATAAGAAAGCTTAAAGAAAGACTCGCTCCTTTGGGATATTTTGTTATGGTTGCGTTAGCTCCAAAAACGTCAAGAGAACAAAGAGGGCTTTTATATCAGGGACATGATTATAAAGCACTTGGTGAGGCTGCCGATTACGTTCTTGTGATGACCTATGAATGGGGATATACTTACGGTCCGCCGCTTGCCGTTGCTCCTATAAACGAGGTAAGAAGAGTTTTAGACTATGCTGTATCTGAAATATCAAGAGATAAAATCCTTCTCGGAATGCCTAATTACGGATATGATTGGACACTTCCGTTTGTTCAGGGGGAATCTGAGGCTGACGGTATATCAAACGTTGAAGCTGTGAATATAGCAAGAGAAAATAATGCGGCCATAAGATTTGATGAGGTATCTCAAGCGCCTACTTTTGAATATATTAAAGACGGAAAAGAGCACGTGGTATGGTTTGAGGATGCAAAAAGCGTTAATGCGAAATTAAATTTAATAAATGAATATGGGCTCAGAGGATTATCTGTGTGGCAGATAATGCGGTTCTTCCCTCAAATGTGGCTTGTAATAAATTCATTGTACGATATTGATCCAATTGAATAATTAAAAAAGCAAAAACCTCAAAGCGTGATATACTTAACGGAGAATTACGCAAACCGGATCGAGCTAAGAAAATGCCGACCATCTTTAATGGTGGTCGGCATTTTCCGTGTTTATTAAATTCATTACAGAGACTCTTGTGTAGTTTTTTCTGCTACTCTCCACTCATAAAGTGATACATTACTTTAGTGGGTAAGAATCTGAATCTCTGCTCCATCTTTGCACGCAGTGATTTTGACTGTTCCGCCGATGGGGAATGTGATAATCGGGAAGATATGTCCGAAATCTACGCCGAATATCACAGGGATATCGGTGGGCACTTTATCTCGAATAATATTGGTGATGCGTTCCAATGTCATGCCACAACTTTCCTCGAAACGCCCAAACACAATGCCTTTGACAGTGTTTGCTCCTTCGATTTGTAACAGGGATAGCAGGTTGCGTTCAAACTCATAGCTGAAATATTCGCCCATAATGTTGTCATCTTCGATAAACAACACTTTGTCACAGATGTCAGGCATATAAGGCGTGCCTTGCAACAGATTCACTGTGCAAAGATTGCCACCGATCACAGTCCCTTCACACATACCTTCTTGAAGGACATAATATTGACCTGCGGTTTCAGAAGGGGTAATACGAAGCGATTCATCTTTCGTTAAACAATCCAAAAATGCTTGCCTTGTATATGCCGGTTCACCGTCAAATCCAAAGGTGCAGTAGTGCGGCCCACTATATGTTACAAGACCCGTTTTAGCGTAAATAGCATTTTGCAAGATCGTAATGTCCGAATATCCGCAAAGGATTTTCGGATTCTTGGCAATTAGATCGTAGTCAAGGTAAGGGAGAAGTTGATTGGCGTTAAATCCGCCGACGCTGCTAATAATCATTCTGACATTGGGATCTCGAAACGCCTCATGTAAATCTTCTACCCTTGAGGCGATGCTCGACGATTGATATTTGTCGAGTTCGCGGCAGTTTTTAGAAAATGTAAGATTGAATCCCGAATTATTCCAGAAGTGCATCGCATGATGGTGCGCATGCTCCCAAATTATAGCTTGGCTTCTAGACGGGGCGACAACTCGAATTTCATCGCCGGGTTTCAGTTTGTTTGCAATCATGTGATTCCCTCCTTAACAAAAATGGAATGATGCAGCATAAAACTCACTCCTCTTAACAACATTATAATACCGAAGGAAAGTAAAGTCAAGAAAAATCTGTCACTTAGAAGTATTTCGAAAGTTGCCCCCACAACAAAAGCCAAAATTCACCAAAATGGATTGTTGTTTTGTGTGGTTGTAAAACGCAGCCCATAGTAGTGCAAAATTCAAGGATTGGATTTGTAGCCCTTTCCAGAGTTGGAAATGAGGCAGAAAACGATGGGAAAATTTGCGTATATTCCAGCCCTACCGGGCCAGTTTTTCCTTGACTTTTGTCTGGGGCAAGCAGAGTGTCCGGCTGTCCACCGGATGCAGAAAACCAGGCAGTTGCCCAGGCCCACTAACAACAGAAAAGAGAAGATTCGTATGTTAACGAGTCTTCTCTTTTTTTGTTTGTTAAGTGATATGCTGACTAAAGTCAGCGTGATATTTTTGCTTTGCAAAAGTGATATTAAGCCTGTTGGGCTTAGTGTTATTCTATTCGCCGCAAACTCGCGTAGCGAATATCACTCGGCGCAAGCCGAATATAACTGCGAAGCAATATCACTCGACGCAGGCGAATATAGTTGCGTGATACTCCGTTAAGAGTATCACGCTAAATGCGGTGGCGTCTTCTTTTGTAAATCACTTATTAGAAACCAGCCGTCGTGCCCAGTCGATCTTTCGCAGGAATATATACCCAAATACACATTTAAGCACCTCGGTAAATGTACTTGCGATAAACAACCAATGAATAGTGATGCTTGTGAAATTGGCGAGTACAAAGGCAACGGGAACAACGATGGCCCACACATACACACTGTCAAACAGGAAGGTAATTCCCACCCTGCCTCCTGAACGGAGAGTAAAATATGCGGCGTGTGCATAGGAGAAAAAGGGCAATGCAAAGCCGTTGACCGTAATCATAAAGGCGGCAAGAGAGCGAACACTGTCGGGAGCCTTGTACATAAGGGGGAAGACCTGTGCCACACAGATTAGCAAAAGCCCAATAACAGCGGCAGCGACGACAGAAAAAGCAATCATCTTGCGGTCGGTATCTTTTGCCTCTTCGGTTTCACCGGCACCGAGCTGGTTGCCCACGACAATGGCAATCGCACTGCCAAGTGACAGATAAACGACCGAGAACAGATTTATAATGGTGACGGCGATATTCTGTGCGGCAACAACCTCAAGACCGCAGGTGGAGTAACACTGGTTGCGAATGGTCATAGCGGTCGCCCAGAAAAACTCGTTTGCCATCAAGGGCAGACCTTTAATGGCAATTCTGCCAAACAAAGCGCGAGGAATGTAAACCGAGCGGTAAGCTCCCACAAGATACGGACACTCTTCCGGGTGCGAATGTCCCCAAAAGGCAAGGAAAGCCAGCTCGATAAAACGCGCTACAACAGTCGCGATAGCGGCACCAACCACTCCTAACGCAGGAGCACCGAACAAACCGAATATGAGGACGGCATTGAGCAAACAGTTGGTGATAACGGCAGTCAAGCTTGCCGCCATAGGAACAACCGTCTGACCCGTTTCACGCATGGTCGAGGCGTATGCCTGCGATAACGCAAAGGGAACAAGACCTATGAGCATCGGCCACAGGTACTGTTTGCCGTAAAAGAGCGCTTCTTCGGGCGATAGGTCTACGGAACCCGAATCCATCTGTAAAAATAAATTGATAAGCTGGTCGTCAAAAGCGGCAAACACAGCGACGCCGATTGCACCTGCCAACAGGTTAATCAGTATCTTAAAGCGGAAGGTGTGACGCTCGCCGTCTACGTCGTCGGAGCCGTGAAACTGTGCGGTAAAGATGCCAGCGGCACTGACAGCACCAAAGATCAGCAGATTGAAGATGAAGATAAACTGATTGACGATGGAAACACCCGAAAAGGCAGTGGTCGAAACCTGTCCCACCATAACGTTGTCCAGCAGATTAACAAGATTTGTAATGCCGTTTTGTATTATCATCGGGACAGATATGCTAAGTACCGTGCGATAAAACTCTTTATCCCCGACATAGCGAGAAAGAAAACTCTTTTTTTGCATGATACACCTCGTTTATGTAAAGAAAACTGTCTTGTCTGCCTTATTATACTATAAAGGTGAAATATTCACAATAGCTTTGCAAAATAAAAAAGAACGAAGTCAAACTTCGTTCTTTTTTTGGTGACTCGTACGGGAATCGAACCCGTGTTACCGCCGTGAAATGGCGGTGTCTTAACCGCTTGACCAACGAGCCATATGGTAGCGGTAGTGGGACTCGAACCTACGACACACCGGGTATGAACCGATTGCTCTAGCCAACTGAGCTATACCGCCACGTTTATACTGCCCGATTTAACGGGCGAAATCAATTATACACTAAGAATTGCCA
>JAZSMJ010000002.1:0-38591 GCA_045535815.1 Eubacteriales bacterium
TATAATATGAGCCACCGTCGCTGTTATAAATTTCCGTGCCGAGTTCTACGATTTCCTTTTGATACTTTGTTTTGTCAATATCAAAGTATATAGACATAAGCATTTCCTTGACTTCGATGTTATTGGGGAGCTTGTGATACGCCTCCTGCCAAATCGGTAAAGTTCCCGAAATACCACCGTTGCGATAGATTTCGGCTGCTCTTGCCTCATATTCTTCATAAAGCTTTCTTTCATCGATTTGCTCCGCACCAAGAAGCTCGTCAACGGTAATTCCGAAGAAACGTGCAAGTTCGGGTAAAAGTTCAATGTCGGGATATGTGCTTGAATTTTCCCATTTGCTCACTGCTTGAAATGAAACATTCAGATATTGCGCTAATTTTTCTTGGGATATTTTTTTCTCCTTGCGAAGACTTTTCAGTTTTTCTCCTAAATTGATATTCATATAAAAATTCTCCTTTGGGTTTTTATTGTAGCTACGCTTATATTATACAGAATTTTGTTTTAAAAAACAATAACTTAATATTTGAGTTTTAGTTGAGAGGTTCAACCAAATCGGGAAGAAAAATACGTCGGTTTGCATTCTACGGTGTAGCAAGCATAGCAACCGTGGCTACGCACAATTGCCAATACGCAGCCTAAGGCTCCCTACGGGAGGGAGCGAAGCTGACTGAGGGAGAGTGCGTTACGGTAACATCAGTACATATTCAAACTCACGCGGGCTCCTTCCACCACTTCGTGGTCCCCCTTCCTACCGGAGGAAGGCTTTTTATCACCTTCCGGAAGATAGCAAAAAGCACTTGTGGAAAATTCTTGCCACAAGTGCCTTTACGTTATTTTGTCATTTGAAATGTTATCTTCAATTAAGACATACGAAGCACTGCTTTTGTGGGCACAAAAGCGAAGCCTCGCGTATGGGGGAATAAAAGCACTTATAGCAGTTTACTAAACTTAATTTTTGAATTTTGCTCATAAATGTGATATCCAGAATTGGAATAACAATTTATAGCTGCAATATTTTCTTTATCGGTTTGAATATTAATCGTATTAAATCCGAGCCCCTTAACATATTGCTCCGCATAATTTAGCGCAAAAGATCCAATCCCTTGGCGTTGGAAATCTTTTGCAACAAATAACATAGATACCCATGCCATATCTGTATTCAGCAATCCATTAATTTTCATGTAAGCGATAGGCATCGCACCCTTGCAAACTAAAAAATGCTTTTCATCCGGATCTTCGACAGAAAGAATTTCCCCCCATTCGCTTAGAGATATATTTCCGGAATTCAAAATATCTTTGTTTTGAGCAAATAGAATTGTTACAAAATATGCCTCGTTTTTTGTTGCCGGGATAATAGTTAACGAGGTTGGAATGTCTAATTCATACATGATATCACCGTCATTTATGAAATTATTAAACGATTCAAATGGCTTTTCTAAAAAATATAATGACATTTGAAGGTTGCGACTTGGAATGTTGTCGGGCTTGACATAACACCGAAGTGTTGTTGCTCCCATTTCAGATAAGTGATTTGTCACCGCGTGAATCATTTGTTTTGCTATTCCTCTTCTTCTGTATTCCGGAATTACAAACAAGTCACCATAATACCAAAGATGAGGATTGTTTTCATTTTTCACGCAATGAATTCTGCCGATGACTTGATTTTTTGCAGTGGTGGCAATTACCCCAAAGCAATCGTTGCTATTGACAAGTTCGTCGAAGATATACTGTCTCGATCGGTTTGTAAACTGTGGGTTTAATGCTTTCCATTGATTTTGAGCAATTTGTTCCACATGTTCGTTTGTTAAGAATTTGCTGATTTGAATTGTAATGATTTCTTTCATTTTGTTACCTCTTTCTTAAAAAATAAAATGCTCTCGATAAAATCAAGAGCATTAAGTCAAGACGTAACAATATAAGTTAGTTTGCGGACAAAACGGCAATTGATTTTATCAGTGTTAAGGTTGTCATTTTGTCCACCTCCTTTAAGTATCAATTTTGTACTTTTATTATAGTACAATATTTTCAATAAGTCAACATCTAATATATCAACTATTAGTTGTTATAAGAAAAGCTTGGCGCTCCTGCTTTATCGCAGGGGCGCCAATGAGGGCTCTTTTTATCTGTATCTGTTTTGATTGTTTCTGCTTTGAGACGGGCGCTGTGTCTGCACGGGACGCTGCTGTGTCTGTGCCGGGCGAGCTTGAGGCTGCTGCGGTCTTTGTGCACTTCTGCGCTGTGCATTTATCCTTGCCGCCTGGTAGCGCTTTCTTCTGACGTATGCAAGTATCAGAACTATAGCAAGTATCAAAAGGAAGAGCACGACAATAATGGTCAAAAGCACCTTCAAAAACTTGCCGACGTAATCGAGACCGGTCTGCACTATCTCCTCGGAAACGCTGCCCTGAGAGCCGGACTCCGACTGCGTTATCTTGCTCTCGTCAATATTGTAGGCGTTTTTAAGCTTAAGGTATACCGATGAGAAGAACTTCAGAACTCCTGCATCGTAATTCTTGTTTGCAAAGTCGGGCTCAAGATAATCGTCAAGCATTGTGCGAAGAGAGCTTGAGGTAATATCCTCGTCAAGACCGTTGCCCTGAGTCAGCCAATAGTCCTCGTCGGATATTGAAAGCACTAAAAGCATACCGTTGTTCTTTTTCTTATCTCCGATCTTCCACTCCTCAAAGAGCTGACGTGAAAAATCTTCAATGCTCTCGCCTGCAAGGCTGTCAAGCGTAACTATGACCACCTGAGAGCCGCACGCCTTTTTGAGAATTGCGTTTTTCGCAAGTATCTCAGACTCGGTCTGATCCGAAATAACGTTTGCGCTGTCGTATATGTAAAAATCATCGGTCGGCTTCGGTACGGTTATTGCCGACACGGGCAAAACGGTCAGGATCAGAAGCAGGACCGATATTGCAATAAGTAAAGCTTTGTTACGAATCATTTTATATAAATACCTCTTTTTTCAGTACTTATATGATTATACAACAAAAAAACGCTAATCTCAACAGTTTTTTTCAAATTTATAAAAAAGTTTCAATATGCTATCAAGGGTATTGGGCATAATTGACTGCAAAAATCAGATTTTAGCGGGCTCGAATGATAAAAGCAGTTGACAAAAGAGGTGAAAATGTGGTATCATTAAATGGAGTAAGAATAGATATTTTCAAGCGAAGGAAGATGCGGGAATGGGAAAAATAATAATGATAACCTCCTGCAAGGGCGGAGTCGGAAAAACCACCGTTGCGGCTAATCTCGCAAGTGTTCTTGCGCAAAACGGCAGCCGTGTCACCGTGGTAGACTGTGACTTCAGTATGAGATGTCTTGATCTCGTTATGGGGGCGCAGGACAGAGTGGTTTTTGACTTTTCGGATCTGCTTACCGATAAGAAAACGCTCGATGAGGTATACGTTTGCGGATTTGAGAGCGAAAATCTCAGATTTATAGCCGCACCGTATGATATCGACGCCGATATTGATCCCGAGACCTTCAGAAAAAAGGTAGAGCTTATAGCAGAGGATGCAGATATAGTGTTGCTTGACACCCCCGGCAGCAGAGCGGACGTGATGTTTTCTCTTGCGGCAGGAGTTGCCGATGCTGCGCTTGTTGTGGCAACGCATCAGAGTGCATCGATAAGAGCGGCGGAGCGCACTGCGCTGGAGATATCGGATATGGGCTGCAAGGACTGCTCTCTTTTGATCAACAATTTTGATTTTAACGCCGTCAGCAGAGGAACTCTTCCCGGTATAATAGAAATGATAGACAGAACTGCTATCCGTCTTATCGGAGCTATTCCGTACGATCAAAGGATAGGAGAGCTTCAGGAAAAAGGATGGCTTATCGGAAGTGAAGATGCAAGGGATATGAACAGATCGAATGCGGCAATGGCATTTGGCAACATATCAAAAAGGCTGATGGGCAAAAACGTCCGTCTATTTGACGGCTTTAGGGGCATAAAAAGACACTTATTTTTGAAATAGACAAGGGGTTTCCCTTAAATTAAGAAAAAACAGGAGGAATATTTCAAATGGTAATAGCGTTGATGGCAGATGATAAGAAGAAAGAGCTTATGGCTCAGTTTTGTATTGCTTACTGCGGAATATTGAGTAAGCATCATATCAGCGCCACCGGAACAACGGCAAAGTACGTCTCGGATGCAACCGGGCTTGAGATAGATACTCTTCTTTCGGGAGATCACGGAGGCTCACAGCAGATAGCGTCCAGAGTTTCCTATGATGAAATTGACCTTCTTATAATGTTCAGAGATGCAAATCCGCAGACTGCATTTACCGAAACGGATAATAACATACTTCGTCTGTGCGATATCCATAACGTTCCGCTGGCAACCAATATCGCCTCTGCGGAGATACTCGTCCGTGCTCTTGAGAGGGGAGACCTCGACTGGCGAGAGATAATAAATCCCACCTCGGATTACAACAAAAGAAAGAAATCAATGTTCAACTAAACGAAAAAAACGGTTCTCGCATGCGAGAACCGTTCTTTTATTCTGAAATGCAGTAGGTATCAAAGTAGCGCTTCATGCGCTCGTCTGTATCTTTATCAAGGTTATCCGAGATATATTCCATAACGTCACGAACGGTAACGATGGAATGAAGGGTGATGCCGAATTCCTCGTAAAGCTCCTGAGCGGCAGTCTTACCGCCAACTCCCTTTTCCATACGGTTGACCGAAACTATCATATCCTTAACCGAAACGTCAGCGCAGGCACGGAGCTGAGGCAGAGTCTCTCTTACTGCAGTACCTGCAGTAATAACGTCCTCAACGATAAGTATACGTGAGCCGTCCTTCGGCTTTGTTCCGACCATATTGCCGCCCTCGCCGTGATCCTTTACCTCCTTGCGGTTGAAGCAGTAGGGTATATCCTCACCGTAATCGTTCCAAAGCGAAGCGGAAGCGGCGGAAACAAGCGGAATTCCCTTGTAAGCAGGGCCGAACATTATGTCGATATTTTCACAGCCTATATCGGAAACGATACAGTCGGCATAGTGCTTTCCAAGCTCCGAGAGCTGTCTGCCTGTACGGTAGTTACCCGTGTTTACAAAGTAGGGGGTGTTGCGTCCGCTCTTCGTTATAAAATCGCCGAACATAAGAACTCCGCACGAGACCATAAATTCAATAAATTTTTCTTTGTTTGCATTCATGTTAAAAACCTCTCATAGCCTGTATTTTTAATAATTATACCACAAAGTAAAATTTTTATCAACCAAAAAAATATACTATACGGCACAAAGCCGTTAAAAATCCGAAGAAATTATCGGGAAATTTTATCATTTGCGAAAAAACCGCCTACTACCCCTTAAAGATACATAAAAACACAGCCATGCTTCGACTGAGCTTGTCCGACAGTTTGGTATATAATATTTTCACCAAATAAAAGGACGGTACAAAGAAGTGGACGAAAAGATCAAAGCTGCCTCGAACGAGAGCGGAGTCAGAGGGTATCTCAAACGGTATCTTGAAAATTACATAACGGTTGATAAAAGCAGAAAAGGAGAGCTTGCATCACAGGCAGTATCGCATCTTCGGTATATTGCCGCAGGAGTTGCAGTCGGTGCGTGTGCCTATTTCTTTGCTTCTGCCAAGGGGGCTATGGGAAGCTATCCCTTCGGTATAGCACTGCTTACCGCAAGCGTGAAATATATACCGTTTTGCTATCTCGGAGCAGTCAGCGCCGCAGTTTTCACAAGCGGATATTCGGTTCAGCTGTTTACGGTGCTCACAGCGCTGCTTCTTATAAGAATATTCGTATCACGGGTAATGATGGATGCAGGTAAGCTGGATGAAATGTTTTGCGAGCCCCTTATAGTAAGACTTGCATCGGGCGTATCGTGTGCCGCAGCACTCGGAATATGGAATGCGGCAAGATTCGGCTTTTTGTATTACGATATTTTCGGACTGGTGTTTACAGTAACGGCAGTACCTATATGTGCAACTCTGTTTGCGGTGTTTTTTGAGAGGGAGTCAAAGCCTGATATAGCCGCCACCGCAGGCGCAGGCACGCTTGCGGCGGTGGCGGTGTGGTCACTTGACGGCTACGCTGTAATGGGTATACCGATAAGCTACGTGGTTGCGTTCGGCCTTACCCTTTACGTTGCAACCAAAAACGGAGCGCTTTACGGCAGTATGACAGGCCTTATATGCGGTCTTGCCGCAGATGCGGTCAATTCTCCCGCATTTGCCCTCGCAGGACTTGCGGCAGGTCTTATCCGCAATATAAGTGCAGCGGCAGCGTCTGCGGCGGCAAGCGTCGTCGGTATCGGATGCGGATTTTATATGGAGGGCTTTGCAGGACTTCGTACGCTTGCACCCGGAATGCTGGTAACCTCTCTTATATTTACGCCGCTTGCCCATTTTGATCTGCTCAGATTTTTGCCGCCCCTTCCGATAAACAGATATTCTTCAAAGAACGCTCCCGAGGAGAGCGCCGATGAAGCGCTTATCGTCCAAAAACGGCAGGATAATACGCTGAAGCGCCTTGAAGCAGTATCCGAGGCAATGGGAGCGCTTTCAGAGGTGTTTTACAGCCTATCCGAGAGGATGAGAAGACCCGGAATATACGAGACGAAGCACATAACGTCTGCGGTATACGACAGATTCTGCGCAGGCTGTGAGCGAAACGGGATCTGCTGGCAGAAGGAATATACGCAGACAGACGATATGTTCAAGCTTCTGTCAAAGCAGCTCTGCCGTGGCGGTGCGATTACCGAGAACACTGCTCCACAGGCTATGCGCAATAAATGTATAAGGCTTGAAAAGATACTTAAGGACTTGAACAGCCAAAACGCAAAGCTGATAGAGGAAGCCTTAAAGACCGATAAGCTTTCGGTATTTGCTATGGATTATGAGGCAATGTCAAGGCTTCTTGCCGAAGCGGCAAGCGAGAGCTCTTATGAATATCAAAAGGATGAGGCGCTCTCAAATAGGCTCAGAGCTGCGGCAGGCTATATGGGCTTTCGGGCAAATAATATAGTAGTGTACGGAAAAAGAAAAAAGACGGTTATTGCAGGCGGCGTCGATATTGCAAGGCTGGAGCTTTCCTCGGACGAGCTGAGGGAGAGCTTCGGAAACGTCTGCTCGCAAAGAATGTCACCGCCTCAGTTTTCGCTTGACGGCGAATACGTCACCATGACCATGACTGCAGAAAACAGATTTACCGTATCAGAGGCGCACGCCTCATCAAGTGCGGCAAACGAGAGCATGAGCGGAGACTGTGCAGTCAGCTTCGGCGGCAGGGGCGGATACAGCTATACGCTGATAAGCGACGGTATGGGAAGCGGCAGAGATGCGGCGCTCAGCTCGAGAATGTGCGGAATCTTTCTGAAAAAGATGCTTGAGAGCGGAAACAGCGTTTCGGTAACCTTTGAGATGCTCTCTAATTTTCTCAGAGGCAACACCGCCGAGTGCTTCACAACGGTAGACCTTATGTGCATAGACCTCATCCTCGGAAGTGCAGAATTCATAAAAAGCGGCGCGGCGCCATCGTTCGTGCTCAGAGGCGGAAGCGTTTTCCGCATAGGTGCAAAGACCCTTCCGATAGGAATAACGAGCGAGATAAACGCCGAGAAGATAAGATTTGATCTTGAGGACGGCGATATCATAGTCATGATAAGTGACGGAATAGCGCAGGATACCGAGGACGGCATATGGCTGGTGGATATGCTGTCCCGTGAATGGGAGGGCGGCCTTCAGACCATGGCAACTCGGATACTTGAGGAGGCGCAGGAGCGCAACGGCAGACGTGACGACGCAACCGTCGCACTCGTTAAGGTCGTATCAAAATGATACGAAAATCCATTATAGTATCAACTGTAAAAAAATTAACAAAAGGTGCTTTAAAGTTAAATAAAAAATACGTATAATACCAATAAAGTTTATTTTTAGGAGCACATTGCAATGGAAAGAACGAAACTGAAAGACCGTGCTTTGCCTTCGTATACTAAAGGCGAGGAAATATTCAATATGGTATCGCACATAGTCGGCGGTGCACTCGGCGTTGCGGCGCTTGTGCTTTGCGTTGTTTTTGCCGCAGTAAGCGGTAACGTCTGGGGCGTCGTCAGCGGAAGCATATACGGTGCAACCCTTGTCGTCTTGTATACCATGTCAAGCATATATCACGGAATAAGACCGCCTACAGCCAAAAAGGTGCTTCAGGTAATCGACCATTGTTCGATATATTTTCTTATCGCAGGAACCTATACTCCCATCGTTTTGGGACAGATAAGAGCAGAAAATCCCTTCCTCGGATGGACGCTTTTCGGCGTAGTTTGGGGCGGATGCGCTCTCGGTGTAATATTTACTGCGATAGACCTTAAAAAGTATAAGCTTTTCTCGATGATATGCTATCTCGTAATGGGATGGTGCGTGGTATTCGTTGCAAAGCCGGTGGCTCAGATAATGCCTATGGGATTTATCCTGTGGATACTCGGCGGAGGCGTTGCATATACCATCGGAGCCGTGCTTTACGTTATCGGACATCACCGTCCGTATTTCCATTCGATCTTCCATCTCTTCGTTGTAGCAGGAAGCGTGCTCCAATTCTTCGGAATACTCTTCTATATTATGATAGGATAAAAATAAGCAGTTGCGTTAGCAACTGCTTTGTTCTTTATAAAAGCTCTTTTATGATGTCTTCTCTTGAGCGTGCCGAAAGATATATCGGAGGCACGTCAAATACCGTTTTACAGCCTGATTGTCCTTCCTTGTTCATCTTGTATGCTGCTCTTGCATATGCAACAAGAACGGACGAGGTGAATTCGGGGTTTGAGTCAAGCTTCAGACTGTACTCGATAACGTGTGAATTCTGTCTGTCAAGCCCGGTCCTTCCGGTGCGGATGACGAATCCGCCGTGAGGGATGCCCGAATGCTTTTCGCTGAGCTCCTCTTGCGATATAAAATGAACGGTGGTATCGTAGTCTGCAAAATAGTTGGGCATTGATTTTATTTCCGCCTCAATGCGAGCCTTATCTGCGCCTTCCTTTGCAACTACAAAGCATTCTCTCGTGTGCTTTTGACGTGTGGTAAGCTCAGGCATCTGCGCAGAGCGAACTGCCTCGAGAGCCGACTCTACAGGGATGGTATACTGCTTTGCATCTGCAACTCCCTCTATTCTTCTGATGGCATCCGAGTGTCCCTGACTTACTCCCTTGCCCCAGAATGTGTAGTCCTTGCCGTCAACCAATACCGAGCCCGAATAAAGCCTTGCAAGCGAGAACAGACCCGGGTCCCAGCCAACCGATATTATGGCCGTCTTGCCCGAGGATAAAGCCGCCTCGTTTACGGCTTTGAAATGCTCCGGTATCCTTGCGTGAGTATCAAAGCTGTCAATGACGTTAAAATGCTTTGCCATATCGGGAGTCTGCTTTGGAAGATCGGTAGAGCTTCCGCCGCACAGTATCATAACGTCAATAAGATCGGTCATCTCATACGCCGCCTCTGCACTGTAAACGGGAATGCCCGTCATAGTTTTGACAGTTTCGGGATCACGTCTTGTGAAGACGCCTACCGCTTCCATATCCTCGTTTTGCGTTATTGCCGCTTCAACTCCGCGGCCGAGATTTCCGTAACCGTAAATACCAATTCTAATGCTCATTTTATCCTCTTTATATAAATGGATTTAATATCAGCTGTTAAGATATGCCTTCTGCTCTTCGGTAAGAGTATCTATCGAAACTCCCATAGATGCGAGCTTGAGCGATGCGACCTCGTGATCTATCTCGGCAGGAACCTGATATACCTTCTTATCAAGCTCTCCCTCGTGACGCACGAGATATTCAAGGCTCTTTGCCTGAATAGCAAAGCTCATATCCATGATTTCAGCAGGGTGACCGTTTCCTGCGGCGAGGTTGACAAGTCTGCCCTCTGCAAGAAGATTGAGAATTCTGCCGTCTGCCATTCTGTAGCCCTTTATGTTGGGCTTGCGGTCAAATACCTCGATAGCCATATCATCAAGTGCCTTCTTATCTATCTCAACGTCAAAGTGTCCTGCGTTTGAAAGAAGAACTCCGTCCTTCATATCCTTAAAGTGCTCTCGTGTAATAACGTCGCTGCATCCGGTGAGGGTAACGAAGATATCGCCTATCTTTGCAGCCTCATCCATAGGCATAACGGTAAATCCGTCCATTACCGCCTCGATCGCTTTTACGGGGTCTATCTCGGTAACGACGACAACGCCGCCCATGCCCTTTGCACGCATAGCAAGACCCTTGCCGCACCATCCGTATCCGGCAACTACAACAGTCTTGCCTGCGATTATAAGATTGGTGGAGTTCATTATGCCGTCAAGCGTGGACTGACCGGTACCGTATCTGTTATCGAAAAGATGCTTGCAGTCGGCGTCGTTTACGTCTATCATGGTGTAGTCAAGAGCGCCCTTTGCCTGACGGGCAAAAAGACGGTGTATACCGGTGGTGGTCTCCTCACAGCCGCCGATAAGGTTTTTTCCGTATTCACGGCATTCGCCGTGAAGGAGGTTTATAAGGTCGCCGCCGTCGTCGATAAGCACGTCGGGGCAGCACTCGAGCGTTTTGCGAAGATGCTCTGTATATTCTTCATCCGAAACGCCTCTGAATGCGTTTACCTCAAAGCCCTGAGATGCAAGTGCGGCAGCAACGTCATCCTGGGTGGAGAGCGGATTGCATCCGGTCGCAAATACCTGCGCACCTCCTGCACGAAGCACCATAGCGAGATATGCCGTCTTTGCCTCAAGGTGTATAGACATCGCGATCTTCTTGCCTGCGAAGGGCTGAGTACGCTTGAACTCTTCCTCTATTTTATTCAAAACGGGCATATAGCTTTTTACCCAGTTTATTTTATCCATACCAAGGGGAGCAAGGTTGATATCTTTAATGCAGCTCATAGCGTCTCCTTTGTTTTTTTGAATTATTTTGAAAGATATTTTTCAACTGCGGCGATCTTAACGCAAACGCAAAGAACGTCTACCGCTTCTTTAAGCTCTGCGAGCGGCGGGAAGGACGGAGCAATACGGAGATTGCTGTCGTCGGGGTCCTTACCGTAAGGGAAGGTCGCACCTGCATTCGTTAAGGTAACACCTGCCTCTTTTGCAAGAGCGTAGGTGCGCTTTGCACAGCCCTTGGGAACGTTAAGGCTTATAAAATATCCGCCCTTGGGCTCAGTCCACTGAGCAATACCTTCAAGCTGACCTCTGAAGGCGTCAAGCACTGCCTCAAATTTGGGGCGGAGTATTTCCGCATGCTTTTCCATGTGGCGTATAATTCCGTCGGCAGAGCCGAAGTATTTGACGTGACGCAGCTGATTGAGCTTATCAAAGCCGATGGTCTGTGTTGAAAGAATGGGCTTTATCTGATCTATGTTATTTTTACTTGCGGCAAATATCGAAATGCCTGAGCCGGGGAAGGTGATCTTTGAGGTGGATGCAAACATAAATACCATGTCTGCCTTGCCGACCTTTTCCGCCTCGTTTATAATGCTGGGGATCCAGATCGAGTTATCGTAAAGGAAATGAACGGGATATGCGTTATCCCAGAAGATACGGAAGTCCTTGGCTTTGGGTGAAAGATTTGCAAAACGGTAGACCGTCTCGTCCGAGTAAACGTATCCGTCGGGATTTGAGAATTTCGGAACGCACCAGATACCCTTTATTGAATCATCCTCCGAAACCAGCTTTTCAACAATATCCATATCGGGACCGTCGGGTGTCATCGGAACGGTGATCATCTCAATACCGAGAGATTCGCAGATTGTAAAATGTCTGTCGTAGCCGGGTGAGGGACAGAGGAATTTTACTCGATCAAGCTTGCACCAGGGCTTCTCGCTTCCATAGACACCGTAAAGCATTGCTCTTGCAACGGTATCGTACATAAGATTAAGGCTTGAGTTTCCGCCTATGATTATATTATCGGTAGAAATGCTGAACAGATCTGCAAAAAGCTTTTTTGCCTCGGGAAGACCGTCAAGCAGACCGTAGTTTCTGCAGTCAAGAGAATCCTGCGCCATACAGTCCTCAGACCTTGCAAGAACGGTAAGCATATCCTCAGTCAGATTGAGCTGATCCTTGCAGGGCTTTCCTCTCGACATATCGAGCGAGAGTCCCTTACTTTTTATTTTTGCGTATTGTTCATTCAGTGCGGCAAGCTCTGCTTCAAGAGCTTCCCTTGACATCTGAGAATAGTTCATTTCCGTAAGTCTCCTTTAGTAATGTTACAAACGATATTATCATACATATTAATTATATCATCTCTTATAAACAATTACAACAGTTTTTGAGAGATTTTTTTAATTTTATGCAAAAAACAAAGCAAATCCGCACTTATACAGTGCGGATTTGTGCGTTTTTTGACGGATTTGAGTTTGAAACTTGCAAAATCAGACGTTCATGATAACCGGAAGTATCATCGGCTTTCTCTTTGTCCTGGAGTAAAGGTACTTTGTAAGATCGTCCTTTACCTTTGTTTTTATATGAGTCCAGTCGGATATACCGCTGTCAAGACATGAGTTTATGGCAGTGCGGGCAAGCTCTCTTACCTGGTCCATCAGCTCCTCGGATTCACGAACGTAAACGAATCCTCTCGAAACTATGTCGGGACCCGAAAGGATAGCCTCCTCGTCCATGCTCACGGTTGCAACCACTACGATAAGACCGTCCTGTGACAGATGGCGTCTGTCTCTGAGAACTATATTTCCAACGTCGCCAACGCCGTAGCCGTCCACCAGAACTCTGCCTGCCGAAACGGTACCGCTAAGGCGAGCTCCGTCGCTGTCTATTTCAAGAACGTGACCTATCTCGGTAACGAATATATTCTCGGGGCTCATGCCCATATACTGAGCAAGCTCCTTGTGTGCAACGAGATGCTTGTATTCGCCGTGAACCGGCATAAAATACTTAGGCTTCGTGAGTGCGTGCATAAGCTTTAGCTCTTCCTGGCAGGCGTGGCCCGAAACGTGCACCTCCACCATAGCGTCTCTGAATACCGAAACGCCTCTTTTGCAAAGCTCGTTTACTATCTTGTCGACAAGCTTTTCGTTGCCGGGGATTGCGTGTGCGCTGATAACTACCAGGTCGTTTGCGCCAAGCTCTATCTTATCGTGAGCAGAGAACGCCATACGGTAGAGAGCAGACATAGGCTCTCCCTGGCTTCCTGTGGTTATTATGGTTATCTGCTCAGGCGGATATTTGTTTACCTCGTTTATATCGATGATAGCCCCCTCGGGTGCCTTCATATATCCAAGCTCAAGCGCCGCACCGATAATGTTAAGCATACTTCTGCCGGTAACGGCAACCTTTCGGTTGTATGCAACGCTTGTGTTGATTATCTGCTGAACACGGTGAACGTTTGATGAAAAGGTTGCGATAACGAGTCTCTTGTCAAGCGAGCGCATGAAAATGCTGTCAAGACCTTTGCCAACCGCCTTTTCGGACGGAGTAAAGCCGTGACGCTCAACGTTTGTTGACTCGCACATCAGAAGAAGAACTCCCTCGTTTCCGAGCTGACCGAGACGGGTTATATCCATCATCTCTCCCTCTATCGGGGTAAGATCAAGCTTAAAGTCTCCCGAATGAATCAGAACACCGAGAGGGGTGCGTATTGCAAGACAGCAGGCGTCTGCAATAGAGTGGTTAACACGGATAAACTCAACCTCAAAAACACCGAGCTTGACCGTATCCCCTGCACTGACGCACTGAAGATTCGGGTCTTCGGGAAGAGTGTGCTCTGCAAGCTTGTTTTTAAGTATACCGAGTGTGAGGCGTGTGCCGTATATTACAGGAATGTTCATCTCCTGCAAAACGTAGGGTATGGCACCGATATGGTCCTCGTGACCGTGAGTTATAACAAGACCTCTTATCTTTTCCTGATTTTTTTCAAGATACGAAACGTCGGGAATTACGAGGTCAACTCCCAACATATCGTCATCCGGGAATCCGAGACCGCAGTCTATCATTATTATATCGTCCTCGTATTCGATAGCCGTGAGGTTTTTGCCTATTTCGCTGAGTCCGCCCAGGGGTATGATCTTGAGATTACCCGTGGGAATCGGCGTTTTTTTCTTTTTTGACATATTTATGGTATCTTTCCATATGGAAAGCCTTTCTCCCGAAAATACGGTCGAAAAGGGGACTTTCGGGCATTCCGCCTTCTCGCATAACTGAAATTATGTATTCATTCAGTGCCCTTGTACGAATTTGTGGAAAATGAGTGCGCCAAAAAGGAGTGCCGAAAAATGGCACCAAATCAAGCCCGGTCGATTTCGCCGGGGTCAGACACTGTATAAAGCGACCTTGCAGTCAAGGCTCAGGTCAAACGGACAACCAAAAGCCGTATATAAAAACTGCAACTGCCGTTTAATTACGAACAAACATATTAAAATAATCTTATCACAGATTTATTAATTGGCTAGAGGGCATATTGTGAATTTTTTGTTAATAGACACAGCTTTTTCAACTAATATCTTTAATATAAAAAGGAAAAACTTATAAAGGGCATTTTTGCGCCCGAAAACAATATAAAAAGGAATAGTTATGGAAAACAACTCATTAAAAAACAAAAGGATAAAAGGAAAAGTGGCAGAGGCTGTCAACGCCTATTGCGAGGTGGGAAGAGATACCGACCCATACGGAAGCTATACCGGAAGATTTATTATGAATTCCGAAAACGCAGTCAACAGCAAGGATGAAGACTTCCCCGAGCAACCGGTGCAGGATGCAGACGACCTTTAAAAAAGGTTAAAAAGGGAAAGCAAAGCGGTTACCGCAGAGCAGGAAAGAGCACCGAGCAGATAAAATTTTATGAAATCGTATTTTCCGCCCGGTCTTTTTCCCTGCCTGCGAAGTGCGTTTAGTTCAATTATGCGGTTTGCCTCTCTTATCATGTCAGCCTCTGCGCAAGCACTTTTCTCTCCCTTGTCGCTTACGATAAAATAAGCCTCTTCAAAAAGAGCGCTTCCCGTCCCTTTAAGGCGAATAACGTTTTTCATAGTCCCTCGTATCATAGAAAACCTCCGACGTTTGTTATATATTAGTAATTATTGACCGCAAATATTCCTTTATTCACCCGGAGGATATAAAAAGGAGCATCTGTATTGCACAGATGCTCTTTTACTAATAATATACCGTTTTCCATTCGTTATCGCAACGCTTGTAAACCATCTCGCTGATATCTTTGTTTGTAAAAACGGGAAGAATATCTCTTATGCCGTCGATCAGCTTATCTGAAGCGGCGAGCTCTGACAGCGGATACCAAAAGATATCGCCCTCGCTCGATGCCTTGAGCTCTCCGGAATATTGATCTGCGGTATAAAGGAATACAAGGTATCTTTTACCGTCCTTTAATCTGTGAAATTCCTTGATACCGCACAGATGCGGTTCTTTTACGGTAAGTCCCGTTTCTTCGTATATTTCACGTATGACGGATTGCGTTACGAATTCGCCTTTCTCGATATGACCGCCCGGAAAATTCCATCCGCTCCACGTGGGATGATCTTTCTTGTCTTGAACGAGTACGTTGCCGTTTCCGTCGCATATCATACACATATTCGTGAGTTCAACTTCTTCCAACCGTGACATTGTGTTTTCTCCGATCTAAATCAAATTCAGAAATTAAGCAGCCAATCCGCAATATCAATAATCCTTACGCCCTCATATTGATACTTATCGTGTCGAGTGCGGGCAATTACCATCTTGGGATAGGCATCCTTGATTTGAAGCAAGGGCGATACCTCACGTTCAAAGGTCTTTTCATCGCTGATATTATCCGAAACCTGTATATAAATCTTTTCGTTGCGCTTGATGGCAACGAAGTCGATCTCTTTCTTGTATAGTACGCCGACATAGACTTCGTATCCTCTGCGAAGCAGCTCTATCGCAACCACGTTTTCAAGAATTCTGCCGTAGTCCATGTTTTTCGTGCCGAGCTTGGCATAACGGAAAGTATGGTCGCTCAGATAATACTTGTCGTTGCTGGAAAGATACTTTTTACCTTTGATGTCGTATCTGCGGACTTTATAAAAGGCAAAGGCATTGCATAAATACTGAATATACGAGCTGATGGTAACGTGGTTGACCTTTTCAGAAAGTCCGCTGAAAGTGCTTGTGATATTTCGTGCTGATGTCAGATTAGAAATGTTGTCCATTAGAAAATCAACAAGTTTGTCCATAAGCTGCATATTGCGGATTTTGTATTTTTTGCGAATATCGCGGACAATTAAGGTATTGAAAACGTCGGCAATGTAATCATATTTGGCTTCCCCATCTTTATAGAGATATGAGCCGGACATACCGCCCTCAATCATATATTTATCCACAGCGATATACTTGTCGCTATAGCAAAAATACTGCATATATTCGGCAAAGGAGAACGGGAACACCTTGATTTCAAACGTTCTTCCTGTAAACAGCGTAGCAAGATCAGAGCTCAAAAGAAAAGCGTTTGAGCCGGTAATATAAATATCAAACTTTTCGGATGCGTGCAGCCCGTTGATGGCTTTTTCAAAATCGGCACACATCTGGACTTCATCAATCAAAACAAAGTTCTCTTTGCCAGACATATACTGTGAGTTGATATAGTCATATAAAGGTCTGTATTCAAGCAGATGGTCAAACTCCGGTAAGTTGAAGTTAATTTGAATGATATTGTGGTTGGGTACATTCTGTTCGATATGATTCTTAAATGCTTCGAGCAGCTTGGATTTTCCGCTACGCCTGACACCCGTGATGACCTTGATATCCGGGGTTCCAATTACACCGATAAGCTTTTCTAAATATTGATTTCGAGTAATAAGTTTCACGCCACATCACCTCTCATACCGTATTATACCACAAATTCTTACCAATTTCAATATATTTTTAAAAATGGTAAATAGAAAATCCGGTTTCAAGAAATTTAAACAATGTGTCCGCAGAAATGTCACTGTTTCTGCGGACGTTTTAACGTTATTTATTTCTGTAATAGTTTATAAGGCAACCGTTTAGAATTATGTCACGCTCGTCGGGAGTGAGGGGAGCTAATTTGAGGGTTATCTCTCTCGTGCTCTTGCCGTCCTCGGATATAACGAGAGCCTTTGCTTCAAGTCCTCCGCTTGCTATCATATCCCTTGCATTCGGAACGAGGATATAATCGCCGCAGTTGAAGCTTTCACCGCTTTCATCGCAAAGGAAGGGGAGCATACCCCAGTTTATGAGGTTGCTTCTGTATCTCTTTGTGGCGTATTCGGAGGCGATGTTTGCAAGACCGCCGAGTACTCTCTGGCAGGATGCCGCCTGCTCACGTGCAGAGCCGTCGCCCGGCTTTACGGCGTATATAACGCTTCCTACCTCTGCGTCCTTAAAGCTTCTGCCCAGCGCATTCTGTGCGGCTGCGTATATCTCCTCGGGCACGGGATTTTCAACCGTCGCCTTTGCCTTTGCAACGTATTCGGGATCCTTACGGGAGAGGGCGAATTCCGCAAGCTTGAGCGGATTCGAGCGGTACGATGAGGTCTCGCCCGAGGGAATGAGCTCGTCGGTAGTCGTTACCGGATCGAGTATTACCGACGCCATCTTGAGAAGAACGTCACCGCCAAGCTTTGGCATTTCGGGCCAATCCGCAATATTCGGACCGAACTTCAGCTCCTCGTTGGTGTCTGCCTTTCCGTATCCGAAATAAACTCTGTTGTTGTATATTTCAGCGTTGAATTTATAAGCGTATCTGTTGGTCTTTGCGTTTATTGAATCTGCAGCGGTAAGATAACCGCCGTTTGCCGCAGTAGCGGCTATTGATCTTGCATCCATAAGAGCAACGTATGCGCTCTGTCCTGCACCCGGCTTCGAGCCTTCTCTGTTGGGGAAGTTACGGGTAGAATGTCTGATGCTCAGCCCCTTGTTTGACGGAACGTCACCTGCTCCGAAGCAGGGACCGCAGAATGCGGTTCTCATTGTAACGCCTGCGTTCATCAGCTTGACTGCCGCACCGTTTTCCATAAGTGCGGTATATACCGGCTGGCTTGCAGGATATGCAGAAACCGCAAAGCTGTTGCTGCCTATCGACTTTCCGCTGAGTATATCGGCAGCGGCGCAAAGGTTATCGAACGTACCGCCTGCGCAGCCTGCAATAACGCCCTGATCGGCAAGTATTCTGCCGTCTGAGAGAACCTTGTCGGCAAGGTCGTGCTTTTTCATTATCTCAATGGGATCTGAAAGAAGCTCTTCGATAGAATAAACATTGCTGGGATGGAAGGGGAGAGCTATCATGCTCTTTATCTCGGAAAGATCGACTACAATCATCGAATCGTAGTAAGCAATATCTGCAGGAGCAAGACGGCTGTACGCTTCGGGACGGCCGTGAATTTCAAAATATTTCTGAGTCTGCTCGTCGGTCTCCCATATGGATGAAAGGCAGGCAGTCTCGGTTGTCATAACGTCAATGCCGTTTCTGAAATCCATGGGAAGAGCGGCAATGCCCTCGCCAACGAATTCCATAACCTTATTTTTAACGAATCCGCTCTCAAAAACTGCTCCGATAATAGCAAGAGCAACGTCCTGCGGGCCAACGCCTGCACGGGGTGCACCCTTGAGGTAGACGCCGACTGTCTCGGGGCGGTCTATATCATATGTGCGCTTGAGCAGCTGCTTCACAAGCTCGGGACCGCCCTCGCCTATTGCCATAGTGCCGAGAGCTCCGTATCTTGTGTGGCTGTCAGAGCCGAGGATCATTCTTCCGCATCCGCTCATCATCTCACGCATATATGCGTGAATGACCGCCTGATGAGCAGGCACGTATATACCGCCGTATTTTTTAGCGGCGCTCAGACCGAAAACGTGGTCGTCCTCGTTTATAGTTCCTCCAACGGCACAAAGGCTGTTATGGCAGTTAGTCAGAACGTACGGAAGCGGAAAGCTGTCAAGACCGCTTGCTCTTGCGGTCTGAATAATGCCGACGTATGTAATGTCGTGTGATGCCATAGAATCGAATTTTATCTTAAGCTTAGCGTCATCGCCTGACGTATTGTGTGCTGAAAGGATACCGTAAGAGATGGTACCCTTGCGGGCGACGTCTGCAGGAGTATCGCAAAACTCGGTTATCTCTCTGCCGTTTTTGAGGTATACTCCGTTTTCAATAAGCTTTATCATTTGTGCCATAGTTGTTTTCCCTCCGGATTTTTATTAAAACAATATAATTATATCATCGCTTTCGCCCGTTTGCAATATCTGTTTGAAAACAAAAAATGAATGACTGCGCATTTTTAGGGCAAAACTTTACTTTGCATATGATAAAAAATAAAACGGAGGCAATAAATGAAATTTCTTACAACGTTTTCGGTATCGTTACTTATCTGCTTGGCACTGCTCTTCATTCTGCCGCTATCGGGAGAAGAGGCGGTATACAGTCAAACGCTCAGACTTCACATACTTGCAAATTCCGATTCCGAGGAGGATCAAAGGTTAAAGCTTGAGGTGAGAGATGCGGTGCTCACAGAGGTAGAAAGGCTTACCGCCGACTGCAAGAGTGCAGATCAGGCAAGGCAGGCGGTGGCGCAGTCATCGTCTTATCTTGAGGGCACGGCGGTGAAGGTCATAAAAAACGCAGGCTACGACTACACGGCAAAGATTATAATAGGTGACGAATACTATCCCAAAAGAAGCTATAACGACGTAACTCTGCCTGCCGGCACCTATTGCTCGGTGAGGATAGCAATAGGTGAGGCGCAGGGGCAGAATTGGTGGTGCATCCTTTTTCCGCCGCTCTGTACGCAGGCGGCTGAAAAGCAGGAGGAGGAGCTTGTCGAAGCAGGCTTTACACCCGATCAGATAAAGATACTCACCGAGAGTGAAAGCCCGAGATACGTTTTAAAATTCCGTTTTCTTGAGATACTCGAAGAAATACTCGCCCGCTTTAAGGGCGAGTAATTATCTTAATGCCGCAAGGAAGGGCTGAAGCTCATCAATGGTCTTCTGCTCAAAATCCCGAAGCTCCTCGGCAAGTATCTGCGCATCCGGAGATGCAACGGGGTATCTGCCGATCTGCTCGGTTATGTCGGATATTCCCGTTGACGCACCCTTTATAAGCATATCTGCCAGATGGTGCGGGGAATCGTCCTTCATGGCCTTTATTGCGGTCATAGAGCCTGCCATGGTGCGTTCAAAGCCGTTCAGTCCCTGCGGAGCACGTCCGCTGACCGAGTGCAGAAGCTGGCGTATTCTTGATGAAAGCTGCTCGTATCGGGTGAGCTGTTTTTCAAGCACGTGCCTCAGCTCTCCGCTTTCGGTCTGTCCGATTATCTCGGGCAGAGTTCTTAGTCCCATCTCGGTATTCTTATACAGAAGCTCAAGCAGCTTTTCTGTTTGTGATTTTTCATGCATGGTTTATCCTCCAAGTGAAAGTTTTTAAAGAGGCACTCTTGCGCACTCCGAATTTAGTATATCCCCGTGCGCCCAAGAATATTGACAAGAGCTGAAGATAGGTATATAATTATATTTCGTAAATAGAATTAGATATATCTTTAATATAAAGGACGGAAGATATGAGCCTCGGAGAACTCATAATAATTGCGATAAGTCTTGCGATGGATGCCTTTGCGGTGGCGATATGCAAGGGACTTGCCCTCAGAAGATTCAGTCTGAAAAAAGCGATAATAGTCGGTCTTTATTTCGGTATTGCTCAGGGCGTGATGCCACTTATAGGATATCTTCTAAGCGTGCGCTTCAGCACCTTTATCGAAGCGGTAGACCATTTTATAGCATTTGGACTGCTTGCCCTTATCGGAGCAAATATGATAAAGGAAGCTCTTTCAAAGGAAGAGGGAGGCTGTGAAGGCGGCTGCAGCGTAAATACCAACGATTCGGTCGGATTTAAAACCATGATAGTGCTTGCGCTTGCAACCAGCATTGATGCCCTTGCAGTCGGAGTGACCTTCGCCTGCCTTACAATAGAGATATCGATAGTCTGGGCGGTAGTGCTTATAGGTGCAATAACCTTCGTTTTGTCGCTTGCAGGCGTGGGAATAGGAAAGATATTCGGCTCAAAGCTCAAATCAAAGGCAGAATTTCTCGGAGGTGCGGTGCTCATTCTGATGGGTATAAAAATACTGATAGAGCATCTGATGGCATAATAGGATATAAGCAAAAAAAACCACACAGCATATTTCGTGATATGCTATGTGGTTTTATTTTTTATTCGTTTTCCGAAACTATCTCGTGCGCCATCTTACGCTGAGCCATAACAAGCTTGTAGTAGATACCCTTGTTTTCGAGCAGCTCTGCGTGTGTGCCGAATTCGGCAACGTGACCCTTGTCTAAAACGAGCAGCTTGTCTGCGTTTCTCAGAGTGGAGAGACGGTGTGCGATAGCAAAGGTGGTTCTGTTCTTGACCAGCTTGTTGAGCGCATCCTGGATAAGCTTTTCGGTCTCGGTATCGAGAGCGGCTGTAGCCTCGTCGAGAATGAGTATTCTCGGGTCGTGAATGATAGCTCTTGCGATGGCAACTCGCTGTCTTTCACCGCCTGAGAGGGAATATCCCTTATCGCCTATCATGGTATTGTATCCCTCCGGCAGACCAACGATAAAGTCGTGCGCATTGGCTATTCTTGCCGCCGCAATGACCTCCTCGTCGGTAGCGTGAGGCTTAGAATACTTAATGTTATCTCTGATAGTACCGGAGAAGAGGAAGGTCTCCTGAAGCACAACTCCTATCTGCGAGCGGAGCGCCTCCTGCGAGATATCCTTGATATTGACGTCGTCAATAACTATCTCACCCTCGTTTACGTCGTAAAGACGCATTATCAGGTTGATAAGCGTGGTCTTACCCGAGCCGGAGTGACCGACTATACCGATCATCTCGCCCTTCTTAACGTCAAGAGAAACGTTTTCAAGAACGGGATTGTAGCTCTCGTAGCCGAAGGTTACGTTTCTTATGTTGATGTCGCCCTCTATTCTGATATCTATCGGAAGATTGATATCCTGAACCTCGGGAGTTTCCTCAAGTATCTCAAGCACCTTGCTTGCAGAGGTTAAGAACTCCGATATCTGTCTCGGAAGCGAGGTTATGTAAAGCAGAGGAGCGTAAATAATGTTGGAATAGGAGTTGAACTGATGGAGCGTACCTATCATCATCTCGCCGTTGAATACCAGCAGGTTTCCGTAAAGCAGTATCAGATAGCTTCCGAATCTTATAACGAAGGTAAGGATGGGGAAGATGGTATCGAACACCTTTGCGTTAGCCTCGTTCTGCTTTGAGTGGCGGCTGGTCGCCTCCTCGAATCTTTCGATCTCACGGTCCTCCTGGCCGAAGCATTTAACGACTCTGACACCGTTCAGAACGTCCTGAAGCAGATGTCCTACCTTTGTTCCGAGTATCCACAGCTTGCGGTTTCTCATATTTATATACTTCCAGAAGCGGGAGATTATAAATACTACCAGCGGTATCGGAACGAAGACGAACAGACACATTACCCAGTTAAGACAGAGCAGTATAACGAGCGCAAGGACGAATGAGAACAGCTGAATGAATATCTGCGGCAGCTGATTCATAACGAAGTTACGCATTATCGCCGTGTCGTTGTTTACACGGCCCATAAGGTCACCTGTCGAGCGTCTTTGCAAGGACGATACCGACAGCGACTGCAGCTTTTCGTAAAGCAGAGTCTTGAGCATCAGCGTGAACTTTTCACCGGCAACGGCGGAGCAGCGTCCCTGCAAAACGCCCATTGCCCTTTGGAAGAAGTCTATAGACACGATGGCAACGACTATGGCTGCAAAGCCTGCCATAGAGCCTCTTTCGGTGCCGAGAGCAGGCTGAATGTACTTGTTTACCGCTATCGACTGTACCCACGGTACTATAAACGAGAAAGCAACGCTGAATACCGATACGAACAGCGGCATGAACATCATAAGGCGCAGACCCTTGGTCATTGCCCAGAGCTTTTTATAAACCTCCATCTTGTTCATACAGTAAGGACAGATGGTGGTATGCTGTACGAACGGGCGACCGCACTTGGGGCAGAAGCGCTCGGGCGTACTGTTGGTGATGGGAGTCTGGTTTTGAGTTTCGGTCAGTATCTCGCACGCCTTGACGATAACGGCGTATCTGGGCAGATTTCTGCCCGAGATGAACTGACAAAGCAGCGTTTCGGAGCCGTTTATCTTGGCGTAGAAGCCGCAGCTTCCGTACATGACCTCGGTCTTGAATCCGCTTGCGCCCTCAAGGGGGTAGACCGCAAGCAGCTCTCCTTCAAGCAGCTTATAAATATTTTTGGGGGTGAAGACCATATAGCCGTCAACGAATCTGTCTTCGATAATGTTAAACGGCAAGCAGTACATCACCTTTTCATCCGGCGCGCAGGCGGCCTCAAATGCGGCTTTATCGGCCTGCGGCAGGTCATAAAGAAGTTTCATATACTCCTCCGTTTATCAGAGATATATCTCGATTTTTCTGAAGCTTGCGGGATCCAGCTTTTTGGGGTCGGGGATATCGAAGCAGTTTCCGTCTATATCGTAGATGTAGACTCTGCCGTCCTCAAGCTCTCTTATATTGTTAAAGGGGTTGTTGAGTATAAACGTTACGTTGCCTGCAGTAGTCTCGGCGTCCCAATAGGAATAACCGAACTTTTCCTTGACTCCCGTGATCTTGAGTATAACGGGCGAGAAGTATCTGCGGTCGATCTCTTCCATAAACAGATCCTGCGTTTCCTTATCGAAATCGGACATATAGCGGATCATACCTATCTCATGACCTCTGCCCTTTTTCTTGGTATCGGGCTCACGCACCGACAGAAATTCATTCGGATTGGTTACCGGGAAGGCTCTGAGTATTACAACTCTTTCAAATACCTCAACGCCATCCTTTCCCTTAAGCTCAAGGGAGATAAGTCCTCCGCCGGAGCGGAAGAAGCGTGCGTTTTCGGGTGTGAGCGGTACCGATTCTCTGGTATCCTCGAGTATCAGATCGCCCTCGTCTATATCGTCAAGCAATTCTTTTTTCTTCTTGGTTTCTTCAGCCATTGCCAAAAACCTCCCTTTTCCTTACATTCCCTGCAGAACTTTCTTCATCGCTTCACTCTGAAGGGTGTACAGTCTGTAGTACACGCCCTTCTGGGCGATCAGCTCGGTGTGCGTTCCCTGCTCGGCTATCTCACCGTTTTCAATAGCAAACAGATAGTTGCACTCCTTAAGCGTTGAAAGTCTGTGGGCTATGGTTATGGTAGTTTTTCCTTTTACAAGATTGTTCAGAGCATCCTGGATAAGTCTTTCGGTCTCGGTATCCATTGCGGCGGTCGCCTCGTCGAGAATAAGTATGGACGGATCGAGCAAAAGCGCTCTTGCTATGGATATTCTCTGCTTTTCACCGCCCGAGAGCGAACGGCTTCCCGTTCCGACCATGGTCTCGTATCCGTCGGGCAGATTGAGGATAAAATCGTGTGCATTTGCGGCCTTGGCGGCGGCGATTATATCGTCCATGCTCGCATCCGGTCTTGCGTATCTTATGTTATCGGCTATAGTTCCCTTGAAGAGGAATATCTCCTGCGAAACTATGGCGATATTCTTGCGCAGCGAGGATATCTTTATCTGCTTTACGTTATGACCGTCTATTTCGATAGATCCGCTTATAACGTCGTACATACGGTTGATGAGGTTTGCTATGGTGCTCTTACCCGAGCCGGTGTGTCCGACAAGACCTATGTTATCACCTGCGTTTATCTTGAGGGATACGTTCTTGAGTATCGGTCTGTTGGGGGCATAGTGGAAGCATACTCTCTTGAGCTCGATATCACCCTTTATGGTCTCAAGATCAACGGGATTGGGAGCATCGGTAATATCCGGAACGGCATCGAGAATCTCGAACATTCTCTGTGCTGAGTTTATGGTGTCGGTAACCAGGTTGGTGAAGTTGGTAAAGAAGTTGAGCGGGCCGAATATCATACCGAGATATCCGAAGTATGACGTGAATTCACCGTACGTCATGGTCTCGTTCATAACGCTCAGACCTCCGGCACCCCATATCGCATTGGAAGATATGGCGATAAGAAGACCGATTATGGGGAATATGGTAAGGCTGACCATATTGACTCTGAGGTTTGCCTCGTACAGATTGGTGCTGTACTTATAGAAGCGGTGGGTCTCCTCCGCCTCCTTTGCGAACGCCTTAACGACACGGACACCGTTTAAGGAGTCGCCGAGGAAGGCGTTTAAGGAGCTTGATCTTCTCCAGCATCTGGAGTACATTCTCCACAGCTTGGGGAGCATTACCTTGAATATCCAGACTATTATCGGAACGGGGATAAATACTATCAGCGTCAGCTTCCAGTTCATCATAAAGAGGAAGATGGTAAGACCGATAAAGTTGAGCATATTAACGATAAGGTGCGGAACTCCGTCAATAAAGAAGGAGCGTATTCTGTCCGCATCGTAGTTTACTCTGTTTATCAAACGTCCGGTCGGATTCTGGTTGAAGTATGCAAGCGACAGACGCTGCATGGACGTAAATATGTTCAGCTTCATTCTGAATGAAACACGTGTGGACATACGGGCGTTGGCTCTGTTCTGGATTATCGAGATCAGCACCGAGAGCATTGCCATTCCGAAGATGACGCCGACTACTATGTATACCCACGCCTCGCTGTGATACTTACCGGTAGGGCTTACGACGTTATCGTAGAGCACTACGCCGTTTACGATAGGCGTAAGCAGAGCAAGACCTGACGAGCAGAGCATACAGATAAGCACGGTTATAAGCTGAGGCTTAAATTCGGTGAAGTATTTGAGCAGACGAATAAAAATAGCGCCGCCCTTTACACAATTCTTACAGATTTTTCTGTTCTGATCCTCATATATCTTACCGCATCTCGGGCACTTCTGGTTGAATTGCTCAAAGATCGGGTCGTCTTCGTCGATTTTTACTCCATCCTTCAAACGATCAATAATATCAAGAAAAGCAAACAGTTTTTTCTTGCAAGCATTCGTGCAATAAGCGACACAAACAGTTTTATCATCCTCACCGTCAGGTAGGATGGCAAGCAGCCGGTTTGACGAAACAAAGTTGTCAACGTACAGCTTTTTTGCAATATTAAGGTCGAATTCAGCCTGTCTGTCAAGGATGAACTCGTCAATAGTTTTTCCTGCTTCGGCGGCCTTCTTTTTTCGGTAGATCTTTTCGGCGTCGGAGCTTGAGGAAATTATGTACAGTTTTCGGTCATCTGTGTTACACCCGAGCCATGTCTCACCGAAGTTTCCGTCAAGATCGAGGTCCATTCGGAGAACGAGGTCGAGCCGTGCAGTATCTGCACCGATATCGGAAAAGGCTTTTTCCGCGGCAGACGTCAACTTATCAAGCGGCAACATAATAAAATTCCTTTCTGATAGCGTTTGCATAAGGCAAACGCCCTGCCTTGCGGCTTTTTATCAGCTGTTTTACTACACTAATTTTAAATTATTTGATGAAAAAGTCAACCCCTCTTGCGAAAAAAAAACAACTTTGGCGTTTTGCGTTTTTTTGCCCTGTATATCAGTGCTTTTTCGTCAATTTGAACAAACAAATTCACATTTTGTTAATAACTTATCTTCGGGTGAAAAACCAGACATAAAAGGGCGTATGTGGAAGAAATAACATAACATAAATAATAAAAGGTTTATGATAAATAATAAAATTTTATACTAATTATGTAAGATGTTTATTTCGTAACATTTATGTTGTAAAATTATTATAATGCAACGATAAATTAAAGTATAATTTACGATAGATACAAGCAAAGGGGTGGTAAACGTGAAGGATATTCTTGCCGTCATAAATAAATACCGTGAAGAACGCAATTGGACAGAGTATCACTTGGCAGAAATGTCGGGGCTTCCTCAGTCCACCATCTCCTCTTGGTACAGAAAGAATATGATACCTACCATACCGTCATTGGAAAAGATATGCGATGCGTTTGGAATAACGCTTTCTCAGCTTTTTGCTGATGGAGAAGCTACGGTATCTCTTACAGAAACACAAAAAAGACTGCTTGAGAGTTGGTCAAAGCTGACAAAGGAACAGCAGGATGCAGTATTTGCACTAATAGAAAAAATGTAAATTTAAAACCGGTCGTTTAAAGACCGGTTTTTTGTATCGTAAAAATAGTACCGCCATGTAATATTAGTATTGCATAGTTAGCCTTCTCAAGTGGAGAAGGCGGCAGGCGGCAGCAAGCCACCGCCCTACGAAAAAAACGCCCGCATAACAGAAGTTGTATCTGTTAATACGGGCGGTATTTATTTAGTGTAGAAATCAATCCTTATATTCTACCTCAAGACCTTGTGCTTCCTTTATAAGCATATCGTTGAACTCTCTTGCAAGATATGCCTCTCTGAAATCCTCAAAGTGACTGTCAACGTATTCTGCCTCTATCGGAAGACGCTTGATTATATGGAAGCCCAGAGGGCTTTCGACAATACCGCTTATCTGGCCCTCTTCAAGTGCAAATGCGGTGTTTTCAAAAGCCTCTATCATCTCACCCTTGGTGAAATAATAGCCGTCCTCGGTCTGACCGGGGTCCTCGCTGTATTGAGTCATCAAAGCAAGAAAATCCTCACCGCCATTAACGCTTGCGAGAATGCTCTCTGCAAGAGCACGGTTTTGCTCTGCGTCATCCTCTGCATCGTTCATTATAAGAATATGCACAGCGTGGGCAAAATTCTGCTCTATATCTGCTTCTATTGTTGCATCGTCCGAGACGATAGCGCCGGTAAATTCGTCGGTCAGAAGTCCATAGAGCTGTTCCTTTATATACAGCATCTCAAGCATATCCTTCATAAGCGCACTTGTCATAAATCCATCGGAAAGCATAGCCTCAAAGGCTTCCTTTCCGCCGTATTCCTGCTGATACGCATCGTAGGTGTCGGATATTACCGTTTTATCGTCCTTCGAGAGCTTGTAGTCGGAGCTTTTCGCAAGCTCGTATACGGCGTAGTACTCTCGAAGAGCGTTTTCGGTGCTCTCAACAACGGCATCCTCAAGCGCCTCTCCCGAAAGTGAGGGGCTGAGCTGTGCACGGTAATTATTTTCAAAATAGGAATACTGATCCTTTGATACCTCGTGCGAGCCAACCTTCATTACGCAGTCCGACGAGCAGGAGCTCATCAAGACCGCCACCAGCATCAGTATGAGTGATAGCTTCAATATATTAGTTTTACGCATTATGATCACGCTCCGTCAGTTTTTTGCAGTAGAGTCGACTGCGATGCCCTTTAAGACCTTCTGTGCATCGCTTATTATCTTCTCAACGTCGTCGATATAAACGTAGTACAGACCCTCACCGTTTATGGTATAGAAGCAACGTCTGGTCGAATAGGGATAATACTTATATACGTATTCGACGCCTGCGTCGGTCACAACGGTCATGGTAAGCATACATTCAAGTGAATCGGTATCGGTATTCTCTGCATAATCCTCAAGATAGACCGAAAGCATGGTCTTATAGAACTGTCTGAAGTTTGTAACGTCCTCGATGACCTTTGAGGCGTTCTTTGCAAAAACGGTTATCTCCTGATCTGTTCCCTCAACGATAAAGGTTTCGTTTATCTCGGGGGCTTCAAGCGTGATGGACGCTATGTCGTTAAGATAGAGGGAGTAGGTCATACGGTCAACGTATTTTATTATATCCCACCAAAGGAAGTTGACTGCAGAGGTGTCCATTCTTACTATCATATTGAACAGCATGGAGAAGGCGTAGCATTTGCCGTTCTCATCGGGCTGACTGAATACGACGAAGCTTTCAACTCCCGAATAGGTGTAGTGGAGCATAAGCTCAATGTTTTCTGTGTCTATACCGTAGGAGCTGAGCACCTCTTCCGATATCTCATTATCGACACCGCCCATATAGACAACCTCTTCACCCTGCATGGAGATAAGAGAGTAGAGCACGTCCGCATAACTGCTGATATTGACAACGTACTGAGCAGGTGCAAGCATTCTGTATACCGAGGTGGAGGCTGTCTTTTCCTTTTCCTCCTCGGTCAGATAGTCGATGTATACCGAAACCTCATCGTCCTTTATGATGTAGAAATCGTCTACAAGATAGTAGTCGTTAGAGCCTACGGGATATGCCACGATAGGCGTTACCAGCGAGGTGATGGGCGCTAAAAGCGTTACCGCAATAGTGGAGTCGAGAACGTAAACTGCGTTTCTCTCGGAGTAGCGTACGTAATAGCCTGCTCCGGTCGGGAGCATATCGCCGATAAACAGCTTGTGCTGAGTGCCGTCCGTCTTTGTGAGGATATAATATGCCGGAGAATCGGAATCGGCAAGTCCGTATTCGGAAAGGTCGGGGCAATCCTCTGTGATCCTTGTCATTGCAAGGGGGTATCCCGTGCTGACTACGAGATTTGAGAGCATCTCAAGGCTGTAAGGAGCGTTTTCGTATCCGAGAAGGTAGAATTCTCCGTCACTGCCTCTGTGCATGGTGTATCCGCCATGCTGATTTACGACCTCGACAGACTGTATGTCTGCCTTTGATATATGCTCAAATATGAGTATACGGTCTGAAACGTCTCGGATCTCGCCCTCGATAAGCTCCTGTATCTCCTTGTCTGCATCGCCGTCCGACTGCGATGCCTCAAGCATAGGCGCTACGACAAATACGTAGGCAAGAGCAAGGGCAATTATTGCAAGGGCAATTATAATAACTGTTATGGTTTGCTTTTTTATCATAAGTGGCGTCTCCTGATCCATACCGCAATACCGCAAATGCAGACTATAACGGGAATCACCGTCATAAGAACGATAGTCCAGGTGTTTGCCTGAGCGGTGGTGATGTCGAGAGAATTGTTGTCAAATACCTTGCAGGTAAGGTCAACGGGAACGGTGGTTTTACCCATCGCTCTCATTACTGAGTAGATAATGTCACTGTTTCCGTATGTGGCGGATGCAATGTAGTCATCCTTTATAAACTCGGAGGTTCCGGTAACGAGAACGTGGTTATAGAAGTTTTCGTTGTCTATTATCTGCGTCTCGGTTGAGATGAGCATAAGGTCGAACGGACCCTTGCTGACCACGGTATCCTCGTTATCTATCGAGTATGCAAGAGCGTTTGGCGTGGTGGTCAGAACTGACGATACCCGTCTTGAGTTGCGACTTTCGTCTCCGAACAGATTTACGACCGGCATAGCCTTTCTTACAATGGTTTTGGGCGGTGATGCAAGCTGGTGAAGGGCGGTGTGCAATGAAGCGCCCGTACCCTCTGTGGTGTACTGAGCCACGAGAGCCGTGCCGTCCACCGATATGCTGTCGGTGTGATCCTTAATTACCGCATCGGTAAAGCCGATACCCCATTCCTCAAGGAATTCGGTAAGGTTTACCATACCGTCGGTTGTGTTGGGATCAAGGAATACCATAAGGCTTCCGAAATCGTCAAGGAAATTATCCACCTTGCGTATCTCGTTTACCGCATCGGCAGAGCCTGCAAAGTCGTAAAGCGGTCCGTTTATGACCATTACCTGTGCGTCCTCGTCTATCTCCTCACGTGTAAGGTCTATAGTCCTTACCTCGTATCCTGCGGATGCAAACAGCTCGTAGAGAGCAGAGCTTTCTGCCTGCTCGCCGTGTCCGGTGGTAAAATAAGCAATGGGATGCTGTCCCACCATCTGAAGCATACCGGAGATAAACTTATATTCACCCTGGAATCCGAAGAGCGAGCCTGAATCCTCGTCGGTAACGAAGAAGGCTTCGAGGGTGTAAACTCTTGAGTCAACGCCGTCCGAAACGATAACGCTGTACTGATTGGGTCTGTTTGCTGCCTCGATCTTATACTGATTGAGGGAGCTCGGATAGGTGATTATGTCAATGTAATCGACCGAGATGAAGTCGTATTCCGCCTCCATCTGACGTGCGAGGTTGTAGACCATCTTCTGAAGCTCGTTTTCCTCAAGCTTGTCAAAGGGCATACAGAATATTATCTCTATATTCTCGCCATAGGTCGCAAGCTCGTCAAGGAGAGGTCTTGCCTCATCGGAAAGAGCGTATATCTGCTCTCCCGTCATATCGACGTGCCACATAAAGTTGTTTGCAAGTGCTGAAAATACCGCATTGAAAAGTATGACCGCAATAATGACTGCCGCAGTCAGAGCGATAGATATAGCACCGTATTTGAATTTTCTGTTATTCACTTTGCGCACCTCCTCTTATTCCCAACGGCGCTTTTCGTAAACACGCACCGTAATGAAGAGAAAAACGGCAACAATAGAAGCGTAATATATAAGTGAGCTTATATCAAGGATGCCGTATGTGAAATTGGAGAATCTGCCGTATATCGATACCCAGTCAAGAACGGCTCGGATAGCGTAGGAGTTGATATACTCGTTTAAGAAGTTTACCAAAAGCATAGCAAGAAGAATAGCTATGGTGCCGAGTGCAGCAACAAGCTGATTTTCGGTGAGGGAGGAGACGAAAACTCCAACCGCAACGAAGGCGCCTCCCAGCAAAAGAATGCCTATAACGTAGCTGATAAGCACGGCAAGGTTGGGCTCTCCGTATTCGAATAAGGTTATAAAGTTGATGCAGGAAACTGCAAACGTGCCTGCAAACATGGTATAAGCGGCAAGAAATTTTGCCATAACCATTCCCGAAATCGTAACGGGAGAGGTGAGAAGCAGCTGCTCTGTCTTAAGCTTTCTCTCGTCTGTGAACAGCTTCATTGTGAGAAGCGGAATAAGTATTGTGAGAACGAAGAGCAAAAGCATAAAATACTGTGCAAGAGAGGGCTCACCGCCGTCACTTGCTGTCTGCAGGGTAAAAAGGGAGAAGATAAAGGCGTTTACCGCAAGGAATACGGCGATAAATATGTATCCTATGGGCGATATGAAATACGAGCGAAGCTCTCTTTTGTATATCGAAAACATATCCTTATTCTCCTTTCTGTCCGGCGTTTTTCCTGCCGGGGATCATCGGCTTGTCCACAACGGACATAAATACGTCCTCAAGGTTGATTCCCTCGGGCTGCATGCTGATTATCGGCCATCCCTTTTCTGCCATAGCGTAGAAGAGGGGCTTTCTGATGTCAACTCCCGATTCACTTTCAACAAGGAAGGAGAACGCCTCAAGCTCACGGTCAGCAAGGGTCTCAACGTAGGAAACTCCCTCAAGGTCACGAAGCTTCTGAAGAACGTCCTTCTGAGGTCCGCATATCTTAACGTGTATCCGTCTGTTTTCGTCAACCACACGTGATATATCCTCGGTGCGCTCATTTGCAACTATGCGCCCCTTGTTTATAATAACGATGCGGTCGCAAACCGCCTGAACCTCGGGCAGTATATGGGTGCTGAGGATGACCGTATGGTCACGTCCGAGCATCTTTATAAGATTTCTGATGTCGATTATCTGCTTGGGGTCAAGACCGACTGTAGGCTCGTCGAATATAATTACCTTCGGGTTGCCGATAAGAGCCTGAGCGATACCCACTCTCTGTCTGTATCCCTTTGAAAGATTTTTTATTATGCGCTTGTAAACGTCGCCTATCTTGACAACGTCACATATCTCGGCAATATGCTTTTTGCGGTTGAAGGTACAGCCCTTGAGGTCGTAGATAAAGTTGAGGTATTCCTCAACGGTCATATCGAGATACAAAGGTGGCTGTTCGGGCAGAAATCCGATAAGCTTTTTTGCTTCAAGCGGATTTTCAAGAATATCTATGCCGTTTATGGTAACCCGTCCGGATGTCGACGACATATATCCGGTTATCATATTCATAGTGGTAGACTTTCCTGCGCCGTTAGGGCCAAGGAAGCCTACTATCTCACCCTCGTTTACCGTAAAACTGATATCGTTTACCGCATATTTGTCACCGAACCGTTTTACGAGATGTTCAATATTTATCATTTGTGTTCTGCACCTGCATAAATGCAGGGCTCCTTTCAGAATAGTCCGTATGATATAATAAGCCACATATAACTATAACATTATTTTGTAACTATTTTGTGAACACTGCCTGTGCTTTTTGCATTTTTCGTTAAAAATTCAGCATTTCTTCACTTTGTCTTCACTTAACAATACAAGGCTCAGTCCCTTTTGGGAGTTATAATGGAAAGCATTGGCGTTTTGTCACCGCCCGACGCTCTGTAAGAGCGCAGAAGACCGTAATTGCACTGGGTGCATAAGGGAGAGACCGTTATATTTTCGGGAGCTATACCCGACAGGAGAAGATATATCAGATTTATGCGGACGACGTCTGCGCAGATAACGGTACTGCCGTCGTGCTCTTTCTCGCAAATAATTCCGAAATCAAAAAGCTCCTGCCTTGAAAGACCGACGTTATTCGATACCTCAGAGATAAAATCGTCCTTCACCTCGTAACAGCAGACTCTGCTTGACGGCCCTATCGCCACTTGTATGCACTCGAGGCGTGCCCCCCTCTCAAGCATAAGCGAAACGCCCTCTCGGGCTATTCCCAGGGAAGCGCCACGCCATCCGCCGTGCAGAGCTCCCACCACGCCTGCCGTAGCATCGCACAGAAGTATAGGGGTGCAGTCGGCAGTCTTGACTGCTATAACAACGCCGGGCGCATCGGTAACAAAGCCGTCGCATTCGGGCATGACTTCCGGTTTTTCCGTAACGTAAAGAACTCGGCTTGAATGTATCTGCCGTGCGGTAATAATATCCGTCGGAGAAAATCCGCACTGCTCACGCCCTCCGCTTGCACTTTCAAAGCAGTGGCGTGTCTGTATATTGTCAGCAGTGAACCATACCGCATTGTCCTCACCGTGCCTTGCAAAAGCGTCGGCCTCACTCACCCTGCCTAAAAGCTCAAGAATAACGTTTTTATCTGCGCCCGTCATAATATGCCCCCTTTTTCTTTCATAATATATTTTACACTATTATCGGGTATACTTCAAGGTCGAAATATCGGATATTGAAAAATAAACTTATATCCGTTTCACTTATAAAATTATTGATTTTGTAATATCTGTATGATATAATTTAATAAAAGGCTAAGGAGGCGATGTTTTTATGGAAATTTGGATATGGCTTGGCGTTATCGTCGTTTTGGGTATTATTGAGCTCTCAACGGTACAGCTTATATGTATATGGTTTATAGTCGGAGCGCTCGGTTCTATGATATCGGCTATGTTCGGTGCCTCGATCGGAATACAGCTCGGCATATTCGTTGCCGTTTCGGCGTTAATGCTTATATTTACACGTCCGATAGCTATCAAGGCTCTGACTCCCAAGAAGCAAAGCTTTAATACCGACCGCAATATAGGAAAGATCGGCGTAGTTATCAGCGATATATCAAATATAGATGCCAAGGGGCAGGTAAAGGTGATGGGCTCCGTGTGGAGCGCACGCTCTGAGGACGGCTCCGATATACCCGAGGGCACGAGCGTTAAGGTAGTGCGAATTGAGGGAGTAAAATTGATTGTCGTCGCAATTGACGAGTGAGGCTGTTGGCGACTAAAAAGTAAGATTAAAAAACATATAAATACAGGAGGAATATTTTATGGAATTTGTTGTTATAGGATGTTTGGTTTTCTTCGTTTTGGTGTTCATAATCTCGAATATCAAGATAGTACCGCAGGCATCTGCCTTTGTACTTGAGAGACTGGGTGCATACAATGCAACCTGGGATACGGGACTTCATTTCAAGATACCCTTTATAGACCGCATCTCAAAGAGAGTATCGCTCAAGGAGCAGGTGGTCGACTTTGCTCCCCAGCCGGTTATCACCAAGGATAACGTAACAATGCAGATAGACACCGTCGTATATTATCAGGTGACCGATCCCAAGCTTTATGCATACGGAGTTGAATATCCCTTGGCGGCTATTGAAAATCTGACCGCAACCACCCTCCGTAACATCATAGGCGAGCTTGAGCTTGACCATACGCTTACGTCAAGAGACGTTATCAATACAAAAATACGCCAGATACTTGACGAGGCAACAGACCCGTGGGGTATCAAGGTAAACAGAGTTGAGCTTAAAAATATTCTCCCGCCCCGTGAGATCCAGGAGGCTATGGAGAAGCAGATGAAGGCCGAGCGTGAGCGCCGTGAGGCTATCCTTCGTGCAGAGGGTGAAAAGCGAAGCGAGATCCTTATAGCAGAGGGTCACAAGGAAGCGGCGATCCTTCGTGCAGAGGCTGTCCGTGAGCAGAAGATACGTGAATCCGAGGGTGAAGCTGAGGCTATACTCAAGGTTCAGCAGGCTATGGCGGACAGTATAAAGATGTTAAACGAGGCAGGAGCAACCAAGGAGGTTATCGCCCTCAAGAGCCTTGAGGCGTTTACCGCCGCAGCTAACGGCAAGGCAACCAAGATAATCATTCCGTCAGAGATACAGTCTCTTGCGGGACTTGCAACGTCGGTAAGTGAGCTTCTTCCGTTTGGCACAGCGCCCGAAGCGCAATCAGATGAAGGAAAGCGCACACAGAAAAGAAAGAGCACGAAATCAGACGATATAGAATAATAAAAAAGCCTGCACGAGACTCTCGTGCAGGTTTTTGTAAAAACGGACAGGAGGAGAGGCTGTGGCAAAAGATAATATTTCAAAAGAGGGGATCTGCGCCCTGCTTGACTGCCCCTCCCGTTTTCGAATAGAGATATTTGATGAGATAGAGTCAACCAATACCTACGTCAAGCAAAAAGCCGCCGCAGGCGAGAGCGAGGGTCTCGTCGTTATATCGGAAGGACAGAGCGGCGGCAGAGGAAGACTTGGCAGAAGCTTTTTTTCTCCGATAGGAAGCGGTATATATATGAGCGTTCTTTTGCGTCCAAGCTGTAGCGTGGATAATATGTCGCTTATAACTCCTGCGGCGGCGGTTGCCGCATCCCACGCAATAGAGGCGGTATCGCATAATACCACTCAGATAAAATGGGTGAACGATATTCTTATAAACGGCAAAAAGGTGTGTGGTATACTGTGCGAGGCAAGCTTGCACGGCGGCGAGATAGGAAGCGTGGTGTGCGGTGTCGGTATCAACGTCTACCGTCCAAAAGAAGGCTTTCCCTGCGAGATAGAGGATATAGCATCTTCTGTTTTTGATGAAAAAAGCGTATCGCAGGGTATAAGAAACGCTATTATAGCCGAATTTTTAAAAAGATTTACCGAGTATACCGATAACCTTGAGGAAAAGAGCTTTCTTGAATATTACAGACAGCGCTCTGCAGTAGTAGGTCAGCAGATAAAAATAATAAAAGGTGCAGAAAGCACGGATGCAACAGCAGTCGGTATAGACGACCGATGTCGGCTGACGGTGAGATATCAAAGCGGAGAGATAGGCGTTATAGACAGCGGAGAGGTAAGCATAAGACTTGCAAAATAGGGTGATAATATGTTTGATTTTTTGAAGAAGAAAAAGACTGCGGCAAACGGATACGAGATGGCGAAAAAGCTTGACGGCAAGCATCTTCGCTACGTGTCCGAGCGGATAGACGGGCAGGATTATATAATAGGAAAAGAGGGAGCCCTTATCCTCAAAGGAGACGAGCTCTTGGTATACGCCTCGGCTGACGTACTTTTCAGAGCGAAGGTCGATAACCTCGATGCCGCAGAGCTTATGAGCCTGGACGGCGTGGTGCTCGAAGCAGACGACATCGAGCACAACGGCACCCACCGCAAAGTGATAGCTTATTATACGTATTATAGATAACATACCCATTCAGCGTCGGTTTTTCCGACTGGCGAGCCTCGGACCGCCGAGGACGTCGGTCCCTACAAACAACAGCTATGTTCGCACAACACGCCTTGTCCACGATATACGGACAAGGCGTGTCCACGTCTCAAACGAAGTTGCTATACCCATTAAACCGAGCAAACGATATTATAAAAGTTTTTGTCCAAGCTTTTTTCAAAAAGTTGGTATGTTCGCACAACACGCCTTGTCCACGATATACGGACAAGGCGTGTCCACCTCTTAAACGAAGTTGCTATACCTATTAAACCGAGCGAGCGATATTATAAAAGTTTTTTGCCTACTTTTTTCAAAAAAGTAGGGGTAAGTTATTGATTTTATTGATTTTATGGGATATAATATATAGATGGATAAGTTTGTTTTGCTTTTTCGGACAAGCTGTCCTCTAACATACGGAAAAGCTATGGCAATATGCCTGTTTTCATAGATTATTGTAAAGGAGATCAAAAAAATGAGTAACAACTGCGAATACGCATTCTCACATGAAGTTGAGAATATGTGTACTGTTGCAAAAGGACCCAAGCACGGTCCCGCTCCCATTCCCGAAGAGGGAAGATGGGTAAAGGCTTATGAGATCAAGGACATAAGCGGACTTTCTCACGGTATCGGTTGGTGCGCTCCCCAGCAGGGATGCTGCAAGCTGACTCTCAACGTTAAAAACGGAATTATCGAAGAGGCTCTTGTTGAGACTCTCGGATGCTCCGGTATGACACATTCCGCTGCTATGGCAGCAGAGATCCTTCAGGGCAAGACAATACTTGAAGCTCTCAACACAGACCTCGTTTGCGACGCTATCAACGTTGCTATGCGCGAGATCTTCAAGCAGCTCGTTTACGGACGTTCACAGACTGCTTTCTCCGAAAACGGTCTTCCGATAGGTGCATCTCTCGAGGACCTCGGTAAGGGTCTGAGAAGCCAGGTTGGAACAATGTTCGGCACAAAGGCTAAGGGTGTTCGTTACCTCGAAATGGCTGAGGGATACGTTCTCTCTATCGGTCTTGACGAAAACAGCGAGGTTATCGGCTATAAGTTCGTTCACCTCGGAAAGATGATGGATGCTATCAAGGCAGGCAAGGACGCTAAGGAAGCATTCGAATCCAACGTTAAGACATACGGACGTTACGACGATGCGGTCAAGTACATTGACCCGAGAAAAGAATAAGGAAGGAGGCAGTTATATAATGGCAAACGATGTAAGATTTGAAGGCAAGGAAAGAAGACTTGCCGGTATAACAGCCTGCATGGCAGAATACGGAATCGCTTCTCTTGAGGATGCGCAGAAGATCTGCCTTGATAAGGGTATAGACGTTGACGCTATAGTTAAGGGCGTTCAGCCCATCGCATTCGATAACGCAAGCTGGGCTTACACACTCGGCGCAGCTATCGCAATAAAGAAGGGCATCACAAATGCTGCTGACGCTGCCGAAGCTATCGGTATCGGTCTCCAGGCATTCTGCATCCCCGGCTCCGTTGCAGCTAACCGTAAGGTTGGTATCGGTCACGGTAACCTCGGCGCAATGCTTCTCCGTGAAGAAACAAAGTGCTTCTGCTTCCTCGCAGGTCACGAGTCCTTTGCAGCTGCTGAAGGCGCTATCGGTATCGCACGTACAGCTAATAAGGTAAGAAAAGAACCCCTTCGCGTAATCCTTAACGGTCTCGGTAAGGACGCAGCGTATATCATTTCCAGAATTAACGGCTTCACATACGTTCAGACAGACTACGATTTCTATAACGACGAGGTTACAGTAGTTAAGTCCACCGCATACTCAAACGGCGACAAGGCTAAGGTTAAGTGCTACGGCGCAGACGACGTTCTTGAAGGCGTTGCTATAATGAAGATGGAGGGTGTTGACGTTTCCATCACAGGTAACTCCACCAACCCCACACGTTTCCAGCACCTTGTTGCAGGCACCTACAAGAAGTGGGCAATTGAAAACGGCAAGAGCTACTTCTCCGTTGCTTCCGGCGGCGG
>JAZSMJ010000017.1:0-5885 GCA_045535815.1 Eubacteriales bacterium
GATCGTCTCTGAGGATTTTTACGGTACGGCCTATTCTTCCTCCGGCTATACCTGGGTTGAGCCGGATGCGATCGAATGTTTTGCTGCCGAGCCGGAAGGAATCGCCGTGCTCAATTACAGCAACGGCGAGGCTGAGAGCGGCAGCCTCTATCACCCGGAGATGAGTGGATTGTTTAAAAAATCTCAATTTGTAAAGAAACGTTCAAGCGTTACTCGATAAAAGCCTCCCTTGTGTAAAGGGAGGTGGCACGCGAAGCGTGACGGAGGGATTGTAATGCAGCGAAAACACAATAAAGATATCGTTCCAACCGCGAAAATGTTGCGAAAGAATATGACCAAGGAAGAAAAACACCTTTGGTATGATTTTTTGCGCACATATCCCGTTCGCTTTTCTCGTCAGAAGGTTCTCGGCAGGTATATCGCAGATTTTTACTGTGCAGAGGCAAAGCTCGTTATAGAGCTTGACGGTTCGGGGCATTATACCGAAGAAGGAAAGCAATACGATGAAGAAAGAACCGCTTTTCTTGAAGAATACGGATTAACGGTTATAAGAATACCGAATACGGAAATACACAAAAACTTTCGAGGTGTTTGTGAATATATTGACTACCTCGTGAAACAATCCCTCAGTCAGCTTCGCTGACAGCTCCCTTTACACAAGGGAGCCTTTTTTAGTTCACCTATGCCTTATCAATTTTCCTGACAAGCACTGCATTCGTGAACACAAATACAAAATACGGCATACCTCTTTCGAGATATACCGTATTTCTGAAAACTGTCCTTAAGAGTACCGCCCTAATCCTCTTCTCTTTTTTATACAATCATCAAATATAAGCTTTGAAATATTTATCCTTCGCTTTTTGGATCAAATTCGGGAAAACAAAGCAAAAGGTAGCTGCACTCGTCGCAGCAGCATTCAAAGCCTTGCTCTCCGTTACCAAGACAAACGGTAGGCTTTCCGGGCGTAAGCTCTACGCCCCTAATATCTATTTCTTTTTCCGGAATATTCATGCTTATATATCCTCCTATCAGCATATAAAAAGGTGCGCAACCGAAGCTACGCACCGAAAAACGCAAACTCCAATTGTCGCCAAACAATCTCTTAATAGCATAGGTTCACTATAAAATTAAGCCGGAGTTGCGTTTTTACCAAAACGTATTTGCTTAATTTTATAGCTAAAAAAGCTATAGTTCTCCAATAAAGAGAAAGAACCTATAACTATGAATATTAAGATTGTTTGCCACGATTATTATAGCACATTTTTTGCGGTTTGTAAATATATTTGATAAAACTTTGCAAAAGCAAAAGTGAATTGCACCAAGGGGGATGGAGGCATATAAAAAGGAAAAACGTGATGTAGAGGGTGCCATCCATCTTCTAAATCTGATACCATTATATTAAAGAATGCCGATATTACTTAAACGTTGCGGTAAATATCTCTTTTATATGTTTGTATGCAATTAATAAACTCACCGGTATATATGCTTTTTGCTCAAAAAATAATTGGAATCCTCACTTTTCTAATTGAAATCCTCACAACTTTTCGATATTTGTATGATATAATAAATATAATCACTAGTGAGAGTTTGTAATTATAAGGAGGTATTAAAAATGAGAAAAAGAATTCTATTGATCGTTGTATCAGCTTTTCTTCTCAGTTTCGCTATGCTTGCAGTATCTGTTTCCGCTGCTCCTGCAGTTGAAGGCAGAAAGACCTGTGTTGCATATCTTGCAGACATTGAGGTAGACGGTGAGATTGACGACGCATGGGCTTACGCTGACGAGGTATCTGTTGATATCGTAAAGCAAAATGCTTCTGCATGGTATGGGGATGAATCTAAGGTTGCAGGGGAAGATTATGCTACTCTTACCTGTAAGGTGCTTTGGAATGGTGATGAAACACTTTACGTTCTCTACATTGTAAACGACAAAACAGTAAGTATGATCGGCCAAAACGAATGGCTTCGCGATTCTATTGAGCTTTTCGTACAGCTTGATAACGAAGCGAACAATCCTGCTGCAATCAAAGATCAGCTTAGATTCTTTGCAGACGGAACTGTATCCGCAGAAACAGGCATATACTTTGAAACAGGTTTTTCGCAGGATGGCGACACGCTTATATTTGAAGTTAGATATGATAATCTGTACTACATAACAGAAGGCAGTTACATAGGTATTGACTTCCAGTACAATGACGATGCAGAAGGCACCGGTGAGCGCAGCGTTTGTCTCGGTTGGTCCGATACTACAGATAAGGCTTCAACTGATGTTACGGTATACGGTCAGTGTGAGCTTTCCGACGTTTCTGTAAAGGATCTTATGTCAAATACAGCTGAGGAAACAACAGCTGAAGAAACAACAGCTGAGGAAACAACAGCTGAGGAAACAACGGCTGAGGAAACAACAGCTGAGGAAACAACAGCCGAAGAAACAACAGCTGAGGAAACAACAGCTGAAGAAACAACAGCTGAAGAAACAACTGCCGAGGAAACAACAGCTGAAGAAACAACTGCCGAAGAAACAACGGCAGAGGAAGAAGAAGCAGCTCAGACAAGCGATGCTATCACAGTTGCAGTTGTAGTTGCTCTCGTTGCTCTCGTAGCAGCAAGCACTATCGTTTTCAAAAAGAACAGAGCTAATATATAATCTTTGATAATATCGATTTTGCCTTCATTAAATTTTTTTGTTTTAAAAAGCACTTAACCTTAAAGGTTAAGTGCTTTTTGTATATCGAAAACCACGCGATAGTCGCGTGGTTCAAAAGAGGCTATTGCCGATGAAAAAAGGCGAATAAAAAATAGAGCAAAATGACTTGTTATAAAGGCTCCCTCCGGGAGGGAGCTCCCGACGAAGTCGGGTGAGGGAGAGAGCGTGAACGATATAATAATATCTTGCTTTACCTACTCGCACTCTCCTTCCACCACTCCGTGGTCCCCCTCCCTCCGCAGGGAGGCATAGGTGCGGTGCGAACGAATGCATCCTCGGGCGGATATGGAAGGTCGCCCTTACGGGTAAAATTTGGATATGTCTTTTCTTATATCCATTTTGATACCTTTGCGCTCGGACTCGCTCCGAATCTTTTTTTATAGTGTCTGTAAAAGCAGGAATAATCCGAAAAGCCGTAGCCCTCGCACGCCTTTACTGCAGGGATGCCGGACATTATATCGATATGGGCGCCTATCAGCTTTTTTTCAATAACGTACTTATAGACCGACATGTTAAGATCCTTTTTGAACTCGTGGGCTATACGTGAGCGTGAATAATTGAGCGCACAGGATATTTTATCGACCGTCAGGCTTTCACGTATATTATCGTTTATATATTTGATGCATGCAGAGGTGATCTTTCCTGCTGATCCTACTGTCTTATCGGAGCTTGGTAAAAGATGTCCTATCTCTACAAGAACGCACCTCAATATGCTGTGGGCAAGTATAAGTTTTTCTTCCTCGGAATATTTGCTGTCGTCAAGTCTTTCAATCTCGTGAATGAAAAAGTCAGGCAGGGAATCTATGACTTGTGCGCTCGTCATATTCTGCATAATAATTGGGGAGAGCTCCTCGGTTTCGTAAAAATTGAAGACGCATCTTTGGTAGTCACTTTCGTCACAGTGGACGTTAAAGGTATGAAAGGTGTTTTTGGGGATGATAACGAGATTTCCCGGCTTTATGCGGTAGCTTTCCCGATCGGTCATAAAGTCTGCATCCCCCTCTTTTAAAAGAAATATCTCGTGAAATTGGTGAAACTCACGGCCGAAGACGTCTCTCATGCCCCGTGCGTGCTTGTATTTGACCGTCTGATCGCTGATTATATTCTCAAAGCATACGCTCATGATCCTGCTTCCTCTCTTGTGATTTGATACATTATATCACATAATTGCACAAATTACAATATAAATGGCATAATATGCAATTATAATTGCTTATTTTGTATGTTATACTTTATCAAATGGAGGATACAAGATGAAAAGCTTACTTTTGGACGTTGGAAGCAGTTTTATAAAATATTCCTTTTACGATAGCGTAAAGGGGGAGCTATTTGATATTTGCTCTGTGCCGTTTCCCTCACCCTGCGTTTGCGACGGGGTTAAATTCGAGGTGGCTGTTGGCGATATCAAAGAGGCGGTTATGAGAATATTTGACGAGGGGGCTGAATATGGCTGCTCTGCCGCCTTTATATCGGTGCAGATGCACGGCTACGTATTAAAGAAGGACGGCGTTTTTTCAAACTACGTATCGTGGCAGGACAAACGGGGTGCTGATGCCGTGAAGGCTCTTTCGCATCTTGATCTTACCGAATGCGGAACGGCGGTGAAGGCAAATCTTCCGCTCGTTTCTCTTTACGGCAAAAGCGATGCTGAGGGTGCAGAGTTTTTCACTCTGGGCTCCTATCTTGCGTTTGCTCTTACAGGTAAAAACGTAACGCACGTAAGTGACGGATGCGCAAGCGGATTTTTCAAAAAGAGCGGAGATGCGGCACATATCGAAGGCTTTGAGGGGCTTATACTGCCAACCGTTACGTCTCGGATAATCAGCATCGGCGAGTACCGTAATATAAGCGTATATACGCCGATGGGGGATCATCAGATCAGCTTCTTGGGGTCGGGCATAGCCGACGATGAGCTGCTTCTGAACGTTGGAACGGCGGTAAATATATCCTGCCTTCAGAAAAAGGGACTGCCAAAGACCCGAGGCGTTGAATACAGACCGTATTTCTCGGATGACGATCTGGTTACCATTACAGGAATTAAAAGCAAGGATGCCGATCTTGCCGAAAGGATAAAGGATGCACTTTCTCTGTTTCCAAGCAAGAAGAGGGTCATCATTGGCGGTGGCGGTGCAGTCGGAGCTTACGCAGAGCTTGAGTGTGAGATTCGCAAAATGGGCTTTTCGGTGGCTCTTATGGAGAAAAACGTCGGAATGTCGGGACTTGTACGTATTGCACGCTCGATATACCCGATAAGAGGCACTATGCTCTCGGAGATAGGCTTTGTCAATTTCCCTGCGGTGCTGAAAAAGGCGGGGCTTGATTTCTTTATAATTGATAACGAGCACGGCAGCTTCGATACCTCGTATATAACAGCACTTGCTCAAAGGGCAAGACATTACGGCGTACGTGCGATAGTAAGACTTCCCGATAATCAAAGATCGCTTATCACAAAGCTTGCGGACGGCGGTGTTTCTGCCTTTCTTCTTCCGATGACAAACTGCAGGGAGGATATTGAAAGGGTGGTCGAATACGCCAAATATTCACCGATAGGAAAGCGTGGTATCTCCACCACGAGAGCTCATACCGACTACGGCGTTGACCATCTTTCGGAATATATGAAGCAGGCAAACGAAAGAATGGAGATATACGCACAGATTGAGACTCTCAAGGGTATTGAAAATCTTTCGGAGATACTCGGCACAGAGGGTGTCAGCGGTGTATTTATAGGTCCGAACGACCTTTCCTGCGATCTTGACTGTATCGGTGATACCGAGAGGATCTTGCCATATATCTCAAGGATATGCAACACCTGCTTCAAGCTTGGAAAGCGGTGCGGTATAATTACTGCCAACAAGAAGCTGATAAAGCACGCTTTGCTCAGCGGAGCTGACTCGGTCAGCTGCGGAAGCGAAATAAATATGATAATTAAAGGTGCAAAGGAGATCGCGGACAGCAATTACCTTTAAATTTATAATATATTTTGAGGAGAAAAGAAATGTTACTTCACGATAACGGAAAACACGGATTTAAGATCACGCCCGACGGAATTAACGGAACCATCAAGGAAAGCGGAGAGATGTTCGTTCTTCACAGACCCGGTAAGAGAAGCGGACATATCGGTCAGGCTCTCGTCGAATATGCGCCCGGTAAGGTCATTGCGTTCTATCCTAACTGCTGC
>JAZSMJ010000013.1:0-13191 GCA_045535815.1 Eubacteriales bacterium
ATACAATTGCATCACCCATCTCCTTGGCTCACAGAAGGACATGGCTACGATCCGACTTGTCCCCACAGACGTTTTTTTCGGGGCCGCCCGGGGGCCATAGAACGATTGTTCGATAATAGAACGTCTGTTCGGGTATAAAAAGAACGTCTGTTTGTTCGTGTTTCTTCCATATAAAAGCAAAAAATTTTCGTGATGAAAAACTATCATTTATAGCTGAAAAATCCGGCTGCCGTTGGGACTGATCCTGTCCCCTGTCTGGCACCCTGGACACAAAAAAAGAACCCACAGCCGCAGCCGTGGGTCGTTGGTGCTTATTCCTTCAGGGCGAGATCTTTCATGTATTGGTTAACAGATTGCCCTTTTGCTTTTGCTCTTCTTTCTATCTCTTCTTTTTCTTCTGGGAGTAATCTTATTCTTATCTCTGAGAATTTAGCCAGATATTTCTTTGCTGATCTCGCTTGTGCATCTGTATATCTTGTCATTTTGTCACCTCCTCTTTTCTTACTTATTTACTACCTATATTTTAGCATATGTTCCCATAGCATTTTGCACAAAAGTTCCCATAGATTTTTGTTGATTCTGCATATTGCAATCTATGGGAACATAGGCTATAATTCAATCATCAGCAAGGCCAAGCAGGCAGGGCGGCGGGAGCGACAGCAACCACCTAAAGGCTTTACTGTAAGGCTTTACTGAATGTAACTATAGACGCCAGATAGGGAGGTAGCACATGAAAGACAGGTATCTAATGTTTAGGGGATTTGTAAAAACACTTTTAGCCTTCTGTAGGAAAGCTGAAAGCCTTCAGGAAGTAATCGACCACTTAGAATCGTTACTCAAGAAGTAACAGAAAAGGGACCCTTTACAGAGTCCCAAAAGCAAAAACAGAATACAGCTTATAGCCCTATCCTATTAGCTGTATTCTACCTCTAAACAATCACAAAGTCAAGAATAAAAACAGGGAGGGCAAAACCATGATGAAAGATTATTTTAAGGATTGCAAGACACTTGAACAGCTCCGCAAGGTATACCGGGATACCTTCAAGAAGAACCACCCGGATTGTGGCGGTACCTGGAACGGAAAAGACGTTGTGGCTTTTGAGGCTGCCTACACCGCAAGGTTTGAAGAGTTGAAAAAGTGGGATACCACTTGTACCCGGGAAGATGCGACCAAAGAAGAACAAAACCGCTACAACCCGGAGCAGGACGCCCGGATCAGGGAAGCACTCAGAAGGGTTATAACTATTCCGGATATCAATATTGAGATCGTCGGCTGCTGGATCTGGATAGACGGAGCAACCTATACTTGCAAGGATCAGCTTAAGGAATACGGCTATAAATGGAGCAAGTCCCGGAAGAAATGGCACTTTACACCGTATGAGCGTACAAAGTATTACAAAGGCGGCAAGCTGTCGTTTGATGAAATCCGGGCAAGGTATGGATCGGAAAAGATGGAACAAGCACCCACGGCAGCTATTGCATAAATAATCACCGTCCGCAGCGGATGATCAGCCGGAGCGATACCGGCCGGACGGATTCCCGGTTTACCGCCGGATAAGCACTGATGCCGACAGCTACATCGGCGGACGACTTAACGAAAATGTAGCATAAATATATCACGGGACCGGCGGCCAGAAGTACCGCCGGAGAAATGGAGGAAACCATGACAAAATTATTCAGAACACTTTCAGCGTACGACAGACACAACGAAAACACAACCTGGACGCTTTACGATCCGTATAACGGCCGGTACATCACAGCGACCTACAGCCATTATCACGGTGCCTACGATGCGACAGTTACCGAAATTGACGAAAACGACAACGAAATCACAGAAACCGCTCTTCTCACCGATGCGGATCTGAACTATGCCGAAATCAGATAGACAGGAGGAACGAAAGATGATCGACAGAAACAAAGAAATCACAAAGAGAATTGACGAAAAAAGACACGTTGCAGCACTCTTTCCGAAAATCCGGAAAATCATACAGGAGTATGACGGCAAGTGTTACGATAAAAGGTTCCCAGATCTGATCCGGGAACGGACCGGAGAACGGGTTTTTGCTCAGAATCTCCAACACTATTACGCCGTGTATGTATACGGCGAAGGGTGCCGGTGCTATACCCTCTTCCGGATAGAGAAAACGACAGACGGCAAAAAGCCCCGGATCAACGCAACCGCAGCAATAGCCGAGTACAGCAAAAACCGGGAAGTCTGGTTGCAGCAGGCCGCTGATCTGGAAAAGGGTGCCGAGATTGCACCGATGATTAAAGAACAAATCACCGAACTTTTGAAAAAGATCAATGTGTTAGGCGGATCAATACCCTACGAAATAGCCGAAATGTATAACATAAAGCACTATTACTATTAAATCACTACCCCGCCCCGGAGGTTACGAGGGCAGGAAGGACGAAATTATGATTAAAACAAGACACGAACACACGAACTACAACATGATTATGCGGTTTATTGCGGCAGTCAATGCCGCAGGCGGCCACAAACGGTTTGAATCATCCGGATATATGCCGTTGGTGGTTGAAAAGCTGTATTATAACGACTGCTACGGCAACCCGGTTTATAGCATAACCCATTATGGAGAGCAAAACGGCGATCTTATGGCCGATCCTGACATGGAAATTGCTGTCGATACCGAAAACCAGAGAATCATCCCGCAAACCTTTAGAAACGATTATATGGGCATATACCAGGAGGTTTTCAGGACGATAAAAGGCAAGACAATGTACTCACAGTCACTTGTTAGACAGCTTGACGATTTCCTGTGGCAGTGGCTCAAAAATATCAATGCACAGGGATTCTAAATGTGATATAATACCGAAAAAAAGAAGGGGGACACAACTATGAATAAAACAAGAGAAATCATGAAGAAGGAGATAGTAGAGAAAATCCAGAATATAATCAACAACAGCCTTTCAATATATCAGTATGAGATCAAGACAAATGACTGGGTAAAAGGCGATAATAACAGAACATACATCTTTGTAACTGAGACGTCTAACGGAACTAAACACTACAAGAAGCATGACTTCGGGTACATCGACAACATAACAAATACCTATGTCGCCGGCAAGTGTGACGCTAACGACAACTTTACACTTGACGGACGTAAGTTTTAATTATAATAAGGGGGACAAAAACATGACGAAAAATGACGAACTTTATACCGTTATACTCAGCGACAGAGGGAACGAAGAAATAACATTTATCACCTACGATTTATCCGAAGCAAACAGGCGATGCGATGAACTCCGGCGAGAATGCCGGAGAAAGGACCCGGACGGAGCGATCATAGATTGCTATGTATTGTCCGAAAGCCAGGCGAAAAAGAATGCCGAAGCAAAGGCGATCTGGGACACTCTCACGGAAGAAGAAAAGCATGATTATATCGAAGTTGACGGACGAACCTTCATCCGGAAGATTTACGAAATCAATCACAAGGGGGACGAAAAAGATGAATAAAACAAGAGAAATCATGATCGAAAACGGACAGAACTTGAGCTGGTGCAAACCACTGAAACACAGGACAGACGACATTTTCCTGATTGTAACCGAAGGAGAAATCTCCGGAATTTGCATCAATGGGAAAGATGAAAACATCACGCCGGAAACCATCACGGAACTGGCTAAAAAACTGAACGAAAGCTATGACGAGTATGAAAGATGGGATGACACACACGTCCTGTTGGATGCAGATTTTGAAGAAACGGGCTGCTGCAACTGTCCATATTTCAATATATGCGAAGCGATGGAGGATAACTAACATGACGAACAACGCACAGAAAAAACGAAAGTATTACTATACCGAAAATTCTAACAAGCGATCACAGCGCTGGCAAGCCCAAAATATGACACAGGTTGCTATTCGATATAATAATATAAACGATGCCGACATTCTCGAAAAGCTGAACGAAGTCCCGAACAAAGCCGATTACATCCGACAGCTCATACGGGCCGATTTAAGCAGCAAGAAAACCCCGGAGTGATCCGGGGTTATTTTTTGTCCGAAAACCTACCGATTTTCTGTTATATAGTTACTTTATCGTAAAACGCATATAGTGACAGCTCGTTCGGTTCGCCGCCCTGAATAACAGGCCACTAAAACATTTCAGCCATCATCTTCCTCCCTGCTCATGTTATATATAGCCTTAATTGTAATAGGCACGTCCTTTAGTTTCTCAATTCCTTCTTTACCGACAAAACCGAAGCACTTAAACGTCCTCGCAGCGACCTCGGCAAAATCCACAGCTTCGTTTATGTCAATAAAGTTTTCAAATTTCATCTCACTACCACAACCGGAAATTAGATCACCGATTGTTACGGAAATATATCTGTCAACGTCATTACGATTTTTCATTGTTTTTATCCTCCTTAAAATACCGCTCCAACATGCTTAAAACCTCATAATCTGCCCGGTATTCTTTATGAGCGGTTAGTAAACACTCAGAACGGCATAGCGTTTTCTTGCAGGCAGTGTTAAGTGCCGGGTCGCATCTATACATTTTTACCTCCCTTCAAGGTATTTTTCGGAGTGTCTCCGAAAAATAAATCCTTTATTTTAGCCGTTTGTCGGCATATTTTTCGGAGACTTTTTTTATTCTCTCCGAAAAATGCCCTGTAGCTCCATATTGTGTAAGTGGGTGTTCATCTTCTTTAATTCCACCGCTATTACGTGCAGTTCCTTTGCGATCATCCCTGTCGGAAGTTCCGGCACTGGTCTGTAAGTGGGTTCTTCCGGTGTTTCTAAGTCTTTCATAAATAAAATCCTTTCGTTGTCGTAGGCGGAAACCCACTGCCCTTGGGCGGTGGGAGGAGCTTTGTGAATTGTTATTCAAGAACATATGTGCTATGATATACTTAGCAGCATGTTTCAAGAGAAAACCGTTAGGTGCGCTGTTCACCAAAGGCACTCTTTGCACATTGACAAGTATATATGAGGTTGTAACACATAAGTCTTGGTGTTACGTAAAATATACTCAAGCGTTAGTGTTTACTGTACGGCATGGGAATATATTATCCGTTAGGTTAATATATAGAGTACCTGATACAGTTGTAGATGAGTATATCTTGTCTACAAAGGGTGTTGTCAACCACCCTACGATGTAACGCCACTTTAGGTAGCAATATCTATTGGGGTTAAAGGTCGGAGGCGTGAGCCGTTACTACGACTGGGCAGTTACAAGCCCATGACCTTTAGGTCGTGGGTAGTTGACGTGTCCTCCTTATCCGAACATGAAAGAAAGCTGTTCTCCGTCCTTGTCTTTCTGTTCAAGCACCGGTGCTACCATTTCTTCTTTCGCTCGTCTATAAAACTCTTTATTGATCTCAAACCCATAAAAAGCTCTGCCTGTTTCAACCGCCGCCCTTGCCGTGGAACCGGAACCAAAGCACGGGTCAATTACTACGTCCCCTTCATCGGTGAAAATCTCAATCAGCCGCTTCATGAGGTTTACGGGCTTCTGTGCTGGATGAATCTTTGGTATCTCTCTCCCGTCACGTTCCCACTGAAACCAGTTAAAAATCATGTGTCCCGTTCCTGTGATGTTCTTTCCGTTTTCGTCCACCTTCAAGCCGTTTCTGAATTTCGGAAGCTTGCCACGGTAGAAAAGAATCGCATACTCTGTTGCCCCCACAACTCTCATGTTTGCCTTTAATACTTGCGGAGAATAGTTCTTGATAAAGACAAGCGGTATATAGTGGACAAAGCCATGCTTCTTTGCTGCATCTATGAGCGTTGGTTGCTGTTCGAAACTACAGAAAACAATCATGCAAGGCGCATCTGATGAACGTCCCCTTGCGGATTTTACTTCCGGCTCTTTCCTCATAAGCCTTGAGCAAAAGTGGAAATACTCGTACAAATTGAAGTTGAAATCAGATGCAAAGGCGGCTTTTCCGGCAAGCTTCGATTCACCGTTCTTGTTGTCTCCCCCAACATACCACATTGGATTTGAGCCGTAAAAGTTAGTTCCCACGTTGTAAGGCACGTCAGCTATAATGAGCTGTGCCTTCTGAATCGGGTAGCACTTCCATCCTTGCATACTGTCGTTATACAGTTCACATTTCAGTCCCATCGTTTTCCTCCTCTGGAAATCTCATTTTTGTTACGGCTATCGGAAATTCTTCAATCTCTGACGCCCATACCGGTACCGCTCCACACCTGGAAAACACAAGCGGGAATCCACCTATCCCGTCAAACAGGCTTGCCATTGTTACCGGCCTGTCATAATGAGCGCATATCCTTCTCGCCATCCACTCCCAAAACGGCAAGGCTATACTGTTTCCGAGTGCCTTATATCGTGGACTATCTGCATCCTTGTGTTTCTTTCCATTGCTGTCAACCCATTCTCCTATATCCGTCCATCCGTCCGGGTAGCCTTGCAGCCTCTCACATTCTAAAGGCGTCAATCTGCGCACGATGCTCTCTGTCTCTGTTTCCATCGTCATAGGCACTTTATTTCCTCCTGTTCCCATACGTGATGATAATGTCTGTACAATTCCATCCTCTGCGATCTTCACCCTGCTGTCTGCCGGATGGTTTTCTATCGCAACAGCTTGTGGTGCTTTGTAATCTCTGCTATTTAACGTATATGCCACCCCCCCTCTCGTCAATCTTCGGTGTTGGATGGTCCGCTACGCTGAATAATGACTTTTCCTGCATTGACATATTGGTTTCCAACTCCTTTTTCATCTGCTGCGCATAGCGCTCCTACTGTGGCTGAATAACAAGGTCCGTAGCATCCTTGAAGTCTCTCTGTTTCAGGCTTGATGCAACCCCCCCGTCTGTGTACTGTCCGAACGCTTGCTGTGTCATTACAACCGCCATACCGCCCTGATTACAGGCAGGTGAACCGCCGTTTAAATCTAACGTTCTTGCGGTTTCCGCTTCATATATACCGCTGTTCGGATTATCAGACTTCATAGCATTACTTTCATATGCGCTTATGCCGTAACAAACACTTTGGTTGTTCAGTGTACTTAACGCTCCTGTCCTTTCATCCTGAATTAGTATTCCTTTGCCCCCCCCAGGCTTTCCGGCTCGTTCTTGGAAACTGATTGCCCGGCCTGTCTCATCAGTGCTTTGCCAAGAATATCCGGCAATATCTTTCCTCTCCTGTTCGCCCGATTCAGAATCCCCTGACATGCCTTTGCGCTCAAATAATATTTCGGGTGCGCTTGTACCTCTAAAATCTGCGACAAGTGCGATCCTTTTTCTTCGCTGGGGTACTCCCCAAAACTGCGCATCGTGTACTCGCCAAGCAATACTCCACCATGTTCCCATGATGCATCCTGATTGTGGCCAGCGCCCCCCCTCAAATCGAGGTATGCAGGCATTCCCTTCGGCCACTTTTGCGGTTTCTTCAAGGACCGCCCGGAAATCTTCTCCGTTGTTGCTGCTGAATGCTCCTGGTACATTTTCCCAGACCATATATCGAGGTCGAATATCGACATTTGCTCTCCTACAAGCATCGTGCATCTCCTTTATGATTCTTATCTGCTCCATGAATAGACCGCTCCGCTCCCCGGAAAGTCCTTTTCTTTTACCTGCTATAGACAGGTCTTGACATGGGCTGCCGCCTGTTATAATATCCACTATCGGCATATCGTAACCACTAATTTTGGTTATATCCCCGTAGTGTTTCACTCTTCTACCTCGCTTTCTAACTTGTCCGCTTGCACTATTGTTTGTGCAAGTAAACTAAATTGGTGGTAATGGTTTTCCGTTCCTTATATCTTCCAAACTTGTTTTTTCGACTACTACCTGTCTTCCTAATTCGTTTATAAGTCCTGTCTTGTGTTTATCTCGCACATCACTTTCTGACGTCACGCCTATCAACCCATACAGCCTTCGCCTTGTCCGCTCCAAGTCTGCATCTATATAACCTTTTAGCCTGTCGTTCCGATTCCCCCTGAACCATTTTTCCTTGAATTTTTGCACAGTCTCCATATATGATTCTCGGTCAGTATCACACGATAAATACCATTCCAGATCATGCGCCAGCTTTGCCACGTCCCGCATCAGATCGTCAAGCTCTTCATCCTCCATATGACCAACCAGATACTCGTTAATATTACAATACACATAACCGCAGTGTCCTCCGCTCATTCTTCTACCTCCTTGTACGGCTCTCCCTCACTTTCTGCCTTCTTTTATCATTAAGTGGATTTATAGACTCAAGATATTCTGTTAAAGTCATACCGGCTTTTTCTGCTTCTTTTGTCCATTGTTCTGTTTTTTCTATAATTTTATCTCTGTTAAATATTATGTACATCCATAAGTTTTTCTGCTCTTCGTCTGTCAGATTTTCAAAAATATTACCACTCATGCCCTTATCCTCACTTTCTGTTTCGACATGAATCATACCTATTGCTTCAAGCGTGAAATAAAATTCTTCACCTTCGGCTCTTACATAAAACATCTCATTGGTACAGTAGTGTTCTTCGACATTATTTATAGTTTCTAAAGCAACCTCTGATTTTTTACCATATATCGTAATTTTTTTCATTCCGGATCCTCACTTCCTGCCTTGACAACGTGTTCGGTTTCAAAAACTCTTATACCGTCTGGTGTTCCACGTAGGTACAATGTCACTAATTTATTGTGCCAGAAACATTTAGGACATAAGCATCCGTGATACAGCATCGGGTCGTTATTAACACTATACATCCTATTTCCACAACAACTTGTATAGAAAAACATACCGTTTCCATGTGCTTCTTCAAGATACTGATAGGTTGCTTCTGATCTTTCCATTATTCCTCACTTCCTGCCTGATATGGGCATTCTTTTTCATCACAGCACCATTCAAACCATATATTTTCGATATATGCTTTGTCACATGATAAGCCAGGAATCCACCCGTCAAGCTTCCGCATCAGCTTGTCAAATTCTGCCTGCGTGATCGCTCCGTTGTGTCTCAATCTCTTAATTATGCTCTTGCAACTATTCGGCATTTTCCACCTCACTTTCTGCCTTATCTGCTTCTATGATGGTTGGTGCAATTTTAATATAGTTACTGCCATAATTAGCATCATCAATAGCGTTTAATGGTAAGTTATCTGCATTAATCAACCTCCCATGCCCTTTCTGGAGTGGTGTACCATCTTTAATCCAACTAACAAGCCTATATCCGTCTTGTAAAGGGAATCTTGCTCTGCATATTTCTTCATATGCTCCCTCTGGAATATCAATTACTATCTGCATCATTCGCCTCACTTTCCTGTAGCTAAACTTCTGCTGTGTACTTGTCAATAATATTTAAACTATGTCTGTATGCGTTTTCCATCTGTACATGCGTGTATCTCTCGTTTAAGTCTGCAATACTCATTGCAATTTGAAATTGCTTATCTGCCGCCGCTTTAATCCCTTGTCGAATCTCTTGTAATGCATTAATCATTTTGTCATACTTATCACCCTTCTCGCAAAGCAATTCATATTGTTCCTGATTTGTCATTCCTCTCCCTCACTTTCTGCCATCCATGCTCCACACTTGGGGCAATATTTTTCACTGGGATATGGTCTTGAACTGTCTTGGTATACTTGGTGTTCACACTTATTGCAATACCACATATATCCTTCACCCATTACTGCTTTAGGTGTTTTAACCCACTTCCCTATCTTCGGCTGTGGTATGACAGGTGGCAGGTCTCTGATTTTGTCAATAAAAAATCCACTTGCAAAATCATTTTTAAAACTTGACCGACTGTTTAAAATTATATCAAGCACCGCTTGTCTGCTGATGGCATCCTCGCAAGGCTCTTGCTTTAATGCCTGTGGTTCAACCCTGCACCCTTGCTTTTCCAACAACTCCAACTTTGCAAGAGCCATCCCGATTGAAGATGCCACTCCGTACGACAGACTTTTCCGAATCAGGGCAAAATCCTCTTGTGCAATTTCTGAAAAGTTATCATTCCAATCAAACGGCTCTTCTATGATTTCTGTCATTTTTCTCCCTCGCTTTCCGCTTTACATGGTTCTGCACGGTCAAACCACACTTGATTAAATAAAATATTGCTAACAGGAGAACATATGCCTGCACTATCCTCTGTTGCATAAGTGCCATCTTGATATTGAAAGACCGTATAGGGATAGCCGAGTGATATACTTCTGTCGGCATATAGTTTCATCCCGACATAATCTTTTGCGTTTTCAGGCGTTAAATACATCTTTTCCCTCTCTTTCTACTTTGAATAGCTCAATCCTCTGTATAACTATATATGCTCTCAATTTCGTAGCTGTTGGAACAGCAATCTGGATATAAACTTTGGCATAATTCCGACAAGTAATCATGCGCCTTTTTTTCAGCTTCTTCCTTTGTGTCGCAAAAAAATGATGTTTTAATCTCTATGGTGGCTTCTACTTCCCACTCTTTATCCATCATCCCTCTTCCTCCTGTGACTGCTGGCATTCGGACACGTTGCGAAATGCGACACATAGCCGCTCCCGTTTGCACCTTCTTCCAGACTGGCAAACGTCCCACGGATTATCTCTCCGTCCTCAGTGATCAGTACTTCATGTCCTCCGTCCTTTATGATCGTCCTTTTTGCCGGGTCTACCGGATTATACTTCCCGGATTTCATTTTGATAAACTTGATTTCTGCGTTACAGCTTCTGCAGACTGCCATTCTTTCAATCCTACCTCGCTTTCTCTTCGCACTTTTCTTTCATCCACGGAAGCATTCTTCCGCAGTTCCTGCATGATGTATCGTATGATCCTGTTGGTGCCAAACATACCGGGCATTTCCTCGGCATTTCATTCCACAACTTAATCCCATGCGCACCGTCTGCCGCAAATGTTCCGGTTCTAAGGTGACAGTCGATACCATCGCACATGACACTTATTAAATGCTCAAAATCAACATCACACCATAGTGATGCAGTGTTTCCGCAGGCCGGACATGGCTTCAAAAATACGTTGCTATGCTCAACTCTCTTGTGCTGCATCCTCATACACCCCTCTTTCTATCCGCTCCACCTTTTCGCTTTGCGGTTTGATCTCCTGAATCACCGCAAGAACGTCATAGCAGGCTGTTAGATTGCTGTCACATCCAATATCCGCATACCTCCGATGACCGCTCCTATATGTGATCTCCGCAATCTCTTTCATGTACTCCCGGTTTCCTACCTTGTACCAGTCTTTCACCGCTTCGATCTTAACCACGTTCTCACCGTTCATGTTCAGCACCGGGATCAGCGCCATGAGTGTTTTGTTTATGTTTTTATTCATTGCCGAAAAGTCTCCTTTCCAGTTTTTCTTTCTGCTTCCATGCAGCTTCACTCTTCTTGTGTGCTTCTTCTGCCATGTCAATATATTTCATCTTTTCGTCAAAGTCCTGTGCTTCAAGGCTCTTTTTCATGTAATCCGTACTTTCGTGCATATACTTGAGATATGCTTCTGTTGCCACTGCCGATGATTCGTACAATTCTCCCCGGCGCTTATTTTCAAGCCATAATATAAAGCTGTCCTTCAGTATCGGTATTCTGTATCCACCTCCAAAAGTATCCGGGACAAACATGAACTGAAGCAATTCTTCCTTTGTCGCATCTTCAACTGTCAGCTGTTTTTTTGCCATATTTTTCTCCTCCGTCCTCCTCCGGCTCGTACTCACAGTCCCATTTCTCGCACATATAATAATCTTCGTACTTTCCATCTTTGCCTTTTACTCTCACGTAGTGTTTGCAGTGTTCGCAGTCTCTTTCATTCTCCATTTTTTAATCCTCATCCCCCTTATTTGCCAACTCTGCCAGGCTGTCGCACCATTCCTTGTATGCCATTTTCCAGTAATCCGTCTTGTAGCCCTCAGCCGTGATTGCATATCCATTCTTGGGCGGCGCGGCATCGTGTACAAGTTCCGTATATTCTCCATAAGAGACCACCGCAGGACATCCGCATGATGCCCTTTCAATCCACCCACGGCTCACCAATTCACCGATGGCTTTTCTTGCCCTGTATACTGTCCATTTCAAAGCATTTGCTACTTCCCTTGCTGATACGACCACCCGTTCCGGGCCATATGTACACATATATGATCCACACTCGGCATGACAGAACACAAGGAATACGGTTCCCAGCATTATCTCTTTTGCCTTTTCATTCTCTGTCATCTGAATCGAATCCTCCTATGTTGAAAAAGTAATCACCATATTCAGCCTCTTCTGTTTCGCTCTCGATCGGGATTTTCCCATCATCCATCACAAACCGGAAGTCACCGTACTTGCTCCCCTCTCCGCACTGCAAATTGTAGTAAGTCAGCGTCCGTCCATCACCGCTTATCCTGAGACTGTCGTGACGATTTGAACCATATTCGTGGATGTTTCCTGTTGCTATATCAAGTATTTTCATTTATTCCTCCAAAATGTATACATTCGCCGTTTGTCTCCCGAAGCTGATACATGCGTCATAAGTCCCCATGTAGATGTCAATAACATTACTGCTCATCCCTCCGGTGTCGTGGATGTAATATGTTCCAACACCCTCGATGTACACCCATTTATGCCAGAGTGCCGGATCGTTGCAGGCTGCTGTGTATCCTTCCGCCGGGTATACTCCGTCAGCACATGGGTTTCCTGTCCAAACATAGGCCGTTAATTCCATGTTGCTGTAGTAGGTCATGCCTTCTGGTGAGGACACTTCTGTCCCTACCTGCTTTTCTTCTTGCTCCATGTTCCCGACATAAATATCGGGGACATTTGCCTTTGTAAGGCTTTCGATGTAATCTGCCCATTCTCTGCCCCGCTCCATGTATTCCTGTACCGTTTCCGGCATCTTCGGAACCATGTGGGCGTATTCCTGCACCGTCTCCGGCATCTGCGCCGTAACCGCCATGTATATTCCTAAAAGCAATCCCAACATCCTAAACCTCCACGCTCTTATCCTCGCAGGCAATCTTATAATCCTTGTGTTTTTTCTTCAGGAGCTGTTTAATCCATACTCTGATTAAGTCATATTCCTGCAAATCGTTTGTGCAAAAATTACTCTTGATTGTTCGCTTTTTCTCTTGTGTTATTTCCTCTGCCATCACTTGTCCCTCCCATGAAATTCACAAAACATTGCTCTGATGTCAGACGCAGCTACCTCAACGGTTTCGCTTGGGCTTGTAGACCATTTAATATATTCCCTGTTATGATCCACATACATTTCAACCGGAACCGCCTTCCTCCATGTTCCCTCTTCGTT
>JAZSMJ010000076.1:0-11384 GCA_045535815.1 Eubacteriales bacterium
TATAACTTTCACACGGGAAGAGATTGCAGAATTAACGTATTTTCAAGAACGATATTTTAAGTCGAAAATCTCTTTGCTGTATAAACAACTTTAACTTGGTGTACTTTTGTTTACTCTTACCTCAGTTTTGCACCGTTTGGTCGCTCTTTGGCAGAAAAAAGCACTTCGATAGAAGTGCTTTTTTCAATGAAGCGCGCCAAGGCGCATGAAGCAGGGCTTCGCCCTGTGAAGTCGCTTCGCTGTGAAGCGTGGCTTTGCCACACAAGGACGCGCGCTTCGCTTCACGTTTGCAAGGCAAACGCTTCATAGCAACGCAGTTGCTGCTTCGTGTCGCATAGCGACGCTTCGCTTTCACGCCGTTTGGCGTGCTTTTAACATTTTAAATACAATATAAGATGCAAAAAGGACCGCAAAAGCGGTCCTTTTTCTCTATTATTTCAGCTTTTTTATCTCGCCGGGCTTAATTTCGACGGGGTTGCGGTCAACGCCTATCCATACGCTGATGGCAGAGGGATTTTCGACTATTGAGCAGTCGGCGCTGAAATTCAGACGGCGGAGCGCCGTTACGTAATCGCAGATCTGTATATTTGTGGCAAACCAGGTGTCTTCAAGCTCTGACGCTCGTTTGCATATCTCCTCGATGCCGTTCCATTCATTAGGTATACCGAATTCATACGAGTGTCCCCAGACATACATTACCGGCATATACTCGTGCCATTCGGGAGTCTTGAATTTTTCGAGAAGCTCGAGTGTCTGAGGCTCTGCGTGGTGGCAGGTGGGATGCCATGCGAGAAAATCGTCGGGCAGTCTGAAGCTGTAGGTAGACTGTATGGTTCTCGAATATGCTATACCGCACGTTCTTGCAACGTCAATGACCTCTTTACTGTAAGTGCCGAAGGGATAGGACATACCTCTTACGGGGTAGCCGACTGCCTCCTCAAGACGCTTTCTGTCCCCGAACATCTCCTCAACCATCTGCTCACGGGGGCCTCTTTCAAGGAAGGGATGGTACTTTGCGTGGCAGGATACCTCCTGACCCTCGTATATCTTGGCGACCTCGGCAAATTTTACGACGTTACCGGTGTCCATAGTTGCAGAATTGATATGGAATGCACCCTTGATTCCGTATTTGTTGAATATCTCGACCAGCTTTATATCGTACTGCTGACCGTCGTCAAAGCTCATTGTAAAGGCTTTTTTAAGTCCGCCCGGGAAAAATTCATATGTTATCATACCGTACCTCTTTAAATATAGCTTAGCTGAATATACCAACCAATATCATTATACCTTATCTTCAAACAAAAATATATATGCTATATGACCAAAACCGTAAGTGATTTTTTAGTTAAAAAAATATTTTTATTTTTCAATAAATATTTTGCTTTTCATCATATAATCATCACATTTGAGAATTATACTTAATGTGAAAATGATAAAGGAGGCATTAAAATGTCAGAAAATATAAATAACAATTTCTCGCAGGGCGAGGATAAAAACACCGTCACACCCATAGTTATAGGCGGATATACTTACCCGAGAAACGATACACCGAATGAGCTTAAAAAGGCAAAAAAGAAGGGCAGAGCAGGCTTTGTTATCGCTATGATATGCGTATGCGTGCTTGTGTCGGCGGTAATCGGAGCAGGAAGCGCTTTTGTTACCTACAATCTTCTGAAGACCGATGAGGTAGTCGTTACAAACGATTCGCAGGGCACTGTAATACAGCATGCTCAGGTCGGACAACTTGGAGACGAGGTTTCTGAAAACGCACTCGTAAACGCAATAAACAAGGCGTACAACAGCACGGTTGAAATATCTACCGAGAGGGTTTCAACAAACCCGTTTTACGGTCAGTTCGTTACCGACGGTGCGGGAAGCGGAGTTATTATATCCGATAACGGATACATTATCACCTGCGCTCACGTTATCGACGGAGCAACCACCGTTAAGGTGCTTCTGACGGACGGCAGTGAATACGTTGCCGAGGTTATCGGCTCTGACGCTCAGACCGATATTGCAGTTCTCAAAATAGAGGCTCAGGGGCTTACGAGCGCAATTATAGGCGATTCATCCGACCTTATAGTCGGTCAGACCGCTATAGCAATAGGCAATCCGCTCGGTGAGCTTGGCGGTACGGTTACGGACGGTATCATAAGCGCTCTTGAGCGTGACGTTGTGATAGACAACAACACCTACACCCTTCTTCAGACAAACGTTGCCATAAATCCCGGTAACTCCGGAGGCGGACTTTTCGATATAAACGGCACGCTTATAGGCGTTGTCAATGCAAAATCCTCCGGCTCGGGCATTGAGGGACTCGGCTTTGCCATCCCCGTAAACGACGCTATGGAGGTTGCTACTCAGCTTATCGATTACGGTTACATCAGAGGCAGAGTTCAGATGGGCGTTACGGTATACGAGGTGACTGCCGATACCGATTACTGGACCATAAGAAACTACCATCCCAATCTGCTTGATTACGTTACCGATTACGGCGTATATATTATTGAGTTTATAACCGGTGATTTCAAATACGGTGACCGCATTATCGCAATAGACGGCATATCCGTATCCACTCTTGCCGATATCAAGAGCCTGCTTACCGATTACTCCATCGGTGATACGGTTGAGGTTACTGTCGCAAGACTTGATGAGAGCGGACGAAGCAGAATGGTATCGTTTGATCTGACGCTGTCTGAGGCTACTCCGACTGAAGCAGAGCCTGCACCGGAACAGGATAAGGAGTCTGGAATAGTTGACGGTGAAGGTAACGTTATTCCCGGAACGGATAACATCGTTCCCGGATTTGGAGGAGATCTGGACGGTATATTCGGCGATCTTTTCCCTGATTTTTGGAATTGAGTTGACCGGAGCAAAAAAATAACGTATAATATTTATACGGTGTGAATATAAGAGGGAACGCACTGCCGTTCCCTTTTTCACCTTATGATAATTGAGGAGGCGGTCTTGTGTATAACATACTCGTCGTTGACGATGAGGATAAGATCCGTGAGCTGATAAAAAAATACGCTAATTTTGAGGGGCATTTCGTAGCTGAGGCACAGGACGGTATGCAGGCGGTCGAGATGTGCCGTAAAAACAGCTACGATATCATCATAATGGACGTTATGATGCCTGAGCTTGACGGCTTTTCTGCCTGCCGTGAGATAAGAAAGACATCGTCTACGCCTATCATAATGCTTTCTGCTCGCGGTGAGGAATACGATAAGATAAACGGCTTTGAGCTCGGTATTGACGATTACGTTGTAAAGCCCTTCTCGCCAAAGGAGCTGATGCTCAGGATAGACGCTATCATGAAGCGGAGCGCATCTCCCAAGGATGAGGTCAAAAAGGATATAGTTACCATAGAGGGTCTGACTGCCGATTTTACCGCAAGGCTGGTTTATATAGACGGTCAGAGGATAGATATGTCTCCAAAGGAGTACGATCTCTTCTTTTATATGCTGAAAAACCGCAACATAGCCCTTTCAAGAGAAAGGCTGATAACGCAGGTCTGGGGCTACGATTTTTACGGAGACGATCGCACGCTTGATACGCATATAAAGGTTTTGAGAAAAAGCCTTGGAAAATACAGCAAATTCGTAGTGACGCTTAGAGGGGTTGGATACCGTTTTGAAACAGAATAAGGAAAGATCGCCCCGCCGTCAGATAAAGCTTAAGTGGAAGGTATTCGGATATCTTCTGCTGTTTACCTGTGCGGTACTGCTTTTGCTCTGGCTTTGCCAGGTGGTGTTTCTTGAAAACATATACAAGCTTATAAAGATAAGCGAGATAAAGGGATATGCAGACCAGCTCCTTTACGTAAGTGACGATATAGGCGATCTTGCGGATAAGACGGGGGAGATATGCGAATCGGGCGAGGCGTGTGCCATTGCTCTTAAAATGCTCAACAGCAGTACTGCTCTACAGATAGCCTCTGTCGATACGCTTGACGGATGCGTCATACACAACACCGATCAGCAGAGCAAATTTACACTTTACGATGCAGCCAAAAAGGCGGGCGGTGAGAATCTGCAGAGATTCTATTACGATACGCAGATGCGCAGATATTACAGCATCGAGGGTAGCCTTTACGATCCTCATCCCGAGGGAAGCTCGGGCGGTGCGTCGGAGAGTATCATATATACGGTCGTTACTCAAAACTCAAAGGGTGAGGAGATAGTTATTCTTCTCAATTCGGTGATATCGCCCGTGAGTGCGACGGTAAAAACGCTTAATCAGCTTCTGATAATCATTTCTGCGGTGCTGATAGTGCTTGCGCTTATAGTGGCTGCGGTAATATCGAGAAAGCTGTCAAAGCCGCTCGGCTCGCTCAGCTCCTCTGCAAAGGTGCTGGCAACCGGAAATTACGACGTGCACTTTGACGGCAGAGGAAGCCGTGAGACCGAGGAGCTGGCACAGTCGCTCAGCTACGCTGCATCGGAGCTTTCAAAGGTGGACGAGCTCCGCCGTGAGCTGATGGCAAATATATCGCACGATCTGCGCACTCCGCTCACCATGATAGAGGGATATGCAGAGGTTATGCGTGATCTGCCGGGTGAGAATACCCCCGAAAACGTTCAGGTCATAATTGACGAGGCAAACAGACTGACCTCGCTGGTAAACGACGTTCTTGACATTTCAAGGCTTCAGAGCGGTGAGCAAATGCCCCAGTGTGAGCTGTTCAATCTTACCGAAACGGTACGGCAGACCATAGAGCGCTACAACAAGCTGAAGGAAAGAAGCGGCTATATAATAGACTTCTCGTACGACAGAGAGGTCTCCATAAGCTCGGATGAGACCAGGATAATGCAGGTCATATATAATCTTATCAACAACGCCATTACCTATACCGGCGAGGATAAGACGGTAAAGGTGCGTCAGATAGTGTATAACTACGGCTTTGTAAGGATAGAGGTCGAGGACAGCGGAGAGGGTATTCCGCAGGACAAGATAGAGTATATATGGGACAGATATTATAAGGTCGATAAGGTCCATCGCCGTGCGGCAGTAGGTACCGGCCTCGGACTTTCGATAGTAAAGTCGATAATGGATATGTGCGGCGGCAGATACGGCGTTGTCAGCGTTGAAGGAAAGGGAAGCACCTTCTGGATAGAGCTTCCGACAAATAACGAATAAATGGCATTGAAAAAGAGAAGAGGAAAATCCTCTTCTCTTTTTATCGCAAAGGAAAAACGGGATGCTCACAAATAATATCTCGGGCGGATATGGAAGGTCGCCCCTACGGTGTGTTCGAACAAACATCGTAGGTCGGCGGCGAGCTTCCGCCGTTACAAAATGCTCCCTTGGCACAAGGGAGCATTTTCGTTTATATATCGTTTGTCATTGCGCCTCGGGCGGCGAGTATCCAGCGTGATCTGTCGAGAGGGTTTATCCCCCTTCTTTTTGTAGTTGCACCAAGCTCAAGCGGACATTCTCTGTAGCCGTCAAACTCCGAGAAAAATAGGGCTCTGCCGCCACTCATCGATGCAAGCTTCATCGGATACTCAAGCGAGGTTGCAACCGGAAGCGAGGCTTCTATGGTCATCTGAGTGCGGTCGATGACGGGGGAGTCAAACTCGCCCCTCATCTGGGTTATGTCGCCTATGATTCTTCCCAAGAGATCGGCGTCGGCGCTTATTCTTACTCTTATATAAGGCTCGAGCAGCAGCGCTCCGGCATTGGCAAGTCCGTTCATTACCGCCATTGGCGTTGCAACGAAGAAATCAAGCGGATGGGTGTGTATGGTGTGATGCTCTCCGCCAACCAGCGTCGCCTTGAGGTCGGTCACCTCCCAGCCGTAAAGGCCTTGATCGAGTGATTTGAAAAACGACGACCTTATATGCGTCTGATACTTATAGAAAAGCTGATTGTTGGGCACCTTGCCTCCGTCGTAGATAATACCGCTTCCTCTCGGCAGAGGCTCAAAAAGAAACTGCACCACTGCCCAGCAGGGCTTTGGCATTGTGTACGCCTCAACGCCGTAGGCGGCTCGTGCCGGGGTCTCCTTATAAATGACGGTAGGGGGCGAAAAATGTGCCTCAAGCCCGTATCGCTCCATCAGAAGCGCCGATATTACCTCAAGCTGAATCTTGCCCGTTATGCTGATATTTATCTCACGCTCGCTCTTTTCCCACTTGCAGTTGAGCAATGGGTCCTCCTCGGCGAGCTCACGCAGAGCGTTTACCAAGGGGGTCAGCTTATCGGGCTCCTTGGGGGATGCCTTTACCGAGAAATAGGGGTTTGCCAGCTTGAATCTTTCGTTTCCGCAGCGCTCGCCTATCCAGTCGCCTGCACGTGCAGACGAAAGTCCGCAAAGCGCACCGATATCTCCTGCCGATATCGAGCCGACGTCGGTATACTTCTGGCCGTTGAATCTGCGTATCTGCGATATCTTTTCCTTTGGCTTTTCGGAATCGCCGTGACCGCCTATTATAACTCTGTCGGTGCGTGAGCAAAGCTCTACTGCCTGACGGCTTGCAAGCTCTCCGCCGTACATTCGCACGTGTGCGATCTTGCCCATGGTCTTGTCGTGCTCTATCTTGAAGATGAGGGCGGCAAGGCCTTCCTTTTGATATTTATCGGCTGACGGAAGATAGTCCGTTACCGTGTCGAGAAGCATCCCGATGCCGATGCCGCATATTGCAGAGCCGCACAAAACGGGCACTATATCGCAATCGGCAACCGCCCTTGCGATAACACCTGTGACCTTGCTTTTCGGTATTTCCTTTTCCTCAAGAAAATCCTGAGCTATGCCGTCGTCAAAGTCGGCGGCGGCTTCGGTGAGGGTGGCGTGAAGGCTATTGGGATATGAAACGGTGCACTCACGGCTCTCCTCTCCTGTCGGTTCGGCAAAGGGGATAAATCTGCCCTTCAGCTTTTCCCTCAGCTCATCGCAAAGGGCGCTGAATTTGCTTCCTGCTCTGTCTATCTTGTTTACAAAGATAACGCAGGGAAGACCGGCTCTTTTTATTGCATTCCAGAGATTTTCGGTATACGACTGTATTCCCTCGACTGCCGATATTACAAGTATAACTCCGTCGAGCACCGAAAGACTGCGCTCCGCCTCGCCCGAAAAGTCGATATGTCCGGGGGTATCTATAAGATTTACGGTATAGTTACGCCAGGGCATACTCACCTGCGCACAGCGCACGGAAAGACCTCTGTCACGCTCTATCTGAAGCCAGTCGGTCTGTGCGGTGCCGCTGTCAACGCTGCCGAGTGAGCGGATGGTGCCGCATTTATAGAGCATTTGCTCGGTGAGGGTGGTTTTACCTGCGTCAACGTGGGCGAATATTCCGATATTTTTTATCTTGTCGGGTGTTGTCATACGGTGAATCTCCGTTTAATAATGGATATGCAGCCCGAGGGGGCTGCATAGATCCTTTATATGTTTTTTTCTTATTTGTTGCTGACGTGAACGTCGAGCTGCTGGAAGGGTATCTCAATACCGTTCTTATCAAGCTCGCGCTTTACAGCCTCGTTCAGGTCAAAGTAAACGGACCAGTAATTATCTCCGGAGCACCAGGTGCGGAGCGTGAAAACGAGGGCGGATGAATCCTGCTTTGAAAGTGCAACGAAGGGAGCAGGATCGGTCAGCACCATCGAGTTTGCCTTTGCAGTTGATATGAGTATCTCTTTAACCTTGTTTATATCGGACGAGTACGAAACGCTGAAATCAAGGTCAACTCTTCTGGTATCGTGAACGGAATAGTTGGTAACGTCGCCGTTTGCGAGCGTTCCGTTGGGGATGGTAATATTCTTGTTGTCGGGGGTAACTATGGTAGTATAGAAGATACTGATTGCGGAAACCGTTCCCGTGCCTGCCGCAACCGTTATAAAGTCACCTATCTTGAAGGGCTTGAATATAAGGATTATAACGCCGCCCGCAAGGTTTGAAAGACCGCCCTGGAGAGCAAGACCTATTGCCAGACCTGCAGAGCCGAGCACCGTTATAAGCGAAGCGGTTTCAATTCCGAAAACGCCTGCCACTACTATAAAGAGAACTACGTAAAGGACTATACGGATAAGGCTCTTTAAGAAGCTCTGAACACCGGAATCAAGCTTTGCAAAGGCTTTGGATTTTGTGATGAAGCTCAGAAGAAGCTTTATCAGAAGAAATCCGATGGCAAATACGACTGCCGCCTTGATAATTACCATTAAAACAGCTATCGTTGCGTTTAATGCATTTGACAAAAATCCGCCGAAAGACGACATAGAGAAGAAGTTCATAAAATCATTCCTTTCAAAAAAAATAAAAAATCAGACGTGATGGCACGCTCTAATTTATATAAATTATAATATTTTAATTTTTATTTGTCAACGATTTCCCAAAATAAGAACACTTTGCACGAATATCACCGTAAAAAAAGTGCAAATTGCACTAAAAAGTGAGGGGTAGAGGGTGTATAAATTTGTATTGACAAGAAGAGAGAAAAATAGTAAAATTATTAGATAGAATATATATTATATAATTAACCTGGTTTTGCCGTTTTTTCGGCGGATCATTGGCAATAAATATAAAGAAAGCAGGGAAGATGCCAGATGGAAAGAAATGCATATCTCGTTCTTGAGGACGGAACGGTCTTCAAAGGTAAGAGCTTCGGGGCTCAGGGTGACGCTATAGCGGAAGTGGTATTCACCACGGGCATGGCAGGTTATCTTGAGACGCTTACCGATCAGAGCTATCGCGGACAGATAATACTGCAGACGTTTCCGCTGATAGGCGATTACGGTGTAATACCCGATTCGTTTGAAAGCGGATCGATCGCCGCTGTCGGATATATCGTCAAGGAGTGGTGCCGTGAGCCTTCGAATTTCAGATGCGAGGGCGATATAGACGCACTTTTGAAGGAACGAGGTATCGTCGGTCTGTACGGTATCGACACACGTGCGCTCACAAAGGTGCTCAGAGACAAGGGCACTATGAACGGTATGATAACCGACGATCCTGCAAAGGCAGATCTTAAAAAGATAGCCGGATATAAGATAGAGGGCGCTGTTGAGGCATCCTCTGTAAAGGAAGCTTATACTGTCAGTGCATCCGATCCCAAATACACGGTAGCACTTATAGATACGGGCGTTAAAAAGAGCATTATAAACGCTCTTTGTAAAAGGGGCTGTGACGTTCACGTATTCCCCTGCACTGCATCGGTCGATGAGATATTATCGGATTCTCCCGACGGTATCGTTTTGCCAAACGGTGCAGGCGATCCCAAGGATAACACCGAGCTTATCGCAAGGATCAAGAAGCTGACAAAGAGCGGTATACCGACCTTCGGTATAGGTCTTGGACATCAGCTTTTGGCTTTGGCAAACGGATTTGATACGGACAAGCTTCATCACGGACACAGAGGCTCCAATCAGCCGGTGAGAGACTGTGACAGCGGTAAGCTGTATATTGCAGGACAGAATCACGGCTATATCGTAAAGAGCGACAGCATAAATAAAAGGGTGGCGAGAGAGATCTTCGTCAATATATACGACTCGACAAACGAGGGTATCGAATACCTGAAGAATCCCGGGATATCCGTTCAGTTCTATCCGGGCGAGTGCGGGGGTCCCAAGGAGACAGATTTCGTATTTGACCGCTTTATCAGCCTCGTGGACGATTACAAAAGATCGTCAACAGAAGAATAAGACATACCGGTACAGAGAGAGGATATAAATATGCCACTTAAAGAAAGTATAAAAAAAGTTCTTGTAATCGGTTCGGGCCCTATCGTTATAGGCCAGGCGGCAGAGTTTGACTATGCCGGAACGCAGGCCTGCCGTGCTCTTAAGGAGGACGGTATCGAGATAGTTCTCGTCAACTCCAACCCTGCTACCATAATGACTGACAGCGCAATGGCTGACAGAGTTTATATTGAGCCGCTTACACTGACTACCATAAAAAGAATTATAGAAAAAGAAAAGCCGGACAGCATTCTGTCGGGTCTTGGCGGACAGACCGGTCTTAACCTTTCGATGCAGCTTGCAAAGGAAGGCTTCCTTGAAAAGAATCACGTAACGCTTCTCGGCGCATCTCCCGAAACCATAGATAAGGCCGAGGACAGACAGATGTTCAAGGACACAATGGAGAGCATCGGACAGCCCTGCATTCCCTCCAAGGTCGTAATGGACGTTGAGTCTGCGCTTGAGTTTGCAGATGAGATAGGCTATCCCGTTATCGTCCGTCCCGCATTTACCCTCGGCGGTACAGGTGGCGGTATTGCTGATAACAAGGACGAGCTTTTCGAGATCGCAAGAAACGGTCTTGCGCTCTCTCCCATAACCCAGATACTCGTTGAAAAATGCATCTCCGGATGGAAGGAGATAGAGTTTGAGGTCATGCGTGACAGCGCAGGAAACGCCATCACAATATGCTCGATGGAAAACCTCAACCCCGTAGGAGTTCATACGGGTGACAGTATAGTTATCGCACCTGCGGTAACACTATCCGATAAGGAATACGAAATGCTTCGCTCTGCGGCGATAGATATTGTTAACGCTCTCGGAGTTGAGGGCGGATGTAACTGTCAGTTTGCACTCAATACCGACTCGTTTGAGTATGCGGTAATCGAGGTAAACCCCAGAGTTTCAAGATCGTCAGCCCTTGCATCAAAGGCAACGGGATATCCGATAGCCAAGGTTGCAACCAAGGTTGCAATAGGCTACAGACTTGACGAGATACTCAATGCCGTTACGGGAAGCACGTACGCCGCATTTGAGCCGACCATCGACTACGTTGCGGTAAAATTCCCCAAGTGGCCCTTTGACAAGTTCGTTTACGCAAAGCGTGAGCTCGGTACACAGATGAAGGCTACCGGTGAGGTAATGTCTATATCCGACAGCTTCGAGTCTGCTCTTATGAAGGCGGTAAGAGGCGCTGAGATATCTCTTGACACTCTCACTCTTCCCAAGCTTGCAAAGGTAGAAACTGATGAGCTTCTGGAAAGACTCAAGAAGCCTACCGACGAGACCCTGTTCGAGATCTACGAGGCAATGAAGAGGGGAATTTCAAACGATCAGCTCTTTGATATCACCAAGATAGACAGATGGTTCCTTGCAAAGATAAGAAACCTGCTTGCCTTTGAGCAGAAGCTTGAGGGCGCAGGAGCTATAGACCACGATACCCTTCTTTGCGCTAAGCAGCTCGGCTTTACCGACGCATCTATCGAGCGTCTGACAGGATGTGCGCTTACCGAAAAAATAGCTCCCGTATATAAGATGGTTGATACCTGCGGTGGCGAATTCAGTGCCGAAACTCCCTATTTCTACGCAGTTTACAGAGATAAGGAATCGGGTGGCGAAAACGAGGCTCTCGATTATATCGGCAGAAACGATAAGCAGACGGTCATCGTTTTCGGCTCCGGACCTATCAGAATAGGTCAGGGTATCGAGTT
>JAZSMJ010000021.1:0-15947 GCA_045535815.1 Eubacteriales bacterium
CCGTATATTTCAATAATTCTTCCTCTCGGGAATCCGCCTATACCGAGAGCCATATCAAGTGTGAGTGATCCGCTTGAAACGGCGCTGACGTTCATGTGGGCATTTTCGCCCAGCTTCATTATTGCGCCCTGACCGTACGCCTTGGTTATCTGCGATATAGCGGTATCAAGCGCCAACTGTTTATTTTCCTTCGTATCGCCGGCAGCAGCTGTTGCTGCGGCAGATTTCTTTGCTCTTGCCATAGCTGTTTCTCCTTATTATTTTATCAATAGGTGGGGCTGTCAAGACGCCAGCCGTCAGCTTCATTTACTATAGTGATTTTTTTGGTTCCGCTCTTTTCCATATCGTAAACGTAGTCAAACTCGCAGATTATTTTATCTACCGTATCCTTGACTACCGTCATGGACGACATATCGATCTCGGTTGCAAGCTTGAATCCGTCGTAGGTGATATCAACGCAAAGCTCGCCCTTTTTATCGATATATCTCGGATAGATATTATAGCTTTCATTATCGGGATCTATGGTTTCTGTAAACAACGATGCAGTTATTATATTCATATATCCGTCTGAGAATATACCGTATAAAGTATCCATCAGATCGTTTACAGACTGATACGGAGACGAGTCGGAAACCGGATAATACTGAGCCGCAGTAACCGAATCGAGTACACTTGCGTCATCCTCGGGTGCAATACCCTCTCCCCAAAGAATAACGTTCATCTCCTGCGATCTCGGAATGAGGTCCTCGTATATCGCCTTGATCTCATCCTCTGAAAGACCGCTCGGCTTCTTTGCACAGGAGGCAAAGGCTGTTGCAAGCACTGCAAGCATTACTGCAAAAACAATAATTCTTTTCTTCATATCAAAGCCCTGCATTACTTATCATTTTCGGGCGTTTCGGGAGCAGATTCGGTTGAAGCTGTCTCCGTTTCGGGAGTGACCTCTTCATCTTCATCCTTTTCATCCTCGTGATCGACCCTTGCAAAGCTGATGATATACGATCCGTCGGCAGGTCTCATAACGATAACGCCGCCTGCGCTTCTGTGATACTGAGGAATATCTGCAACGGGTGTTCTTATGATGGTACCGTCGTTTGTGATTATCATAAGGTCATCGGAATCGGAAACCGAAGCGATACCTGCAAGCATACCCGTCTTTTCGTTCACGTTATGGCAGGATACACCCTTACCGCCTCTTGCGTGGCACTGGAAGTCGTCGAAGGATGAGCGCTTTCCGTATCCGTTTTCGGTTACGGTAATGAGCGACTTGTCCTCTTCAACAACGGCAACACCCTTGACGTAATCGCCGTCCTCAAGCTTGATTCCTCGAACGCCTCTTGCAGTTCTGCCCATAACTCGAACGTCGTCCTCGTTAAATCTTGCGGCATTTCCGCCGTGAGTAGCTATAATGAGGTTGCTTCCGCCCTTTGTATGCTTTACGAATACAAGCTCGTCGCCCTCGTCAAGATCGAGCGCTATCTTACCACCTTTTCTGCGGTTTGAATATTCTGACATCAGCGTTCTCTTGATAACGCCAAGCTTGGTTACCATAGTCAGATATTCGTTTTCTTCAAATCCCTGAATAGAGATAATGGTAGTAACCTTTTCGCCCTCATCAAGCTCTACGAGGTTTACTACGTTCGTTCCCTTGGCAGTTCTTCCTGCCTCGGGTATCTGGAACGCCTTTCTTACGTGTATCTTACCCTTGTTTGTAAACAGAAGCAGATACGAATGGCTGTCTACCGCAAGAACTGTCTCAACGAAGTCCTCGTCCTTGGTAGCCATACCGATAATACCCTTACCGCCCCTTCTCTGTGCAGAGTAGGTATCGGAGGGAAGTCTCTTGATATATCCGCTGTGGGACATGGTTATAACGCAGGTATGACGCTCGATAAGATCCTCAACGAGTATCTCTTCCTCCATAGGAACTATCTCAGAGCGGCGCTCGTCGCCGAAGCGGCGCTTGATCTCAAGAAGCTCCTCTTTGATGACTTCCTTGATTGCTTCATCACTTGATATCTTTGATTTGAGCTCCTCTATCAGCGCATAAAGCTTTTCAAGGCGCTCAATAACCTTCTGTCTTTCCATTCCGGCAAGACGACCGAGAGTCATATCAACGATAGCCTGCGCCTGAACGTCGGAAAGTGAGAATCTGTCCGACAGCGCCTGCTTTGCCTCGGGTATGGACATACTCGATCTGATTATGTTGATGACCTCGTCAATATTGTCTGCAGCTATCTTGTAGCCCTCGTTAATATGCGCCTCACGCTCTGCCTTTGCAAGATCAAAGCGTATACGGCGGACTATAACCTCCTTCTGATGCTCGATATAATACTGAAGTATCGGTATAAGTCCGAGCACCTTAGGCTCGTTATTTACAAGTGCGACCATATTTACGGCAAAGGTATCCTGAAGCTGAGTATACTTATACAGCTGATTGAGAATAACCTGACCGTTTGCATCTCTTCTGTATCCTATTTCGATACGGATACCGTTTTTCTGGTCGGAGTAGTCGTTTATTCTGGTAATTCCCTCAATGCGCTTGTCCTTGACGCATTCGGAAATTGCCTGGCAGAGCATAGCCTTGTTTACCTGGTAAGGAAGCTCTGATACCGTTATGGTATTCTTATCCTCGTTCACGTCAACTCTTGCACGAACGACTATTCTTCCTCTACCGGTCATATACGCCTCGTAAACTCCTGCCGTACCGCAGATAAGTCCCCTCGTCGGGAAGTCGGGCGCCTTGATATATTTCATAAGGTCTATGACAGTAGCATCGGGATTATCCATAAGGTAAAGTGTTCCGTCAATTACCTCGCAGAGATTGTGAGGCGGAATATTCGTCGCCATACCTACCGCAATACCGACCGATCCGTTTACAAGCAGATTGGGGAAGCGTGAGGGAAGCACAACGGGCTCCTTCAGCTTATTGTCGAAGTTGGGGGTAAAATCAACGACGTCCTTTTCAATATCGGCAAGCATAAGATCGGAGATCTTAGCCATTCTCGCCTCTGTATAACGGTAAGCAGCCGCACCGTCACCGTCAACGTTACCGAAGTTTCCGTGTCCGTCGATAAGAGGATAGCGAAGCGAGAAGGTCTGCGCCATTCTTACCATGGTATCGTAAACCGCGGAGTCGCCGTGAGGATGGTAACGTCCGAGAACGTTACCTACTGTAGTAGCCGACTTTCTGAACGGTCTGTCGCTTGTAAGATGATCCTCGTACATAGCGTAAAGAACACGGCGGTGTACCGGCTTCATACCGTCACGCACGTCCGGGAGCGCTCTGGACATAATAACGCTCATGGCATAGTCAATAAACGATTTTTTGACCTCAGTGCCCATCTCTACGTCTTCTATTCTTTGGTCCTTAAACTCGTAATCCCTTTTTTCCACTTTATCACCTATAATATCTTTGTTTTGTTATTTTCATCACACGCTCGTAACGTCGAGCATGCTCTCGTATTTTCTCATTGCTTCAAAGGAGGGCATTGCCGTTCCCTCAAGCTCAACCTTGGCGGCGGATGCGCTTGCGGCAAATCTCATTGCCTGCTCTGCGCTGCCCGTTCTGTCAAGCTCGTATATAAATGAGGCAAGATAGGTATCGCCTGCACCGGTAAAGCCTCTCAGCTCGACCTTGGGAGTATTGGCTGTGTAAAACCCGTACTCTCCTGCGTAGACAGAGCCGTCTCCGCCCATCGTGCAGAGCACCGACACCCCTTTTTCCTCATATATCCTCTTTGAGTTTTCCACAACCTCGTCTATTGTTTTAAGGCTTTTTCCAACGTATCCGGAAAGCTCGAAAAGATTGGGCTTTATAAGGTAGGGAAGCCCTTCCATGCCTTGTTTTAAAGCCTCACCGTCACAGTCGAGTATGACCCTTGAGCCATATTTTTTCCCCATACTTACAATATCCTTATACACAGACTTTTCCACACCCCTCGGAATACTTCCGCCAATGAAGAAAAACTGTTTATTATCTGTTGATATGCTGTTGGTTTCATTAAAAAACGCATCAAGAGAATCCATTAGTTCCGCAAGCTCAACATCGCTTATCGGACCGCCTGCCTCGTTTGCCTCGGTGCAGTTTTTTTCTGAATCGGTCATCTTGATATTCATTCTGGTCTCAGCCGCAGTCTCGGTAAATCTGTAAAGAATACCCTCGCTGTCCAGCATTTCCTTGAATATGGTGCCGTTTGCGCCTCCGCAAAAGCCGTAGGTCACTGCGTCTATGCCCATAATTTTGAGGGCACGTGATACGTTAACTCCCTTGCTTCCGGCATTTGATACGGTTGCTCTTGCACGGTTGAGCTCACCTGCTGTGAATATACCGTCAAAAAACATGGTTCTGTCTATTGCCGGGTTAAGTGTTAAAGTTGCTGCTTTCATTTTTATATCTCCGAATTATATATCGAGGTTGGTAACGTATTTTGCGTTTGCTTCTATAAATTCCTTGCGAGGCTCTACCTTATCTCCCATAAGGACGGAGAAAAGCTCGTCACAGGCGATAGCATCGTCTATGGTGACCTTGAGAAGCGTTCTCTTTTCGGGGTCCATAGTGGTCTCCCAAAGCTGAGGCGGGTCCATCTCACCAAGACCCTTATATCTCTCGGCTTCAACTCCGTGTCCGCCGAGCTGTTCTATATACAGATCTCTTTCCTCGTCAGAGAAGGCGTATCTTTCCTGCTTGCCCTTGAAGACCTTATAGAGCGGCGGCTGTGCGAGATAGATATGACCGTCCTCGATAAGCTGTCTCATATGTCTGAAGAAGAATGTCAGAAGCAATATTCTGATGTGCGAGCCGTCAACGTCGGCATCGGCCATAAGAATTATCTTGCCGTATCTTAATTTGCTTATATCGAATTCATCTCCGATACCGCATCCGATAGCCTGATATATCGGTATCAGCTGCTCGTTTGCGTATACCTTGTCAAGTCGGCTCTTTTCAACGTTAAGGACCTTACCTCTAAGAGGAAGGATAGCCTGGAAAGCAGCGTCTCTGCCTTCCTTTGCAGAGCCTCCTGCGGAGTTACCCTCGACCAGGAAAAGCTCTGTAACGTCAGCATTTTTCTCAACGCAGTCTGCCAGCTTTCCGGGAAGGGAGGTTCCCTCAAGTCCGTTCTTTCTGCGAACGTTCTCTCTTGCCTTTCTTGCAGCCTCTCTTGCGTTTGCGGCTGCTACCGATTTCTCAAGTATCTGCTTTGCAACCGAGGGATTTTCCTCAAGATGCTCGCTCAGCTTCTCGCAGACCATCGAGTATACCATGGTACGAACCTCGGAGTTACCGAGCTTTGCCTTGGTCTGACCCTCAAACTGCGCCTCGGGAAGCTTTACCGATACGACTGCGCAAAGGCCCTCTCTTACGTCCTCGCCCGACAGCTTACTGTCAGCCCCTTTAAGAATGTTGAGCTTCTTGCCGTAGTCGTTTAGTATCTTGGTAAGTGCCTGCTTGAAGCCGACGTCATGCGTACCGCCCTCAAGCGTTCTTATATTGTTTGCAAAAGTTACTATAGTTTCGTTGTAGGAGTTGTTATACTGCAGAGCTATTTCTGCGGTGATATCTCCCTTTTCCGCCTTCATATAGATGATGGACGGATGTATGGGCTCGACCGCCTTTACCTTATTGAGATGCTCAACGTAGCTTATAATACCGCCCTCATAGCAAAGATCGTTTTCGATTATCTCGTCGCCTCTCTCGTCACGCAGAATAATACGAACTCCTGCGTTTAAGAATGCCTGCTCTCTCATTCTCTTGAGAATGACCTCGTAATCAAAGACGGTGGTCTCATCAAATATCTGCGGATCGGGCATAAAGCGAACGTAAACGCCGTGCTTATCGGTATCTCCCTCGCATTTGAAGGGAACGGTCACCTTGCCTCGCTCAAAGCGCTCGGTATAGCGCTTTCCGCCGTAGCAGTCATCAACCTCAAGCCACTCGGAAAGAGCGTTTACGACCGACGCACCAACGCCGTGCAGACCGCCCGATATCTTATATCCGCCACCGCCGAATTTACCGCCTGCATGAAGCACGGTAAATACCACCTCAAGTGTAGGAATACCTCTCTGATGGTGGATAGCCGAGGGAATACCTCTTCCGTCATCCTGTATCGAAACGCTTCCATCAGAATGGAAAACCACCTCAACAGTCGAACAAAAGCCTGCCATTGCTTCGTCAATGGAGTTATCGACTATCTCGTATATCAGATGGTGAAGACCCGCAGCAGAGGTCGAACCGATATACATACCCGGTCTTTTTCTTACCGCCTCAAGACCTTCAAGCACTTGTATTTGGTTTTCATCGTAGTTGTTGTTAATGATATCTGCCATTTTTCTATCCTTTCGTGACGGTCACCCGCCGCTTTAATGCTTTTCTTTTGGTATATCTCTGATCTAAAATTTATTTTTTCTTGAATTTATTCTTCCGCTCAGCCTTGACGGCGATATCTGCGACGTATACACCTTATCGTCTGTAAGAACGAAGGATTTCGGTATCTCTTCGTTTGAAATTTCAAGCCGTCCCTCTTTTTCGGTCTTTCTGAGAAAATCACGGCTTATCTGTGAGACGGTTGAGGTATCCATATCAAAAATACCTATTATACCGCCCGTTTTTATCATCTTGTTATTGCCGATATGAAGATACACGAAGAGCCTCCTCTCATCAAGCCTTTATTTTTTCGTATCCCCCCGAGCTTACCTTGAAAACTGCAAGCTCCGAGGATAATTCGCCTATACCTTCGCTTAATTTTTTCGATGCCGAAACGGTCTCGGGAGCGCAGGAGGTTATAAATACCTGCCTTCCGCTCATTTTTGATATTATAAACGCCTGCCTCTCGGAATCGAGCTCACTCAGAACGTCGTCAAAGAGAAATACCGGATATTCCCCCGTTAACTCCTTTGAAATATCGCCCTCGGCAAGCTTTAGGGAGAGAGCAATGCTCCTCTGCTGTCCCTGAGATGCGTATATTCTCGCCTCTCTGCCATTGAGCAGGACCTCAAAATCGTCTCTGTGAGTGCCGTAACAGGTGTAGCCGTACCGACATTCCCTTTCAACGTTTTCGGTCAGCTGAGCCAAAAATTGAGCCTTTGTGAGATTGCCGTTGTAAACTATCTCCGGCTTTTCTCTGTCACTCGTCATATTTTTGAACAGAAGCTGTGCTTCTCTGTTCAGCTTTTCTATATATTCGGCTCTCGCATTAGCTATATATTCAGCCTCCTGCGCAAGCTGCTCCGACCATATTCCTATAGTCGCATCAAGCACGCTTCTGTCGTATATACTGTTTTTAATAAGGGCGTTTCTCTGAGCGAGCACGTCGTAATATCTCTGAAGAGCTGCAAGATATCCCGACGATATCTGAGATATTCCCTCGTCAAGAAATCCTCTTCTTACGGCAGGACCGTCCTTCACGAGACCAAGATGCTGAGGACAGAAGAGAACTGCTCTGAAATTGCCGATAAATTCGGACATCTTTCTGATGTTTACCTTATTTTTTCGGCAGACCTTTTTTCCGGTATCGTCAAAAAACATCTCAAGATCACAGCGTCTGTCACCGTTTCTCTCAAAGGTCATCTTGACACCGGCATATTTCTCTCCGAATCTTATTATCTCTTTTTCCTTGGTGGCTCTGAAGCCCTTACCTCTTGCAAAAAGGTAGATCCCCTCAAGAGCGTTGGTCTTTCCCTGCGCATTTGCTCCAAACAGAACGTTTACCGCACCGCAAGGCTCTATAACGGCTCTTTCAATATTACGAAAATTGTTATATTCGATCCTCTCGACCTTCATCGCTGTGCAAAAACCTCTTTATGAAGCATTTATATTTCTTATTCCTTCATTTTAACGGGAAGCACCAAGAGAAGGAATCTTTCACTTGCACTGTCATCCACAGGCTCAAGCACCGTGCTCATAAGAGGACCGGACATAGATATTTTTATCTTATCGGTATCACAGCCTCTGAGAGCGTCAAGCAGATAACGGCAGTTGTATCCTATGGTAAGGTCTTCTCCCTCTTTTTCTATCTGTATCTCGTCGTAAACTCTTCCGGATACCGAAACTGACGATATTTTAAGAAGATCTCCCTCGTAACTGCATTTGACCGGACTCTTTGTCTGACCCATCGTTCTGTCCTCGGTAACCAGCGAAGCTCTTTCAAGGCAGGTTATAAACTGCTCGGGATCTATAGTTACGAAGGTCTTGTTGGATTTCGGTATAAATCTCTGATAATCTATATATTCGTTGTCTATAAGTCTTGAGAAGAAGATAAAATCTCCCATAACGAAAACGATATGCTTTCTGGTAAGAAGAAGAGTTATCTTTTCTTCCTCATCGGGAGCTATTCTGATAAGCTCGTTTAGGGTCTTTCCAGGGATTATAAAGGATATATCAAGCTTATCTTCACCGAATTTGTTTTCTATCTCGACAGTATTTTCTCTTATTGCAAGTCTGTTACCGTCACAGGTAACGACCTTTATTCTGTCGTCCTTTATTATAAAGAAAGCGCCGTTAAGAGCAGGTCTGTGATCGTTCTGAGCTATTGCAAACGATGTCTTTGTTATCATCTTCTTGAGCTCTTCAAATTTAATTGAGAATCCCATATCTCCGGAAAGCTCGGGAAGATTGGGAAAATCGCTTCCGGGAAGAGCGTGAAGCTCAAATTCAGCCTTACCGCTGTATATCTTTGCGATATTTTTGGAATCGACCTCAATAGTGATATTGCCCTCGGGCATAAGTCTTATTATCTGATTTAACTTGTTTGCGTTTATAATATAGCTTCCTTCCTCGGAAATAACCGCAGGAACCTCTATTCTGACACCCTTTTCAAGATCGTATGAATAAAGGATGCATTTTTCCTTATCGGTATTGATCATAATACCTTCAATTGCTGTTATCGTATTTTTAGTTGATACCGAACCCATAGCGGGAGCGAGAGCTTTTATAAGTTCGCTTTTCTGAAAAATAACCTTCATCTCTCAAGCGTCCTTTCTTTTTATAAAAAATAAATATATATATTTAGCAGTAGCAGTAGTAGTAGGGGGTGCGGAAAATGTGGAAAAGTCTGTAAAGCGCTGTCAGGCACTGATTTTCATCACTTCGCAATTATGGAAAAATAATCGGAAACTACCAAAATAATCTGTTGATAAAAGTGGAAAACTTTTTTGCTATTTTTAATTATCAACAAATTTCTGTTGATATGTGGAAAACTTCGTGTTGACAAAATGTGCAAAGAATGCTTTTCTCATCACTTTCTTATGACCTTTATAAGATCTCCTATCTCAATATCGAATCTCGAATCGTTCTTTATTTCCTGGTCTATTGCATTATAGGAGGAGGAAACAGTCGAGTGATCTCTTCCGAAAAGCTTTCCTATCGAGGGAAGCGACATATCGGTCAGCTTTCTTATAAGGTAGATGGAAATGTGACGTGCCATAGCGATCTCTTTAGTGCGCTTTCTTCCCTTTATTTCTTCAATCGGAATATTGTATTTTTCCGAAACCTTTTCGATTATCTTATCGACCGTGACCACCGAGGGCTCAGAGCCGTATATAAGATCGGCAATGCATATCTTAGCTCTTTCTATAGTCATCGGTGAGCCGTCGAGAAAGCTTTGTGCACCCAGCTTTTTGATAGCTCCCTCAAGCTGACGAACGTTGTTTCTCAGATTTTCGGCAAGGAAGGAAATTACCTCTACCGAAATATCGAGATTGAGCATCATAGCCTTCTTTTTCATAATAGCTATACGAAGCTCGTAATCCGGCGGCTGAATGTCAATAAGAAGTCCCCACTCAAATCTGGTCTTAAGTCTGTCCTCAAGTGTCTTCATATCCTTGGGAGACTGGTCTGAGGTTATGATTATCTGCTTATGATTTTCATAAAGAGCGTTGAAGGTGTGGAAGAATTCCTCCTGCGTGGATTCACGTCCGGCGATAAACTGAATATCGTCTATCAGAAGAACGTCCGCCTTTCTGTATTTGTTTCTGAATTCCGCTCCGGTATTACGGCTGATATTCTCGATCATCTCGTTTGTGAATTCCTCACCCTTAACGTAAACGATCTTCATATCGGGTCTTGTTTCCTTCAGCCTGTTTGTAATAGCGTAAAGAAGATGCGTCTTACCAAGTCCGGACGGACCGTATATGTAAAGAGGATTGTAAGATACAGCAGGCTCGTTGGTTACCGCAATGCAGGCAGCGTGCGCCATCTTGTTTGAGTTACCGACGATAAAGGTATCGAAGGTGTATGCGAGGCTGTTCATCTTAAAGGAGCTTGTCTCTGTAAGGTTAGTAGCCTCGTAAGGTTCGATCTCACCCTGCTTTAAGGTATTGCCCTGTGAGTCGGGCTTCTTCTCATGCGCCACTCTTACGGAAATGGTTATCGGGAAGCCGAGAACCTTTTCGAAGTGTCTTAATATAGCCGGCAGATAACGTTTTTCTATAATGTCACGCTTGAAATCGTTTTCACTTTCGATAACGGCAAACGAGCCGTTAAGACTTACGAGAGTAAGATTGGCAAAGAATATCTCCACAGTCGTCTCCGAAAATTCGGAGCGCAGAGAATCAAGCGTATAAGCCCATATTTCATTTAAGGATCCCATCTTTTGACGTCCCTTTCACAATTTATAATTAAAGTTCAATATATAAGATATAATAATATAATAATATACCTTATCTATTATATCATATATAAAATCATTATTCAATAGCAATTATGAAAACTTTGTAAACTATTCCGCAGATTGTGGAAAAACTTAAAGCTCAAAATCCGTTTATTTTCTCAAAAGTAAAAAAAATTGTAAATTTATTGTTTAATTTTTGAGAAATTATTGTTTTAAATGAAAAAAAGACTTGACAATGAGTGTTCAGATTGTATATAATGATGTATGTCGCCGATAAAGGCAGTAAACGAAATGCCAAATCATTGAATGGAGGTGCGTGTAGGATGCTCAGAACATATCAGCCTAAGAAAAGACAGAGAAAAAAGGAACACGGCTTCAGAAAAAGAATGTCCACTGCTAACGGCAGAAAGGTCCTTAAAAGAAGACGCGCGAAAGGCAGAGCCAGACTCACATACTAATAAGTCGTTATCTTAAATACAAAACCGCCGATCGCTTCGGGGGTTTTTGTTTTAGAAAAGGAGTTTTTGATATGAAGATAATACCCATAACAGAAAACCACCTTTTCGCAAAAGCATACGGCAAAGGAAAAAAATATTCCGGAAAATACATCGCAGTGTACGTCCTTCGTGACCTGCACGCAAACAGGCTCAAAAAGGAAAATCCCCAAAAGCTCAGAGTAAACAGAGTTGGAATAACCGTCACCAAAAAGCTTTGCGGCGCCGTTGGGCGTTCAAGGTGCAGACGGATAATCCGAGAGGCTTACAGAGAGCTTGATCGGGATAATGCCATAAGAAAAGGCTATCTTGTTGTTATTGCGGCAAAATCAGCGGCGACAAGCGCAAAAACGCAGGATATAACAGCCGATCTCAAAAAGGCGTTTAATTTGCTTGATATGTTTTTTGATCAGGCAAAAAAAGAAGAAAACGCCCAAAAAGTCGATAAATGTAAGAACGAAGCGACTGTGCCGTCAAAGAGCGGCACTGAGGAATTGAAGCTTTGATATTGCACTCGCCTGAAATTTTTTGTTTTTGGCAAAGGCAATTCCTTTTTGATACAGCGTCTGTGACTGCACGGCAGTCGAATTTTGAAAAGGTGCGGTTATAATCAATGAAAAAAATCGCAGTATTTCTGATCAGACTTTACCAAAAATATCTGTCTCCGCTTAAGGGTGCTCCTTGTTGCAGGTTTTATCCGAGCTGTTCGCAATATGCTGTAGAAGCATTCACAAAGCGGGGCTTTTTCGTGGGCTTTGCTCTTACGGTATGGCGAATCCTCCGATGTAATCCGTTCTGCCGTGGCGGAGTGGATCACGTTCCAGAGAAAAAGAGAAGGAGCGTATCGGGTAATACCAAGGGCAGTTATCCCATAATATCCTATAAGGAAGAAAATTTAAGGTAAAGGCTAAAAAGGACAGATCATCCTAACTTGAAACGAAAGGAATAACTCTTTCTTTTAGGGAAAGAGAAGGAAACGAAATGTTCGATTTTATTAATCAGGCATTCGGTTACGTGCTCAGATTTTTTTACAATCTGATTCCTAACTATGCCGTCGCACTGCTTCTGTTTGCTGTTTTCGTAAAGATAATACTCTTCCCTCTGGGAATAAAGCAGCAGAAGAATATGGTAAAGCAGGCTTCACTCAGACCTAAGGAAGCCGCCATCCGCAAAAAGTATGCGGGCAGAACAGACAAGGTCACTCAGCAGAAGCTGAACGAGGAGATAATGGGGCTCTATCAGAGCGAGAACTTCAGCCCTATGTCCGGTTGTCTTCCCATGCTCATTCAGCTTCCTATAATATTTATTCTTTACGAGGTTATCAGAAGACCGCTTAAATATCTCTGTATGCTCTCTGATGAGACAATTGCAAAGATAGGAGAGGTTTGTAAGAGCCTCAATCCCGATATGGCGATAAGCGTTAATAACGATATCAGCTTTATCGAGCCGATAAAGAATAATTTTGAAGCGTTCAAGGAAGTGCTCGGAGATTTCACACTTGCAGATCTTCCCAACTTCAACGTTTTCGGAGTAATAGACCTGAGTGAAACTCCCACGGTCGCTTTGAATTGGCTTATACTCATACCGATACTTACCTTCGTGTTCCAGTTCTTCTCAATGAAGCTGACAAGAAAGTTCACCTACCAGGCACCTGCTGCCGCAGGCGGACCAGATGTCGGCAAGTCTATGAAGATAATGGACTATACCATGCCTCTTATGACCGTATGGATAAGCTTTATGATGCCTGCAGTTATCGCTATGTACTGGATCTATCAGAACATATTCGGCGTTGTTCAGCAGATCATCCTTTCCAAGATGTATCCCATTCCGACCTTTACGGATGAGGAGCTTAAAAGACTTGAGAAGGAATACGGCGGAAACGTAAAGAAGGAAAAGAAGAAGGTCCGCTCGCTTCATAATATAGATAAGGATGACAGCGAGGTCGAGCAGAGTCAGAGCGAAAAGACTGCCATAGCTGAAACGAACGCACCTATTTCGGTCGCTCAGATGAAGGATGAGAGCGATAGAAAAAAGGGTAATGAAACAGCACAAACGGAAAAGAAAAAGGTCCGCTCGCTCCATCATATAGACGATGACGGTTACGAAAACGGCTATAAGATAGAGGACGACGGAGAATAAGACAGATATTAACTAAAGCTTGAAGGAGTGTTAATTTTGAAACAGGAGATCACCGTAACGGGTAAGACCATCGAAGAAGCACTGAAAAAAGCCGCAGAGCAGCTTGGCGTTGATGCAGACGGTGTTTCGTACGAAGTTATCGATCTTCCCAAAAAAGGATTTCTCGGCTTCGGAGAAGTACCTGCTAAAATAAAGGTTACGTTAAACGGAAGCGACGCTGAAAGCGCAGCTGTAGGATTTATAGAAACGGTCATAAAGGATATGAACCTCAACGCCGGCGTTGAGCTTTCGGGTGAAGAGAGATCAAACGGCGACAAGATAATAAACATCGTCGGCGAGGATGCAGGCGTGCTTATCGGATACCACGGAGATACGCTTGATGCGCTCCAGTATCTTGTAAATCTCGTGGCAAACAAAAACGACGAGGACGACGAGCGCACGAGATTCTCGGTGGATATTGAGAATTACAGAGCAAAAAGAGAAGATACCCTTCGTCGCCTGGCGCAGAGAATGGCATCAAAGGTTCTCAAGTACAAGAAAAATATTACTCTTGAGCCTATGAATTCTTACGAGAGACGTATAATTCATTCCGAGATACAGAATATCGAGGGTGTTACGACAATGTCCGTAGGAACGGAAAATAACCGCCGTATCGTTATTTACGTAGAGGGCAAGGAGCCCGGCGGAAGCGGAGACGGCAAGAGACGCCGAAGAAGACCGCGTGCGGCTAAGGAAACGACGCAGGAATAATAAACCGAGCCGAGGGGAGCTCTTTTAATTAAGGGGTCCTCGGCTCGTTTTCTGTTTTGTAGTGAGGTTTTTATGACAAAAAGCAAAAAAACTGAATTTCTGATAATGTCGGGAATAGCTCTTCTTGCGCTTTTAAGCGCTATAGTTATATCGCTCTTTATTGGGGCGGATACCTCCGGGGAAGAGAGGCAGACCGAGCCTCCCACCACCGAGACGACGGCTCCCGAGACCGAGGCTGAAACAGAGCCGCCGGTATATGAAAATATCCCCGACCTTATAGGAACCGAGTACGCATATGAGAAAGGGATAACCAACGAATTTATAAGCTGGTGCAATTCCGAGAAATTCATAAAAAACGGCGAGAGCCGGGATCTGACCAAAGCAATGACCGACGCTGTCTTTTCGGGCGGATACAACGAGTCCTTGTGGTACACCCTGACCGGAGAAACGCTGAATGCACTGCTTGCTCAGTATTCGGTCTATGAGGGCAAGGGCGGAGCGATCATACTTGAGGATGAGGAAGACGATAACGCCATATTGATAGGCTTTACGGGTGAGATAACGCTTGCAGATAACGCATCAACTGTAAAGCATTATAAAACTCAGGCAAACGGAGTATATTCGGTCATAGGCGGAGAGCTTATCAGCGAGCTTCAGAAGACAGATATTCTGGTCACTACCCTTGACAGCCCGATATACGAGGGCGAGGAGATACCCGAGTGCGGAGCATCGGCTGAAAATATTGAGGTGCTCACAGAGCTTGGCGTTGATATCGTAAATCTTGCAAACGACGGTATCGGAGCTCTTGGCGAAAAGGGTATTGAAGATACTATAGAGGCGCTTTCTCTTGCGAATATTTATGCTGTTGGCGCAGGCGCAGGAGAGCAGAATGCCGGGGCTGTAAATTATTTCGTCAGCTGCGGTATAAAGCTTGCAGTCATTGCCTGCGATTGCTCAGGCTCCGACGGAGTGCTTCCTGCAAAGGGAGAGGACGGTATAGGAGTCTTCAGCGCATACGACGATCACAGCGTGCTTGATGAAAAGGTAGCGCAGGCAAAGAAGAATTCGGATTACGTAATAGTCTGCCTCAATTTCGGAAAAGAGGGCGAGAGTGAGGTCTCTATCTATCAAAGAGATTTAGCTGAAAGCCTGTCACAAGCCGGCGCAGACCTTATAATAGGCACCAACACCAAAAAGCTTCAGATGGCAGAAAATATAGGAGATACCTACGTCGTGTACGGTCTGGGAAAATTCTGGTATGATATGACCACCGAAATGACGGCGGTGCCCTGCATTTCTCTTACCTGCGATGTGGACGGTACGGTCAAGAGCAAGGTAAATTATACCCTCTGCTATCAGAGATGGGGTACGGTCAATACCGTAAGCGGAGAAGAAGCGCAAGCAGTAAAGGAAGCCATCAAAAACGATAGGATAATAAAAGAGCCCTCGGAATGAGGGCCTTCCATAAAGCAGGTTTTACCTTCCGAAGCATAAAAGGAGTACGAGCATTTTGTTCGTACTCCTTTTCCATACTGCCGGGCAACAGCATAGCCTTCCTCCGGGAGGAAGGGGGACCGCGATAGCGGTGGAAGGAGCCCGCGTTACTTTGAAATAAGCAATGTCTTTCTTGTAACGAGCTCTCCCTCACCCGACTCCGTCGGGAGCTCCCTCCCGGAGGGAGCCTATGGTTTGTGCGTACCGAAAGGCCGTCTGCTTTTTCTCGCAAGCACTGCTTTTGTGGACACAAAAGCGAAGTCCCGCGTAGGGGGAAAAGCACTTATAGCAGTTTACTAAACTTGATTTTTGAATTTTGCTCATAAATGCGATATCCGGAATTGGAATAACAATTTATGGCTGCAATATTTTCTTTATCGGTTTGGATATTAATCGTATTAAATCCGAGCCCCTTAACATATTGCTCCGCATAATTCAGCGCAAAAGATCCAATTCCTTGGCG
>JAZSMJ010000036.1:0-40537 GCA_045535815.1 Eubacteriales bacterium
CGGAGTGCAAGCGAGGTGAGCATATCGACTATATTTTCGGAAGGGCACGAGTCTTGAAAACCGTTTGCGGCAAGATGTACTTCATTTTACAATTTAATACGGAGGGATATCGAAGCGGTCATAACGGGTAAGCGAGACAAAACGATTGAGTATCGTTTTGGCGATGCGCTTCACGAAAATAAGGAGAGATGGAGCCGAGTGCAAGCGAGGTGAGCATATCGACTATATTTTCGGAAGGGCACGAGTCTTGAAAACCGTTTGCGGCAAGATGTACTTCATTTTACAATTTAATACGGAGGGATATCGAAGCGGTCATAACGAGGCGGTCTTGAAAACCGTTTGGGTTCACGCCCACGTGGGTTCGAATCCCACTCCCTCCGCCAGAAAAAAAGCACTTGCTCAGCAAGTGCTTTTTTTCAATGAAGCGCGCCAAGGCGCATGAAGCGTGGCTTCGCCACACAAGGACGCGCTTCGCTTCACAATTGCAAAGCAAACGCTTCACGGCAACGTAGTTGCTGCTTCGTGTCGCATAGCAATGCTTCGCTTTCACATTTTTCTAAAGGCAAAAAAATTTCACCGTGAGCGAAAGCGAACGATTTCACTAAAAACCTCAAAATTTTAAAGTCATATAAAAAGCAAGTCGAAAGTCTTGCTTTTTATATGACACTCACTTTTGCCAAACAATCTCAACATTTCAAAGTGCTGAATTAAAAGTCAAATCACTCAACATACAAAGTCAGAGTCAAATGATCTTTATTTATGTCGGATGAGATACTGTCCGTTACTGCAAACGGCAAAATACTATAGATTAATTTATCATAAAAAAGATCATTGTACGCTTTTTCAAGATCCTCCTCTGATGCGAACTGAATACCAATAACATGGCGGTCAGACTGTTGTCTGATTATTTTAAACAGCTCTTTATACGTATACGAGCTTACAAAATACCCATTGTATTTATAATAGTTATATTTATCCGACTCGCATTTAGGAAGGCGAAACATATTATCGATTTTATGAGTTATTTCGAGCTGGTCGGTCGTAATACAAAAATATTCATACACGGCTTCATCATTTATATAATCGTTATCATCCCATGTAACGTCAACATAATACCCCTCGCCTTCAATAAAAACGCAGTTCCATGCGTGACTCGATCCCCCGGCATCTCCTGTCACATACATACATCCGTATCCAAGCTCATTCATAATGAGTTGAAATGCCTTGGCGTATCCTACGCATACCGTTCTTCCGTTAATAAGGCATCCGTATGCGGAGTAGATATACTCACATGACGGGTCGTGTTCTGTTCTTTCATATTCAGCAAGTGAATCATAATCGTAATATGCGTTTTCTATCAGATAGTCGTGAACAAACTTGATCCTACCATAATGCGATGAACACTTTGCAGCTTTTTCAGCAACCGCTTCCACTGCACTTTTGAGTTCTTCTTTCTTTTTATTCTTATCTACTGTATAATTCCAATAATCATAATAACTCAACGTTATATTTGCAGTTGAATTATTAGTATCGCCTTCTATACTGGTTAGAGTAAACGCAGCCTCCAGCCAGAACATCTCCGGATGGTCATATGTCAAAGCTGCAAGTGCATTTTTGCAGCCTTCACGGATCATATCAACGCGCAGATCATTTACGGACAAATTCTCTTTGCCTTCCTGTGCAGTCTCTAGCATAGCTTGGTATATTCTTTTTTCATCGGGATTCAGCTTGTAATAATATAGTGTCTGATGCTTGTCTTCTTCATCGTACTCTGGCAGGGGATCGTACCCTTCGATATGAGCATCTGTATCCAATTCATATATCAGATCTTGAGTACTGCTTGCAAACAGAGAAATAAGTGCCGCAGCAACAATTACAGCAATATAAGGTCTGACACTCGGCCTTTCTGTGCGGTATTTATAATAAATAAATCTGAAAAAAAACAGTACAGATAAAATAGCAATTAATGATATCCCAAAAGAGACGTAATTCAACAGCTTCACCCCCATTTGCGTGAAAAATCTTATATATCTGTTGAAGATAATTATATCATTATACCATCCAAAAGTCAACGAAGACAACCGATGTATAAATATGTACATAAAATCCGAGAGTATATGTTAATGTTTCTCACAAAAAATTCTCAATAATTATTATATAATAGCTGAAATCGCCAAAATTGTCACAAAAAGTTCATAATTATAAGTTATACTAATTTAGAATGAAAATAAGGCTCGGCTGTTTTGGTCGGGCATCATATAACGGAGGAAAAACAATGGACAAAAAATTAACTAAGATCCCCGGCTTTTCGGGTGTTGAAGGTCCTCTTCTCACTATAGTTATGGACGGCGTAGGAATCGCCTCCGATAACGACGGAAACGCTGTAAAAAAAGCATACACTCCCACACTTGACAAGCTTCTCTCGCAGTATCCCAACTGCGCTCTGAGAGCGCACGGCACGGCAGTCGGTCTTCCCTCTGACGACGATATGGGTAACTCCGAGGTCGGTCACAACGCACTCGGTGCAGGTCAGGTATTCAGCCAGGGCGCAAAGCTGGTATCTCAGTCTATCGAAAGCGGTAAGATTTTTGCATCCGAGACATGGGGCGCTCTTACCGAAAACTGCAAGAAGAACGGCTCTACCCTTCACTTTATCGGTCTTTTCTCGGACGGTAACGTTCACTCTCACATCGATCATCTGAAGGCGCTTATAAACGGCGCAAAGGACGCAGGCGTAAAGACGGTACGCATTCACACACTTCTCGACGGAAGAGACGTTGGCGAGACCTCTGCTCTCGATTACATCGAGCCCTTTGAAGAATTTCTCGCATCGGTAAGAGATGACTCGTTTGACGTTATGATAGCCTCCGGCGGCGGACGAATGAAGATAACCATGGACAGATACGAGGCTAACTGGGGTATGGTCGAGCTTGGCTGGAAGACTCACGTTCTCGGCGAGGGCAGAACCTTTGAGAGTGCTGCGCAGGCAGTCAAGACCTACCGTGAGGAAACTCACGCAATAGACCAGGATCTTGATCCCTTCGTTATCGCAAAGGACGGCAAGCCCGTCGGATGCATAAACGACGGCGACAGCGTTGTTTTCTATAACTTCAGAGGAGACCGTGCTATTGAAATATCCAAGGCATTCGAGTCAGGAGCAGACTTTAAGGAATTCGATAGAGTCAGAGTTCCCTCTGTAGTTTATGTAGGTATGTTTGAGTACGACGGAGACCTTCACATTCCTTCAAGATATCTTGTAAATCCCCCCGAAATCACCAATTCGATGAGTGAATATCTTGTAAATACAGGCGTTCGCCAGCTCGCAATACCCGAAACTCAGAAGTACGGTCACGTTACTTATTTCTGGAACGGAAACAGAAGCGGCAAGTTCAGCGAGGAGCTTGAGACCTATATCGAGATCCCCTCTGACGTCGTTCCCTTCGAGCAGCGCCCCTGGATGAAGTGCGCTGACATCGCAGACAAGCTGATCGAGCTTCTCCGCTCAGGTGAGTACAAGTATCTGCGCTGTAACTTCCCCAACGGCGATATGGTCGGTCACACGGGAAGCTTCCAGGCTACAAAGATAAGCATGGAGGCGCTCGATCTTGAAATGGCAAGAATTCTCGCCGTAGTAGACGAGCTTCACGGTGCGGCTATCATTACCGCAGACCACGGTAACGCAGACGAGATGTACGAGATGGATAAGAAGACCAAGGCTCCCAAGGTCGGTAAGGACGGCAAGTATAAGGCTAAGACAAGCCATACCCTCAATCCCGTTCCGCTGATAATCTACGATAACTTCAGTGCCGATAAGTACGAGCTTGCGCCCGTTGAAAACGCAGGTCTGTCAAACGTTGCCGCAACCACCGTCAACCTCCTCGGCTATAACGCCCCCGATATGTGGGACGCATCTCTTGTAAAGATAAAGTAATTGCTTATATTTTAAAAAGTTTTGGTCAAGCTTTTTCAAAAGCTTGCGAGGTCAAGGGCGAGTAGCCCTTGGTAACGGCGTTTCTTTTTGTTAACTTTTTCTTTGCGCCTGCTACCTGCAAAGAAAAAGTGGCAAACGATAAGAAGTTGTAAAAACTTTCATAATACAAGCTGCAGTTCTAACACAATGCTTATATTTTTTGGCGAGGCGCTTCAAAAAACACAGAAGCGCCTCGCTTTCTTAACATTTTGCACTATGTATGTACAACCCCAGTAAAAATATTCCAAAAGTTTTTGTGAGGGGGGTATGGGGGGAACACTTTTTACAAAAAGTGTTCCCCCCACTATAATCCTCCCCCAAGCATCACCTCAGCACCTCGATGATGTGAGGATGCTTCTTGGGTGCTTTCTCGGTTACAGTTACTGCGTTATTATAGGCATTTGGCATATCGGGCAGCTCACGGTCGGTATGGAGATAGGCGATGACGTCGCCCTTCTTTACCGCATCATAGGTTTTACGCACCACCGTTATACCTGCGAGTGGGTCTATTTTATCCTCTTTTCTTTGTCTGCCTGCGCCCAGCATCATTGCGATATTGCCTATCGCCTCGGTATCCATTTTGGCGATATATCCGTCAGATCGTGCCGTGACGGGAAGGGTATATCTGCTCTTGCCAAACAGCTCTGTATCCTCGATATAGCGGATATCTCCGCCCTGCGTGAATATCCATTTTTTAAACGTGCCGTAGGCCTTGCCGCTTATAAGGCTGTCCTTTGCCGCCTCTCTTGCCTCGTTTATTTCCATTCCGAGCGAGAGCGAGAGCATCTGTGCAGACAGCTCGATGCAGACCTGCGTAAGCTCTGCATCGGCATTTTCGGGGCTTTTGAGCAGCTCTGCCGCCTCCTTTACCTCGAGGGCGTTTCCTATACTGCGTCCAAGCGGCATATCCATATCGGTTATCAGAGCCGCAATATTTCTGCCGTTTTTCTTGCCTGCCTCCATCATGGCAAGAGCAAGCTCTCTTGCTTCCTTATGCGTTTTCATAAGCGCTCCGCTTCCGCACTTGACGTCAAGCACTATCGAGCGTGAGCCGCAGGCGAGCTTTTTGCTCATTATACTGGATGCGATAAGCGGTATGCTGTCCACAGTTGCGGTAACGTCACGCAGGGCGTACAGCTTTTTATCGGCGCAGGCAAGCTCGCCGCTCTGCGATATCAGAGCAATGCCTATGTTCTTTGCCTGATCGATGAGTGAGGTTACGCTCATCTCGGTCTTAAAGCCGGGTATCGACTCAAGCTTATCTATCGTACCGCCGGTGTGACCAAGCCCTCTTCCGCTCATTTTGGCAACGGTTGCACCGAGCGAGCAGACTATGGGCGATACTATAAGCGAGGTCTTATCACCAACGCCGCCCGTGCTGTGCTTATCCACCGTTTTATCTCCGAATGCAGACAGATCTACCTCTTCGCCCGATTTTGCCATAGCGTCGGTAAGCGATGCAGTTTCGGTGGCACTCATACCACAAAGGCGTATCGCCATTGCCATAGCCGCCATCTGATAGTCTGGGATAATATCGTCGGTATATCCCTTTATCATCCAGCGTATCTCGGCATCGGTAAGCTCGAGCGCTCTCTTTTTCTTTTCGATCAGATCGTACATTCTCATAAAACGAAGGCTCCTTATTTATCTGTCCTCGGCAACCGAAAACAGACTTCTCAATCTTATCTTGACGGTACCCATATTAGATATTTCGTCTATCTTTATCTGGGTGTATATCTTGCCTGCTCGCTCAATTATCGAGCGTGCCTCGTCGGTAGTTATGGCGTCAACTCCGCATCCGAAGGACACCAGCTGTACCATATTGATATTCATATCGTCGCAGGCAGAAACGAAGTCAGCCGCACTGTAAAGGCGGGCGTGATAGGTCCACTGATTCAGGACACCTCGCCTCTTTTTGCCGTATTTTCCGCTGACGCTGTCCTCGGTCAGAACTACAGCGCCAAGGTCGCAGATAAGCTGTGCAATGCCGTGATTTATCTCGTCGTCTATATGATACGGTCTTCCCGCAAGAACTATTACCGGAAGTCCCTTATCCTTTGCAATGCCGATAAACTCAGCCGCACGGTCCCTCACCCTTTGCATAAAGCTCTCGTATTCGGCATACGCCTCATCGGAGGCTTTTTTTATTGCCTTGAGCGGAATGCCGGGGAAATATTTATCTATCAGCGCCTTGAACTTTTTCGGGAACTCACGTCTTCTGTGAAGTCCGATAAAATCACTTATAAACACCGTTTTTTCAAGTGCTTTGACGTTTGCTTTTATGACCTTGGGATAGTATGCTACCACCGGGCAGTTGAAGTGGTTGTCGCCGATGCCCTCGTCTATATTATAGCTCATGCTCGGATAGAAGATGGCATCGGGCGAGCATGCGAGCAGAGCCTCGATACTGCCGTGCATCAGCTTTGCAGGATAGCAGGCCGTGTCGGACGGTATGGTATGCTGACCCATCATATACAGCTTTCTCGTGGACTTTGGCGATACCAGCACGTTAAAGCCGAGTCTGTCGAAGAGGGTGTACCAGAAGGGAAGAAGCTCGTACATATTCAGCCCCATAGGTATGCCAACCGTTTTTCTATTGGGCTTTATCTCGTTTTTGCGGTATTCATCGAGCAGCTGATTTTTATATTCGTAAAGGTCGTAGTGCTTTTTGCTCTTTGCGCTGTCGAGCGGCTTATCGCATCTGTTGCCTGCAATAAATCGGCCGCCGTGCGCAAAGGTATTTACAGTCAGCCTGCAGTTGTTCGAGCATCCCTTGCAGGTGATAGCCTTTACCTCGTGCTTAAACTCTGCAAGAGAGTCGGCCGTTATGATATCCGACCTTTCCTTGCCTCTCCTGTCTGCCTTCCCGCAGGCGTAGAGCGCCGCACCGTAAGCCCCCATAAGCCCTGCTATAGAGGGACGAATGACCTCTCTGCCAATCTCCTGCTCAAATGCACGGAGCACCGCATCGTTCAGAAACGTTCCGCCCTGAACGACTATATTCTTACCCAGAGATGCAGGGTCTGCGCATCTTATGACCTTGTATAAAGCGTTCTTGACAACGCTTATCGAAAGCCCTGCCGAGATGTTGCCAACGCTTGCGCCGTCCTTCTGCGCCTGCTTTACCGAGCTGTTCATAAAGACGGTACAGCGTGACCCGAGGTCTACCGGACGGTCGGCAAGCAGCCCCAGCTTTGCAAAGTCCTTCATCTCGTAGCCGAGCGCACCTGCAAAGGTCTGCAGAAACGAGCCGCAGCCCGACGAGCACGCCTCGTTCAGAAAGATGTTATCGATAGCACCGTTTCTTATGCGGAAGCATTTTATATCCTGACCGCCGATATCGATTATAAAATCGACGTCGGGACGGAATTTTTTGGCGGCGGTATAGTGAGCGATAGTCTCAACTATGCCAAAGTCAACGTGGAAGGCACTCTTTATTATATCCTCGCCGTAGCCGGTAACGGCACTGCAGACGATATTTATGTCGGGGAAATCGCTATAGAGCTCCTCAAGATACTCCTTGATTATCGGAACGGGATTTCCGCTGTTTTTTCTGTATAAGCCTCTGAAGATATTGCCGCTTCTGTCGCACAGCACCGCCTTTATGGTGGTAGAGCCTGCGTCTATTCCGAGATACATTTTATCCGAGGGGGTTGAAAGCTCCCTTATACCCTCGGAATTACTCTTATGACGGGCAGAAAAATCGGCATACTCCGCCTCACATTCAAAAAGGCGCTTGCAGAAGGTATATCCCTCGGATGAGGAATAGCCTGCCGCCTCAGAGGCCAGCTTTTTTATATCCATCGGCTCAGAGGATGGCGACATTGCCGCTCCCATCGCAACGAAAAGAAGCGAATTATCGGGGCAGCAGCCCTCTATCTTCAGAACGTCGTCAAAGCTTGCCCTCAGAGACGAGAAGAAGGTGAGCGGACCGCCGAGATAAAGCACCCTTCCGCCTATCTCTCTGCCCTGTGCAAGTCCTGCTATTGTCTGATTTACCACTGCGTACATAATGCTTGCCGAGATATTCTCCTTGCTCGCACCCTGATTAATAAGCGGCTGTATATCCGATTTTGCAAAAACTCCGCATCTTGAGGCGATGGTATATATCTTATCCTTTTTGGCTGCAAGCTCGCTCAGCTCTGTTGGGGTTACGTTCATTAGGGTCGCCATCTGGTCGATAAACGCACCCGTGCCGCCTGCACAGCTTCCGTTCATTCTGACCTCAAGACCGCCGCTCAGAAATAGTATCTTCGCATCCTCTCCGCCAAGCTCGATCACGGTATCGGTATCGGGCGCAAGAGCTTTTACGGCACACCGGGTGGCGTATACCTCCTGCTCGAAGGGTATTCCGAGGTCGTTTGCCATGCCCATTCCGGCCGAGCCCGATATTACTATACCCATCTGCTCGTCAGGATATTTATTCGCTATATCGGAGAGCATCTGTGCGCTCATCTCCGATATTCTTGACAGATGTCTGCGGTAGTCCGAAAAGATCAGCGCTCCGCTCTCGTCGAGAACTGCGCATTTAACGGTGGTTGACCCTATGTCAAGTCCTATTCTTTTCATACCGCAGCCCCCTCCTTCTCAATTTCCTTTTCCTTTGCCGAAGCTATATTTTCACGGGCAACGGCCAGCATAAGCTTTATTCTGTTCTCCTGATTTACCTTTGAAGCACCCGGGTCGTAGTCCACCGGGCAGATATTGGAGCTTGGGAAAAGCTCCTTGAAGGTACGTATAACGCCCTTTCCGACTATATGATTGGGCAGACAGCCGAACGGCTGAGCGCAGACGATATTGCTATAGCCGTTTTCGATAAGCTCTCCCATTTCGGCACTCAGAAGCCATCCCTCGCCCATCTTGACCCCTCTGTCAAGCACTCTGTCCGCCATCTTTTTGGTATCCTCGAATTTTGAGGGAGCGGTAAATTCGGGATAGGGCTCAAGCGCATCGAGCATCGCCCTCTCAAGCCTGCCGATCAGGCGCTCTGACAAAACTCCTATCCGTTTAGCGCTCTTTTTTCCGCCGTAGATATCGTAATCTATGCCGATATTTGCAAAGCAGTACTGCACGAAGGCAAGCACGCCCGGCACCATATATTCGCAGTCCTGCGATTCGAGAAATTCCTCAAGTCCGTTGTTGCCGAAGGGAGAATATTTGACGTAGATCTCGCCGACTATCCCCACCTTGACCTTTTGCTGATGCGTTCTTTCTATCCTTGAAAAATCGCTGACTATGGCTCTTAAATTGCTTCTTAACCCCTTGCCGACAAGGCCTTTGTTTTTTCTGAATTGGGAGATGAGCTCCTTATTCCAGCGCTCGACCAAGGCAAGCGTTTCGCCCTTGTTTTTCTCGTATGGCTTTACCTGATTTTTCAGAAGCATCAGCATATCGCCGTATACCACCGCCATCAGACCCTTGAAGAGCATCATGGGAGTCAGCGAAAATCCGCTACCCTTTTCCATCCCCGAAAAGCTCAAGGAAACCACGGGAACGTATCCCATTCCCATATTGTCAAGCGCACGGCGCAAAAGCCATATGTAGTTGGATGCACGGCATCCGCCGCCCGTCTGGAACTGCAAAAGTGCGATCTTATGCGTATCGTATTCACCGCTTGTCAGCGCATGTATCTGCTGACCTACGACGCATATGGCAGGATAGCACATATCGTTATGCATATGCTGAAGTCCGCAGTCTATTACCTGCTTGCCTCGGCTTCTCAGAACCTTGACATTATAGCCGTACATGGCGAATATCTCCTTGATAAGGTCCATATGCATAGGGAATATATCGGGGATCAATATGACGTGGTCCTTTTTCATCTCTTTTGTAAATTCTGCAGCCATCTCGTTTATAACCTAAATCCTTTTTCGGCATAAAAAAATAATAAATAATAATATATTATATCATATTTTGCCGAAAACTGCAATATTTTTCTTTTTGGAATTGACTCAGTCACCCCATCTGAGCCTTCAAAAAGTAAAATATTTTTTTATTTTCTCTCACGCGTTACGCGCGCACGCACACACGCTCTCGAGAGAGAGCCGCCAAAGGCGAGTTCGTATTCGGATTCGGATTAGGATTCGGATTGGATTCGGATTGGATTGGATTGTATTGGATTCAGGCGGTGACCCACCGTGACTCACCGTGGATTTTGATTCTGCTCACCAAAAAATCAGTACCGTTAGCTTTTTTTCGACGCATCCCCGTTTCTGCCTCTTGACCGCATAAAAAAATTCCTTCATATCCCGCGCCCACACGCACGATACGCCCTCACCTGCGCCTACAAGTATATTATACCACTGCAAACGTGACAGGTGTGACAAGTAGGTCACCGTCAGATAGCACGAACACAGATCGTGACCTACCCAAATATTCCTCACGATCTTCGACCGTGAAGAATATTTGCAAAATGCGGTGCGGACGTGTTTGTTCGCACCATACCCGTAGGGGATGGCGCCTCGACATCCCGGGGATGTTCGCTAACTTTGTCACGTTTGTCACATCCACGGTGGTATAATATAGTTATAGAGAGCTCTGCCACATAAAAAAACCGCAAGCGAAGTATTCCGCTTACGGTTTATCATATCATTACTCTTTCAAGGTCATCATTCAAAGGCTTCGTTTATTTCATCAAGCTTGCTTACTATCGCTTTGGTGCTTCTCTTGTAGATGGACGCAAAGTTACCCATATTGTTATTCATAGCCGTGAGAATAGTATCGGGAAGTCCGTTTATACGGTTTGCCATAACGAGATCGAATACACGGTTTGCCATAATGTAGTCCTCTATCATCTCGTAGGAGTCATCATCTCTTGAGAACTTGCCCTGAACCATCATATTGAAATATGCAGGCGTAGTAATTTCGGATGAAAGATATGCCATATATTCAAGAACCATACCCGTCTTTTCAAGGTCGGGAGCTGTCGTGGGAACTGCTATAGCAGATCCGCCCCAGTGGTGAATGAACGAGGTGTAGTCGCCTTCCTCATCGTACTTGGGAAGCGGAATGATACCGAAATCCTGCTCAACGTCTCTGAAGGAGTTGAGCGACTGAAGCGTTTCGGTATAGAAAATGGATCTTTCCTCCCAGAACATATTTCTTCCGTTTTCGGAGTTTTCGCCGAATGCGTCGTTCTGCTGCTGATTGTGTGAGTTGTAGGCAATAGTACCGTTCGATACCTTCATTACCTTTGCCAGCATATCGAGCCCACGATCGTCAAGCTCGTTGAAGACAAGCTCATCTTCCTCGTTCTTGGTGCAATATTTGAAGCCTGAGCAGAGGATAAAGCCTTCGGGGCCTGAACCTTGGAAGGAGGTTCCGTACTGGTCAACGCTGGTCATCTTGTTATCGTTATTGAGGTCCTTTGTGAAGCCCTTTATAATGTCGTAGTATGCGTCAAGCGTCCACTTGCCGTCACGGACGAGATCATAGATATAGTCGTCATCATATCCGAGGTCGGATATAACGCCCTTATTATAAGCGCATACCCATGTCTGACCGTAGGATGTCAGGTTTATATCCGAGCAGGTATAGTAAAGCTTGTTCTTTATTGAGAAATTCTCTCTGGTCCTCTGGTCCCACCAGGGCTTGTCGAGATCTATATAAGGGATATCGGTCTCAAGGTCTAAAAGAAGGCCGTTTGATGCTGCGGAAAAGCTTGCCATCAGGTTCATATTGACTGCGTCGAGTGAATCGTCACCGCCTGCAACCTGAGCGTAAAGAAATTCGTAAAAACCTTCAACGCCTACCTCTACCTGAGTTACCTCAACACCGTATTTGTCATAAAGTGCGGCGTTACGCTTATATACTGCATCGTTGATGGTCTCTCCGAGTATTTCTTCAGCACAAAGGTCGTAACCACCCGTTCTTATCAGAAGGTTGATATTAAGATCGTTTGCATCGGGAAGCTCATCGGGAAGATATGTAGGCGGCGGATTTTTGGTCTCTGCCTCGGTTTCTTCTTCGGACTGCTCGGGAGCATTATCTGTGGTTTCCTGCTGCACGTCGGGAGCATCCTCCGAATCACAGGCAAACAACGAAAGGGTGAAGAGCACCGTCAAAAGCAATGCCAATGCAATCAAGGTTTTTTTGTTCATTTTGAAATGGGTCCTTTCATTTGTTGAGATATAGTTTTATTATACTTAAAAAAAGACAATAAGTCAATAAGAAATATTAAAAAAAGGCAAATTATGTGAAGTGAAGCAAAAATCACCATCACAAAAAGGGCGACTCACAGTCGCCCCATAGTATTCCGTTTACGAAAGAGCCTTCTCGGCCTTGAGAGCCGTTTTATACCGCTCCATATACCTATCAAATGAAAATGCCCCACTCGCTAAAGCGAACGGGGCAAATACATAGCTTATATATCAGAGCTTTTCAACCGAGTTTATCGGGATCGTTCTCTTTCCGTTTTCATCGGGATAGGGAGTGAGATCGTCTTCACGCCACTTGTTTCTATCTTCAACGCTTCTGAAATCGGGTATATCGTACACACGGCCGCCCTCAAGACAGCTTCTCCAGCCGAGTATACCGCAGGCTGACATAGTGCACGCCGCATAAACGTCAAAGAAGGGATGAACGTCGTCTCTTATATAATCGACGAAGTTGTGGAGCACCCAGAAGTCACCGCCGCTGTGTGTAGCGTTTCTTGCGATATCGTCGTGATCCTCGAAGGCAGGCGTGTAGTTTGCGCTTGATCCGCCGCCGTAGCTCATGGATCTTATTCTGCCGTCTGATGCGCGCTTGAGAAGATCGTCAAAGACCTCCTGCGGCTTTTCCCATTCGTTGTAATTTACGAATACCGACTCGCCGTAGGCTCTTCCTGTCTCACAGCTTCCTATCTCACCAACGAATCTGTATGCAGAGTGCGAGGGCATTGAGCTACAACCGGTAAATCGGAAAATACCTCCCTCATTGGTCTGCGCAGTCATCATTCCGACCATATCCGGAGCAGGCTCACGGGCGCCCTTGAGAAATTCCTCACGGTGCTTTGAGTAGGCCGAAAATCCGCTTATTTTGGTCGGGAACTGACCGCTTATATACATAAGCGGACCGAGTGCGTGAGTTATGTAATAGGTAACGGGGGTGTAGTTACGCCAATGATTAGGTGTAGGCGAGAGCATCTTTATAACGTCAAGAGGAGCGGGATGGTTGTACTCACCCTCGCAGTATTTCATATGACCGAGAGAGCCGCCGCGGTAAAGGCGTGCGATCTCCATCATAGGTGCGGTGAAGGGATAGTTTTCGACAAGCATGTACTTTGCGCTCGATCTCTCAACTGCCTCGCAAAGCTCGACGCATTCCTTCATGGTGGAGGCAGCCGTGCACTCGGAGAGCACGTGGATACCGCGATCAAGAGCCTTGATAGCGTAGGGTGCGTGATTGTTGAAGGCGTTTGACAGGATGACTGCATCGATACCCGAATCGAGAAGCTCCTCGTAGGTCTCGCAGATCTTTACGTCCTTAGGAGCGTTTTCGATACCTCTCTGCATAAGCCCCTTGTCACGCTCGCAAAGAGCGTAGATAACGGTATCGTCGGTCATCTGCTTGAGTATCTCCTGAAATGCATAGCCTCTCCAAAGGCCAAAAAGACCTATTTTAACCTTTTCTTTAGACATAATATTTCTCCTTTTGTCTATAGCTTTGGTGTGAATTAAACTGTTATATTATATTTTTTCAATTGAGTTCACGGGAAGCGTTCTCTTTCCGCTTTCATCCGGGAACGGAGTGAGAGCGTCGTCTCTCCACTTGTTTCTATCTTCAACGCTTCTGAAATCGGGAATTTCGTAGACCTTGCCGTTTTCAAGACAGCTTCTCCAGCCGAGAATACCGCAGGCAGCCATGGTGCATCCAACGTAAACGTCAAAGAAGGGATGGATATCGTCTCTTATGTAGTCAACGAAGTTGTGAAGCACCCAGAAGTCACCGCCGCCGTGTGTTGCTTCTCTTGCGATGTCGTCGTGATCCTCAAACGCGGGCACGTAGCTGACAGAGCTGCCGCCGCCGTAGTTTATAGATCTTATCTTGCCTTCTCCCATTCTGTCAAACAGCTCGTCAAAGACCTCCTTTGGCTTTTCCCAATCATTGTAACTTAGGAATACCGAGCCGCCTTGTGCGGTTCCGCCCTCACAGCTTCCGACCTCGCCGCAGAATCTGTAAACAGAGTAGTGCGTCGGCAGGGACGAGCAACCGGTGAAGCGGAAGATACCGCCCTCGTTTGTCTGCGTGGTCATCATAGCGACCATATCCGAAACGACGTCACGCTCTTCCTTCAAAACGTCAGCGTTATGCTGTGAATACGAAGCAAAGGCGCTTACCCTCACGGGTATCTGACCGGTTACCTTCATAAGCGGACCGAGAGCGTGGGTAACGTAATATGTAGCGGGAATATACTTGCGCCAATGCATAGGAGTAGGCGCAAGCATCTTGGCGTGCTCGACCGGGCCGGGATGATTGTACTCACCCTCGCAGTATTTAATATGACCGAGCGAGCCGCCCTTATAAATACGGTCTATCTCCATTAAGGGAGCAGTAAACGGATAGTTTTCGACCTGCATAAACTTTGCGCTCGATCTTTCAGCCGCCTCGCAAAGCTCAACAAGCTGCTTCATAGTTGAGCCTGCAATGCACTCGGAAAGCACGTGTATACCTTTATCAAGCGCCTTAATAGCATACGGTGCATGCTCGTCAAAGCCGTTTGCAAGTATGACCGCGTCAATGCCCGAATCAAGAAGCTCGTCAAAGGTCTCGCAGACCTTGACGCCCTCGGGCGCGTTGTCGATACCTCTCTGCAGAAGTCCCTTATCACGCTCGCAAAGAGCGTAGATAACGGTATCGTCGGTCATCTGCTTGAGTATCTCCTGAAAGGCATAGCCTCTCCAAAGGCCAAAAAGACCTATTTTAACCTTTTCTTTAGACATAATATTTCTCCTTTTATATATAGCTTTGGTGTGAATTAAACGGTTATATTATATTTTTTCAATTGAGTTCACGGGAAGCGTTCTCTTTCCGCTTTCATCCGGGAACGGAGTGAGAGCGTCGTCTCTCCACTTGTTTCTCTCCTCGGCGTTTTTGAAATCGGGGATATCGTATACCCTGCCGCCCTCAAGACAGCTTCTCCAGCCGAGAATAGCGCAGGCCGACATAGCACACGCAGCATACACGTCAAAGAAGGGGTGAACATCGTCTCTTATATAATCTATAAAATTGTGAAGCACCCAGAAGTCGCCTCCGCTGTGAGATGCATTTCTTGCAATATCATCGTGCTCCTCAAATGCAGGGGTATAGCTTGCGCTCGAGCCGCCGCCGTAGCTCATCGATCTTATCCTGCCGTCTGCAAGACGGTCGAGAAGATCGTCAAATACCTCCTTGGGCTTTTCCCATTCGTTGTAATTTACGAATACCGATTCGCCGTAAGCCCTGCCGGTCTCACAGCTTCCGATCTCGCCGCAGAATCTGTATGCGGAGTGAGATGGCATATGCGACCAGCCGTTGAAACGGAAGATACCGCCCTCATTCGTTTGAGCCGTCATCATACCTACCAGATCCGGCAGCTCGTTATGAAAATCCTTAAGATAATCTGCGTGATGCTGTGAATATGCGGAAAAACCGCTTATCCTTACCGGGAACTGACCGCTTATCTGCATAAGCGGACCGAGAGCGTGAGTTATGTAATAGGTTGCGGGCACGTATCTTCGCCAGTGATCCGGTCTTGGAGAGAGAGCCTTGTATGTATCAAGGTCAAACGGATGGTTGTACTCACCCTCGCAGTATTTCATATGGCCGAGCGAGCCGCCGCGGTAAAGACGGGCGATCTCCATCATAGGTGCGGTGTAGGGATAGTTTTCGATAAGCATATACTTTGCGCTCGATCTCTCGACCGCCTCGCAAAGCTCGACGCACTCCTTCATAGTGGAGGCGGCGGTGCACTCGGAGAGCACGTGGATACCCTTGTCCAGCGCCTTGATAGCGTAGGGCGCATGATTGTTGAAGGCGTTTGACAGGATGACTGCATCGATACCCGAATCGAGAAGCTCCTCATAGGTCTCGCAGATCTTTACGTCCTTAGGAGCGTTTTCGATACCTCTCTGCATAAGGCCCTTGTCACGCTCGCAAAGAGCGTAGATAACGGTATCGGCGGTCATCTGCTTGAGTATCTCCTGAAAGGCATAGCCACTCCAAAGGCCAAAAAGACCTATTTTAACCCTTTCCTTAGACATTGTATTTCTCCTTTCTATATATAAAAGTTTTTATACTGTAAGCAAAATTATAGCGCTTATTCCTACCGCCATCGATAAAGCCTTGACAGCGGAAAATTTTTCCTTAAAAAACAGGAAGGAAACGGCTGATGACATCAGCGCAAGACCTCCGTTTATGCAAGGATACAGTATTGTGGCATCCACCCTCGTACTGAGCGAGCCGAGCAGTCCGTTACCGACAAAGCTGCCTATGCCCGCAAGGAAGGTTATCGGCACAACTGCCGCACCGCATTTGAAATTCTCGCTCCACTTAAAGCGTTGCCCCTTATTTTCAACAAGAAATATTCCGAAAAAGCATACGAAAGCAACGAAATACGCAAGTGCGAGGAATGAGGTATTATCTCCCTTGTGCATTGCATTCTGCTTTTGCAGAACTGCCGTGATACCGTTAGCAAAAAATGCAATTATAACGCAGACCGTCCACACGGTGCTGACCCGACCGTTTCCGTTGCCCGTCTTACCGAGAGCAGAGATAACGAAGGTCGCTATCATAAGCACAAGACCAGCCACCCTCAATGGCGTCGGCACCTCTCCGAATACTGCAAGCGAATATATTATCGGGATAGAAAGGCTCATATTCGTAATGACCGAGGTGAGTGACATCGGGCCGCATTCAAGGCATCTCGAGCTCATATAAGCCGCCGTTGTAAACAGCATACCGAAAAAAACGGCAAGGCAGAGCGAGAGTGTCGAGAGCGAGAAATTGCCTTGGCAGGATATACTGTAGGCAATCGAAGCGACAAGACAAAAGCAGGACTGAAAAAGTCTTATAGAGGGCTTTGCGCCCCATATCTTGAGTTGGAAAAGCCGAGTCATCGACGATGAGAGGCAGAAAAACACCACGGCTGTAAAAATTTCAATATACGTCAACTGTCCCCCTCCTTTTTGACGGCGTATTGCTCACATGTGAATACCGAGGGCTCAAACAGACGGCTTGTCAGCGCCTCGCCGCTGACCAAGTGCCAAACGAGAGAGCAGACGGCCTCACGGCTTATTTCAAATATATCCTGCATAACGAATCCTCGCTGAAGACGCGAAGACAGATTTTTTATATCGGACGGAGCAAGCTCGTGCCCTATGCAGAAGGTATCCTTGTAGATATCGGGGAATCGCGCCTTTAGCTTTCTTACCGCCTCGCATATCTGATAGGTCGCACCCGTACCGATGTAAACGCAGTCGGCAGGTGAATTATCGGTCATATCGATAAGCTTTCTCGCAAGAAAGGCAGAGCAGGTCTTACTGAAAAATTCGGTATCCACTACTCGTACGCTGCCCCTGGGATTTGCATGCAAATATTCCTTTGTAAAGGTATTTATGCGTATTGAGGTAACGACGCTGTCAGCGTTTCTGTTGTTAGAAGTGTTTACAACGTAAACGCTGTTTATCTTGTCAGATACCGGTCGGATAAGCTCGAATGCAAGCTCGCCCTCTCTGTATCCGTCGGCGCCTACGTAGACCGTATTTTTGTTTTTGCCAAAGGGCTCGGAGCCGTCTTCGGGAAGGTCGGGAGAGATATAGCTTCGCATATCGTTCAGAAGCACTACAGGGCAGGAAAGGTCCTCGATAAAATCCCTGCACTCGTCTAAGCAGACGGGAAATATTATCCACGCAGCGTAGTTTTTTTCTCTGCATATGTCGAATATCTGAGGAGCAAAGTAACCGTTGGACTGTCTTGAATAATGCATTATATCGGCGTTTATCCCAATACCTGCCGAAGCCTCAAGCTCCGACACCGCCTGCTTTATTCCCTGCGCCGCCTGACGCCAGAAATATAAGGGGAGAGCGGGAATAAGCACTCCGATATCAATAACTTCGCCCTTTTTTCTACGCATATCAAACCTCGCCTTTCGATATCATTATACAAGACGTAAAGACAAAAATACATATACGATTTAAATAAAAAACACAACCTTTTTTTGGATATATTTTTATTTGTAAGTTCTTGAAAACGAAGTGTTAATGTGATATATTAAATCCGAGGTGATTTATATGAAAATAACGTTTCTGGGAACCTCCCACGGAGTTCCGCAGCCGGGCAGACGCTGCAGCTGCACTATGATACAGGTGGGCGGTAATACCTATTTTGTAGATATGGGAATATCCCCGATAAACGATATGATGGAGATGGGGGTCGAGATAGGCTCTGTAAAGGGCATTTTCGTAACCCATCCGCACAGCGACCATACAAACGGCTTTGCCGAATACTGCTCTCTCCTCTCCTGGTTTTTTACCGACAGAAAAAGCTTCGACCCCACCATACTTCTTCCCGATATAAGATTAAAATACGCACTCATAAGCCTTTTTGACGTGCAGAGCGGAAGGCTTTACGATTTCAAATTCAAGGAGATAGCAAAGGGCGTGATATACGACGACGGAACCCTTCGGGTCACCGCATATCCGACAATGCACTGTCAGCCCAGACCCTCATACGCCTTTCTTTTGGAGGCAGAGGGCAAGAGAGTGGTGTTCACGGGAGATATTGCACATCCGACAAAGGATTTCCCGATAAGCGCATTCGATGAGCCGGTAGACCTTCTTGTCTGTGAGGGAGCGCATTTCCACGCTCTTGATTATCTCGATACACTGAAGGGACGCGATATCAAAAAGATATGCCCCAACCATTATGTCGACCCCAATATACCCGTCTTTGCGGAATTAAAAAATGCCCTCGGCGCAGACCTCACCCTCGCCACCGACAGAATGGAAGTTATTGTTTAATAAAAAAAGCGACGCTCAAGCGTCGCTTATTTTTATTGAATCATCTGTTGAGTATAAGCTCGGTAAGCTTAACGGGATCAACCTTTTCACTGCCCTTGTAAACTCTCATGTTACCGGATGCGATCTCATCTATAAGAATGACCTCGTCGCCGTTGTAGCCGAACTCAAACTTGATATCCCAAAGATCGAGACCGATGGACTTAAGGTCGTCAGCAACTATCTTTGTTATCTTGAGAGTCTGCTCCTTCATGCTATCGAACATTTCCTGCGTCATAACTCCGAGAGCCGCAAGACCCTCGCTGGTAACCAGCGGATCGCCCTTAGCGTCGTTCTTGAAGGTGCATTCAACGTAACCGCCCTCAAGGGGTGTTCCGTCCTCGATATATTCACCGTATCTGCGGATAAAGCCTCCGGTAGCAACAAGACGGCAGATAACCTCAAGGCCGTGACCGAAAACCTTTCCGGGAAGAACCTCCATAGTAGCGTCGTCAACGTTAGCGGAAACGTAATGCGTCTTGATGCCAGCCTTCTTGAGAAGGTCGAAGTAGTAAACGGAGGTTCTGAGGTTGGCCTTGCCAATACCCTCAATCGTAAGTCCTACCGAATTTTCACCGGGATCGAAAACGCCGTCCTTACCGGTGCAGTCGTCCTTAAACTTAAGAAGAACGTTGCCGTTATCAAGAGCAAAAACGTCTTTAGTCTTGCCTTCGTAAATCTTTTTCATCACAAATACCTCATTTCAAACTAACTATAGATAAATAATACCATATTCCGCAAAAAACTGCAATATCTATCCCCAACTTTTTTCAAAAAAACTTTCATAATACCAACTGCTTATATTTATTGTGCGAACATCGCTGTGCTTGCCCGTAGGGGCGACCTTCCATATCCGCCCGGGATATTATTTGTGCACATCGCTTGCACGGGATGTCGAGGGCGCCATCCCCTCGCACTATGTTTGCACTGACACATCTACGGCAGTTGCTTGCAACTGCAATTCACTCTTCACTCTTCACTCTTCACTATTCACTATTCACTATTCTCCATACGGCGGCAGCAAGCCACCGCCCTACGATGTTTGTTCGCACCATACCCGTAGGTGCGACCTTCCATATCCGCCCGGGTATGTATACGGTGCGGACAAGGGTTGTGAGCCTTCTCCAGTGGGAGAAGGTGTCAGGCGAAGCCTGACGGATGAGGTGATGCTGTGTAAACGATTTAATCCAATGCATAAATGATATGCTTTTTTGACACCTCATCCACCACTATCGTGGTCCCCCTTCCCCCGCTGGGGAAGGCATACGGCGGCAGCAAGCCACCGCCCTGCGAAAATCATTATTCATCATTCAATATTTCAAGGCAAACGGCACATCCGAGCCTTGCTTGCTGACCTCTATGCTCTGCACACCGCTGGTCATTATCATTTTACGGGTAAACGGCGTGCACAGCGCCCATCTCTTGAAGCTCTTGAGGTAGAGCTTGAGGCGCAGCCTTGCAGTATGCTTTTTGTATGAGGACAGCACCCGAGCCGCCTCTGACGAATCGGCAAACGAGCGTGCGAGTGCCTTAGCGCTTATAAGCGCAGAGCTTATCCCCTCAAACGAGCTTGCGCTGATAAAGCCTGCCGCCTCGCCCAAAAGGAAGACTCCGTCGCCTCCGCAGATAAGATCGCTCATGCTGCGCGGACTGCTCACAAAGCATGCCTCACGCTTGACTGCATCGCCAAGCGAGCAACCGAGATGATCGCACAGCCTCTTTTTCTGAAGCTCGAAGGCGGCAGCGCATCCCTTTTTATCAAACGCACCGCCGAATATGAGATAACCGTCCTTGCGGATAGTCCACGAGCATGAATCGCTCGTCTCTCTGTCAAATATGCAGGAATAGGGCGGCAAGGACTGCCCCTCGTCCAGATACCATTCCTGTATGGCAATATACTGTCTCGGCATACGCTTAAAAAAGCGTCTGCGCACGGCGGAATTGCTGCCGTCTGCACCGACAAGGCAGGTGGCTGACACTTCCCTTTCACCGCTCAAGCGGAGCTTGTAAACACCGCCCTCGCAGTCCATCCCCTCGCAGCGCCCCTTGAAAACCTCCACGCTGTCCGGGACGAGCGAGAGTAGCCAGGCATCAAATGCATAGCGGTCCATATTGAGATAATACCGCTGATAATGACGTGTGCACTTCTGCACAATATCTATGGTCTCGACCGAAAATATCTGCGGATCTGCAAGAATATCCTTTGGCAGAGTGAGCGAAAATTCGGCAAGCACCTTCTGTGCGTCGGGAGCAAGCAGACCGCCGCAGGGCTTGCTTTTCTCTCTTGTCTGACCGTCTATCAGAAGTATGCTCATATCGGGTCGGCAAAGGGCAAGCTCACGAGCGAAAAACGCCCCCGCAGGACCTGCGCCGACTATCGCAATATCGTAGCTCTTATTCATCCTCTTCCATATCCCCCTCGACGTATTCAAGAAGGTCTCCCGGCTGGCATTCGAGCACACGGCAGAGCTTGTCAAGCGTTGACATCTTGAGCGCCTTTATCCTGCCGTTTTTGAGGAGCGAAACGTTTGCCATTGTAAAACCCACACGCTCCGAGAGCTCACCGACGCTCATTTTACGCTTTGCGAGCATAACGTCAATATTGATAACTATCATAACGTGCAGTCCGCCTCCTCCTTGAGTAACGCCGCTCGGCGAATGTAATCGGAGAGCACTCTCAAAAGGAATGCAATGGCTATCCCCACCATGTCGATAAAGGCAAACAGATAGGAAACCACACCCTCACCGATAATAAAAAGGGCAATAATACCGAATATAAAAAACACGCAGTCAAAGCAGAGGATCCGGGAGATGCGTACGACAATATCCGCAGTCGTGCGTGTAAATACCGTGTCCGATGCTACCGCAAGATTGAGCCGAAAGCCCATCACGAGTATCGATAAGCAAGGAGCGGCAAGCAGAGCGCCGCATATATAAACGATAGCACGAATATGTGGAATGACCGTCCCCTTCTCTGCCAGAAGCTCGTCAAGATAGAGTGCAAAATTAGGTATAAAGAAAAGACATACCACCGAAAAAATAAGTATCAGCACCGCAAGAACGGCATAGATAAGATTGGAAAGACTTTTATTCATGGCAAATACCTCCGTCTGTTTTCGGATACAGTATAGCACATATGGATAGATTTGTCAATAAAAATTTATTGTAATACGATAAATTTATTTTGCAATACAAAAAATCAGTCACAGTAACAACATATGTGATGATATCACCGATTTGTTCATATTTTTAGGGTATAATTAAAACACAAAGAAAATTTTTCTTACAGGAGGACGTTTATATGGGATTATTTGATTTTATGAAAAGGCAGGATACCGATCAGGGCGTAAAAAGATACGCCTCTACCCCGAACGCAGTGCTGCTTGACGTGCGCACTCCGCAGGAGTATCTTGAGGGGCATATCCCGGGCAGTAAAAACATTCCTCTGCAGGTTATTGAAAGCATCGGAAGCGTTGTCAAGGCTAAGGATACGGCGCTTTTTGTATATTGCTATTCGGGCGCACGAAGCTCGAATGCAGTAAACGCCCTGCATCATATGGGATATAAAAATGCAGTAAATATCGGCGGAATTTCCGGATATACGGGAAAGGTGGAAAGATAAGATGAAGGTAGTTATCGTTGGCGGAGTTGCAGTCGGAGCAACGGCAGCCGCACGCATACGCAGATTGGACGAGTCTGCTGAGATAATAATATTCGAGCGCTCGGGACATATCTCCTATGCAAACTGCGGTCTGCCCTATTATATAGGAGACGTTATCACCGACAGCGATGAGCTTACCCTGCAGACCCCCGAAAGCTTTTTCAGGCGTTTTCGTATACAGGCAAGAGTGCGGTGCGAGGTCACCGCTATCCATCCCGACAGAAAGACCGTTTCGGTAAGGGAGCTTGACAGCGGCGCCGAGTATCAAGAGAGCTACGATAAGCTTATCCTCTCTCCGGGAGCAAAGCCCACCCTTCCGAAGCTTAAAGGAGCAGACTCAGAGAGGCTGTTTGTCCTTCGTACAGTTGAGGATACACACCGCATAAAGGATTTCGTCAGCAAAAGCGCTCCTAAAACGGCAGTGCTTGCAGGCGGCGGATTTATAAGCGTAGAGCTTGCCGAAAATCTTCGTGAGCTTGGTATAGAGGTTACTATCGTGCAAAAGCAGAAGCAGCTGATGACGGTATTTGACTCGGATATGGCGTCATTTATCCACAGCGAGCTGCGCAGGCAGGGCGTAAAAATATTATTTGACAGTGAAGTAGAGGGCATTGCCGAGAGCGATGGCGGAATCGACCTTCTTCTGAAAAACGCACCGCCCCTCCATGCCGATATGGCAGTCCTTGCAATAGGCGTCACCCCCGATACCGATATTGCAAGGAAGGCAGGGCTTGAGCTTGGCATCAATGGCAGTATAGCAGTAAACGACCGTATGGAAACGAGCATACCCGATATCTATGCCGCAGGCGATGCAGTTCAGATAGATCATCTCGTAACGGGAAAGAAAACGCTCATCCCTCTGGCAGGGCCGGCAAACAAGCAGGGACGGATAATTGCAGACAATATCTGCGGTGGCGACAGCCGTTATAAGGGAGCGCTCGGCAGCAGCGTTATCAAGTTGTTCGATCTCACCGCCGCCCTGTGCGGCATAAACGAGACGCAGGCAAAGCTTGCAGGGATAGAGGCCGATAAGGTAATACTTTCGCCCGCAAGCCATGCGTCCTACTATCCGGGCAGTAAGGTGATGACGGTAAAGGTGCTGTTCGAGAAGGATAGCTACCGTCTGCTCGGGGCACAGATAGTGGGCTACGACGGTGTGGATAAACGCATCGACGTGCTTGCTACGGCTATAAGTGCAGGTATGAAGGCAAACGAGCTTTCAGAGCTTGAGCTTGCATACGCACCGCCCTACTCATCCGCCAAGGATCCGGTGAATATGGCAGGCTTTATGATCGACAACATAAAAAACGGCATCCTCAAGCAGTGGCATCTTGAGGACCTGCCCGAGCTTGCTGCAGACGAGGGCGTTACCTTGCTCGATACACGCACCGTGGGCGAATACGACCGTGGACATATCGACGGCTTTGTCAATATCCCCGTAGACGAGCTCAGAGAACGTCTGGACGAGCTCGATATTGAAAAGCCGGTATACGTCATCTGTCAGAGCGGCCTCAGAAGCTATATTGCAACACGGATATTGGAGGGGAACGGATATACCGCCTTTAATTTCTCGGGCGGCTTCAGATTTTACGATACGGTGACGAACGACAAAAGACTGATAGAAAGAGCCACCCCGTGCGGTATGGATATCTGAGATCACCATATCACACAGCATAATAAAAATCCACCCGCATAGCGGGTGGTATTTCATTTTTAAATATAATATTTACGGTCAGTCTTTTTTCTTTTTGGGTAACACGGCTGCGGCAACTATACCTACCGCAGCGACCGCTATTACGGCCACGCCGATTATTATGAGATGTTCGTTATTTCCCTTTTCTTTCATTGCCAATACCGTTTGACTTACGTCACCGCAAACGGCACAGACAGCCTCTGCAAGCCCAGTTTCATCGGTTTTCGGGCGCTTGACCGTCTTACTTTCTCCGAAGGTGTGCCCCTTGGGCTCTATATTCACGGCGTCTATATTCTGGCACACTGCGCAAACTCTTTTTTGCACGCCCACTTCATCACAGGTAGCGTCAATTTCTACCGACCAGGGACCGTACACGTGTCCCATAACGTCAAGCACTCTCGTTTCAGTGTTACCGCAGAGAGTACAAATACGCTCCTCCTCACCTGTTGACACGCAGGTGGGCGCCTGGGTCTGAGACCACTGCGAATAGCTGTGATCTGTCACATCCAGTTTCTCGGTGATTACCGCCGAGCAAACCAGGCAGACCGATTGCTTTTCTCCACTGCTTGAGCAGGTGGCTTCTTTTGTAACAACGGCTTTGTCAAGCGTATGCTCATCACCGCCGAAGCATACGTTATAATCCCACGACGCATCGGTAAGCTTCTCGTTATGCAGACCTATTTCTATTTTTTCCTTGTCAGCCCTGCTTCCCGAGAAAAAAACGTGCTTGATAGCATTGCAATCGTAAAAAGCATCATCCTCTATTTTTAAAATGCTGTTGGGAATGGAAACGCTGCTTAAGGACCAATTCCAGGAAAAAGCATTGTTGCCGATATGTGTAACCCCTTCGGGCAGCTCTAAATTTATAAGCTTATTTGTCATACCAAACGCACTGTCAGCTATAACCTTCGTGCCTTTCCTTACCGTGCAGGAGGTCATATCAGTATCGTTTACTCCAATAAGATGATTGCCAAGATAAATGCATCCGTCCACAATATTATCCTTGTTATAATAGGGCTTGGACGCAAAAAACGCACCGGAGCCTATTTCAGTAATACCGTCGTGAAGGGTTATTTCTCTAAGATAATTCGAATATTCAAACGCACCGTCAGCTATTTCCTTTACACTTCTCGGAACGGTATATTCCGTTCCTCTCTTGTCCGCAGGGTATCTGTAGAGCACAGACATATCCTTTGAAAACAGCACACCGTCAACGGAAACAAACGAAGTATTACCCTTTTCAACTAATATATTATTAAGGAAATGGCACTGGGAGAACGGGGTTCTTCCAATATATGTAACAGAAGCAGGAATAGTAAATTCCACAAGGCTTGCACAGCCCTGAAAGGCATTGTAATCAATAGTAGTAACTCCGCTTGGGAGATTCACCTCAAAAAGCGCTTGGCAATTGGCAAATGCATAGCCCTCTATTACCTTCAGTGTGCTCGGCAGAGTAACCTTCTCCAAGGTTTTGCAATTATTAAAGGCACAGATACCTACTGACGTGACGCCTTCATTTATTATGACCTCGGTAACCGCATCTCCCCACGGCTTATCGTCGGGTATATATGGCATAGCTCCGTTTCCGCTGATTGTTAAAACGGTTCCGTCAAGAGACCACTCGCAATTCTCAAGAGTTCCGCTCGATGCGGCATTCACCGAAAAAGAACCGACCGTAAGCAAGCAGACCGCTATACACAAAAAAACAAAAAGCTTTCTCATAAAAATACCTCTCTTAGCTTTATAAAAATATCGACTGAAGTTAATTTAAATTATATCACACTGAGGGTGCACTGTCAATCTTTAGCACGGCGATGCGTAAGCCTCGCCCCACGACAAAAAGAGAAGAGGGAAACCCTCTTCTCGTGCGAAGCACATATCGAGTTCGTATGGATATATTGAGCACGAAGTGTATATCGATCGTAAGCTCTCACTGCGTGAGAGCTGCGAATATCGCTGCATTGTGTCCGAAAGGACACAATGCCAAACCCTATCTTCTTTTATCATCGGTGGCAGGATTGTCAATAAGCTGACCATCTTCGGTAAACCGAGAGCCGTGGCAGGGGCAATCCCACGAATGCTCGTGCGGATTATATTTAAGTGCGCACCCCAGGTGCGGACAGCGTGGTACCGTCGGTGTTGCCAGCCCGATAAGCGACTCTGCCGCATTTATTGCAAGCTGCAAATGCCATACACTTCTGCCTGGCGAGAAGATCCTTTGGTAATCGTTTTTCCTTCCCTGAATCATATCCGTCAAAAGAGATGCCGCCGTCATTGCGCAACTCATACCCCATTTGTTGAATCCCGTTGCAACGTATAAATTATCTGTTGCCTCGGAATATTTTCCGATGTAGGGCATACCGTCAAGAGTCATGCAATCCTGCGTAGCCCACCGTGCAACCTCCCTTGCACTCCCGTAATACCGTTTTGAAAAGCCCTCAAGATCTGCCCAGCCTCTTCCCTGCTTGCCCGTTCTGTGACCGCCCGAGCCGATAATCAAAATATCGTTATAGCTGCGAAAGGAGATACCGCCCGTGTCCTCACAAACGTACATGCCGTCTACGGCAGGCGCATTTTCCAAAGCCATAACGTACGAGCGGTGCTGATAGAGCTTCAAAAAGTATCCGCCGTGCTTATTCAGAATAGGAAAATGCGTTGCCACTATCATCTTGTCATAAGAGATTTTCCCACGATCTGTCACGGCTATACGAGGACCTATCTCCAGAACCTTTGTGTTTTCGTAAACGGTAAGCTCCTTTGCCAGAGCAAATAAAAATTCAAGCGGATGAAACTGCGCCTGCCCCTCTATCCCAACAGCACTCGCAACCGAAAACGGAAGCGACAGCTTACTTGTGACTGTGCACGGGCATCCGATCTTATCAAGTGCGGCTGCCTCCGCCTCGATCTTACTGCCAGCCTTCAGCGAATAAACGTAAGACGGGCGCTCCTCATATCCGCACGGAATATTATTGCAAAGCGCACGGTATTTATCAATCGCCTCCCTTTGCGACTGATAATACAGCCTCGCAGTATCAAGACCGTATCGGCGGATTATTTTATCATAGATCAAGCCGTGCTGCAAAGTGATCTTTGCGGTAGTGTTTTTGGTTATTCCGTTGCATATCCGTGTAGCCTCAACAAGAACGGCACTCACGCCTGCGCACTTGAGCATATAGGCGCACAAAATCCCCGTAATGCCTCCGCCAACGATAAGCACGTCGGCTTTTATATCGCCCTCAAGCGAATCAAAATTCAGCCTTTCAGATGTTTTTGTCCATATCGAATTATTGTTTTGCATCCCGATCTCCAATTTGACGTGTAATTTAATATAATTTAGTATTTGCGTTTTTCTCAAGTATAATCGCCCGAATCGGCATAAAAAAAGACAGAGCTGACTCTGTCTTTTTTATCTTATTCCGCAAACAACTCATCATTTTATTGTAGGGGACGTTTGCACAAGGGAGTCATACGGCGGAAGCTCGCCGCCGCCCTGCGCACTATGTTCGCACCGCACCCGTAGGGGTGGATTCCATATCCGCCCGAGGATGTTAGCACAAATCATTATCTCTGACCGTATGGACGCACCGTCCTTGACGGCACGAGCCTTTCTTATATTTACGCATATAATAAAAAGCCGCAGGTGAATCGTGTTTCATCTGCGGCTTTTGAATTACTCTTTTTTATTCTTCCTCTTCTTCCTTATCCTCGTATTCGAGCACGCCGAGCTCACGGCGCACGTCCTTTACTGCGTGCGAGATGTACAAAACGGTAGCAACGTCCGAGAGGCTATCGAGTATGAGGAATACACCCGTGAACACCACCAAAACCGATGCCGTCGCAAACGGATTGAGCACCACTATCACCCCGACTATTATCATTACAGCCGATGCTGCGAGCACACCCCACCAAAGCTGCGCTCTTATTCTGAACAGATCGAAGGCATACTGCAGCTTGAGTATTCCGTCAAGCACGATAAGTATTCCGAACACTAAAGTTATCATTCCAGAAAGGACTGACGGCTTTATGACCACTATAAGCCCAGCCGCAAACAGCGCAATTCCCTGCGCAAGTCCGAGCGAGCCGAAAATATCCGCAGTTTCTCTGAAATATCCGACTATGCTCATAACGCCGAGCAGGCAGAGCGCAATGCCCACGATATAGCATATTATGTTGACCGACGTCTGCGGAAAGACTATCAGCAAAAGCCCCGATAGAAACATTCCTGCCGACATTATAAGAATATAGTTTTTAAAATTTCTGACCGTTTTTTTGATATCCTTTTTCACAATCGTACCCTCCGTTTATTTACCGTCACTGCTCTCATCGGGAGCAAAATCGCATTTTTCACCCTTATACCAGGTCTTTGATCTGCTCTTTTTAGTGCCCTTCGAGGGACCCGGCACAGAGACGATGCAGGCATCGATAATGCTTCCCGACTGAAGCACCCTGCCCCTCTCACGCATAAACCTTGTCAGCGACTCAAAAATAAGATCACGGATGCCGTGCTTTTCAAGCAGATGCCTGAAATTAAGCAGAGTCGTAGAATCGGGCACCTGCTCGTTCATAAAGTTGAGCCCCATAAACTTTCTCATGGAATAGCTGTCGTTTATGGCGTCCACTATCATCTTGTCCGACAGATTGAACCACATCTGCAGAAGGTACATACGAAGCATCTTTTCAATGCCTATCGGAGGCCTTCCTCTTCTTCCGCTCGGATAATACGGCTTGATCTCCTCGACCCACTTATCCCAGGGGATGATCTCCTGCATTATATCGAGAAATTCTTCCCTTTTGGTCTTCTTCTTTCGGTTACCGTATTCGATATCGGTAAAGCTCTGTTGGTCTTTCATGCTGTTCACCCCGCTATATAAAGTTCAGTGTGACATTATCCGCTATAATTTTACCATATTCTTCAGGTTTCGTCAACAATCAATCTATCTCGACGCTATCGCCAAGAGCAAACGAATAGATAAGCGTTTTCGATACCGATCTTCCGCTCAGCCTCTCAAGAGCATCTCTGTAGTACGAGAGCTGAGTTCTGTGGCGATCGGCAAGCTCCTTCTTAACCTCCAAAGGTCGCTCTTTTATATCTTCATAGGAAAAGCTGTCTGTCTTATAATCAACGAGAGTATAGCTTCCGTCCCCGTTTTCAAAGAAGCAGTCGATAATACCCTGAACGAGTATCTCCTCACCGCTTACAATATCACGGGTTTCCTCGCTTTCGGTGAAATTCTCGGCTTTTACCGTTATGTTGAACCGCTTTTCTCTTACAAGTACTTCTGACTTACGCATCTCCTTATAAAGAGCGCTGTCAAAGAACGCACTCAGATGACGGGTGTTTATCCTCTGCGCCATCTCAGCCGTTATAAAGCCAAGCGAAACAAGTCTTGCGATCTCAGCGGCAATGCCGTTCCTTTCGACGAAATCAAAATCGCAGAACTGCATAAATACGTGGGTTGCAATACCCCTCTCCGCTCCGCTTACCGTTATATTTTCCTCGAGGAAGAGCGGTCTTATCCTCGGCTCTCTCACAAGCTGATCTCCGTCGTCGCTCTCGTCCAGTATGCCCGGATAAAGCTTTGACACCGTCAGCTTTGACGGTAGTTGTGCAAGATGCTTTTGCGGATATTCAAAGGCAAATCTTCCGCTGAACAGCGAATAATACTCATCCGCCGTCATACCGCCAAGGTTTACCATATCTCTGACCTCAATATCCTCCTGCTCCTTCACCTCGGCAGTATCAATATCCTCCGATCGCAGCTCCTGGGCAGTCTCAACGGTGCAGTATTCGGATATATCGTCGTCTGCGCCGTACAGCGCAGTCAGTATCCATTCGATAAAGCTCTTGCAGGAGATGAGGGTATGGCGGTCAGCCATTTTTGCGTTATCCCTGCATTGAGATATGAGCGAGGCGGTATCCTTGGTCGATGCGGTCACGATCAGCTTTTCTTTTGCTCTCGTAAGCGCAACGTAGAGCACTCGCATCTCTTCCTCTATACTGCTCTCGATAAGATCAAGGCCTGCTGCACGGCGAAGCGGCGTATCGTATCGCAGCGGCAGATCTGAGCTTTTGAGAGCTATACCAATACCGCACTCACGCCCGATAATAAGCTTTTCTTTAAGTTCTTCCTTATTAAAGCTTCCGCCTGCTCTGCACAAAAAGCATACAGGGAACTCAAGACCCTTTGAGTGATGCACCGATATTATGCTGACCGCATCCTTGCCCTCGGACGTAGCTTCTCCGCCATTCTCGCCTGCCGCCTTCTCGTCAATATACTGCAGGAAATTATAAAGCCCGAAGTATGAGCTTGACGAAAAGCTGCGTGCCATATTGTAAAATGTAATGAGGTTTCTTCTGACTCTTTCCGCATCGCCTGCGTTGTCAGCGCTCTCGCCACCGGGAGCTACCGCAAGCATGGAAAGATCCTCGTAGATATATCTTATCAGAAGCTCGGCGCTCTTTTTTGCCGCCTCTCTTCTGTATAGGTCTAATTTGCAAAGGAAGGCAGCGCATTTTTCGCCAATTGCGCTATCCTCACGGGAGGCGAGCTTTACCGACTCGTAAAGTGAGCTCTCCCTCTCAAACGAGCGGATATATATAAGCTCGTCAAGCGTAAATGCAAAGAAGGGGCTCTTCATCATTCCGGCAAGATAAACGTCACGCATCGGGTTGTCAACCGAATTGAGAATGCACATTACCAGCAGTATCTCAGGGCGCTCGAAAAATTCCTCGCCGGCATTAGTAGCCGTCGGTATGCCTCGCTCTCTTAAAACACGATCGAATATCTTGATGGTCTCCTTCTTGCGCAAAATCACCGCCATGTCGCCAAAGCCGTATCCCTCACGGCGAAGCTCAAGCATACGCTGAGCGATATATTCCGCCTCCGCTACGGCGTCGTTATCGTGCTCGGTATTGATCAAAACGACCTGCGCAGGCGATTCGGTATGCCCATCATCCAATTTGGCATATCTGAGATCGTCGCTCTCACGGCTGTAGCTTAGTCCCCTTGAGCCATTCAGAAACAGCTTTGAGCAGACCGTATTCATAAACTTGATTATCAGCGAGTCGCATCTGAAGTTGTCCGACAGAAAGATGGTATTCCCCATATCGTCGGAGCCTTCGCCGTATTTGGCAAGAGTATCTCTGTAGCCGTTAAAAACCTCCGGCTGAGCGCCTCTGAATGCGTATATGCTCTGCTTTATATCACCGACCATAATGCGATTGTTGGTAGCAATAGCAGAAAAGATGGCATCCTGAAGCTTGTTCACGTCCTGATACTCGTCTATATATATCTCGTCAAGCTCAAGAGCGCACTCTCTTGCAATATCGGTGGGATGACCGTCCCGAACCAGAAGAGCATACGCCATGCGCTCAAGATCGTTGTAGTCGACAAGCGATCTTTTTCTCTTTTCCTCAAGCAGTCTCTCCTCATAAAGAGTGAGAAAACGGCAGACGTGCTCGCTTATATAGGCGGTATCCTCTATTATCCTCTCAAGCTCGTCATCCTTGCATCCGAAGAAGATAGGTGCGGCTTTTTTCAGAAGAGCATCACGTATATCGTCCCTCATCGAGCAATGGTAGATGCTCTCCTCGGTCTTGTTTTCAGCTTTAACGCCGCCGAGCTTGCTCTTCTTGAATGAGAGTACAGCATCCGAAAATTCAGCGTATCCAACGCCTTTTTTCAGCATATCCGAAAGGCTGCGTATATATTCAAGCTCAGACGCAAAGCCGGGAAGATACTTCTTTGAAAACTCATCGTCACGCTCAAAATATCCGATAGCGGCTCCGTATACAACCTCTGCATGGCTGAGCAGATCCTGCATATACTCTTTTATCACTCTGCCGTAGGAGGTATCGAAAAAGCTTTCCTTGCCTGCGCTCCTTAATTCGTCTGCGCAGTTCATAAAATACCCCACGCCCTCGGGATAGGAGATCACCCTTTTGTACATATTCAAAAACGTCTTTGCAAGGGTATCGTCTCTGTCAGAGGATAAAAGATTTCTCACAAGTGCCGAAAAATCTACCCCCGCACGCTTTGCGTTTTTCTCATCGTACAGCTCGTCTATCAGAGAATCCATAACCGTAGTGCTCATAATAAGCGCCTCGGCATCGTCGGCAATACGCACCCCGGGAGAAAGCCCTAAAGAGTTGAAATTATCCTTTATAAGACTGAAGCAGAAGCTGTGTATGGTGGATATTCTCGCACTGCCCAGCTTGACCAGCTGATGCGCAAGTCGCATATCCGAGGGATCTGAGGCAAGAGCCTCGCTGAGTGCCGCCGATATTCGCTCCTTAAGCTCAGACGCCGCCGCCCTGGTAAACGTAACGACAAGCATTCTCGATATATCGGCAGGATTTTCGGGATCGGTCAGCCTTGATATTATCCTCTGAGTCAAAACTGCGGTCTTACCCGAGCCTGCTGCAGCAGACACCAAAAGCGTTCTGCCCCGAAGATCGATAGCAGTCCTTTGGTCCGTAGTCCATCTTTTTTCTCCCATTTCGGCTCTCCTTTCAATCAAAATTACTGTGTGCGGCGCTTACGGCATATCGGTCTCATACCGCAGTACTGACAGGAATCTATATCCCTTTCACTTCCGTCGTCAGCCTTAGCGTTTCCGCTCTTCATATCAGAGCAGATGCGACCGACCGTGGCCTTCATCTGATGCATCAGCGCCTCGAATTCTTCCTCGCTCTTTATCCTTGACGATGCGGTAAATCCGCCCGACTTCGCCTTGACGGGTATAAATCTACCCTCAAGCTTTTCCTCCATAGCACGAAGGATGGCCTCATCCGAGAGGAATAGTCCGCTTCGCTCAATGTGAGCGGCGGTCTCGGTATCCTCGCTGTCCTTGCCGTATCCGCCCGTCAGCATAACGTCCGACACCCTTGCGTTGTAATACATAATTCCGGCAGGCAGTATCCTGTCTGCCTCCCTTTCAGCAAGAAGGCGCTTTTTAGGATCCTTCCATATCGAGAAAAGATATAAAAGCAGCTGCATATCCAGCCCCTTTGAAATATTGTCAAGGCTGAATTTTTTGGTGTTGGTCTTATAGTCAACCACTCTAACGTACAGAGTGCCGTCCTTTTCATAGGTATCAACTCTGTCTATCCGACCGATCACGTTGGCACTCGTGCCGTCACCTATCGGTATAGCCATAGCAGGTACTCCATCCTCTGATGAATATCCTATCGGAAGCTCAAAATATTCGGGCTTAAAGCCGCTCTGCTTTATCTCTGAAAGAATGTCTGCGGCAATTGACACCGAGCTTCTGCAAAGCCTTGAAAACAGCTCTGTAAGGCGTGCTGAAAGCTCCGTCTGCCCACCGCAGACCGCAGCTATATAGCCGGACGCTATCCTCTCGATCGAGCTCCTTATCTCCTCTTCACTTATATCGGCAAAGCCACCCTGCGCACTCTCTCTCATAAAGCTCTCAAGCAGGTGATGGGTAAAGCTTCCGATATCTCTGCCGGTAAAATCGGGCTGAGTCTCCTCGGCAAGCTTTAAGATATATTTGCAATAGTATGAAAAGGCGCACTTTTCGTAGCATTCGAGCCTTGACTGCGACATTGTCAGATTTCCGCCGAACAGCTCACTCGCAGTCTTTGCAGAAACTCTGTCATCCTCCGACGATATCGGCATATCCGCCATGCAAAGACGGCTGTATATCTCGGCATCACCCTTGTATATACGGCGCAGAGCCTCTCCCGCCGCACTTTGCGGATGGATAGCGGCAGTCTCAACTGCCTCCCTGTAGCACCATACCGTATCCTCGGGAAGCGAGGACGATTCGGTGATGCAAGAGGGAAACAGTTTCTTTATATGCTCGCAGAAATACGAGCTTCTCTTTTCCGCACCTGCAGAATCGAGCGCCGTGTGGAAAAACGTAACGTTTTCTGATGCCGCCGTTGCGGCACGGTAGAAGAAGAACAGCTCGGCGTCGAGTGCGATCTCACGGTCAAAGCCGAGATCCACCCCCGTGCGTGCAAGTATCTCAAGATCTCGCAGACTGAATATACCCGAGGCCTCGTTTGTGCCCGGAAACTCCCCGTCATTCACGCCGATTATAAAAACGTCCTTTATATTGTCTGCCCTCAGCATAGGCGCACTTCCGATGACCACCTCGTCCATTCCGTGAGGCAGTCTGCCTATATCGGCGCTTCCCATGCTCATAGCAAGCATACGGCGGAAGCTGTCTGCATCCACCTCAAGCTCGGGCATTACCGATACCGTCTGATCAAGCACCTCGAGCACGGCGTTCCACGAGGCCGCATCGCAAAGCTCACCGTCTATCATATCGGAAACGCCTATCTCGCAAAGATACCGGTAAAGTGCCGTGCAGGCATCCTTTACGCTGCACTTGCCCGAAAGGCTGTCGCACAGCCTCTCAAGAGGCTGAGCAAGTCTTACCTTAAGCTCGTTTACCTCGCTGAGTATTGCGTGAGTCCTTTCGTTTACAACGTCGGTGTATCCGTAAGGATTCATTGTCCATAAAACGCCGTCTGTCCAGCGCTTTCCGCTTATCCGCCAGGATGCAGCGTAGTTTTCAAGAACGCAGCACTCATCGGGAGTAAGACCGGTAAAGCCGGTCTTGATATATGTTATAACGTCACGGAGCTGCCAACCGCTGCTGACCACTCCTAAAGCCGCCATTATAAGACGGAATATAGGCTTGTCCGTAAGCTTTTCCTTCTGCGACATAAAATACGGAATTCCGCTTCTCTCAAAGGCCGAATCGATAATGCCTCTGTATTTTTCGGCATCCCTTGCCACCACCGCAAAATCGCTGAAATGAAGTCCGTCGTTGATCACTCTTTTGAGGATGGTCTGCGCTATCATTCGAGCGCAGTCGAAATCGTCCTGCGCACGAAGGACCGAAATATGCTCGCACCTATCCTCCTTGCAGCAGACGGCAGAGCCGAATCTGAAAAGATTGCTCTCCAAAAGCTTAAGCTCCTCGTTTGCAAATCTTTTTCCCGACTCTAAGGTGAAGACATCTCCCTCCTGAACGCCGTTTTTCCTTGCAATACGGCGAAGACGGGCAACCGTTTCCCTTGCCTCACCGAAAAGGTCAGCCTTTGAGGATCTTCTGTCTGTTTGAGGTGCATCCGATATGCAAAGCGATACCGTCATCTGCTCCGACTGCTTCATTATCTGCGCAAGCACCTCGTATTCAACGGCAGAAAATCCTGTAAAGGAATCGATATAAACGTTTATGCCGCCGAAGAAGTTATGCTCTGAAAGCTTTTCGCAAAGTCTTGTAAGATCGTCTGCAGGATCGTCGTATCCGCTCTTAAGAAGCTGATCGTAGGCAGAATAGATAAGCGCAAGATCGGACAGCTTGCCCGAAAGCGAGGGATTCTCCTCACGGCTCATCTGTGCAGCCTCATTCAGTGCAGTCGGCGTTACGGCGCAATTCTTCAGCTCCGATATAGTGCTCAGCATCCTTGAAATAAAGGCGCTGTCCGACAGCGTTATCCTTCGGAACTGCGTAAGGGAGGGCGATAAGCTCTCAAGAGTTTTCCACATCAGAAGAAGCCTTGCGCCACCGTTTATATAGTTGTATGAAAGTCCGCCGAATCTTCTGAAAATGGCGTCGGAGATACGGCTGAAATTCATTATCTCAAGATCAAGGGCGCTTCTGCCCTCGGTCAGCTTTGTATATATCCGCTCGTAAGACAGCGTCTGCTGCTCGGGAACGATAAGTATTACCTTTTTATTATCCCTAAGGTCTGAAAGTATCCTCTCGGATACGAGCGTGCTCTTTCCGCTCCCCGAGCCTCCGAATATAAAATTCAGCATACCGCATCTCCTTTCTTTGATGATATTTTAAGTTGAATAATACACACAATTAAAACCGTAGTCGTTTATAACCACCGTTTTTATCGGAGAAAACTCTCCGTCAATAAGCCTCAGATGGAATTCGACCTCTTTAGCAGGCACCGTTTGTGAATAATCAGCCCAGAACACTGCAGTAACGACGGTAACCCCGTCTCTCTCTTCCTCATTCGTATACGTGCGCAGATAAGGACCTCCTCCTCGTCCGATTATCTGATAACCGTCCTCGTACGTATCAAGCACCTTTGACATTTCTTCAACGTCTACTTCCATATTAAGATATTTTTCTGCGTAATCCGAAATTTCCTTTAAAGATCGTAACTTATACTCTCCGTCAAGCTCATTTAATCGACTTACTATAAATTCATATTTTCTTAAGGATTCCGTTCTGGAAAGATCATCCCCCCTAAGATTATTAACGTATCTCTGTGCAAACGTGGGATTTGACATTTCAGACCTGTTTTCCATTAATTCGAGAAAATCATCAAGGTGCGAAAACGTGAGCTGAAGTCCGAATTCAAAAGCAATGTGGTGTTCACCGACGGTAAAAAAGTCACTGTTGCTCTCAAGCACGTTCAGCTTAAGCACCGGAACAAACATTTTTCTATCCGGGTTGAATTCATCATAATATTCCTGTGAATACAGCTCGAATTCACCTATCCTCATACCACGCAAGCTATCGTATACGCTCGGAGCAACTCCGCATCTCTTTGCAAAGCCGTCAATATCTCCACGTAATAAAGCACGCATAGCCAAAAACACATGTTGTTTCATTATTTCGGGTCTGTGCCCTTCATTTATTCTCGCCCAATCCGACACGCTGATGTTATCATATTCCTGCGGATCAGCCTCAAATGAGAAGGACAGCATTTCGTCAACCGCCAGCGAATCCATATCACTGCGCAGGCAAATAAAATGCACGAGTCCGTTATATTCGTATATTTTTCCTAATACACCTTGTGAGCTGTATGTTTTTTCTTTGTTGTCACTGTAAGAGCAGATAATTCTTATATAAAGCTCTCTTGATAACGTATCATACACAAAAGTGCCTTCGTGTATCTCCTTTAAACTCTCTTTTTCATCATAAGTAACTTCCGCAGAAACAGAATCCTCATAAACAGTTGCAGTTATTTTTGTCTTACTTTCATCATCATTTGAAACAAGATAATACGTGCCGTTAAGCTCGCCCGTATAAAGGCTTCCGTTCTGTATCACCTCATCTGCACTCAAAGGGAGGGTAAAGGCATCGGGATCGAAAACCGTATCCTTTGTGCTTTCGGTAATTGAATCGACTTCTGCAGTCGTTTCGTCGGTATCCTTTGTTTCTGTGATGTCATTCGTTTCTAAAGTATCTTCATTTACAGGAACTTCAGAGCAGCTTATAAATACGAAGGTTAAAGCAAGCGCAAAAAGAATACATAAAAGTGCTTTTTTCATATAGAAAAACCTCGCTTTCTGAATTTGTATCACTCCACAGGTGTCAGCTTGGCGTAGGTCGCCATCAGCTTCTTGGTGCCTACCGTGTCAAAGGCAACCTCGTATAAAACGTCTGCCCCCATGTCCTTCACAGACAGTATCTCGCCTACTCCGAACGCCGCATGGCGCACCCTCTGTCCGCACTCGAATCTCTGTGATAGGGCGCTGCTCTGCTTTTTGGGAGCCTCTGCTTTTGCAGTTGAAACGCTTCTCTTAAACTCGGATGAGAGGCGGTTTTGCGAGCCAAATCCGAAGATATCGTCCTCGTTTGCAAAGTGTGCAGACTCTGCCTGTGCTCTTCTCTCACGCCTGCCGAGATCTATATCCGCATACTGCTGCGGTATCTCATCGATAAATCTCGACTGCGGATTGTACTGAGTTCTGCCGAACAAAAGCCTCTCTCGTGCGCAAAGGCAATAAAGCCTTTCCTTTGCTCTGGTCATGGCAACGTATGCAAGTCTGCGCTCCTCCTCGAGCTCCGACTGATCCATTATCGACTGCATTCCGGGGAAAACGCCCTCCTCAAGTCCGGGCAGGAATACCTCGGGAAACTCAAGTCCCTTTGCGCTGTGTATGGTCATCATAACCACCGCATCCGACTGATCGTCGTATCCGTCTATGTCAGCCACCAAAGCCACCTCCTCGAGAAATCCCGCAAGAGTGGCATCCTCGTTGTTTTCGGTATATTCAACAACGTTTGATACAAGCTCGTTTACGTTGTCAAGTCTGTCCTTTTCAGCCTCGCCTGCATCCTCAAGCATACGCTTGTAGCCGGTAAGCTCTATCGACTTCTGCATAAGAGAAACAAGTCCCTCGTTTGCGTTTATGGCGATAAGCGTCTTTATCATATCTGTAAAGCGGACGAGATTTTCCGCCGCTCTTGACAGCGCCGTGTAGCTTTTTGCATTCTCCATTACCGAGAACATAGAGCGACCCTCGTATGCCGCTATCTCCTCGACTGCCTCTACCGTAGAATCGCCTATCTTTCGCTTGGGCTCGTTTATTATACGCTTAAGGCGCAGATTGTCGCCGGGATTTGCAACCACGCAGAGATACGAGATCATATCCTTTATCTCCTTGCGGTCAAAGAAGCGTGTGCCGCCGAGTATCCTGTACGGAATACCGCTCTTTGCAAACACCCCTTCAAGAGAGTTTGACTGTGCGTTCATTCTGTAAAGGATGGCAAAATCGCCGTATTTGCGCTCGCCGTCCTTGACTGCATCTATAATGGAGTTGACTATAAATCTCGCTTCCTCGTTTTGCGTGGGAAGCTTTCTTATCATTATCTTTTCACCGTCACCGCTGTCTGTCCAAAGGTCCTTTCCACGTCTGCCTACGTTGTTGCGGATAACTGCGTTTGCGGCGCTTAGTATGTTCTGAGTAGAGCGGTAATTCTGCTCAAGCTTTATCACCTTGACCGAATCAAAAAACTTATCAAAATCAAGGATGTTCTCTATAACCGCACCTCTGAAGCGGTATATGCTCTGGTCGTCGTCACCGACCGCCATTATGTTACCCCTGCCCTCGCAAAGAAGCTTTATAAGGGCGAACTGTGCGTGGTTGGTGTCCTGAAACTCGTCAACGCTTATATATCTGAAGCGTCGGTGACAGAAATCAGCTGCCTCACGGCTCTCCTCAAGAAGACGGACGGTGTTAACGATTATATCGTCAAAATCCATTGCGTTTGCCGCCATCATCTCACGCTGATACTCCCGGTATATCCTTGCCACCTGCTTTAAGCGCACGTCCTTTGCAAGACTCTCGAATTCGTCCGGATAAACCAGCGAATCCTTTGCCTGACTTATCTTGTTTAAAACAAACTTCGGGGTAAGGTTCTTGTCCTCGATATGCAGATTTTTCATTATCGAAAGGATAAGCTTTTTTGAATCGTCGGTATCGTATATGGTAAAGCCCTGCTCGTATCCGAGAAAGTCGCAGAAGCGTCTGAGTATACGAAGGCATACCGAGTGGAAGGTGCCCGACCAGATTTCGTTCACCGCATCACCGATGGTGCGCTCAAGGCGCTCCTTCATCTCCTTTGCCGCCTTGTTGGTAAAGGTTATGCACAAAACCGACCAGGGAGCGCAGGGTCTTGTTGCAAAGCGGTCAAGATAGACCTCAAGCTCCTCTCTGGGAAGCGAAAGCGCCTCCTTCATCTCATCCACGACCTCATCGCATACCCATTCGGGCTCAAACGAGTCCATATATGCATCTCCGTAGCGTATCATATATGCAATACGGTTGACCAAAACGGTGGTCTTACCGCTACCTGCACCCGCAAGGATAAGCAAAGGTCCGTTTACGGTGTAAACAGCCTGCCTCTGCTCACGGTTGAGTTTTTCATAATATTTGTCAAAAAGCGATCTTTTTACCGCTGTATAATTTCCCATTTTGATCTCCATTCTGACGCTGTGCGTCAGTATACCGTAACTTAATAAATTTTCGTGCCGATTTACGGCAAAAACGGGACGGGACCCGTTTTTAGAAAATTTGGGGCGTGAGAGGATAAACTCACACTAACCAAAATTAAATTTCACGCCATCCGTATAATTCAAGGTGACGTTAAGCAAAATAACGAATGACAGCAATTATCATATAAAAAACATCTATATAATAAATTATAACTCATTTTGCAAAAAGAATCAACAGCCGCACGGCGCTTTGCTTAAATAAAAATGAAAAAATAAAATGAAAGAAAAAACTTGACAAAACGGAAATGCCGTGATATAATAGTCGAGTAATATGAAAAATGCTGGTGTGGCTCAATGGCAGAGCAGCTGATTTGTAATCAGCAGGTTGATGGTTCGACTCCGTTCACCAGCTCCATATGGGGGAATTCCCGAGTGGCCAAAGGGGGCAGACTGTAAATCTGTTGTCAGTGACTTC
>JAZSMJ010000085.1:0-3358 GCA_045535815.1 Eubacteriales bacterium
TAAATGCTTTGGAAAATTATCTTGTTCTAATAACGTTTATCGGAGCGCTGGTTGCACTGCTTTTCGCTTTCTTTACCGCAAGGAAGGTGCTTAAGTTCTCCGAGGGCACCGATCTTATGAAAAAGATCTCTGCTTCTGTAAAGCAGGGTGCTAACGCTTATCTCAAACGTCAGTATACCGTCGTTGCAATATTCTTCGGGGGTATGTTCGTCGTTCTTGCCGTCATGGCTGCATTCAAATTCCTTACGTGGTTCGTTCCCTTCGCATTTATAACGGGCGGATTTTTCTCGGCTCTTTCCGGCTTTGTCGGAATGAAGATCGCAACCTCTGCTAACGCAAGAACTGCTAACGCCTGCATGACAGGTCTTAACCGAGGCTTAAGAGTTGCTTTCTCGGCAGGATCCGTTATGGGCTTCACGGTAGTAGGCCTCGGTCTTCTCGACATTTCGGTTTGGTTCTTTATTCTCAGATATATATTCAAGCTTGAGCCCTCAGCTATAACGAGTGCAATGCTTACCTTCGGTATGGGCGCTTCTTCTATGGCTCTGTTTGCACGTGTCGGCGGCGGTATATTCACAAAGGCGGCTGACGTCGGTGCTGACCTCGTTGGTAAGGTTGAGGCAGGTATTCCCGAGGATGACCCCAGAAACCCTGCGGTTATTGCCGATAACGTTGGTGATAACGTCGGTGACGTTGCAGGTATGGGTGCTGACCTTTACGAATCCTACGTCGGCTCTGTAATTTCCGCATCTGCTCTCGGTGTTGCCGCATTCAGCGGAAGCATCAAGGGTATGGCCGTTCCTATGGTGGTTGCCGCTATCGGTATCATCTGCTCCATATTCGGAACCTTCTTCGTTCGCACGGGCGAGAGCACCGATCAGAAGACACTTCTCAAGGCGCTCAGCAAAGGCACAAACCTCAGCGCAGTATTTATTGCCGTTCTCTCCTTCCCCGTTATCTGGTTCGTTCTTGGCAAGGAGCACATCGGTCTTTACTTTGCTATGCTCGCAGGTCTTGTAGCCGGAGTTCTTATCGGTCTTTCAACCGAATACTTCACGTCTGACACATACAGACCCACCAAAAAGCTTTCAGAGTCCTCAAAAACAGGACCTGCTACCATAATAATCAGCGGTATAAGCCTTGGTATGCTTTCAACCGCACTTCCCGTTGCCATCGTTGTTATCTGCGTGCTGGTTGCATTCTTCACGTCGGGCGGAGCTGCTTCCGCATCTATGGGACTTTACGGTATTGCCCTTGCGGCAGTCGGAATGCTCTCTACCCTCGGTATCACGCTTGCGACCGACGCTTACGGTCCTGTTGCCGACAATGCCGGCGGTATTGCAGAAATGGCAAAGCTCGATCACTCGGTACGTGAGCGTACAGACGCTCTCGACTCACTCGGTAACACCACGGCCGCTACCGGTAAGGGATTTGCTATCGGCTCTGCGGCACTTACAGCACTCGCTCTTATCGCATCGTACGTTGAAAAGATAAAGGAAGTCGGCGCCGAGGTTTCGGACGCAAGCTTCAGCCTTATGGATCCTATCGTTCTGGTTGGTCTGTTTATCGGTGTTTGCCTGCCCTTCGTTTTCTCTGCTCTCACAATGGAAGCAGTCGGACGTGCGGCACAGAGCATCGTTATCGAGGTTCGCCGTCAGTTCAAGGAGATCACGGGTCTTATGGACGGCAAGGCAGAGGCAGATTACGCAAGCTGCGTTGACCTTTGCACAAGGTCCAGCCTTCGTGAGATGATACTCCCCACCGTTATAGCCGTTATCGTTCCCATTGCCGTAGGTCTCATCCTCGGCTTCAGAGGAGTTATCGGTATGCTTGCAGGCGCAACTGCATGCGGATTCTTAATGGCAGTATTTATGTCAAACTCGGGCGGTACATGGGATAACGCAAAGAAGCATATTGAAGCCGGCAATCACGGCGGTAAGGGAAGCGAAAATCATAAGGCGGCTGTCGTTGGCGACACCGTTGGCGATCCCTTCAAGGATACATCAGGCCCTGCGATCAACATTCTTATCAAGCTGCTCTCTATGGTTTCTATAGTATTCGCAGCACTCGTAGTTAACTTCAGTATATTTTAATTGAAAGATATAATTAAAGGGGGACCACTTTTTGTAAAAAGTGGTCCCCCTTTACCCCCTCACAAAAACTTTTAAAATATTTTTCATAGGTATAGTGCAAACATAGTGCTAACGGCACACAAAAAGCCTTCTTTTAAGAAGGCTTTTTACTTTGCTATATTTTATCTTCCGAACAGATAATCAAGAGAAACGTCAAGCACCTTTGAAATTGCATCGATCTCAATATCGGTAACGGCACGCTTGCCGTTTTCGATACGAGATATAGAGCCTCTGCAGGTATATACTGCCATCAGCTCAAGCTTTTCCGAGAGCTGTTTTTGACTGTACCCTTTTCTCTCTCGTGCTTCCTTTATCTTTTCGCCTATAATATTTGTCTGTTCACCGTCGATAATTCTTTTCATATTTTAACACCTTTGTCTTGATTTAGGACAAAAATAGTGTATACTATATTTAAAGAATTTATGTCCTACTGATAGGACAATAGGTGTTTATTATGAAAAAGAGCTGTCAGCCTTCTCCAGCGGGAGAAGGCTCACACTTATGTTCGCATCGTACCGTATGGCTCCCTTGTGCAAAGGGAGCTCCGCCAAAGGCGGTGAGGGATTGTTTTTCCTTTGTTAACAACCCTTCCGTCACCTTCGGTGCCACCTCCCCTTACACAGGGGAGGCTTTTGTACATTGTTCGCACCGCACATATGCCTCCCTGCGGAGGGAGGTGGCATTGCGAAGCAATGACGGAAGGAGAGTGCGTGCAGGTCGGTCGCATTTAGAATGTGCAATCACAGATGGCGACCTTATCAAATATTCCATTGCGCTTATTTATCGCAATGAAATATTTGCAATATGAAGTGCGTGCAGATAATCTTCAGATGGTTCATAAAATGAAGAACATCTCTGTTTTAGTGCACGATGGCTCCCTCAGTCTCGCTATGCTCGACAGCTCCCTCCCGGAGGGAGCCTTTTGCACTATGTTCGCACCTACTCCGTAGGGCGGTGGCTTGCTGCCGCCGTTTGCCTTCTCCAGTGGGAGAAGGTGGCAGGCGAAGCCTGACGGATGAGGTGTTGCTATACAAACGATTTTATCTGAAGCATAAATGATATGCCTTTTGACACCTCATCCACCACTATCGTGGTCCCCCTTCCCCCGCTGGGGAAGGCTAATGAGAACTCTGCAAACATCGTGCACTGTGTTTTTACTTTCCCAAGAAAAAGTCCCAAAGTTTTTTGAGGTGGGGTCTGGGGAGGGACTTTTTGTAAAAAGTCCC
>JAZSMJ010000034.1:0-64991 GCA_045535815.1 Eubacteriales bacterium
GTACACAATTGCAACAGTTCCGTTTGCCAAAGGAAAGGAGTTTTATATGGCAAAAGGTTCTGTAAGAAAGAAAGGCAAGAAGTGGTACTACCGCTTTTACGTAGAAGATGAAAGCGGCAGACAGGTACAGCGAGAGTTCGCAGGTACGGAAAGCAAGAGCGAAACAGAAGCTCTGCTCCGTAAAGCAATGGAAGACTACGAAGCAAAGAAATTCGTAGCGAAATCCGAAAATGCAACGGTGGGTATGCTGCTGGATATGTGGGTAGAGGAAGAACTGAAGCCCGGAAACTTAAGCAACGGTACGGTAATGTCCTATCAAGGCACCGTCAACCGCATTAAGCAATTTCCCATCAGCAACAGAAAACTGAAAAGTGTGACAGCCGACCATTTGCAGACGTTCATAGATCAGCTCAGCTTCGGTGGAGTGAATCCGGACGGTACAACATCGAAAGCACTCAGCAAGGGTTACTTACGTTTGTTCTCCGCCGTACTGCAAGGAGCGTTCCGTTTTGCAGTATTTCCCAAGCTTATGGTTTCCTTTAACCCGATGCAGTACGTCGTATGGCGTGGGAAAAAGGACGATTATGAATTGTTCTCGGAGGATAACGGTGACGTTGCTACCATACCGACGCTGACTCACGAAATGTATCTGAAGCTTGAGGATTTTCTGAAAGCGAAGGATAACCCCGCGCTGCTCCCTATACAGATTGCATACTACACAGGACTTCGCATTGGCGAGGTCTGTGGACTGACTTGGCAAGACGTAAATCTTGAAAAGCAGTACCTTACGGTACGCCGCAGTATGCGCTACAACGGGTCAAGGCACAAAACCGAGATGGGGGCTACCAAACGCAGGAAAGTCCGCACGGTGGACTTCTGTGACACCCTGGCAGAGATTCTGCGAACTGCCAAGCTCGAACAGCACAAAAACCGATTCAAATACGGAGAACTCTTCTGCCTTAACTACTATATTGAGGTTAAGGAGAAAGACCGTACATACTACGAGGTCTATACGCTACCGAGAAATGAGAAGGTTCCCGAGGGATACAAGGAAATTTCCTTTGTATGCTTAAGGCCTGACGGAGCGTATGAATCGCCAAGCACGATCGGTATTATGTGCAAACGGGCAAGCAAAAAGGTAGAAGGTCTCGAAGGGTTTCATTTCCACCAACTGCGCCATACCTTCACGAGTAATCTGCTCTCAAATGGAGCAGCGCCGAAGGATGTGCAGGAGCTTTTAGGTCACTCTGATGTCAGTACCACGATGAATGTCTACGCTCACTCTACAAGAGAGGCGAAGCGTACCTCCGCAAGACTGCTCGACAAGGTAGTTAGCGGTTAGATATAAAAAGTTTCCCTTATTTTCGCTCATAAGGGCAAAAACAAGGGAAAATACATAACAGTTGAGTTTGTAATTGACGAAAAAACCAGTAATATCAAGGGTTTTTAGAGTGTAGGACAGTTAATGTCTAATAAATTCCAATTTATTGAACAGATGCAAGAGCGCACTTCTATACACCTCTGTAGGATATATAGTGCGGTGTGCAGTTTTGCACCGCACCAAAGCCTCCCTTTACACAAGGGAGCCTTTCCTAAACCGGTACATACTACAAATAATCCGACCTATGATGTAAACCATAGGTCGGATTAACTGCTTTATGACCCCGCTCGCAAGAGCGGATCTTTTACATATTCAGAAGATCTGTCGGGGTAGCAATGTGCCTGCATTCAAGCTTGTCGGCAAACGGATTCCATCCGGGTGCGGCAAAGGGAATGCCTGCATCCTTTGCAGCGATAAGATCGTTTACCGTATCGCCTAAGTACAGCGTTTCATTCGGGTCAAGCTTGAGCTTCTCCAAAGCGTAAAGCAAGGGGTCGGGGGCAGGCTTGAGCCTTACCGTTTCGTCCGCGGTAACGAAAAGGTCTACGTAACGCTCAAGGGCGAATTTTTTGAAAAACGGGTCTGCAACGTCGTGCTTGCGTGAGGTCACTATAAGTATCTTCTTTCCCCTTGCCGAAAGCTCCTTTACCGTATCGAAAACTCCGTCGTAAAGTGGTGAGTCTTCGCCGAATTTATTGTAAAGCGCTACCCAGGTGGGAAGCACCTCGTCTATGTTTTCTATTTCAAGCGCCTGCAAGACCTCGGGTGCGGAAAGAGCAAATATCTCCTCGGAATAGGTATCCTTTGGTGAGGTAGCACCGTGCATTTTCAGGGCAAGATTGAGCGAATTGTAAAATTGATCCTTTGAGTCGACCATCGTGCCGTCAACGTCAAAAATAAAGTTATTATACATCAGTATCTCCGCAGTATTGGTAAAGTCAGTAGTATTATATCACAAAACGGCGATTAATCAAGCGGTTTTAAATATTTTAAAAAAGTATATTGACAAATTTGCTCTAATGTGTTAGACTAAATGTGAGATCTAACGCATTAGAGTGGAGGATATTATATGGAGATCCCAAAAATATTTGAAAGCGAGTACAGATTCTGCCTTGTCTTATGGGAGCACGAGCCGATAAAGAGCAGTGAGCTTGTGGCTCTTTGCAAGGAGCGTCTCGGCTGGAAGCCCACTACTACGTATACCGTAATAAAACGGCTATCCGAGCGTGGCGTTCTTAAAAATGAAAGCAGCGTCGTGCGCTCACTCGTCACCAAGGACGAGGTGCAGATATCAGAAATAGACGAGCTGGTTGAGAAAAAATTTGAAGGCTCGCTGCCTGCCTTTATCGCCGCATTTGCGCGCAGACAGAAGCTTTCCGATAAGGAGATCGAAGAGATAATACGCATAATCGAAAAGGAGGATTAACGTGGAGGCAGTTTTTCTTTCGGTGATGAATCTGAGCATAACCGCAAGCTATATTGCGCTGGCGGTCATGCTGATCCGTTTGGTTTTGAAAAGAGCTCCGAGGTGGATCAGCTGCGTTATGTGGGGGATGGTAGCTCTTCGCCTTATCATGCCGTTTACGCTTGAGTGCGTTTTAAGCCTTATACCGAGCAGTAAACCGCTTCCCGATGACTTTATTTATGCCGCAGAGCCTCAGATAAACAGCGGAATACCGTACATAAACAGCATCGTTAATCCGATACTTTCGGAAAGCATGGCTCCTGCTGAGCTTGTAAGTGCAAATCCTTCTCAGCTGTGGTCGCTCACCTTTTCTATCGTGTGGGTAATCGGAATTATTATTATGCTTTCGTATGCCGTGATAAGCTATATCCGGCTTTACCGCAGAGTTTCCGATGCGGTGAAATTAAAGGATAATATATACGTGAGCGAGAAGGTCGATTCCCCCTTCGTTCTGGGGGCGATAAGACCCGGGATATATCTTCCCGTCGGTATGTCCGAAGAGGATGAGATGCAGGTGATACGGCATGAAAGATCGCATTTAAGCAGGCTCGATCATTTGTGGAAGCCACTTGGCTTTCTTCTGCTTTCGGTGCACTGGTTCAATCCGATAATGTGGGCAGCGTATATCCTTCTTTGCAGAGATATAGAATCAGCCTGCGATGAGAAGGTCATAAAGGCGATGGGAGAAGATGAAAAAAAGGCGTATTCATATGCGCTTTTGAACTGCAGTATACACCGCAGAGCCGTAACGGCCTGTCCGCTCGCCTTCGGAGAGACCGGGGTCAGATCAAGGATAAAAAGGGTCATGAATTATAAAAAACCGGCGTTTTGGCTGATAATAATTGCCGTCTGCGCTTTGGTTATACTTGCGGTATGCTTTCTTACAGATCCGCTGAGTGAAACGCCCGAGCTTCCCGATATCACCGCTCACAGCTATGCCGTTTCAGAGGTCATTTATCAAAGCCCTGTATACAGCTTTTTTATGATAGCAGGCGAAAACACCCCGATCTATGCCTTAACTGACGATATGGAGCTGATGATAAAGGGAGATCTTTTCCTCTCGGATGAGTGGACGGCGTTCGGCAGACTTGCCAAGGTGAAGCTCGATAAAGATAGCTTTGACGATATGTTCGTGCTCTCATCGCAAGCAGATCTCGTTCTGTCCGATGCGGTATCGGTGTGGGCAGTTGACGACGGGAAGATAGGATATTATCTGATACGCCAGAGCAGTGGAGAGCTCTTCCTCGTGCGTACTTCACTGCACGGTGAGAAAGGAGCGGAGGCAAGATTCCTATACCGTCTCACCGAGGATATAGGCAGCGATATGGGGGTTCTTGCTGTTTCGGGAGGTAATTCGTGCGATGTGAAGGTGTATCCGAGCGGAACCGATATTTCAACTATAGTGTCAAAGCTTTCCTCGGTAGTGATATCGCCGTCAGAGGAGGATACCGTGCCGGTTAAGCTAATGTGCGACGGGAATGAGATAATCGCATCTTACCGTATATACGATGCTCAGACTCTTGAGCCACTTGATTTTTTCACGCCGTCCGGATTAGCACCTCAGACCTATCTTTTCACCAACGCAAAGGCAGGCTGCAGATATATAATTACCGCCAGCACAGATCCGATGGCAGTAGGTGGGGATATGTATTGCTTTATAGCCGTATTGCCGCAACCCGAGTATACCGAGCTGACTTATGAGGATATAGTGCTTTCCGATGATGTAAAGGATATGCCTGCGCCCGTTATCGAATACGCTTTATCCCTTGTGCTCAGCCGTGTCGAAGAGTACAACGGATTCAGCGAATCAAATAAGATAATAACGGGACATACGTATACTGTAACCGATGCGGTTATAGACAGTATCGAGCTGATGCCGACCGGAACGTCTGCTCTTGGCGAGAGCGTGAATATGTACAGGATGGTCTGCCGTCTGAAGCCGAGCCAGGCTGAAAACGTCTTTCTTGCAGGCGGTATGCTGCTTGAGGACGGATGGTTTGTTATCACAGATCCATATTTCGTTTTGCTGTGCGAGGATCTCGGCGATGATACCAGGTGGACGAGACTTGGCACGGTCGCTTCCCAGGCGCTTATAGATTATCAGACCCCCGAAATGCTTGACAGGTACGGAAACGAATATACCGCCGCTGCAATGGAGCTGCTTTTAGCATACAGAGAAGGCGAGGGGCACTTCTTCTCTGACGGATGGTTTGAAAGCTTTGTCGGAGAGGACGGCAGAAATTATCATATATACAAAAAGAAATGCTACGAGTGCGGATATATTTATTCCGCTCAATATAAGTGCAAAAATTACACCTCCTTATGTGAGGGTGGGTGTATCGAGCATTGGCAGGATGCCAAGCTTACGGGAGTGTACTATATGAAGGAATTTGGAGGTGTTTCAAGTCCGAGTGTGGCGCTGTTTGATGACGGAAGCTTTACCTTCAGCTATGATGAGTACCGAAACTATCACGGTCACGGGACGTATGACGTAGATAACGGTCGGCTGACCCTCAATGTAAACGGCGACGAAAACACCTATGTGTTTGACGTAAGCGGAAGCTCTTTGGTCTTCGATGCCGATGCATCATCGGATATTCCGCTTGATTCGGGTATTACCGACGGAGCGATTTTTGAATAGAAAAAATGCAGGATGCATAGCCGTCCTGCATTTTTTGTTGCAATGCGAGGGTAGATGAGGTATAATAGAATAATAACTGTAATATCAGAGAGAGAGTATTTGTTATGAACAATCTTGAGCGGATGAATGAATTCTTTGCGGCGAGGGTCGACGGGTATGACGAGCATATGCTTAATGACGTAGGCGGTTGCAAAGAGGGGTATATAAAAATGGCACAGTCCTTGCCGTATACCGTGCGCACTTTGCTCGATCTCGGATGCGGCACCGGACTTGAGCTTGACGAGATATTCAAACTGCATCCCGACGTTTTCGTTACGGGTATAGATATGACAGCCGCTATGCTCGACAGGATAAAGAAAAAGCATCCGGATAAGAAATTGGAGCTTATCTGCGGAGATTATTTCAAGGTCGGATTTAGAAAGAACGGGTACGATTGCTGCGTCTCCTTTCAGACCATGCATCATTTCGGAAGAGCGGAAAAGACTGCGCTGTATAGGAAGATATATTCTGCCATAACGGAAGGCGGTTGCTACATCGAATGCGATTATATGGCACCGACTCAGGAGGTGCAGGACTGCCTTTTTGCTGAAAATGCGCGCATCCGTGCGGAGCAAGGGATAGCCGATGGTGAATTCTATCATTTTGACACTCCGTTTACGGTCGAGAATCAGATCGAGATGCTGAAGGATGCAGGATTTAACAAGATAGAACAGATATTCAAAATTGAAAACACAGTAATGCTGATATCACACAAATGAGGAATATAATATGGATAATATCAAGGTAAGAGAGTATACGATTGAGGACATTGCGCAGATGATCGATATATGGAACACCGTCGTTGAGGACGGCGTTGCCTTTCCGCAGGAGGATATGCTTGATATGGCGAGCGGTGCGGAGTTTTTTGCCTCGCAGACATATACTGCGGTAGCCGTAGACGGCGAGGGGACCGTGTGCGGTCTTTATATACTTCATCCGAACAATATCGGCAGATGCGGACACATCTGCAATGCGAGCTATGCCGTAAAAAAGGATATGAGAGGCAGACATATCGGTGAGGCTCTGGTGCTCGACTGCCTTGCAAAGGGCAGGGAATGCGGATTTTCAATTATGCAGTTTAATGCGGTCGTTGCCTCAAATATTCATGCTCGACATCTTTACGAGAGACTCGGATTTATACAGCTCGGCATCATTCCACAGGGCTTTCGTATGAAAGACGGGAGATATGAGGATATCTGCCCCTACTATAAAAAGCTTTGATATTTTCATTGTGTGCCTTATCAAACGCTTTTTTGTGCAAATCGGCAAAAACCGGCGTTTATTTTTGGCAAAAACTAATTTTTAAATTTATAAATGTTATTGACTTTAAAATAACAGTATGATAAAATTGGATAAGGAAATATATTCTGCAAAAGATCGGCTTTTTTAGCGGCTTTTTCAGATAAAATAAAGAAAGGAAATACACCATGAACTACAATCGTATAAATATTTCCGACGGCTGGCAGCTTGGCTGGTGTAAAGAGACCAAGCTCAACAAATGGGTGCAGAATTTCGGCGAATGGGAGATGAAAAACGGCTCTCTCAAGGGCTGGCGCTCCAATGCTAAGATCTACGAAAATACGGCTCTTCCCGAAGAGTATATTTTTGACTGTGATTTTACTCTCGGAACCGATAATACCTGCATTTCGTTCTCTGTCGGCTTTTCCCTTATCAGACTTGCATATTTTGCAACCTTCCTCCGTGCAAACGGAACGGGTAACTCTGCATACTTCTTCTCCGATATGGGAGAGGGCAATATGCTCGAGGGCGTAGGCCCGGTGCTTGAGGTAGGCAAGGCTTATCACTTCAAGGCAGAGGTTAAGGGCGGAGAGGCTGAAATATTCATAGATAACGTTTCCGCAGGTAAGTTCTCTATTGAAAGACCTCACGGAGACAGAGTGCTTCTCGCTATCCACAACGGTGAAGCTTATTTCAACAACTTCAAGATAGTATCTCTTGACGGTGAGACTCTCTTTGAGGACGATTTCTCTGAGGATTCTCTTATGAGAACCGTTCCGGTTGAGCTCGGCGAGCTTGACGTTCAGGAGTGGATCCCCGCAAAGATCCCCGGCTCTGTTCACAGAGCACTCCTCGAAGCAGGCAAGATAGAAGATCCCTACGTTGATTACAACGGACCCAAGCAGCTCTGGATCGACGATCAGAGATGGGTATACAAGAAGACCTTTACAGTTCCCTCCGAGTGGAAGGGCAAGACTGTAAGACTTGACTTTAAGGGCGTTGACTATCACGGATATTTCTGGCTGAACGGTATTCAGCTCTGCTATCACGAGGGTATGCTCGGCGGTCCCGATATAGACATTACTCCTTACGTTGACTTTGAAGGCGAGAACGAGGTAGTCGTTTGCATTCTTCCTTGCCCCAATCCTCCCTCTCACAACGTAAGACCCTACATATTCGGCAGATGGCACTTCAATATGGACATTCTGCCCTGCGGTATCTGGAGAGGCGTTGATCTCGTTTGCCAGGAAAACCTCATTCTCTCCGATCCCCACGTTATAACCAAGTCCATCTCCGAGGACGGAACTGCTCATCTCGAGCTTTCCGCAACCGTTGCATCCATTGCGGCATGGCCGTTTGAATGTAAGGTAAGATTCTCGGTAAGCTCTCCCGATCCCGAGGAAGCTCCCTACACCGCTGAGGTAATAACGGGCTTCTCTCAGGGCGCTATAAGAGCTAAGGTTGAAATAGATATCCCCAACGCTAAGCTTTGGTGGCCCAACGGTCTTGGCGATCAGCCTCTTTATAAGGTTGACATCACCGGAGATCTCAAGGACTTCACACGTGACAACAAGATAACAGGTCACGACGAGCTCCATTTCAACATCGGTGTTCGTACGCTCAAGATGAATCCCTCTCCCAACAAGAACGGTCAGTACAACTGGATATTCTGCGTAAACGGCAGAGAGTTCTTCGGCAAGGGCTCCAACTGGATGCCTACAGACCAGATGCTCGATTTCACTCAGGAGAAATACGACAGACTTCTCGGTCTTGCTAAGGAAGCAAACATCAATATCCTTCGTCCTTGGGGCGCAGGTCTTATCGAAACAGACGAATTCTACGAAACCTGTGACCGCCTCGGTATCTGCGTATGGCAGGAGACCCTTATGGCGAACAACAACTACGATAAGATCGACCGCAACGTTTGGAGAGAAACTCTCATAAGCAACGTTATCAGAGTCAGAAACCATCCGTCACTCGTTATGTGGTGCGGCGGTAACGAATTTGACGCTGACAGCATTTACAACAAGGATGTTGTTGACGATATCGAAGCTATCGTTCGTGAATTCGATCCCGAAAAGGATTTCCACCGTGCATCTCCGTACGGCGGTGACAACCACTCCTATCAGGTAAACTGGATGGAGGGTATGTACTATCCCCGTTACACAACGGATATGTCCGTAGCAGTAACAGAGTACTCGATGGCTTCTCCGCCTGTAATGGATACTCTTAAGGCTCTCATTCCCGAGGAAGAGTTCCAGATGTGGCCACCCAACCTTCCCGACGAGGTCGGCGGATGGAATATCGAAAACTGGGGCGACCGCAAGGTCGAGCGTAAGGAAAGCGGATTCTCCATGCACGACGCTCACCTTTCCTCCATCACAAGAATAATGTTCAATCCCATGTCTGACGTCGGAATACCGAAGAATTGGGAAGAATACGTAAGATATACGCAGACCGCTCACGGTATGCTTACACAGTTCGGTCAGGACTTCTGGAGATCCAGATGGCCTTACTGCACATGCTCTATGAGCTGGGTGTTCAACGTTGTATTCCCCTGCACCATGAGCTGGGCATACGTTGACGGACTTGGCGTTCCGAAGCGTTCATACTACTACAAGAAGCGTTCTCTTGAGCCCCTCCATATCTGTGCGGCTTATGACGATCTCTTTACAAGACCCGGCGAGAAGTTCTCTGCAAGAATTTCGGTTGTAAACGAAATGCTTGAAGAATACCCGGATGCTAAGATAATCGTTAAGCTTTATGACAGCAACTTCGACGTTCTCAAGACGGAAGAAAAGAGCAGAACCGTCTATGCCGATATGGTTACCAAGTGCGGATACTTCGATTATGAGATCGCTGCGGACGCTAAGGAAGAGTGCCTCTTCCTCGTAACAGAGCTTTATGATAAGGACGGAAACCTCCTCTCCAGAAGCCAGTATTCGTTCAGAATAGGTCAGCCCTCAAGAAGAGCTCCCTATATCGCAAACGGTCCCTGGATAGCAGACGTCTCTAAGAATACTACAGAGCTTTCCGTTGAAGCAGTCAAGACAGGCGAGACCACCGAAAAGGGCGAGACAGTTGCTCAGGTTACTATAAAGAACTGCGGCAATAAGCCCGCATTCCAGGTCGGCATAGAAGCTCCCGGTAACGAGTACTATATGAATTACTCGGATAACTTCTTCTGGATGGAAGCAGGCGAAACCAGAACTGTTACAGTTAAGATAGCAAACGATAATAACAAGTTCTTCGTTAAGGCTTGGAACTCCGACGCTATCGACGTTGCGCTTTGATTTGATTTTTAGGATAGATATATACGGGGGGAGCCCTTTTTGTAAAAAGGGCTCCCCGCGTACCCCCCTCCCAAAAACTTTTGGGGCATTTTACTGGGTTAGTACTAACACAGTGCTACATAAAAAAACGGCAGTCATCGACTGCCGTTTTGTGTTTATATTAAAAGTTTTTCCGGGGTGCAGGGGCGGATTTTTGCAAAAAGAGCCCCTGCGTGTTTCCTATCAGCCTTTTGGCTTGTTATGGCGGAGGCTTTTGAGGGCTTCCATAAAGGTTTCGATATCCTTGAACTCACGGTAAACCGAGGCGAATCTGACGTATGATACCTCGTCGAGACTGCGGAGCTTATCCATTACCATCTTACCTATCTCGCTTGACTTTATCTCTGCCTGCAGAGAGTTCTGCACCTCTGTTTCGATCTGATTTACGATATCGGTGAGCTGCTCTGTAGTGACGGGGCGCTTATAGCAGGATTTGACAAGTCCGCTCATTATCTTATTTCTGTCAAACACCTCGTGCTGACCGTCCTTCTTTACGACAACGGTAGGCACGGTGTCGATAATTTCGTAAGTAGTAAATCTTTTCTGGCATGAAAGACATTCTCGTCTTCTGCGTATGCTGCCCATTTCAGTGGGGCGTGAATCTATAACCTTACTGTCGGTAAAACCGCAAGCGGGACATTTCATAGTATTTATCCACCTTTGAATATTAATTGTTATAATAATTATACCATAAGTTTAATCTTTTGTAAATAATAAAAAAATCGTATTTTTTTGCCCTTATTTAATAAAAACATTGCCAAAGTTCGCTTGACAAATATAATTGACTATTGTATAATGAGAGCAACGTACATTATTATGTATGTAAAAAGGGGGAATATTTTTTGCCTGACCATATATGGGGCCAGTTGCTTTTACAGGTCGTGCTTATAGCCGTAAATGCGTTTTTTGCAGCATCGGAGATCGCAGTTCTTTCTCTGAATGACAACAAGCTTAAAAAGCTTGCTGAGGATGGGGACAAGAAGGCTGAAAAGCTTCTTCGTATGACTGAAAAACCCGAGGGCTTCTTATCGACCATACAGCTTGGTATCACTCTTGCCGGCTTTCTCGGAAGTGCGTTTGCTGCCGAACACTTTGCCGACAGGATATGCAGTTGGCTCATAAATGATATCGGTTTCACAGCATTGCCTGCAAACGTTGTCAATACGCTTGCGGTCATTGTCATCACGCTTATACTCTCTTACTTTACGCTGGTGTTCGGAGAGCTCGTTCCCAAGCGTATCGCAATGAAGAAGCCCGAGGCGGTAGCTAACGCTACGGCGGGTATAATAAGAGGTATTTCTGTTGTGATGAAGCCTTTCGTTGCGCTTTTCTCGGCATCCACCAACGGTGTGCTCAGACTCTTCGGTATCAATCCCAAGGAAGAGAGCGAGCAGGTCACCGAGGAGGAGATCCGTATGATGGTTGACATCGGTGAGGAAAACGGCACTATCGATTCCGAAGAAAGAGATATGATAGAAAACGTTTTCGAGTTCAACAATATGTCAGCCGCTGATATTATGGTTCACAGAACCGAGATATCGGCTATCTGGACCGAGGACACGCAGGAGGAGATCCTTAGTGCAATAGAAGAAACGGGACTTTCGAGATTTCCCGTATACGAGGAGGATATAGACAACATCGTCGGAATCCTCAGCACGAGAAAGTATCTGCTCAATCTGCAGAGCAAGGATCCCAAGCCTTTCAAGGATATACTTTATACGCCCTATTTCGTTCCGAAAACGGTCAGAGCCGATGTGCTTTTCAGAGATATGCAGCAGAAAAAGATACATATGGCTATCGTCCTTGACGAATACGGCGGAACGTCGGGTCTTATAACGCTTGAGGACCTGCTTGAAGAGATAGTCGGAAATATCTACGATGAATTTGATCCTACCACAGAGCAGGATATCGTAAGCATAGGCGAAAATCTGTGGAAGGTAGCAGGCTCGACAGAGCTTGACGTCCTTTATGAAACGCTCGACATTGAACACGAGAGTGATGACGAGGAGTTCGATACTCTGGGCGGACTTGTATTCAGTCAGCTTACCATGATCCCCGAGGATGGGGCTAAGGTAGAGGTCGAGACCGACCGTCTGCACATCAGCGTCGAAAAGATAGCCGACAGACGTGTCGAATCTGCCATCATATCGGTAAAAGAACCGCAGGTCGAGGAAGACGACGAGCAGAAGGATAAGAAAGAATCAAAAGATAAAGAATAAAATTTCAAACGAAGACCTTCGGGTCTTCGTTTTTTATCAGCAAAATTTGATTTGTGTGTGATACTTATATTGACATTAAAACATAAAAATGGTAAAATATATATGCAATATGATTATCTTGTTAAAAAACACAAGCCGTTTTATTGTGCACTTTAACAATATATACGAAACAACCGGTGTATTAAATAACGATTGAGGTAAAAATGATTAATCAATACGATTTGTATGATATGACTTATGCATTTATATGTGTAAGAAATAATATAAATTATGAATTGAATTTTGAGATTATATCAAAAATAGAAAGCACTCTGAGAAGACAAGATGAGGGTGTAGAAGATAATCAGATCAGAAAAGCCGTTTCTGAGGTAAATGGGCTTGACCGTGACGTCTGGGATTATGTATATCATAAAAATACTTATGTAAATCAACGGTATTTGAGAAACCGTGAACTGTATGATCTTTTTGTAAAGCTGTGTGTGGCTTTTAAGAATGCGTTATACGATCATAACACGGATATGGCATATGATTTGATAGATTGCTTTCACTGTTTGCCGGATATTTTAGTAAATAATAATTTTGTTATCCCTAAATCTTATTGGAAAACATACGTCATGCCTTTTAGAGATAAGTGGGACAAAAGCTTTTTGAAACACGAAGAGAATTTGTTATAAGTTAAAGCCGTTCAATAGTATAACACTACAAGAGTTTTTATAGGGAGATAGTGTGCATGTATCACTTTTTTGTAGAAGTGCTTCCGATGTGGACTTGTGTTGTCTGGATATATATGCTTGGCAACTCCAATAAAATGCTTAAGCTTGGAAGAAGTAAAAACGGATATAAAAAATTAAAAAAGACTTTATCTATATGGGATTGGATATCAAAAAGAAAACATCTTAAGCTTACAAAAACGGCGATAACATTTCAATATTTTTTTATCATAAATACATACCTGTGGTATTTCTTGCTTATTACCTTTGTTTTTATTTTTGCTGTATCGAGATTTACGGGTAATTTTTACGAATTAATAAAACCGTATCTTTTATTAAAATGCTATTTGGTAGAAATTCCGCTTTTGATTATTGAGATAATGAATATAAGAAGACCGAAAAACGGCGTTGGGCTGGAATGGAAAATATTTATTGAAAACAATTTATAGGGAGATATATATGAAGAAAAGCAAGCATGTATTGTCAATAGTAATTTCCGCCGTTTTATCCGTGATCGCTCTTCCCGGTGTTCTTTTTGGCGTTTTTGGCTGGACTTGGTTTACCTTTGGGGGCAGTTTGATTCATTTCCTCGTTTCAATGCTGTGCTCCGGAGTGTATGCGTTTATATTTATAACTGCATTTGTTTTGTTGATAAAAAAATACAAGCTCGGTATTATACCAATGACTGCAGGTATTATAATAATAGCTTTTGCAGTTCTGTATTTGCCTATATTTACTATTGAGTCGTTTGCAAAGATGCTGAATATACCTATTGAAGTGTATTGAAAACAATATGTAGGGGGATCGATATGAAGAAGGTTTTAGTATTATTGGCTGTAGTTGAATGCTTGGTTATAGTAATTCTATCTGTTGCATTGTATAACGTTCTTTCCGAAAACGCTGTATTGACGGCACACGTTTGTCCCGAAATTGAAAATGAACAAGCCGAGCACACGAATGATGAGCACTTGAATAACGGTCATCAGCTCGATGTTGAGTATAATGAACAAGCCGAGCACACGAATGATGAGAGCTTGAATGATAATCATCAGCTCGATGTTGAGTATAACGAAAAGAAATCAGTGGCCGTGAGCAATTCAGCATTAACCGCATTAAATGATGAATATGCAGGGCTCTGGCAGAAACAGGTTGAAAAATATTATCAAGCGTTGTTTGATTATTACAGCTCAACCGAAGGTCTTTATACTGACAAAGACGGTATTACGTATTATCCCGGCGTAAAAGACCATGCTTCAATGATGGAGGAAACAAAGGCATCTCAAGAAAATTGGCTTAAATATTATGAGAGCAGTATTAATTACTATAAGGATTTTCTGTATTCTGTATACGGCACCGGAAGCATAGTCCCCGTTAAGCTTTCGGACTACAGCCGTATTTTGTATCGGGCAAAGGCTATCGAGATGTGTGAGCTGTATTCAAGCATATCTTCGACGAGCGGTGAGACGGCAATGAGATCGGTGGGCGACAATTACGAAATCGATCAGGTCTATACGGAAGACAGATTCTATTTTAGATGCCGAGTCTACAATAATAACAAAGAGCTTGTTTTTGAGGAATCAGAGCTTAGAACTTATCCTCAAATAGACAGGGTATACGATGATATAATTGATATTCATATAAATCGGGGGACCGGATTGGTTGAGCACCGTTATTACAGTCTGTCACTCGATAAGCTTTCCGATGCTTACGTATACGTTTCGGCTTTTGACGGAGCAAGAATTGCCTATGTGGATGTTGCCGATAAAAGCAACCCGATGGGAAGCCGAGTCTTGACTGTAAAAGACGTATTTGACGGTAACGGGTATTACAAGAGCTTTGAGCTTGATTTTCATAATATCGATACTCCTGTTGTGAATGCAGAATTTATAAATGACAAATCTCAGCTAAAGGTTTCGTATTATTCAGCACCGGACGGAGATCTGAGAGAAACGGTATTGGATCTGTAGTTTTAATAGAATAAAACCGCGAAAGCGGTTTTTTCTTTTTTATGGTTTTACCTGAATATATGCATTTGCTCGGAGCAATAATAAATATACCGATCGAGATCACGGTGTAAGGGCAGTCACATACCGAAGAGATACGTAATAAAATAATAGTGCAAGGGCTTTTCGGTATAGCGTCCTTTATGCATTGATCAAAACTGCCGCCCGTGAAAGAAAAAATATGGAGTGTGAACAAATAAAATGACGGTAAAACGCGGTGATATCTACTATGCCGATCTGAGTCCGGTCATCGGATCCGAGCAGGGCGGATTGCGCCCTGTGCTGATAGTTCAGAACGACGTCGGAAACAAATACAGTCCGACGGTCATTGCGGCGGCCATAACAAGCCGTCTCGGGAAGACCAGACTTCCGACTCACATCGACGTTTACGCTGACCGCTTCGGACTTGCCAAAAATTCGGTTATACTGCTCGAGCAGATACGTACCATCGATAAAAGAAGACTTAAGGAAAAAATGGGCCATCTGGACGACAGCCTTATGCAGCAGGTGAATAACGCCATTACGATAAGCTTCGGTCTTGCCGCAGATGCCGACCTTACCGAAAACGCAACAGAGTACGGCGGTACGCCAAGCGTTATAGGATAAAGCTTTTTGGACGATACAGGATTACATACGGAAGAGGATATTTGTAAAGTCTCCTCTTCCGTAGCGTTTTTTACACACAATTTACAATATTTCATCGAAAAGCTCTTGATTTAAGGATCAAAAAAGTATACAATAGATAGGATAATAAAATTTTAAATAAAGGCTGTATGTACAGCCGTAACGTTTGGAGTGTTTTTTTATGGCATTGGTAACAACAAAGGAAATGTTCGAGAAGGCATATAACGGCGGTTACGCTATAGGTGCTTTCAACATCAACAACATGGAGATAATTCAGGCAGTAACAGAGGCTGCTGCAGAAGCTAAGTCTCCCGTTATACTTCAGGTTTCCTCAAGCGCAAGAAAATATGCGGGACAGAAGTATCTTATGGCTATGACAAAGGCTGCTATCGAATCTACCGGTATTGACGCTGCTCTTCACCTTGACCACGGCCCCGATTTCGAGACCTGCAAGGACTGCATTGACAGCGGCTTTACGTCCGTTATGATAGACGGCTCTCATTTTGATTTTGCCGAAAATATAGAAGTGACCAAAAAGGTAGTTGACTATGCGCACGCACGTGGAGTTGTCGTTGAGGCTGAGCTCGGTAAGCTTGCCGGCATCGAGGACGACGTAAACGTTTCTGCAGACGACGCTAAGTTCACCAATCCTGCAGAGGTTGAGGAATTCGTTGCAAAGACAGGCGTTGACTCTCTTGCTATCGCCATCGGTACAAGCCACGGTGCATTCAAGTTCAAGGGAGAGGCAAAGCTCCGCTTCGATATTCTTGAAGAGGTATCAAAGAGACTTCCCGGCTTCCCGATAGTTCTTCACGGTGCTTCATCGGTTGATCCCGCTCTTATTCAGGAGATCAACGCTTGCGGCGGTAAGATGAACGACGCTAAGGGCGTTCCGGAGGATATGCTCAGAAAGGCTGCTTCTATGGCAGTTTGTAAGATCAATATCGACTCCGACCTTCGTATAGCTATGACTGCAGGTATCCGCCGTGCATTTATAAACAAGCCCGAGGGATTTGACCCCAGAGGATATCTCGGAGATGCAAGAGCAGAGGTTAAGAAGGCTGTTCTTCACAAGATAATAAACGTTCTCGGATCAAACGACAAGCTTTAATATAGGACGGATTTTTAAAAATGAAATGGTCTGAAGAATACAGAATAGGGATAAATGAGGCTGATGTAAACGGCGTTGCAAGTGCATCCGCAATTTTGAACTATATTCAGACAACGGCTGATCTGCAGTTCTTTCACGTCGGTCCCACCGCAGAGGAGCTGCGCAGTCAGGGCAGAGCATTTTTTCTCAGCAGAATAAGTATGAGCATCTATAAGCCGCTCTATGCTCACGACGTTATAAGGGTAGAAACCTGGCCATGCGAGAGCCGTGGAGTAGTCTTCAACAGATGCGCTACGGTATTCAGAGGAGACGAGGTGGTCGCCGAGGCGGTCAGCTGCTGGGCTTTGGTCGATATCGAAACTCACAAGGTGCAGAGGGTGGACAGCCTTACGTTCAACGTTGAGTATCACGAGATGCTGACGCTTGACGTTCCTTTAAGGATACGCATTCCCAATCAGGACGAGCTTAAGCTTGTCGGTGAAAGGTCTGTGCTGTACAGCGACGTCGATATGAACGGTCATATGAACAACACACGTTATCCCGACTTTTTCTGCGATTATATCAAGGATATTGCGGACAAGCGTGTTATCAAGATGACTGTAAGCTTCCAAAAGGAAGCACCTATGGGAGATATGCTCAAGGTCTATAGCTACGAGGATGACGGCACCTATTATTTCCGCACGCTCAAGGGCGACGGTACCGTCGGTTGCGAGGCTGAAATCGTTATTGATGAAATTTGAATAAAAGGTGCGTCCCGAAAAAATGCATAGCTGCTTTTAAACGGACGCACTTTTTTATAAGACGCTCGGCAAACGGAGGCATAATATGACGGACATACTTATAATATCTCCCGATGCGGTATTTGCGAGAATGGCAGAGCTTGTTCTCTCGCCCTTGTCGGACAGTATAAGGGTCTGCAAGAGCGTTCACCACACGGTGCATGCAAAGCTGATAATTGCAGATACCAAGATAGAGGGAATTAGTCAATATATCCAGGGCGGCACCTGCGTTATCGGTATAGTCTCGGATAAGGCGGAGCAGACCGACCGATGCGATAAGGCTTTGGTGAGACCGATATCGGAAAAAGAACTGAGGGAAACGGCAAAGGCGCTTCTTTACAATAGCAGTGAGGCTCCGTCGGAGCTTGCTTTCGATGCTGCCGTAAGAGTGGGAGATTCCTCTCTTTTGAGTATAGACCCTCACAGTAAAACGGTCAGCTTTGGCGGTGACGTTGCTGCTTTGACGGATAAGGAGCTTGCGGTCATTTTATGCCTTTTGGATAAAAAGGGAGAGGCTGTCAGCCGTGCCGAAATAGTTGAGCGTGTATGGGGCGGTGGACGCAGTCCTTCCGAGTGCGACGTATACATAAGATTTATAAGAAAAAAGATAGACGAAAAATTCGGAATAAAGACTATCTATTCGGTGAGAAACAAGGGTTATATGATAAAATAATATGCTTGGGGGAGTGAAATTTGGCTGATCTGAAATACACACTTTTGAAAAACGTCAAAATGCTTGACAGCGGAAATACTCCGACGGCCGTCAAGGACATACTTTTTAAAAACAGAACGAGAACCGAAGACAGCGTTATACTCAAGGTCGAAGCTTCACCGTCTCTTCCGAGTGACGGCGGATGTATGACTATAGATGCAAGGGGCAATCTCGTGCTTCCGGGATTTATAGATATTCACTGTCATTTAAGAGATCCCGGCTTTGAATACAAGGAAGATATCGCAACCGGAACGGCAGCGGCGGCTGCGGGGGGATACAGCGCAGTTTTGTGTATGCCCAATACGAAGCCGGTAATAGATAAGCCTGAGGTTATAGCGTATATAAACGATAAGGCGAAGCGTCTCGGACACTGCAGAGTGCTTGTCAGCGCCGCTATAACCGAGGGACAAAACGGTTTAAAGACGGTCGATTTCGATAGGCTTCACCGTGCAGGCGCACTTGCCTTTACCGATGACGGAAGACCGGTATCGGACGATGCGGTAATGCTTGAAGCCATGAAGAAATGCGCAGAAAAGGATTATCTCATAATCTCGCATTGCGAGATCAATTCCATAGCCCGTGGCGGAGTTGTAAACGAGGGCAAGATATCACGTATGCTGGGTGTCAAGGGTATACCCAACAGTGCAGAGGCGCTTATGATAGCAAGAGATATCGTTCTTGCAGAGGAAACGGGCTGCAGACTGCACATTGCTCACGTCAGCACGAGAAGCGGACTTCAGCTTATCCGTGAGGCAAAGGCAAGGGGTGTACGTGTTACCTGTGAGACCTGTCCGCATTATTTTTCTCTTTGCGATAACGACGTTATGCTCTACGGCTCAAACGCCAAGATGAATCCGCCGCTTCGCTCTGCAGATGACGTGAGGGCTGTTATCGAGGCGATAGTTGACGGAACGATAGACTGCATATCCACAGACCACGCTCCCCACTCCGAAAAGGAGAAAAAGGGAGAGCTCAGCGCAACGCCCAACGGCATAATAGGACTGCAGACGGCGTTTGCGGTAGGAGTTACCTACCTCGTAATGCCGGGGCATATCACCATGAGCCGTCTCTCAGAGCTTATGACCGATAATCCCGCAAAAATACTCGGCATCGACTGCGGTATAAAGCCGGGCGCAAGGGCAGATATAGCTATCGTTTCACCCAAAAAGGAATTTGTTTTCCTCAAAAATATGATAAAGAGCAAATCGTCCAACACTCCCTTTGCAGGGCTTCCTCTGAGAGGATATAACGAGGGTACCTTCGTTAACGGCGAGCTCTTCAACTGATCATCATAAAAGAAAGGCAGAAAGACAATGTCATTTGATGTACTTATAAGCAAGATAAAAGAAAAGAATAACCCCACGGTAATGGGGCTTGATCCCAAGCTTGAATACGTTCCCGAATTTATAAGAGAGGGAAGAAGCATAAGCGAGGCTCTGTTTGAATTCAATAAGAGACTTATAGACTGTACGGTAGATCTTATCCCTGCGGTAAAGCCGCAGTCGGCGTTTTACGAGATGTACGGCATGGAGGGAATGATCGCCCTTGCAAATACGGTAAAATATGCTAAATCGCAGGGACTTTACGTCATTCTCGACGTAAAGAGAGGCGATATCGGAAGCACCGCTCAGGCATATGCCGAGGCGTTCTTCGGTGAGGCTTCAAACGGTGAGGATTGCGTTACCGTTAACCCTTATCTCGGCTCTGACGGAGTTCTTCCTTTTGTCAGTGCCGCAGAAAAGTATGATAAGACTATATTTGCGCTTGTAAAGACCTCAAATCCCTCTTCAAGCGAGCTTCAGGACCTTGACGTTGGCGGTAAAACGCTTTACCGTGCAGTCGGCGAGCTTGTAGAAGAGTGGGGTTCAGGCAATATAGGCGAGAATGGCTACAGCAGAGTCGGTGCCGTCGTAGGTGCAACCCATCCCGATCAGCTGACAGAGCTCAGAGCGGCTCTTCCGCATACCTTCTTCCTCATTCCCGGATACGGTGCTCAGGGCGGAACCGCAAAGGATGCCGCAAGGGCGTTTGATGCAAACGGAAACGGCGCTATCGTAAACTCGTCAAGAGGTCTTATGTGCGCTTATATGAAGAAAAACGATCCGCAGGGCTTCGAGAAGCATACAAGAGACGCAGTTCTTGAAATGAAAAATGCACTCAATGCAGAGATATCTGTAAAATAAGATTCTGAAAATGCAACTATTGGTTGCATAATAAGATTTATGTTGCAAAATGCATAATAATATTGTATAATAAACTTAACATTTCAAGTTGACGTTTTTAATCAGACTTTTGATCAATTATATTAAATCAAGGAGAAGAAAGAACCATGAAGAATTCAAAGAAATTATGGCTCGTGCTGTTTCTGACAGTATCAATGCTCGTGGTATCCGGTTGCTTGTTTGCAGTTTCTGCGGCGGACGGATACGAGATCACGGGATGGTATGGAACCGATAATATCGGCTTGGAAACAACGGTTGAGCTTGTTCACGACGGTACGGTTGTTAAAACGACAACAATTCCGGCTTTTGAGGACAGCTACGGAGAGGGCGCAGTAAACTTTTGGGTTACAGACGTCCAGCCGGGTACATACGATTTAGTTTTCAAAAAGGCAGGATGCCTTTCGTATACGGTAACGGGAATAACCGTTATCAATTCGGACGTTAATCTCAGTAACAGCTCGCTTACAAGTGGAGCGAACAAGCCTAATCTTATATCCGGTGATATAGATGAAAACGGCTTTGTTGACGGTATTGACGTTTCATATTTCATTTTCGATATGGGTAAGTCTGATGCAGAGGCTATATATGCAACCTCCGATTTGAATGGAGACGGATACAGAGACGGTATAGACGTTGCAAAGCTTGCATTCAATATGCTTTCTCAGCCCGGATCAGTTGAGTATGACAATCCGCATATAAACGTGGTCAAAAACATATTTAACTTCAATGAACTGAACCCGAACGGAAGCTTTTGGTGGGGCTTGGTTCATCCTACGCTTTCCGAGGACGGATATAAGGGCAATTGCTATACAACGAACGTAGGCAACGATATTATCTGCGGTAACCTCGGTGCAGAGGGTACGTCCGTTGATTTTTCCGCTCTTGCAGAGGACGGTAACTACCTTTCCTTCTACGTATATGTAGAATCCGATATAACCACAACGCTCAGAACTGACGTTGTAAGTATCAGAGATGTTTATTCTGATCCTTGTTCGCTGATATGGAATACAACCGGTCTTACCAAGGGCTGGAACCATATTATTCTTGATATTGACGACGTGATCAATCACGGAGCAAACTTTGATATAGAGAACGTGCAGTTCGTTCATTTCTGGCTTGGTACCGATGAGACAAATTGGTGCGTTGACGAGCTCAGCATAATTGAGATCGAAGATTATAATCAGGATAGTGGATCAGGCGAAGCTCCCGGTGACGAACATGAGCATGACGCTGCAACTAACCTCACTATTACAGATGCAGTAGGTCCTATTACATCTGGCGCTGATATCGTTATGTTTGCAGGTGCTATAGGTCCGTATGATCTTACAGATTATCAGGCAAATGGCGGAGTTCACATTGAACTTTACGTATCCGATCCTGCTTTGATAGCAAACGGTCAGCTTGAGCTTTCATCCAACAGTGCTCCCGATACTAAGGAAATCAACTGGAAGTTTGACGGTAAGCAGTTCCAGCTTAAAGAGGGTTGGAACGTACTTGACCTCAAGTTCAGTGAAATTCCTGAAGTAGAGCAGTGGGAAGCAAGCTTTGGCGGTATGGATTGGTCCGCAGTAAACTATTGCAGAATATACCTCAATCCTACAAACACAGAAGACAAAACGGTAGAACTTAAGAACGTTTACATCTTCAAGGGTGAAGCAGGTACAGAACCCGATGCCCCTGAAGATCCCGAAGATCCTCCCGTAGGCGAAGGAACAAAATTTGTTCTTACCGCTTGCGATTCCATAGATGGCCTGTGGGGATCTCCTCTTGCATTGGATACTCAAAACAAGGTAGAGGGTACAGCTTCCGTTTCAGCTTCAAGTAATAGTGATAACGTTGCCATAATTTGCGAAGCGTTTGGCTCCGGTTACGATCTCAGTGAATATCAAGACGATATGTTCGTACACTTAAGCGTTTATATTGACGATATATCAAAGATGATAACCTCGCCCGGACACATTCAGTTTGAATTATACGGCGGAGATCCTGTCGATAACGGAAACGGTCAACAAGTAGCTCCTTGCTTCAGATGGAATATAGGCAGTATGCTTGATACCGGATGGAACGAGATCGAGCTTAGCTTCTCCTCTGCTGTAATAGACGATGTTGGGGGAAGAGCTACTCCTTCTATAGCTACAATAAAATCACACAGACTGTTTGGATATTCAACAGCTCCGACAACGATAGCTATAGATGATATTTACGTAACGACTTCTGCAACATTAGCAAAGAAGTATGCAAACAATCTCTTCAAGCTTGACAATATGTCAGCATACAGTGATTCCTCTTACTACAGCAAGGCGGCTTGGACGGTTTCAGGAGCGAGTGCTTCCTTCAGCTCAGAGGGCGCAAAGCTTCACGACACTGGCGCTGTAACGCTCAACGTTGCATCAGGTCAGACAGCTGTACTTTGTAAGACCTTCAGCAATACCGACCTTAGCAAGTATGCTGATGACGGATATCTCTATTTCTGGCTCTACGTTGATAAGGCTTCAAAGATCACCGGCGGTCAGCTTGAGCTGACAAGCTCAACTCAGCCCGACTGCTACGAGACGTCCTGGAACGTTACATCGCTTAACCTCAAGGACGGTTGGAATGAGATCAAGCTCAGCCTTAAGGACTCCAATTTTGCAAGCAATGATGCGATATGGAGTATAATAAACTACGTAAGATTCTATTTCTCTGTTAATGCTCAGACTACCATCAAGGTAGAGGGTCTGTACTTCGGTACGGCAGATGATATGGAAACTGTACAGGCTAATAAGGTTGAGACATCAAGAGACGTTTTGGTTCTCGAAAACTGCGATACGCTTGACAATTGGGCAGTTGTAGGAACTTCGAGCTGTATATATGACACCAGCAGTGCCAATGCAGAACACGAGGGCACAGGATATATAACCACAAGCCTTGATTCCGCAGGCGACGTTGTTCTTGCTAAAACCTATCAGGCAACAGATCATTGGATGAACGCCGTGAACGCTACGGTAAATACCTGGAGAATAGATCTTCGTGAATACAAGGACAGCAAGCTTAACGTTTCAATGTATATAAGCGATCCCTCCGTTGTAATTGGCGGACAGATAGAGCTTACCTCAAGCGGACGTTCTGATGCTAACGAGATAAGCTGGGGCGAGCTTGGCGTTAATATTCCGCTTAAAGCAGGCTGGAACCACCTTGAGCTTGATTTTGCCGATGCAAATATAATCGGCAATCCCGATTACTTTGAGATAAACTATTTCAGAGCATACCTTAATTGCTCCGGTGCCATTACAATGGGACTTGACAATATTTATTTCGGAGATACTCAGGAGCTTTCATCTGTTATATTTACCGACGGCACCAACACACTCAGCAGAGCTTACTATAAAGATGGAAGCCGCATCAGACTCAGCACCTCGTTTTACAATTACGATAAGGAATTCAACGGTTGGTCAGACGGAACGAATTTGTATAAACAGGGTGAATACGTGACGGTAAACGGCGACGTTACGTATACGGCTGTGACAAACGACAGACCGGTTGACAACAACGTATACTATAGCTATGATATGGATGACGGAGGATATGATTCTCCGAATAGGGTAAAGCTTAACGGAGCAGTGAAGGGCGCATGCTCTGCAACAGGCTACAACGTTGCTTGGATAAAATCAGACGTGTTTGGCCGTGTTCTCGACCTCTCGACAAACGGATCATCTGTGCAGCCCTTTGAAACCGTAAGCGTTCCGATGAGCAGTGACGTTGCGGTTGAAACATGGTTTAACGCTCCCAAGAGGACTGCTACGAAGGGCAGCACCCTTCTTGACAGATACATTATGCAGTCCGACGGAATCGGAATTTGGCTCGATCCTGACGATTCATCCGTAAACGTCAGAGTCGGAAGCACGACTGTAACTGCAACCAAGACAGATATAGGCTTTGATGTTATTGATGAAAAATGGCACTATATCTGCGTTAAATACGATGCAAGCGATGCAAGAGTTACCGTTTATATTGACGGCAATTCGGTAAAGAGCGCTACGGTTTCTGTATCCGGAGAGCTCGGCGCTGTAGTTATAGGTGCATATTCACATAATTCTGCAGCTAACTGCAACTTTGACGGACACCTTGCAAGATTTGCAATAACAAACGGAAACGAATTCTACGGATACTCTTCCTCGCTTATAACCGAGGCCGAATATGATGCATCGACTTCGATCAAGCTTGAAAAGGGTATAGTAATAGATCGCCGTCAGTATTGGAACTTCAATCCCTTTACTTACGAGGGTGCAACCATAGCTCCCAACGATATTCAGAATATAAAGAGCCTCGGCTTCGATCACGTTAAGCTTCTTCTTACGCCCAACTGGCTGATAGACGATAACGGCGAGCTTATATACGAGAATATGACTTACATTGCTCCCATTCTTGACGAGGTTCAGAGACAGGGCTTCAAGTGTATCCTTTGCCTGCACCCCGAGGAGGGCTTCAAGGGTACGTATATGAGCGAGGCTGCTTTTTATAACGGCAAATTCTCTGATCTTCTCAACTTCTATCAGGATTTCACAGCCTACGTAGTTGAAAATTGGGGAACAGACTTTATAGCAATTCAGCTTATGACTGAGCCCAATGCAAACAGCAGCAGCGTTTCTTGGGATTGGATAGCGGACAGACATTGGGTAGCGGCGCGTAATGCATCTGAAGATATTATGCTTATCACAAGCTCCGATGATTTCGGTAACTTTGAGCATATCAAGCATATGTCTCCCGTATTCGACTACAACCTCGTATACTCCTTCACGACCTACGAGCCCTATACCGTTGGATTCAACAACTATAATCAGTACGACTTCTGGCCTTACGTAAAAGGCGTGCTCTATCCCGTTCCCGAAGGACTTACTTCCTCTCAGATCAGCGCATTGATCGAAGAGAATATTACGATGGTTCCCAATGACCTTAAAGAATCGGCTAGATATACACTCAGAAGATACTATACCGGTGAAGCTGATATCTGGCGTATCAACTCTTACGATCAGGTATACAACCTCGATTGGCATATGGAAAGATGCGCGGCGCTTGATGCTTGGAATCAGGCAAACGGCGGCAACATTCATCTGATGGCAGTTGAGTTCGGATGCTCCGATACTCAGTACAACCAGAAGATATTCCACGCCGTTGCGGGAAGCGGTATATCCGATGAGACGCGTCTGACGCTTATAGATCATCAGACAAGCTCCTTTGAGGCTTACGGTATCGGTTGGTCGTACTGGTCATACAACGAGTACTTCCATATGCTTGATACCACCAAGCATCTCAATCTTGGTAACGTCTGCCTTACACCTATACAGTTTGCAGATGCAGTTGACCAGAAGCTTATAGACATACTTCTTAACAGAAACTGATAATGATGCAGCTCCGTTCCATTGGAACGGAGCTGTTTTGTCGTGAGGATATAAAAATCTCTTGACCGTTTTATGTAAAAATGATATTATTAAAGTATCAAACGTTTTGGAGGCAAATATGAAAGCATCATCTGCAATAAAGCTGTTGTTTATTTTATGGATAGTATCGGCGATTATTATACTGACGGGATGCGAGGAAAGCGTTGCTCCCGAGCATGAAGAAGCTTTGAGCGAAGAGTCAGAGAGCGCTTCTGATCAGAATGAGGAGCCTGGTCTTATTACCGTAAGCTATGATGCCGAGCTTGACGGTGCAGAAATACCTTCGGTCAGCGTAAGGGCAGGCGAGAAGATATTGCTTGCTGAGTGCGGCTATCAAAACGACGGCAGGATCTTTGCCGGCTGGAGCGACGGCGTGACGGTATATCCCGAGGGCAGTGAATTCACTGCACCCGAGGGCGATATAACGCTTCACGCAGTGTGGAAGGTGTATGCAGCTGCAATCAAAATATACGGCTTTGATGAAATGAACGCAAACGGAAGCTCGTGGTGGGGAACCGGGGCCGTGAACGTTTCGGTAGGCGGAGCATACGGCAGTTATTTCTCGACAGAGGCCGGTCAGAGCGTTATATGCGGAAATTTTGTTGCTGAAGGTCAGCCTCTTGATCTTTCAAGCCTTGAAGATGAAGAGAATACTCTTTCTTTTTACGTATACATAGAAAATGATATAAATGCGGATATTACGGTGGATCTTGCAAGCGTAAGGGATACGCCGGACGCCGATCATTCTGCAAAATGGATAGCTTCGGGACTCACGCAGGGCTGGAACCGGGTAGCGCTTAAGCTTAAGGATGCCATAGTCGGCGAAAGCTTCGATATATCAAAGGCGCAGTTCGTGCATTTTGAGATAAGCGACACCTCAAGCGTTTGGGGTGTAGACGAGCTTGCTGTATTTGGTTACGTTGAAGAAAAGCTACACGTAAACAATCTCTTTATGCTTGACAGCATGTCGGGTAAGTACGGCACATCGATGTATAGCTCTGCTGCTTGGGGCTCGGACGGTGCAGAGGTCAGCTTCACAAACATAGGAGAAAGGCTTCACGGCTCAGGAACGGTAACGTTAAACGTAAGGCGTGGAGATACCGCTTGGCTTTATAAGCAGTTCAGCAATACCGATATCAGCAAGTACGCAGACGACGGATATCTCTATTTCTGGATGTACGTTGATAACGCATCTAATCTTACGGGCGGTCAGATCGAGATAACAAGCTCAACTCAGCCCGACTGCTACGATACCTCGTGGGACGTTTCCGCTCTCGGTATTAGAAACGGCTGGAATGAAATGAAGCTGAAGCTTGTCGGAGAAGCGGCAAATGAGGATGCGATCCTCAGCATAATAAATTACGTAAGGTTTGTTTTCACTGCAAGTGAAGATACGGCTATAAAGATAGAGGGACTTTACTTCGGTACGGCAGACGATATCGCAAGTGTTACTACCGTGCGCAAGGCAACCTCAAGAGAGGTCAGGGTTATCGAAAACTGCGACACCTCAGATAACTGGAGGGGTGACAAAAACATAACCTTCGTATCTGCCGACAGCGAGGATATAGAGGGCAAGGGATATATTGCGATAAGCCGTGACGGTGCAGGCGACGTTGCTTTTTTCAAGACCTATCAGGGTATGAAGCATTGGATGAACGCCGGGGGCGCAATGGTCAATACCTGGAGAATAGATCTTCGGGATTATATGGACAGCAAGCTAACGCTTTCACTTTACGTTTCCGATCCGGGTGTTATCGCAGGAGGACAGATAGAATTCACCTCAAGCGAAGGCTCGGACGTTGACGAGATAAGCTGGGGAGAGCTTGGTGTGGACATTCCGCTTGAAAAGGGGTGGAACACGGTAGAGCTTGATTTTGCAGATGCAAATATGATCGGCACCCCCAATCTGTCTGAGATAAACTATTTCAGAGTATATCTTAACTGCACCGGTCCTGTAACAGTGGGACTTGACAACATATACCTCGGTGATAAGCAGGAGCTTTCCGATATCACCTTCACTGCAACCGAGATACTCGGGGAGGATCCTCAGACAATAACGCAGACCTTCAAGTATAAGGACGGCGCAAGAATAAGGATGCTTGACATTCCCGATATTGAAACCAAGGAAATGACAAACTTCCTCGGCTGGTCGGACGGAAGTAAGCTTTATATGCCGGGTGACTACGTAACGGTAAAGGGCGATGCGGTTTACACCGCACAGTATATAGAAAAGCCTTATGCAGAGGGCGTATACTACGCATATGACTTATCGGACGGGGGCATATCGCAAGAAGGTATACAGACATCCTCGGCAGGTATTTCGGAGATCGAGTCTTCGGTTGCGGGTCTGCCCAATGCGATAGCTGAAAGTGCAGTGTGGATGAGCTCCAATACTTTCGGGCGCACACTTGATTTCTCGATAGCAGGAGCATACGTGGCTGCAAACGGTGTGAATGTCAGCTTATCGTCCGACGTTTTGATCGAATGCTTTTTCAATACCCCGGACAGAGATCATTTAGAATCAAGATACATTATGGGCACCGGTGTTTTTGATATATATTTAGGCGCCGATGCAAGAGTAAATATCAAGCTTGGAAATGCAAAGATAAGCTTTTCTCGAGATGCTATAGGTCATGATATAATTGACGAAAAGTGGCATCATCTGAAGGTCGTGTATAAAGCCCAAGAAGCTACCGTTACCGTGTTCGTTGACGGAAAATCCGTCGGTAGCAAAAAACTGCATTCAGACGCAGCCGATCTATCCTTTGATTCTGTTGTGATCGGAGCTCGGACGAAGGAGCCCAATCTAAATGACAGCTTTGACGGACGGTTAGCAAGATTTGCTATCACAAGCGGTGATGAATACTACGGCTACGAAAGCGTTGAGATAGCCGACGGTGAATACGACGTAGTAAGAGCTGTAGATCTCAAAAAAGGTATAGTAATGGACCGCCGTCAGTATTGGAACTATAATCCCTACGTTTACGAGGGCCAGAGCATAGCTCCGAATGATATCCAGAATATCAAGGATCTCGGATTTGACCACGTTAAGATACTTCTTACGCCCAACTGGCTGATAGACGATAACGGCGAGCTTATATATGAGAATATGTCTTATATCGCTCCGCTTCTTGACGAGGTCAAGCGCCAGGGCTTTAAGTGTATTCTTTGTTTGCATCCAGAGGAGGGCTTCAAGGGTACGTATATGAGCACTAATGCTCTAAAGGACGGCACTTTTGGCGAGCTTCTCAACTTCTATCAGGATATCTCCGCATACATAGTTGAGAATTGGGGCACCGACTTTATCGCACTTCAGCTTATGACCGAGCCTAACTCCAATTCCGGCACTGTACCGTGGGACTGGATAGCTGACAGACAGTGGGGCGCTGCGAGAAACGCCGCTCCCGATCTTATGCTCATTACAAGCTCTGACGACTACGGCAACTTCGAAAGATTAAAGGTTATGTCACCTGTATTCGACTATAACCTCGTTTATTCTTTCACCACATACGAGCCTTAGACGGTAGGTTTTAATAACTACACAAGAAGCTCCTTCTGGCCTTATCTCAAGGGCGTTATCTATCCCGTTCCTGAGGAAATGCCTCAGCGTGAGATCGTCAAGCTGATAGAAGAAAATATATCGGATGTTCCAAGAGACTTGAAGGAAGAGGCAAGGGGAACGCTTCGAAACTATTACCTTGGCAACATGGACAGCTGGAGAAGAAACTATTACGATTCACGTTATAATCTCGATTGGCATATGCAAAGATGCGCTTCGATTCAGGAGTGGAATCAGGCAAACGGCGGAAATATTTATCTGATGGCGGTCGAGTTCGGATGCTCTGATACCAAATATAATCAGGAAGTCCGCGAAAGAAAGGTGCGTGTTGAGGACTTCGGCATCAGCGACGAAACCAGACTTACCCTTATCGACCATCAGACGCAGTCGTTCGATAAATACGGTATCGGCTGGTCGTATTGGTCGTATAACGAATATTTCCATATACTTGACACCTCCGTTCATGCATGGGGATACGACGGTGTGAAGGATAGGGATAAGAACACCTACGAAGGACTTTCGGGAGTGAGCATGACACCTGAGCAGTTCGCTAAATACGTAGACCGTGACCTTATAGACATTCTTATAAATTAAACCCAGATAGCGGTCCTGCGAAAAAAGCAGGACCGCTTTTGTATGCAAAATGAGAAAATGAAAGTGCTTTAACAAATAAAGTAGATAAAACACAAAAAATATACAAAATGGTAAAAAATGCAAAGCAAAGTACTATTGACCGCAGGGGTAAAAAATGTTATTATATTGATACGTAATTATCATTTTGATGTTAATTTGTGAAAAATATTTACGGAGGGTAAAATGAATACGAATTTAGCAAAGAAATTACTGCTTATCCTTTGCATTTCGGTGTTGGTCTTCACGCTCTTTGTCGGATGTGATGGGGATACCGAGATTCCGGTAAGCGACGAGAGCGTTTCCGATAACGCAGAGGATACCACAGCAGATAATTCAGGAACTGAAGGATCCGAAAAGCCCATAGAGGGTGCTTCGGTAATGATTACATATGACAGCGGACTCGAGGAAAGCTCGGGCAAGGCAGTTCTGCCTACAAGAGGAAAAGAAGGCGGCACGGTTGAGCTTTCAGACTGCTCATTCGTTAACTACGGCAAGATTTTTGCAGGCTGGAGCGACGGTACTAACGTTTATCCTGCAGGCTCGGAATTTGTCGTTCCGGTTGGCGGTGCTAATCTCACTGCTACCTGGAAGGACGGCGGTTCGGTTTTCGTTATAGATAACTGTGATTCCAATGACGGCTGGTGGGGCGTTTCTGAGGTTTATAACGGAACCGAGGATGCAAAAGAGGGCAAGGGATACAATTATTCCACTCACCACGAAACCGTTATCTTCTGTAACGTTTTTGACGAGCCGATAGATCTGTCAAGCTTCAGAAGCACGGGCGTTATACATATGTGGCTTTGGATCGACAATATAGACAACGTAAGAACCAATTCGCCCGAGCTCGGACTTATCGAGCTGAATGACCCCGACGGCTTTGCATATTCAATGTCGGTAGCGACAGCAGGACTTCAGACGGGTTGGAATGAGGTTGCTCTTTCGTTCAAGGATGCGTTCAGAAAAGACGGCGATCTTTCAAACGTAGTTTCGTTCAGACTTTACCAGTACGTTACTGCCGAAACCACAATGAGAATGGACGGCTTTGAGGCGTGGATGCCTGAGGTTGCATGTACCGTTGAGTTTGGCGGAGAGTACGATTACGTTCTCGGAATGAAGGACGAAATGGTAATGGAGAACGTAAAGGAAACGGGTGACATAACCCTTCCCGAATGCGTTCTTGTAAGAAGAGGTCACACCTTCGCAGGCTGGAGTGACGGTACGAATACCTATGCGGCAGGCGATAAATATACAGTTCCCGAGGGCGGTATTAATTTCACAGCCGTATGGACGGCAAACGAAAAGAAAACTATAACGTACGACCTTGGCTCTGACAGCGAAAAATACGAAAGCTTCGAGGGCGAGTTCGTAACTCTTCCCACTCCTGCACCTAAGGACGGTAAGGTATTTGCAGGCTGGAGCCTTGATGACGTGGTTTACGGCGGCGGTACCTACTACATTATGGGTGATAAGGATATTACCTTTAAGGCTGAATGGAGAGATATAGATAACGTATCCCTTCTTTCCGATGCTATAGGAGCATGGGAGCTGACTGAAGGTGAAGGCGAGGCTATACCTTCAGCTATAGGCGGTAAGTCCCTCAAGTCCAAGTGGGCTGTATGGCTCAACTCCGAGACCTTCGGTCGTACTGCCGACTTCTCAACAGAGGGCTCATACCTTCTCGCTGAGGATTCGGGCATAACCCTCAAGGATAGCTTTGCTATCTCCGCATGGGTTAAGGCACCGATACGTGAAAACACAAACAGAGTTATCGTATCGTCTGACAGTGCGATCGAGACCGAATACGTAAATGAAAGCATATTTGCTGATGCCGATGCCACAAGAGGCTGGTGGAGCAATCACGATATAACGGTAGGCGAGGGCGAAGCGGTTCAGGGTAAGGGTTACCTTCAGACAACCTCTAACGACGTTGCTATCTTCTGTGCATCCTTGCGCAACGTTGACGCTACCGAATATATGGAAGGCGGAGCTATCAAGCTTTATCTTTACGTTGAAGATGACTCCAAGCTCGATATTGCATCGGGTGGAGAAATAGAGCTTTCGAGCGACGGCGGTCAGACCGCAACTGCATGGAGACTTCCCGCGCTTGTCGAGGGCTGGAATGAAATTATCATTCCTACAGAAGGACACAGCAGAAACGAAGCGAATATGTCCAAGATCAACTATATGAGAGTCTTCTATTACGTTTCCGCTGAGACAACACTGGGAATAGACGGCGTTTCCTTCCTCGGTACCAGCAAATCCGGCGGAGGTAACAGCTGGAAGATGTATATTGACGGCGAAAGCGGAGCTCTTGCGTTTGAGGCTGACGGTCTTGAAGGCGAAGTTCCGAGCAATGTTAATATAGTTGACGGCAAGTGGCATCACGTTATGACAACTCTCGATGGTGGCACTCTTACTTACTGGGTAGACGGCAAGTCTGTATCTACCGTATCGGTAAGCGGTGAGATATCGGTTGAAACGGACGATATCTACATAGGAAATATTGCATCGGGCACAGAGTGGTTTGACGGCTCTATGGCTCAAGTGCGTATATATGACAGCGCAAAGACTCCCGCAGAGGTTACTGCAACTACTATAGAGCCTTCCGATAACGAGGCTAAGGACGTTCGTCTTAAGATGAACAAGGGTACGCTTCTTGAGCGTCTCGGCTTCAGAACTGTCGGACGTATCGGCTATGAAGTATATCAGGAAGATCTCGAGTACCAGACTGTTGACGTTACGAATATAGACGCAGCAAAGAAGTTTGGCTTTGATTACGTTAAGCTTACGGTAACTCCCAACCATCTTATAGGAGATGACGGTGCGCTTATCGTTGAAAATATGACCTACGTTACACAGGACGTAAATCTCATACTCGAGAGAGGACTTCCCGTTCTCTTCTGTCTGCATCCCGAGCCCGATTACAAGCCCACCTACCTTGGAAATCTCAACAACTTTGAGATAATGATCAAGTGGTACGGCGAGTTTGCGGCGTATATCGGACAGCAGTGGTCTCCCGATGAGGTATCCATCCAGCTTATGACAGAGCCTCACGATAACAACAGCTCTGTATCATGGACGTGGATGAGCGACAGAATGTGGGCTGCAGTCAGAAACGAGCTTCCCGATCACACCATAATCACAAGCTCCGATGCTGCAGGTAACATTGAAAGACTCAAGCTCATGTCTCCTGCAACTGACGATAACCTCGTATATTCATTTACGACCTACGAGCCTTACATGGTAGGCTTCGGTACTGCAAGAGACGGTATGAGCGGAAACGTTTCCTTCTTCAATTACCTTAAGGGCGTTCCGTATCCCGTACCCGAAGGACTTACTACCGAAGAAATAAATGCTATGGTAGAGGATATAACCTCTCTCGTTCCGTCCGAATATAAGAACGGTGCGGTAAATACCGTAAGAGCATACCTGAGAGGTCAGTTTGATGCAGATCCTCACTACAAGAACCACTACGATATAGGCTATACGGCTGAGTGGAATATGACAAGAATGAACTCCCTCACCGATTGGAGCAATAAGTACGGCGGAAACATCCATATGATGTGCGTTGAGTTCGGTTGTATGGATGACGTTACTGCTAAGAAGATGTTCGGTGCTGCAGATGGCTCAGGTGCGGCTGAGGATGCAAGAATCAATCTTGTTCACGATCTCAGAGAAGCGTTTGAGGCAAACGGTATCGGCTGGTCTTACTGGCTGTTCAACGGTGTATTTACAGTATTCAATCCCGAAACGAGAATTATGGACGGTATTACCGACGATGCTTACATAGCTAAGCATTACGACCCCGAGCTTATTGAATACGCTCTCGGTCTTACCCCCGACTATTCTTGGGAAAAGTAATATAAAGTATAATAAAAGTCTGAACGAATATCGTTCAGACTTTTGTTGTTTATGCTATTCATCAGAGGAGCTGTTTCTGTAATGCGTCGGGGAGCAACCGGTATAGTTCTTAAAAAATCTGCTGAAGGAATATACGTCTGAAAAGCCCAGCTTTTCGGAAAGTGCGGTTATAGAAAGCGAGGTATTCCTTAAGGCGCTCTTTATATATTCAATGCGTTTGCTCCTATAATATGATACGACGTTTTGATTGTAGATAGATTTGAATCTTCTCATTAAGGTATATTTATTGACGTAAAATTGATTGGACAGGCTTTCGAGAGTAATAAGCGACAGATAGTTTCCGTCTATATATTCCTTGACCGCGATCGTTAGATCATGTGTCGCTTCAGCTTTTTCGCTTTTATTTATGTCAAACTGCGTCAGAACAACGTTTATAAGCTCCAGCATTTTGATTTTGCAGGTAAGCTCGTAATTATATCCCTTCTTTTGATATAGATCGATTATTTCAAAGAACAGTCTTTGAAAGGTGTTGATATCATATGGAGTGAACACGGTTGGTATCGGGATATCTTTTAAGGTATCGTGCTGTATCAGACTGAGCTCTTCCGTTGACATTTCGCTTTTGCGCTTGAACGATACGTATCTTTTCTCACTGTCGTCGCTGTATGAGATATCAAAATGGATATGAGGCTGAATGAAATTGCAGTTATCCACACATTCAAATCTGTGGGTAATACCGGGACGAAGAAAAACGATATTGTTTTTCTTGCAAAGGTGGCACTTACCGTCCACGTAGATATTGCATTTGCCACCGGTTACAAAAATCATTTCATAGTCGAATATCACTCTGTCATTTATTGTAAACGGTGCAGTAAGGGTTGAAAGCATTGCAACTCTTATATGCGGAGAAAAAGCGTTTTTGTTCATGTGATCGCCTTCCTTTTCGGTGAAATGGTCAATAAATGACAAATTTTTTGATTGCTTTTGCTATTTTAAATGTTTGGCAATGCCGTCATAATTATAGCATAAATACGGATATTAATCAAGGAGTGTATAGAATATTATGGATTTAGCTAAAATACAAAAATGGGAATCAAGGTCAATTTCTGCTGAAAACCTCAAGGGCGAAAAGGGAAAGGGAGGAATGGCTGATCACGGAACGGGTGAGAGCTGTGCTCGTGATCTCGGACGTGGATGGAAGGTATCCCCTTCTGTAGTTATTGCACCTGGCGAAATATTTGAGATGGCAAGGATCGATCAGGCAGGTATTATAAAGCATATATGGATAACGGACAGCTGTCCGCTCAACCGAAGGCTTATTATAAGAATGTATTGGGATGGAAGCGATACTCCATCGGTTGAAGCTCCACTCGGAGATTTTTTTGCCAGCGCAGAGCATCAGAAGTATACACAGCTTACTTCAATACCGGTCTGCGTAAATCCTAAGAGAGCCTTTAACTGTTATTGGGATATGCCCTTTTACAAGGGATGCAGAATAACTATAGAAAATATTCACAGCGAAAAGGTTACGGTATATTATCAGGTGGATTACGTCGTGGGAGATGTTCCCGAGGGACTTGGATATTTCCATGCTCAGTTCAGAAGAGTGAATCCGCTTCCTTATAAAGAATGCTATACCATTCTCGATAACGTAGAGGGTAACGGTCATTACGTTGGCACCTATCTTTTCTGGGGGGTAAACAACACCGGCTGGTGGGGAGAAGGTGAGATTAAGTTCTTCCTTGACGGCGATAAGGACTATCCCACTATATGCGGCACAGGCACCGAGGACTATTTTTGCGGATCGTGGAATTTTGATATTGGAGGAGGATATCAGGAATTCTGTACGCCCTATTCAGGACTTTCAAAGGTGATAAGACCGGACGGACTCTACAGCTCACAGCAAAGATTCTCTTTGTACAGATGGCATATTACAGATCCTGTTTTCTTCAAAAAGGATATAAGGGTAACTATTCAGGCTCTGGGTTGGAGAAGCGAGGGGCGTTATCTGCCGTTGCAGGATGATATCTCCTCGGTTGCGTTCTGGTATCAGGACAGTATATGCAAGACCTTTCCCAAGCTTCCCGACGCTGACGGACTTGAGTTAATATGATCTAAAAGCAGAAACGGTAACTCGTTTCTGCTTTTTCATAGCAAAAAAACAGAACAAAATGGTAAATAAACAGAACAAAATGTACTTTACACTTTTTTTTACATATGATATAATTTATTAAACTTTATCTTTTTTGTTTGGAGTATATTATGAAAAAGGTCAGTGCTATTATAGTAGGAGCAGGAGCAAGAGGTATAGGTGCTTATGCGCCGTATGCCAAGATCCATCCCGAAAAGCTTGCAATAGTCGGCGTTGCAGATCCCGATGAAAACAAACGGAAGATACTCCGTGATACCTACGGCTTTAGCGAGGATATGTGCTTTGAGTCGTATGAGGAGCTTTTTAAGCGTGAAAGGCTTGCGGATGCAGTCATTATCTGCACCGGAGATGCGATGCATTACGATCCGTCAAGACTTGCGGTCGAGCGTGGTTATCACGTTCTGCTTGAAAAGCCCATCTCTCCCGATCCTCTTGAGGTATACCGTATAGGTAAGGTTGCAGAGAAGAGCGATAAGGTTTTCCTTATCTGCCACGTTTTAAGATATACGGCCTTTTTCCGGAAGATAAAAGAACTGATCGACGAGGGCAGAGTCGGCAGAATAATGTCGGTCATGCATAACGAGAACGTTCAGTTTCAGCATCAGGCGCACAGCTTTGTGCGTGGCAATTGGAGGAGTAGCAAGACCTCGTCTCCGATGATACTTGCAAAGTCCTGTCACGATATGGATATCCTATTATATTTGATAGGAAAGAATTGTAAAAAGGTTTCATCCTTCGGCTCGCTCGGATATTTCAAAAAGGAAAATGCCCCTAAGGGTGCTCCCGACAGATGTACAGACGGATGTCCGTATGAAAACACCTGTCCGTACAATCCCCTCCGTATGTATACGGAGGGCGAGCTGAGGGGCTGGTGCGGTATCTTCGGATGCTCACCCGACGATCCTGCTTCCATGATAGAGGTGCTTAAGGTAAACGACTACGGCAGGTGCGTTTTCAGATGCGATAACGACGTTGTCGATCACCAGGTGGTCAGCATGGAATTTGAGGACGGTATCACCTGCGTGTTCACAATGAGCGCATTTACGCAGACCGGCTCGAGAACTATAAAGATAATGGGCACTCACGGTGAGATAGGTGCCAATATGTCCGAAAACGTGATAGTCGTCAAGGATTTTGCCAGTGGCAGCGTTGACACCATAAAGGTGCGTGAATCGGTATGGGGACACGGCGGCGGCGATCTGGGAATAACCGAATACTTCGTTAACGCCGTGAACGGCGGTGATCGCTCGATGACCTCTGCGCAGATCTCGGTGCAGTCGCATATGATGGCGTTTGCCGCAGAAAAATCGAGAGTTGAGGGCTGCACGGTGGATCTTGATAGGTTTACAAAAGAGATCGCGGCACTCACCGAAAAATAAGGATATATTTAATTTTTACATAAATATATTTAATGAGGAAACAACATTTGCCGTAAAATGATACGGCGGGAAGGAATTCAAATGAAAAAAATAATTCTTTTATTTGCAGCTTTACTCTGCTTCTCATTTGTCTTTATCGGATGTGACGATGCTACCGTAGATCCTGTAGACGGAACTGAAAGCAACGCAGAAGAAACCGCAGATAACGTTGAACAGGAAAAGGGGGAAGAGGTTGTGACTAACGCAAATCTTCTTGAATCCTGGGATCTTTCCGATGGCGGAAGAACGGGTAACGTTTCGAGCTCTATAGGAAAAACCTCAGGTACAACACGTTGGGGAACATGGCTCAGAACCGAAACCTTCGGATTCACGCTTGACTTCTCTACAGAGGGCTCCTACTTCAAGGCTGAAAACGTTTCTCTTGAAGAGATGAGCGACAGCTTTACGATATCCTCATGGCTGAAGGCTCCGCCCCGTGAAGACAATACCAGAGTTATCGTTTCAAAGGGCACATACGATTCAAGTGCTCCTGTTGAATATTCGGATTTCAAGGTGCTTCATTCTTGTAACGTAAAGGACGGCTGGAAGAGACTTAATAACCAGGTAGCCGATTACGAGGACGAGAGCTGCAGCGACGGACACTGTCTTGAGCTGACCGGAGATCAGAATGCTCCGCTTATATTTGCTCTTCAGTTCAAAAATCAGAACTTTTCTTCATACGATACGGACGATGCATACATAAGATTCAAGCTTTACGTTGACGATGCATCAAAGCTCATAAGCGGTGAGCTTGAGCTCGGCTCGCAGAACGCCTCCGATTCTTACGAAACTGCATGGTCTCTTGATTCAAGTCTGTTCAAGGATGGCTGGAACGAGATAGTTCTTCCCCTCAGCGGCGCTCATAAGAGCGGTGACGGAGGATGCGATCTTGGAAGAATCAACTTTACAAGACTTTATATGTACGTAACCGGGCCGGCTACCATAAGATTGGACGAGATAGCCTTCTGCCGTGTTGCGGAAAGCGATAAGGCTCTCGACTTCGCTCTCTATCTTGAGGGCGGAAGCGGCAATCTCGGATTTATGGCTCCCGGTCTTTCGGGACTTGAAAATACCGACGTTTCTCTTATCGACGGTAAGTGGCATCACGTTGCCGTAACTCTCAACAACGGAAGCTTTACGTACTACGTTGACGGTGAGGCTGTAAAGACTCTTGCAGTCACAGGCTCGCTTACAAACGATTACAGCGACATCTACGCAGGCTCATACCCCGATGCTACGGGTGGCTTTGACGGATCAATGGCACAGCTTAAGCTGTACAGCGGAGTTGCAAGTGCAAAGAATATGGCGTCAGCCGTAACCGTTGCCGAATCCGATAACACCTTTGATGCCACTACGGTTGAGCTTATGAAGGGTATATGGATAGAGCCCTCCAATATGCAGGACCTCAAGAACGTCAAGGATATGGGCTTTGGCCACGTAAGACACGGCTTTGACCCCGACAGACGCGGAGAGATATACATAAACGAGGACGGCTCCCTCAATCTTGAAGCTATGCAGACGGTTGAAAAGTGGATCAACAACTGCGTAAGAGCAGGCCTTCCGATCATCATAGGACCTCACCCCGTACATGAGTGGAAGGAAAAATGGATAACAGATCTTGAAAAGTTCGAGCTTGTGTGCGAATGGTACGGCGATCTTGCTGCCTATATAGCAGAAAGATGGACGCCTCAGCAGGTAGCACTTACCATAATGAGTGAGCCTGCAGGCGGTAACCCTTCCGTATCATGGACATGGGTCAGCGACAGAGTATATACTGCTATGAGAAATGCGGCACCTGACCACACCATACTTATGGGCGGTGACGCATCAGGTAACATCGAAAAGATGAAGGCGATGAGCCCCGTTACCGACGATAACGTCAAGTATTCATTCTCGACATACGAGCCTTATACCATAGGCTTCGGTACTGCATCATCCGGTATGGCAGGACAGGTGACCTTCTGGAACTACCTCGGTGACGTTCCGTATCCCGTACCCGAAGGACTTACCGATGAAGAGATAGAAGCGATAGTTGAAGACGTTACGTCTATCGAGCCTGCCAACTTCAAGGCTCAGGCACAGGACGTAGTCCGCAAGTATCTTAAGGGTATCTCCGACGCAGGTGACCACTACGTCAACAACTACGGCGGAGTATACAACAAGGATTGGCATATCCGCAGAGCTGAAAGCGTAAAGGCATGGCAGGACAAGTACGGCGGAGTAAACGTACACGTATCCGAGGTGGGTACGATAGACGCAGTTCAGTCTATCCAGTACTTCCAGGCAGTAGAGGGCTCGGGCGCTTCTATGGAAACGCACTACAACCATCTGCGTGACCTTGTAACTACATTTATAGATTACGGCTTCGGCTACGATTACTGTGCATACAATAACCCCGAGCTTACCGTATTCGATACTCGTCTGAGAAGCGGACAGTACGCTTACGGCAACGGACTTTCCTCAGACCTTGCACTTTCATGGTACGACTACGATAAGCTTGATATACTTCAGGTAACACCCGTAAGAGAATATCATCCTACCGCAGATCTTAGCAACGCACTTCTTGCAATCAAGCTTGACGACGAGGAGGGTGCAGAGACTGCAGCGTCCGAGCTTCTTCTCGGAGTTACTGCCGAATATGGCAAGATAAAGACGGTAGCTGACGATAAATTCGGAAGAGCCGCACAGCTTACCGGTGTAGCGGGCGAAAATATAATATCCTCAAACGCATCCTTCGATATGCCCGATGGTATGGCAATATCCGCATGGATAAAGGCCGATAACGCTGCAAGCACAAGCAAGCAGGCTATCGTTACTATGGCAGAGAATATGCAGAAGGATGAGACCGGAGCAGTAGGTAAGCTGATGATATCCGATTGCGAGACCAACTCCGGCTGGTGGGGTGTTTCCGATATCGGAACTATGGAACGTCAGCAGAGCGGTGGCGAATTCGCTATCGTAACTGAAGCGAAGCAGACCGTAATATTCTGTAACGTATTCCATTCGCTTGATATTACAAGCTTCCTCGATCACGGATATATCTCACTCGACGTCTACTGTGAGGACGCATCTCAGGTGACGGGTATACTTCTTGACTTCGGAAGCAACCGAGGACTTCTTGAGTCAGTTTCGTGGTATACCAATCAGCCCCTCAAGGACGGTTGGAATACTGTCAAGATAAAGATGTCCGAAAATCCCACGTGGAACGGAGCTGACCCTGCAGAGATAAGCTATCTCAGATTCGTAGGATATACTCCCTCAAGCACCACGATGGCCATCGACAATCTCTACTTTGAGCTCGATTCCGAGCACGCAAAGGGATACAACTACTGGACTTTGGGTCTTGACGGCGAGGGCTACCTCACGTTTGAATCTGATAAGATCGAGAGCGAGGTCCGCTCGGATAAGGCTATAACCGATACCGAATGGCATCACGTAATGATAAGCTATGACGGCGATCGCTTTACCTATTATATAGACGGCGCTGAAGCGGGCGGATTTGATGCGGATACATCATTCGTAACTCCCAGCTCTGCCGACCTTATGATCGGAACGGATGGGGACGGAAATGCACCCTACTCGGGTCTCCTTGCAAACGTCCGTATATACAATGCGGCAAAGACACCGGCAGACGTAACTCCTGCTGAATAAGATAATATATAATGAAAGAACCGTCACGCTTTGTGGCGGTTCTTTTTACAATACGGCTGAAAATACGACTTTTTTTGTACGTAAATGTTAACAAAGTGCAAATTTTGTTCACATTCAAGACGCTGCTTTTCCTTAATATTACAGTTATATTACAAAAGCGCCTAAGGTGTTGAAAAAAAAGACGGATTGTAATATGATATAAGCACAGGTACTCTCCCGAAATTTCTCAAGTCGGGGTAAAGAGAAACCTGTAAAAATTATAATTTTTTTCAAAAAGGAGAAAAAACCATGAGAAATTTGAGAAGATTTCTGGCAATGGCTCTGACCATCATGATGGTAGCTGGATGCTTCAGCATGTTCAGCGTAAACGCATTTGAAGACGTTTATGACTTTGAAGAAGCAATCAACACCCTTAATGATCTCGGAGTTATCAAAGGCTATGATGAGACATCGTTCGGTCCGGACGACGACGTTCTCAGATGGCACATGGCGCTTCTTGTTTCCAAGCTCGTAACCGGTAAGGTTGAAACAGCTACATGGGAAACAGCGTCCAACTATTCCAACTTTACAGACGTAAAGGCTGAGAACTACTACGGTAGTATCTCTTATGCCTCCAACCACGCTATCATCATCGGTACCAGCGCTACAACATTTGAGCCCGAAGGACAGATCATGTTCCAGGATGCTCTTACAATGGTAATCCGTGCACTCGGATTCGGTGGCGAAGAAATGGATGCAGGCTATCCTTACACCTACATCGCAAAGGCTAACAAGCTCGGCCTCACAGCAGGTCTCGAGTACATTGAAAGCTACGACGAAAACCTCACAAGAGGCGAAACAGCACAGCTTCTTTACAACGCACTTTACACAGTAAATGCTGACGATACAACATTTGCTGAAAGCGCATTCGGTATGGTAGCAGCTGACGAGTACCTCGTAGTTATCACAGCTACAAACAACGCTAACATGGTAAGCGATGCTCTCGTTGAAAAGACAGATTACGTTGCATTCAACGAAATCATGGTTGACGGCACACTCAACGAAAACGTAACATACTTCCTTCCCAAGGCTGAATTCGGTATCGAAGGCGACGCAGACCTCTACGTTGGCGCTTCCTACGTTGTTTACACAACAGACGGATTCAAGTCCATCGCTTCCTACGAAGCAATCGAAGGTGTTGCAGTTGAAGTAGCAGGCAACGCAGAAAAGAACACAGCTCTCGTTAAGATCGACGACACAGTTTACCAGACAGTTGAAAGCTTCACAGCTCTTAACGCTTCTCAGGTAAACAAGGGTAACTATCCTGAAATCATTATGTACGCTAAGAACGTTGGTTATCAGACAGCAGCTGGCAACGGCATGTACGTTGCTGACGCAGCAGGTAACCTCCTCAACGCTAACGGTCAGGTAGTTGCATACTACATGCCCAACCTCGTTGGTTATGTTTCCCCCTACGTTGTATACGATGCAGTTACAGGCGTATACAGAGCAGCTACAGCTGAAGACCTCAGAAGCGTTGCAGTTGTTGCTCCCGAAACAGTAGGCGCATACAAGGTAGTTGCAGATACTCTTACAGAGATCGCTAACGTTGGCGCTATCTACGATGCAGTTGCATACGACGATAACGGCGACGGCACATATGACAGAGCATTCTTCGTAAACTACAGATACGGTCAGTACACACTTGACGCTGACGGACACGCTGTAATCGGCGGTCTCGACACAGGCGTTAAGGCTGAAGCAGTTAAGGTAGTAGACGCAGAAGGTAACGCTACAACTCTTACAGTTGGCGGTTACTACATCTACGCTTACAACGCACAGTCCAAGACTATCACAGTTAAGGAAGAACTCGCAGTTTACACCGGTTACGTTTCCGGTATGAACTCTCTCCAGAGCAAAGTTACAATCGGCGGCACAGTTTACAACTACGGCATAGCTAACCTTCCCGGTGCTTCTGCTGCAGAAGTAGGCGTTGGTCCCGAACTCGTTGGTAAGAACGTAAACTACGTTCTCGTTGACGGTGTTGTTGTTGACGTTCTCGCTCTCAACAACCTCGGCTACATCGTATTCGACAGCGTTATCGGCGTAACCTCCACAGGTCTTCCGATGGCTCTCGTTTACAACAACAGCAATATCCTTTCTGTAATCGTTGTTTCTACAATCGATACATATTCTTACTATCAGTTCGCTTACAACAGCGATTCTCTCACATCTAACGTAACTAAGCTCGAAACAACAGCTAAGGGATCTATCTTCACAGCTGAAATCGACGCTCTCGGTTACTACCACCTCATGACAGTTGCAGGTGTTCAGACAGCTACATCTGACTTCGAGGTTGACTTCATCAACGGTGTTACAAACAACGAACCTGCTATCGGCGGTCAGTTCAAGACAACAGCTGATACAATCATCCTTGTTTACAACACAACAACAAAGACATTCACAGCTCGCAAGGGTATTCCTGGCGACGGTGCAGTTCTTACAGTAGCACTTGGTTCTCAGTACTTCGTTAAGACTGCCGGCAACGCTATTACATACATCTACGTATATGGCGATGCTACATTCACAGGCACAACTCAGACTCCTGCATGGGGCACAACAACAACCAATACAACAGTTGTTTACGTTGATCCCGCATATGCAGAACCCACAATCGTTTCCAACAGCCTCTCTTCTGTAATCGGCGTTGAAGGCATTACACTTCAGGGTTACACCTACAAGTACAATGTAATCGACATGGCTACAGGTAAGGCTATAGACGTTTACACAGCATCTTACAATGCACAGCTCATCGCAGGCGCATACTACACAGTAACTAACGGTTACGTTGACGGCCTTGCAGCTGACGATGCAGTTAAGACAGCAGAGATCATCTCTGTATCTCCCTTCTATTCCGAAACATCTGTTGCAACATACGACAGACAGGAAGTTGTTATCCTTGCTATTGACGATATCACAGGCGTTGTTGCAAGAGGTGCTGACGGCCAGCCCGTTAACTATTTCGGAAATGCAGCATACGACGTAGCAGTTAACAAGTTCGCTATCTACTATGACGTTGCAGGCACAACAAAGGTTTACTTCACAGCTGACGGTCCTATAGGTGTTCCGGTTGTAACAGTTGAAACCGGCGTTTTTGGACCCAACCATAGATCTGACGTTTGCATGCAGGATAGCGATGATGTAGTTGGATCATTCGTATCTGCTACAGCAGCTGTTCCTCAGATTATTACCAAGGATCTTAACCTTGACATTTCTGAATTTGCAAACAATCCCAACGCTACACTCCACCTCGAAATTTACATTTCAAAGGTTGCAGCAGTGCAGCTCGGTGGACAGTTTGAGTTCTTTGTTGGCGGTTGCGACAATATGGAATGGGCTCTTAACTGGGAAGACCTTGCTAAGTATATAAAGAACGACGGCTGGAATACAGTTGAAATTCCTGTAACTGAATTTCAGGTAACAGGTGCTAACGGTGCTCCCAACTATGCAGCAATTGAAGGAACAAGACTTTATCTTCTTGCTAGCGAAACAATCAAGCTTGGTTTGAAGAGCGTTTACTTCTACGACGACGGATCCGCTCCTGCAGCTCCCGAACAGCCCGAAGAAGAAGAGCCCGAAGAGCCTGCAAGAGAACAGCTTGCTATCAAGGATGCTGTAGCTTCTGTAACACAGGCAACAGACATCGTTCTTGTTGGTGAAGCAATAGGTCCTTATGACGTTACAGACTATCTTACAGAAGGTAAAGTTCATGTTGAGCTTTACGTTAGCGATCCCACAAAGATCGTTGCTGGTCAGTTAGAGCTTTCTTCTAACGGTGCTCCCGATAGCTGTGAAATCAACTGGAAGTTTGATGGTTCTCTCTTTGAATTGGTAGAAGGTTGGAACACTATAGAGCTTTCTTTTGCAGAAACATCTGATCAGGATGCTTGGGCTACAGGCGAGGTTGACTATAGCGCTATTAATTATTGCCGTTTCTATCTTAATCCCACCGGTGGTGAGGTAACAGTAGAAGCAAGAAACATTTACATTTATTAATCCAGAAAACTTCTCAAAACTTTAAATTATAATTTTGGCGGTGCGCGGAGGATCGTACTCCGCGCCTGCCGAAGATAAATTGAGAAAACTTTGACAGTTTAAGATAAGACCAATTCATTCGTTTTATACGCAAATCAACTTTTTTAATTTTAATAAGGAGATTAAGCCATGAGAAATTTGAAAAGATTTCTTGCGATGACATTGACAATGCTCATGATCGTTAGCTGCTTCTCTATGTTCAGCGTAAACGCATTTGACGACGTTTATGATTTTGAAGAAGCTATCGACACACTTGCAGGCCTCAATGTTATCAAGGGTTATGATGATACAACATTCGGACCCGATGACGATGTTACAAGATGGCAGATGGCATTGCTTATATCTAAGCTCACCACAGGCCTTACAGATACATCTGTTTGGTATTCCGAATCCAACACAACAAAGTTTGCTGACGTAGTTGCTGACAACTACTTCGGTTCTATCAACTTTGCTTCCGGCAACGGCATCATCAAAGGTACATCCGACACAACGTTTGCTCCCGAAGCAGGCATTATGTTCCAGGATGCTCTTACAATGGTCGTTCGTGCTCTCGGTTACGGCAGCGAAGAGATGGACAAGGGTTATCCCTGGATGTTCATCGAAAAGGCTGATGACCTCGGTCTTATGAACGGTCTCGAATACATCGACGACACAGAAGCTACTCTTACAAGAGCAGAAACAGCTCAGCTCCTTTACAACGCTCTTTACGCTGTAAACGCTGACGACGAAACAATTGCAACAGCTGTATTTGATCTTTATGATCCTGAAGCAGTTGTAGTAGTTCTCACAGCTACAAACAGATACAACATGAATGCGGCTGAAGGCGTTCTCAAGAAGGACTACGTTGCATTCAACCTCGTAAATGCTAAGACTGGTATCATTGATACAGGCCTTACATACTACGTTGACAAGGCTGAGTTCGGTATCGAAGGCGATGCTGACCTCTGCATTGGCAACACATATGAAGTTACATCTTTCGACGGATTTGCAACTCTTGAAAGCGCTACACTTATTGACGCCGGCAAGACAGATGCAGTTATCGAAGGCAATGCTAACGCTAACACAACACTCATCACTATTGACGGTGTTGTTTATGAAGTAGTTGAGTCTTACACAAGCCTCAACGCTACAGGCGAATACATGGGCAACTATCCTGAAATCGTTCTCTACAACAAGGATGGCTCTTACGTAATCGACGGAACAGGCGCTTACCAGACAGACGCATACGGTAACCTTCTTGACAAAAACGGTCAGATCGCTCTTTACTATATGCCTTGGCTCACAAGCTATGCTAATCCTTACGTTGTTATGAGAGATGACGGAACAGTTATCGCTGCTAACCCTGATCTCACACAGTACGACCTCGCTAAGATCGATGACGGCGTAGTTGGCGGCTTCTCCAAGATCACTAATACAAAGACTGAGATCGCTGACATCAACGGCGTTTACGATGCAAAGGTATTTGACGTAAACGGCGACGGTTACTATGATTACGGTTACACTGTAAACTACAAGTACGGTGCATACGGCGTTAATGCTGTAAGTGGAAGCCTCATAGTTGGTACTACCGATACAGGCAGAAAGCCTGACCAGATCAAGTACGTTGACGCTGAAGGCAACACAATCGCTGCTATCGGCGCTGGTTACTACCTCTACTCCTACAACGCACAGGCAGGTGTTCTTACAATCAAGGAACAGCTCTCTGTTTACTCCGGATATCTCTCCGGTCTCAACACAATCGCTGATCAGCTCACTCTCGGTGGCACAGTTTACAGCTACGGCTTCGCTAAGCTTCCGGGCGCTGAAGCAGCTAACGTTGAAGCTGACATCACAGCAGCTCTCATCGGTAAGAACATCAACTACGTAATGTATGACGGCGTTATCGTTGACATACTTCCTGTTCAGGGCAACGGCTACTTCGTTCTCGACAGCGTTATCGGTGTTACATCCTCCGGTCTTCCCACCGTTCTCGGATACAACCAGAATAACATTGCTACAGTTGTTGTAGTTGCTACTCTCAACACATACACAGGTTACATTTACAACTTCGAAACAGATAAGCTCAACGGCGTTCCCGCACTCTTCCAGAACGCTGAAAAGGGTACTCTCTACACAGCTCAGGTTGATACACTTGGTTACTACCACCTCACAGAAGCTGACGCAGCTCTCCTGGTTGCTACTGCAGGCGAAACAGTTAACTTCAAGAACGGTATCTCCAACACAGGTTCTGTTCTCGGAACATTCTCTACAAACGATAACACAGTTATCCTTGCATACGATCCCTCTACTGGTAAGTTCGAATCCAGAAAGGGTCAGCCTGCTACAGGTGCTACTCTCGTAGTTCCTCAGGGTGCTGAATACGTTGTTGTTGGTGCAGCTCCTGCTTCCTTCATCTACATCAAGGGCGCAGTTTCCTTCGAAGGTTACTCCGTTGTTGATCCTTGGGCTACACCCGCTAACACAACTCTCGTTTACATCGATCCCGCTAACTCCAAGGCTACAATAGTTGACAATAGCCTCTCTTCCGTAATCGGCGTTGAAGGCATGCTCCTCCAGGGTTACACATACAAGTACTCTGCAGTTGCTGACCTTGTAAACGGTAAGGCTACAGACGTTTACTCTGTATCTTACAACGCACAGGTTAAGGCCGGCTACGTTTACTCTGTAGTTAACGGTTACATTGACGAAGAGATCGGTACTCTTGAAGACGTTCTCACAGCAGTAACACTTGCAAACGTAACAGCTACAGCTGGTACAGTTGACGGTGTTGCTATCGACAGAGATAACTTCGTAGTTATGACTGTTGACGCTAACGGTAACGTTGTAAGAGCTGAAAACTCCAAGGGAATTGCTAACGCAGTTGCAGCACCTGCTGCTCCTTACTCCGGCGCAGCATACAAAGTTAACGCTACTATCCTTGCTGAACTCGGCATCACAGCTGGTAACGTTTACCTCGTTAAGTAATTAAATACTTAATATATCAAAAGAAGCACATCGAAAGATGTGCTTCTTTTTTTGTGCCCTTCTTTTGGTATAACGCAGGGGCCTTATAAATATAATTAAGTGAAGGACAAAAGAAGGGATTTGAAAGCATGCAAAAAAGTGACAGAATAGAGCTTGTCTGCGCTTGTATGCCGCTGAGGATACAGGATGAGCTTAAGGATATTTTAAACCTCTCGCAGTTTGGCGGAGCAGACAGTCTTGAGGAGATACGGATAAGGGCATTTTCTCCGATATGCCTGAAATTTGATCGTGGGCATATCCTCGGGAATGCCGTTTTATCGCAGGACGAGCTTTCCGATATTGTAAAAAAGCTTTGCGAGGGCTCGGTTTACTCCCATTCCGATGAAATAAGAAACGGATATATATCGGTTTTCGGAATGAGGATAGGTGTATGCGGTGAGGCAGTAACGTCGCATGGAAAAACCGAGGATATAAAAAATATAACGTCGCTTAATATTCGTATGCCTTTTATATCAAGGAATCTTGCATCCGATCTTGCGTTGTATCTTGAAAGGTCGGGATTTTCTGAGAGCGTGCTTGTCTATTCGCCACCCGGTGTGGGTAAGACAAGCGTTTTGCGCTCGCTTGCCGCACTTATCTCATCTTCGCCATACAATAAAAACGTCGCTCTGTGCGACCCGAGAGGCGAGCTTTACGATTGCGAGCTTTTGCGTGGCTGTACGTGTGACGTCTATCTTAATTATCCGCTTGACAAAGCCTTGGAGCTTGCGGTGAGGACCATGCACCCCGACTATATCATATGTGACGAGATAGGCGGAGAGGCTGAGATGAAAGCGCTGCTTTCCTGCGCTTATATGGGCGTGCCGATAGTGGCATCGGCTCATGCTGACGATATCCTTGGGCTTTGCCGACGCATAAGCGTAAGGCCACTTATAGATATGGGGGTATTTAATTCCTTCGTAAGACTTACCAGGAGAGGAAAACGGATAAGCTTTGATTTTGTTCCTGCCTCGGAGGCTTTGGCGGTATGATTAGACTGATAGGCGTTTGCGCAGTTATAGCAGGCTCGTATATTGCAGGTGCTTTGGGGGCTTCCTTTTATAAAAAACAGCTTTTGCAGACCGAAGGATTGTACAGACTCGTTTGTAAAATAAAGGCTGATATAGAAGGCTTGAATCTTCCGCTTTCCGATATTTACGCTTCGTTTTCCGATAGGGCACTCGACGAGTGCGGCTTTACCGAAATACTCCGCTCAAGCGGTCTTACTCAGGCATCGTTTTGCGTTGATCTGTGCGTTAGCAGCGAGGTATCCTCTATTATAGATGAGCTCTCCGCAAGGCTTGGCAACGGGAGCAGGGAGGAGCAGGTGCTGCTTTGTCAGCACTACGGGGGCAGACTGTCGGAGCTTTGCTCCCTTTTATCCGCTGAGCAAAGGCAGAAGAGCAAGCTGGTCAGGACCGTTTGTGCGGCGGCAGGCGCAATGATCGCCATAATGCTTATATAATACTGAAAGGCGGTTGTTTTCGTGGATGTCAGCCTTATAATGAAGGTTGCCGGAGTTGGTATACTCGTCAGCTTTGTCTGCCAGATACTTCAAAAATCTGGCAGAGAAGAGCAAGCAACGCTGGTCTCTCTCAGCGGTGTGGTCATAGTGCTTCTGATGCTGCTTGATGAGATATCGACTCTGCTTACAACCATACGGAGCGTATTCGGGATCTGATGGATATTATAAAGCTTTGCGGAATTGCAATTATAGCGGCTATTTTCAATATCGTGCTCAGAAGGGAAAAGGGCGAGTTTGCGCTTGCGGTATCTGCCGTGTCGGGCGTTATGCTTTTGCTTTGTGCAGTTTCGTCACTTGCACCGGCGCTTGAGCTTATGCGTGAGCTCTCCTCTCACGTATCACAACAGCATATCGGATATTTTAACGTAATGATAAAGGCGCTGGGAGTTTCGGTAATAGTATCTGCGGCGGCAGACAGCTGTCGTGATATGGGGGAGGCAGGCGTTGCCAAAAAGCTTGAGTTTGCAGGCAAGGCTCAGCTTTTGCTTCTTGCTCTGCCTCTTATTCGGGATATATCGTCGCTTGCTCTCGAGCTTGCGTCATAGGAGCTTGCTTTTGAAATGATAAAAAAAGGGATATTATATTTTTTGGCGGTGTCTTTTTTGGCTCTTTTTTGCTCTTTTTCCGTGTCAGCTTATACTGCAGAGCTTGAGGAGCTAAGGTCCAACATACCCTCGGAGATACTGCAAAGCCTGCCCGAATCGGTCTTTGAGGGTGGGGAGGTGGCTGCAAAAGAGCTTGATGCAGGCTTTTTCTTCGATTTTATTCTATCCTGTGCGGACAAGGTCATAAAGGCGGTTTTCGGAGATTTTGCCGCTTTGATGGGGATAATAGTTATTTCGTGTGTGCTGAGGCTTATGTCCGAGAGCCTCGGGAATGAGATGCTATCGTCCGTATGCGACTATCTTTCGCTTTTATGCATAGCTCTTGCCGTATGGCAGAGCGTATCGTCTGCCTGGCGTGCCTGCGAGGAGCTTATATCGTCGGTTACCGTTTTTACATCTTCTATGCTTCCGGTGATGAGTGCGCTTTATACGGCAGGCGGCAATATCGCTACGGGAGTCGTCAGATATGCCGGAATGAGCGCACTTCTCGCCTTTCTTGAAAATTTTTGCGCTCTCTGCCTTTATCCTGCGCTGAGGATATGCTTTTGCTTTGCAATAGTCAATGCGGTATCGGCATCGCTTGACCTTTCTCCGATAATTTCAACCGTAAAAAATACGGTATCCTTTCTTTTGGTGTTTACAATGACCGTGCTATCAAGCGTGCTTGCCTTTCAAAGCTCTCTTGCGCAGAGCGCCGATTCGTTTCTGGCAAGGACGGTAAAGTTTGCGGTCGGCAGCTTTATACCGGTGGTCGGAGGTGCGGTAAGCGATGCCATGAGGACGGTTAGTGGAAGTCTTGAAACCGTGCGGAGCAGCGTCGGTGTGATATCGGTCTTCGTGATAATACTTATGCTTTTGCCGCCTCTTTTGAAGCTTATCGTTTGCCGCATCTCGCTTTCCTTTCTTTCGTCAATATCAAAAATGCTTGGGTGCGCAAAGGACGGAGCATTTTTATCGGACGTTAAGGGGGTGTTTGACATAGCGCTTGCTCTTTCGGCAAGTGCAGGGGTGTTTGGGATATTCTGCTTCACCTTGCTTATAAAAACTGCCTGTGCAGTATAATTCGGTGTGAGGATGGTCATATGAGAGCTTATCTTGTAAGTATACTTACGGTTGCGCTCGTATCGGGTATACTGAATTCGCTTTCTCCCGATACAAAGCTTGGAAAATACATAAGGATGATATCCTCGCTTGCGGTCGTTATGATAATTCTCTACCCTCTTGCAAGGGTGAGCGGAAGCCTTCTTTCGTTCGCAGATATGATAAGCGGAAGTGAATACACCGCCTACGCAGGAGACAGCTATGAGGATCTGGTTCTAAGACAGACGAGGAGCAATCTTGAAGAATCATTGAAGGATATGCTGTACAGCCGTTTTTCCATAGCAAAGGCTTCAATAAGAGCCGATTTTATACTCGATGCGTCCGATATTGAATCGGTTTCGATAGAGCGGATAGATATAGGGATATACCCGAGTGTAAGTGACTGGCTTTCGGCTGATATATCCGAATATATAGGCGGTATTTTCAACTGTAAGGTGTACGTTTTGGAGTGGGACGGTAATCATGGGTGAGATATTCAATCGTTTGAAAAAAATAAAGGGGCTGCCGTATGCCTTTATCGGCATAGTCGCAGGCATTGCTCTGCTGCTTATCGGATACGGTGACGGCGAGATTGATAATGACGTTAGCCTCTCGCTTGATGAATATATAACTGCGCTTGAATATGAAATATCTCAGATGCTGAATGCCGCCGAGGGAATTTCCAATGCCCGAGTGATGATAACCGCCGAGGGCGGTGCGGAGCAGCAATACGATACGAGGGGCTCTTTTATCGGTGAAAGGTCTCCCGTGATAAGAGGTGCGGCGGTAATATGCGACGGCGGCAATTCGCCCGACGTTCAAAAGCGGGTGATCGGACTTATATGCGCACTTCTGGATATATCGAGCAATAATGTTTTTGTCTGCGGTTAGTTATATTTTTGGTATATGCGGAATATATTTGTATAAACCAAGTTGAACGGAGGATACATATATGAAATCGGAAAAGATGAGCCGCATTTTTCAAAAATTCAAGCTTAGCAAGACGGTAAAACGAAATATAACGGTAGTTTGTTCTCTTTTGCTTATAGGCTGTGCCATCGCACTCAATTGGATATTCTTTACGGGCGAGGAGCCAAATGGCAGTATGGTGCAGGATATTTCCGCAGAAGAGAATAATCCCTCAGATTCTGTCGGTGACGTTTCATTCGTTGGCGCTGCCGATGAGGAAAACGGATATTTTTCAACCATTCAGGTAAACCGTCAAAGAGCACGTGACGAGGCTATGGAAACGCTTCTTATGGTAGTTGACAGCGACAGCGCACTTCAGGAGGCAAAGGACGAGGCTTACGAGAGCATCAACCGTATTGCCGCCAATATAGAAAATGAGGCTAACGTTGAAACTCTCATTATGGCAAAGGGCTTTGAGGAGTGCGTGGCGGTGATCAGCGATAACAGCGCAAGCGTTATAGTGAAAAGCCAGGGGCTTTTGCCCAATGAGGTAGCGCAGATACAGGAGATAGTCTGCGAGCACTCGGGTCTTAGCGCAAAGGATATAACCATAATAGAAACCAACTGAAAAAGCAGGTAAAGGCCTTTGGCTTTTACCTGCTTTTTGTCAGCCCTTGACTTGAGGCTGATAATGTGGTAACATTTTATGGTGAAGGGCGGTGCTTTTTATGCAGATAAAAAATGCGGAGATACTGTGCGTTGGCACGGAGATCCTTATCGGAGATATAGTCAATACCAATGCGGCCTATATATCGCAAAGGCTTGCGGCAATGGGTATAAATCAGTATTATCAGGCAGTGATAGGAGATAATCCCGAGCGGCTTTATGAATGTATCAGAGCGTCTCTTGAAAGATGCGATCTTCTTATAATGACGGGCGGTCTTGGGCCTACCTATGACGATCTTACAAAAGAAACGGCGGCAAAGGTCATGGGGCGTGAGCTTGTTCTTCATCAGCCGTCGCTTGACAGGATAAAGTCATTCTTTGAGAAAAGAAAGCGTAAAATGAGCGCTACGAACGAAAAACAGGCATATATGCCAAGCGGTGCCGTCATTTTCGATAATCATCACGGCACTGCGCCCGGATGCGCTATCGAGGATAATGAGAGCGGAAAGATAATAATAATGCTTCCCGGTCCGCCAAGAGAGATGAAGCCGATGTTTTCAGAGTCGGTCGAGCCCTATCTTTCGCAGTTTTCCGAATACGTAATGGTCAGCACCAATATGAATATATTCGGTATGGGTGAATCTACGGTTGAGAGCGTTGTCAGCGACATTATGAAAAATTCCCAAAATCCAACGGTTGCGCCCTACTGTGCAGAGGGAGAGGTAAGGCTTCGCATAACTGCAAGATGCAAGACCGAAGAGGAGGGCAGAGAGCTTTGCGCCCAAATGCAGAAGAGGATAATGGATACCGAGGTGGGCGCATTTGTATACGGAGTGGATACTTCGCTTGAAAAAACGGCGGTTGAGCTGCTTTATAAGAGCGGAAAAGCTCTTGCAAGCGCCGAATCCTGCACCGCAGGGCTGGTGTCAAAGCGTATAACCGAGGTGCCGGGTGCATCAAAGGTGTTCCTTGGCGGTGTGGTGTCTTACGTAAATAGCGTTAAAACGGCGGTGCTGGGCGTTTCAGAGGATACAATCTGCCGTTATACCGAGGTATCGGAGCAGGCGGCTATTGAGATGGCAAGGGGCGCACGTGAGCTTATCGGTGCGGATATAGCAGTCAGCGTTACCGGATATGCAGGCCCTGCTATGCCGGGCTCAGACGAGCCGGTAGGACTTATTTATATAGGCGTAAGCTACGGAGATAAAAGCTATGCTATTGAAAACAACTTCAGCGGTGACCGTGAGCATATACGCACGCTTGCATCAAACGCCGCACTGCACGCTGTAATATCCGAATTAAAATAAGGTGAGTAACCTTCTTTTTTATTTGATAAACATGCATAAACTTGTTGACAAATCAACAAGTTTATGCTATACTTGTTGAAGTATCAACAAGTTGCTTTGTAAAAGGAGAAATTCAATGAGAAAAATAAGAGTGGTTTCCGACTCATCATCTGATATTATGGCGCTTGAATATGCCGATTTTGCCTTTTCACCCATGAAGATAATTACAACCGATAGGGAATTCGTTGACGATGCCGAGCTTGACGTTGACGCTATGGTAGACTTCTTCGATCATTACAAGGATAAATCGAAAACGTCCTGTCCCAATCCGTCCGATTGGCTTACTGCCTTCGGAGATGCGGACGATATTATCTGCGTGACTATTACAAGCGCTCTTTCGGGAAGCTATAATTCTGCCTGCGCTGCTAAGAAAATTTACGAATCCGAAAACGAGGGCAGGCGAGTTTTCGTTCTTGATACTCTATCCGCAGGCCCCGAAATAACCCTCGTTATAAGGAAGATAGAAGAATATATAAAAAGCGGAATGGAATTTGATGCCATCTGCGAGAGCATTAAGGAATATCTCAAAAATACCGCTCTCGTATTTATGCTCAAGTCACTTAGGAATTTTGCCGCAAACGGCAGAGTGTCGCCGCTGGTAGCCAAGATAGTCGGCATTGCGGGCATCTGCATAGTCGGAAGGGCGAGTGACGAGGGAACTCTTGAGCCCACCCACAAATGCCGTGGCGAAGCTCGCTCACTTGAAACTCTGATGAGCGATCTTGAAAAACACGGTCTTAGGTGCGGCAGGGTGAGCATAGGTCACTGCCGAAACGAAAGGGCTGCGCAGGAGCTTAAGGAGAAGATAAAGGCGAAATTCGAGGCTGTACAGGTTGAGATACACAAGCTGAGGGGGCTTTGCAGCTTCTACGCTGAAAACGGCGGTCTTCTGGTAGGCTTTGAAAGGATGTAATAAAAAAGGCAATGCCGTGGGCATTGCCTTTTACTGTTTGTTTGGATAAAATTCTTCAAAGAAACGATCGACTTCCTCGCAGACGTCGCTGTCGTATCTTATATTCATTCGCTTGGTAAGGCGGTATTCGTCCTTCAGCCATGCGAGATCCTTTGAGTGAATGAACTGCACGAACTGAGCCTTTACTCCTGCTTCATACAAGGCCTCGACGAGATAGCGGTCGTAGCTGCTGTTGGGATAGGAAAAGAGGCGGAGGGCATTTTCATCCAGACGTATCTGTATCGATTCGTAAGAGCGGCTCTCCTCCAAAAGGAACGAATCGTGGTCGGTATCGCTCGCTTTTGTGTGGTTTATGGTGTGGGAATAGATGTCTACCCATCCTGACTGCACCATCTCATCTGCCTGATAATAGCTGAAATGATTGGGAAGTCCGCTAAGACCGGTGCACATAAATATGTCGGCGGTTATACCGTATTCACTAAGCAGGGGATATACTATCTCATAGTTTGAAAGATATCCGTCGTCAAAGGTGAGGATGAAGTAATCTCTGTCGGGTCTGTAGTCGCCGTTATACCACTGCTCAAGGCTGAGTGGCACCAGCCCCTTTTCGAGAAGCGACTCCATATCGTATTTGAATTTTTCGGTGGTGGTAACGCTGTCGGGATCGTCCATCGGGCCCATTTCGTCTACGACGTGATGGTATAGAAAAATGATAACCCTTCCGCTTCCCTTTGCAGGTGTGTAATCGTCCTTTATATAATGAGGCGGATCAAGCTTGAAGGTGCTCATGCATGAGGCATAGCGTGAAAGCGTTGTCCTCGAGTGCGACGGATACGGCATGGAATATACCGCACCTTCGGCGTTTGCCGGTATGCACGCAAGGATAAGCATGATCGCCGTTAGCATACAAACAAACGGTAATATGCGTTTTAAAATCATCGGGTCTGTATCCTTTCAGAAAATAAACACTATTATTATAATATAAAAAATCGAAAAACACAATACTTTTATTTGAATAAGCCTTCGGCAGTATTTTACAGATATGTGAAAAAGATAAAAAATGTACAAAAAATGATTGACAAAATTCAAAAAAAGGAGTAAAATAAACTTTGAATGTATTTATGTTATGTAGGAGGTAAGATCATGACTGAACAGAGAATAAAAGAGCTGACTAATATAGCTAATAATATAAGGCTCAACGCACTTAAGGCAGTATACAGCGCATCCTCCGGACATCCGGGCGGATCGCTTTCTATAGCAGACGTACTTGCATATCTTTATTTTGAGGAAATGAATATCGATCCCAAGAATCCCAAGTGGGAGGACAGAGACAGATTCGTTCTCTCAAAGGGTCACACCACCCCCGGTCTTTACGGCGCACTCGCTGAAAGAGGCTTCTTCCCTAAGGAGGATCTTGTAACCTTCCGTCAGGCAGACAGCTATCTTCAGGGTCACCCGGATATGAAGGGTACTCCCGGTGTTGATATGACTACGGGTTCTCTCGGCCTCGGTATATCCGCTGCCTGCGGTATGGCTCTTGAGAGCAAGATATCGGGCAAGTCGTGGAGAGTTTACGCCGCAGTAGGTGACGGTGAGGTTGAAGAGGGTCAGGTTTGGGAGGCAGCTATGTTTGCCGCTCATTACGGACTTGATAAGCTCTGCATCTTCGTTGACTTCAACGGTCTTCAGATAGACGGTAAGGTAACGGACGTTATCGACCCCACACCCATTGACGAGAAGTTCAGAGCGTTCAACTGGAACGTTATCTGCATAAACGGTCACGATTTTAACGAGATCGAGGCAGCAGTAAACGCTGCCAAGGCTTGCAAGGGTAAGCCCACGGCAGTTATATGCAAGACCGTAAAGGGACGTGGCGTTTCCTTTATGGAAAACAACGCTTCATGGCACGGTGCGGCTCCCAAGCAGGAGCAGTACGAGCAGGCAGTAGCCGAGATCACGGCTGCTATGCAGTAATAGGAGGGACGCAAAATGGCAGATAAGATAGCAACAAGAGAAGCATACGGTGCGGCTCTCGCAGAGCTGGGCGAAAAATATGATATAGTCGTTTTCACGGCTGACCTTGCAGACGCTACCAAGGTTTCAAAGTTCCAGGCAAAATTCCCCGAAAGATTTTTCAACTGCGGTATCGCAGAGGGTAATATGGTATCGGTAGCGGCAGGTGTTGCAACTACGGGAAGAATTCCGTTCGTCAGCTCCTTCGCAATGTTTACTGCAGGAAGAGCCTTTGAGCAGATAAGAAATTCCATAGGATATCCTCATCTTAACGTTAAGATAGGTGCAACTCACGGCGGAATCACCGTCGGTGAGGACGGTGCTACCCACCAGTGCAACGAGGATATGGGCGTTATGCGTACCATTCCCGGAATGGTAGTTATGTCTCCTGCAGATGCGGTTGAAACAAGAGCCTGCGTTGAGGCGGCTATTAAATGGGACGGTCCCGTTTATATGCGATTCGGACGTGCGGCAGTGCCCACACTTTTTGATAAGGATAACTACAAGTTCGAGATAGGCAAGGGTATCGTTATGGCAGACGGTAAAGACGTTGCCATCTTCGCTAACGGATATATGGTAGACCAGGCGCTCAGCGCAAGAGAGCTTCTCAAGGCTGAAGGCATTGATGCGGCGGTTATCAATATTCATACGGTAAAGCCGCTTGACGATGAACTCGTTCGCAGCTACGCCGCAAAGACCGGCGCAGTAGTTACTGCAGAGGAGCACAGCATTATCGGCGGTCTCGGAAGCGCAGTATGCGAGTCTCTCGCTGAAAGCTGTCCCGTTCCCGTTATGCGTGTAGGTGTTGAGGATAAGTACGGACGCAGCGGAAAGGTTCCTGCTCTCGTCGAGCTCTACGGCCTCACTCCCGCTAATATCGCCGCTAAAGCAAAAGCAGCGATCGCACTTAAGAAGTGATTCAGACTCTGTTTTATAAAAATACGAGGGAAGAATAGAATCATAGCCGCCATTCAGGCGGCTATAATTTATTTCCCGCTTTTTTGAAAAAAAGCGGGGCAAAAAACTTCATAATACAAGCTGCTGTGCGAACAAAACGGTTTTTTATTAAAGTTTTGGTAAAGCAAGAATTTTTAAATATATTAATACTAATTACTCCGATATCTTAATACACATTAAACGCATTGACATATACAAAAAATATGATATAATCAAAATGTAGTAAATTTTGTGGAGATTTTGTAAATGGTTGATATTAATAAAACATATTATGAATTAACCAATGTTGATATCGAAAAACAGCGTGAATTATGGGATGAAAGAGGCAAAGGCTACTACGGGGAGTTTTTGGTTTTTAAAGAGCTTTACATGAATATACCCGGAACATGCAAAATGCTTATGAATCTTCAAATTCCAACGATAAATGGAAAAACAACCGAGATAGACTTTTTAATGATTCATGAAACCGGAATATATGTTTTTGAGATAAAACATTACAAAGGGACTATTTACGGAAAGATTGAGGATAAAATATGGACTCAGTATTTCCGAACATCAAGAAATAATACGTTTGTAAATCCGGTTGAACAAAACAGATATCATATCGACGCAATTTCAAAGCTTTACCCAGCCGTACCAATATATTCATATGTAGTTTTTACTAACCCTGTATGTGAATTAAAAATCCAAAATACCACATCTGAAATTACTGTATGCAACCTACGAGATCTTTTGTTTTTTGTGAATTATAAAATTAACAGTTTACCTGTATTTTTTGATATGCAGTTGATTGACTGCATTTTTGATGATTTTAAAAAACATTCTCCAATTGTTGAAAAGCCGATAAAAATTGACGGAGAAATAGTTCCGTTTTATATGTATGTAGATGAAATAAGGAAGAACTACCAACAAAAAATAGAAGATGATGAGCTTAAATCGAAAATAAATATCAAAAGAACAAAAAAGAAGGTTTTTCTTTCAGCTATTATTTATACTGCAACTATGCTTTGTGGGTGTTTGATTTTTGGTTTGGTATGTCATATATCAGTATTGAACAATCAAAAAATGGCATTAGATGCTCAGCAAGAGCTACAAACATTCGCTCGTAAATTTCAACGTGTTGATGAAATATCGGTTGATGATATAGTTATAACATCTGACTTAATAACTGTTTCCAATGTGCTTTTAGAAAAATCTATTGATTTAGAAGGAGTTATTAATTTTTCTTTTAGATTAAACTGGAATGGAGCCCAGTATGGTGTTGAAATTCCTAAAGGAGCAAAAATAATAGTTGTTTTATCAGATGGAGCCGTACAAGAATATGATATTGTTATTAATTCAAGTGTTAGGTTAAATCGTTTTAATAAATATACTCAATCTAATTTATATGAATTACAGATTATGGATATAGAGGATATTTCATATATAAAAGTAAATGGATTGAAGTTGTATAAAATTTCCAGACCTAATGTATATGTAAAAGAGAATATGGAAATAGAGTTATACGATTCAAATAAATAATTTAATAAAAGAATTTTTGAAAATGGTTTATATATGATTGTTTTTGATAAGCTTTGGATAACTATGAAAGAAAAGGGAATATCCACTTATACTTTGCGTGAGGAATGCGGAATAGATAGTAAGACGGTGAGACGGCTTAAGGCAAATGAAAATATAGAGACAAAGACTATTGATAAGCTTTGCAAGGCGCTGGATTGTAAAATAGAGGATATAGCAGAATTTGTAAAAGACTGAAAAAGCTCTTTTGTTTGACTTCGTGGTGAGAAGCCGGGCAAAAACTTCATAATACAAGTTGCTGTGCTAACAAAACGGTATATTTAAAACCGACAGTCAAACTCCGACTGTCGGTTTTTTGATGTATGTTAGAACTAACCAAGAAAAATGCCCTGAAAGTTTTTGGGAAAGGGTACGGGAAAACCTTTTTTATAAAAAAGGTTTTCCCGCTATAAAATTACCTCTATTTTATCAGGGAATTTCTCGGGGTGCTTACGTGAAGCGAGGGCGACGGTGTATTCTACGCCGTTTGATGACAGGGTGTAGTGCTTAACGCTGATGTCTTCTTCAAGCATAGCAGAATTGCTGACGCCACAGCCTATCAGCTTTCCCTTGCTCTCGAGCGCAGTCCATGCGCTTAGCGATTCATCGGCATCGCAGTCGCATAACCATCGCTTACGTATCCGCTCGCTTACCTCTCTGTCGGAGCGCTCGGCGTCAACGCCAACGTCCTCGTCCGATATTGCGCAGACTGCAAGTGAGCTTGTATGCGATATGCTGAAGAATATCCCTTTGGCATTGCCTTGTGCAAAATACGGCTTGCCAAGCTGTGTTTTTGATATGTCGGACAAAGAGGTGTCTATTCCGAAATCACGCCTGAGCGCAGAAAAAAGCAGCTCATATGCGCACTTGCTTTGACCTTTTGCAGAGCTATCCACGATAGGACTTGCATACAGCCTTATCATGCTTTCTTTCCTTTTCCTACGCCGAAAACGGCAGGGCGAAGAAGCATATCCAAAGGATATGCAAGAAGGTTTGCGATAATAAGTGCGAAAAGCGAGGCATCACGTCCAAAAAGAACGCTGAGCGTGGCAGACAAAGCGCCTGCAAGCGCACCAAATACCAGCCTTGCGCTCTTGTTCATGGGTGTTGAGATGCCGTCGGGCGCAATAAATACTGCTATCGGGATAACTGACGAGCAGATAAGTCCGAGCAGCGCCCTTTGAATATCAAATGATGAGAGAAGATAGAGTGCTACGGTATAGGTCGCTATAAACGATATCGGGATATGTCTGTCAACCGCCCTTCTGCAGATAAGGTAAATTCCGCCTGCTATGCACAGAAGGATAGATATTTCGCAGATAAGTCCTGCTCTGTTTCCGGTGAGCAGATCAAAGACCGAAATATCCTGCGCTGCATCTGAAAAGAAGAGAGATGAGGGAGATAACTCAAGCGCCGAGCCCTCGGAATTCGGCAGGGGCGAAAGATACGCCTTATTTCCGAATATAGAGCAAAGCAGTAATATTGCGGTTGCGCTCGGGTTTGGTATTATCTTACTGCCGACGGCTTTCAGCGATATTTTTATTACTGCCACGGCGAATACCGATGCGACACAGCCCATCCATATTGGCGCAGACGGCGGTAGCATTATCGAGATGAGCAGACCCGTCACGGCGCCCGACGTAGCTGTCGATACTGTATTTCTTTTAAGCAAAAAGCTTAATAATGCTTCGGTGATAATTGCGCTTACCACCGATACGGCGACTATTGCGAGCACTCTTGCGCCAAACGTTGCAGATGCAAATATAATTACGGGCAAAAGCGCTATTATCATATCTATATTGACAGAGCTTGCGGTTTTGGAGGTTTTTATCAACTGAGCTTTCATTTTTTCTTTTTGCCTCCTCCTTTTTTGCTCTTTTTGCCCTTACCTGAGCTTTTGGGCTTTGCTTCTTCCTTGGGGGATTCTTCCTCTATTACAGGCTCTTCCGAAACAGGCTCTTCCGAAACAGGCTCTTCGGGAATAGTTTCCTCGGGGAGAGGCTCTTCGGGAAGACACTCTTCCACGGTGGCCTCCTTAGCAGAGATTACAGCACCGCATATATCAATGCCCTGCGGACATATAAACGAACAGCTTCCGCATTCGATACAGTATTGTGCACCGAGCGCCTTGCATTTGTCGTAGCTTTCTTTACGGGCGCTTTGCGCTATCGCTATCGGCATTATGCGCATAGGACAGACCGCCGTGCATTTTCCGCAACCGATACAGCACTCAATGTCGGCATCCGTCTTCTTTTTTGGAAAATCTACTATAAGGGAGCTTACCTCTCCGGTTATGCAGGCGTCATCATCCGTTTTGCTTGCCGAAAGAAGAGTGCCCGAGTAGATATCGCATCCGGCCTCTGCTCCGCAGTAGGCGACTATATCCTTAAGGTAAGCTCCTATCGGAACGGTTACCACCTTGGGCTTTTTCATTCCGCTTCCGTATACCGAAACGGTGGTATCTATAAACGGCTTGCCGTAAACGAATGCGTTATAAACGGCAATGCAGTCTGAGAGCGAGAATATTCCTGCAGGCATAGGAGAGGGAAGGGCATTCACGACAAGCTCCTTTCCCGAAAGGGAATAGTAAAGCAGAGCCTCGTTTTGCTGAGGATACTTTGCCTTAAGCTCTGATATTCTGAAAAGCTTATCGTCCGATACTGCGTTAAGAAGTGGCTTTAGTATATGTATATTATTTTCGGTTACCGCAAATACTGCATATGGAACGGACAGAGCCTTGAGGAGTATTTTTGCTCCTCCGCATACTGCACGGGGGTCAAGCTCCGCTTCAAACATATCGCCCGAAGGAAAGGGAGCGCACGAAGCGCAGTTTATGACGATAGCCGTCGTGCCGACAAGGTCCTTTATCCTTTGGTGGAGAGGCTTACCTTGTGACATTATTCCGCACTCTCTGATACGTGCGACGATCTCGTCTGTGTCTGCATCCTTTAAAGGCTTTTCAAAGGGTGAAAGCATAACCTCTTCTTCAGCCGTGTCGGTCAAGACCGTCACCGTGCTCTCGGTAACACCGCAGACACTTCCGCTGACGCTTGAATATACGGGGCAGTCTTTATCGCCACTCGCATCTGCTATAAGCTGACCGCGCATAACGGTATCTCCCGCCTTCACGTCGGGGGTAAGACCGCTTGTGCCGATGCATACCTTCAGAAGTCCTTTTGCGGTAAGCGGAGAATCACCCGATAGCATATCGTCGCAAAGCTCGGGCAGACGCAGATCAAATCCGCAAGCCGTTTCTATTTCCTTTACGGGTATACCACCCTTGAAGGTCAACGCCATTTCTTTCACCTCGTAAAATAAAACGATATATAATATTATACTACAAATACTATAAATAAAGCAAGTTTTTTGCTTACAATTTGTGATTTTGAGGGTCAAAAAAAGAGCCTGTCCGTATCCTTCCCCGATAAAAAATAAATATAGAAGAAAAAAGTTAAAAAAAGTGTTGACAAATCGCAAATCCCGTGATATAATAATCAAGCGCTTGAGGATTTTGGATAATATCTTCGGCAGTCAAATGTGGCGGAATAGCTCAGTTGGCTAGAGCATTCGGTTCATACCCGACAGGTCGTTGGTTCAAGTCCGACTTCCGCTACCATACGGCATCGGCGTCACACAAATAAATAAGGCCCGTTGGTCAAGCGGCTAAGACACCGCCCTTTCACGGCGGTAACAGGAGTTCGATTCTCCTACGGGTCACCAAAGCTCCGTATCGAAGGATTCGGAGCTTTTTCTTTACTTAAAACTTTTTATTTTTTCACATGAAGCGAATGTTTGAGTTGTTTTTTTGAAAAGCCCGTGGTATAATGAAGATACTGGGTCGCAGATGACCATCAAATCCCGATTGAAGTGATATTACGGAGGAAGAATCAATGCCAATGAAAATGACATTCCGCTGGTATGGCGAAGGCAACGATAACATCAAGCTTTCGGATATCAAACAAATTCCCGGTGTGGAAGGCATCGTTTGGGCATTACATCATAAAATGCCCGGCGAAGTCTGGGAAGAAGAAGAGATTGCCGAAGTCAAGCGTCAGTTAGACGAGTATGGCTTCAATATGGACGTGGTCGAATCGGTCAACGTTCACGATGACATCAAGATTGGGCTTCCCACCCGTGATAAGTACATCGAAAATTACAAGCAATGCATTCGCAACCTTTCGAAATACGGCGTCAAGGTTATCTGCTATAACTTTATGCCCATCTTTGACTGGACCCGAAGCAACCTCTTCCATCCGGTAGGGGATGGTTCCACTGCCTTGTTCTATGAAAAGAACATGATTCAGGATGACTACAATGCCATGGCAAAGTACATTTTGGATTTCACCGAGAAGTACAACATGTCCTTCCCGGGCTGGGAACCGGAACGCATGGCAAAGCTTGACGAATTATTCAAGGCATACGAAGGCGTAGACCACGAGAAGCTCTGGGCCAACCTGAAGTACTTCCTGGAAGCCATCATGCCCACCTGCCGGGAATGCGATGTCAAGATGGCTATCCATATGGACGATCCTCCCTGGGATATTTTTGGTCTGCCTCGTCTTCTCATCAACGAAGAAAATATCGATCGTTTCCTGCGCATGGTAGATGACGAATACAACTGCCTGACCCTTTGCTCCGGCAGTCTGGGAGCCGATCCCAATAACAACGTGGCTGACATTGTTCGCAAGCACTGCGACCGTATCGCCTTTGCCCACATCCGTAACGTCAAGCATTTCGAAAATGGTGACTTCTCTGAAGCCAGCCACCGGGATTGCGATGGTGATACCGGCATTCTGGATATCTTGAAGGCATACCATGATTGTGGCTTTGAGGGCTACATTCGTCCCGACCACGGTCGTCACCTTTGGGACGAAGGTCCCGGTAAGGTTCGCCCGGGTTATGGCCTTTATGACCGTGCTCTCGGCATTATGTATATGCTGGGTGTCTGGGACATGCTGGAAAAATTCGACCAAAAATAAGTTAGAAATTCGCCGTTTATCAAGGTATACGGCGCATATATAAGGAGGCCATTTTATGGAAAAATACGTACCTGTTGTTGTCATTAAGGAACTTTCCGAAACCGACAAGATCCTTACCGCTTTGAAAAACAGCGGCATCAACACTGCCGAAATCACCTTCCGTACCGCTTGTGCGGCCGAAGCCATTGCTTACGCT
>JAZSMJ010000027.1:0-42900 GCA_045535815.1 Eubacteriales bacterium
GAACATAGCAAATGAGGAAGACGGTGGCCTATCCTCGCCCGCCGTTTTAATCTTTTGTTTTGTCAGTATAAGCCTATGAACATGCTCATATCGTATCAGCTGTTTTTATTAAATGCGTTCATTATATGAATAACTGCATCCTTTTGCTCCGGAGTAAGACATACCCAACAGTCAAACACTTCTTTGAGCTGAGGAGTAAGCTCAACAGTCTCGTTTTCAGTGAAAAACTGAGAAAGAGTGATGCCGAATCCGTTACAGATAGACTCAAGTGTGCTTATAGATGGCAAGGTGTTTCTGCGAAAAATATTAGCTAAAGTAGATTCCGAAAGTCCGCATTCCTTTGCGAGACGGTATTCACTCCATCCGCGCTCCTGCATTAATTGACGAAGTCTATCGTGCGTATTCATAACATCACCACCTTACTGTAATTATTTTACCTTTATTTTGAATATTTTTATACACAATACTTGTAATATAAATACCGTTATGTTAAACTGTATAAAACGGATAATAAGGGGGCAATCAAAATTACCGTTGCGTTTTTCGGGCATAAGAATACACCCATGATAATAGAGCAGTTATTAGAGCAGTCATTAATATATTTAATTGAGAATAAAGAAGCCACATTTTTTTATGTTGGCAATCAAGGGAACTTTGACTTTTTTGTTAGAAAAGTACTGAAAAAATTGAAAAATAAATATTCGCATATTGATTATGCGGTAGCCTTGGCTTATATGCCTGGGGTAAAAAGCCAAAACGATGGATTTGATTATACTGATACGGTGTATCCGGAATGTCTTGGCGGAGTGCCGAGACGGTATGCGATATATAAACGCAATATATGGATGATAGATCAGTCGGATACGGTAGTAACATATGTTGAAACAGAAATAGGCGGAGCTTCGCAATTTAAAAAAATCGCAGAAAGAAAGGGTAAAACCGTTATAAATTTAGCTGAAAAAACTAAACAGCAAATAGTTTATTGAAGGACTGTGCGTTCCTACAAATAACAGCGATGTAAGAACAACACAAAAAACGATCTCTGAGAGGTCGTTTTATGTAAGCCTTCTCCAGCGGGAGAAGGTGTCGCCGGATGGGACGGATGAGGTGTCAAAAAACATATCATTTATGCCTCAGATTAAATCGTTTGCATAGCAACACCTCATCCACCACTATCGTGGTCCCCCTTCCCCCGCTGGGGAAGGCTCTCTTACGGATTTGATGCGACTGGACGTCAGACCTTACAAATAACAGCGATGTAAGAACAACACCCACCGACCATGATATACGGTCGGTGGGTGTCAATAAATATAAGCAGTTGCTGCATCTTTTAGCAAGCAGTCAGTATTATGAAAGTTTTTTGCCTACTTTCCCAAAATAATCGGGGCATTTTACATAGAGCAAGGTGTTTGCACATCAGCTTGTTATTTTGAAAGTTTTTTGCCTACTTTTTTTCAAAAAAGTAGGGTTGCGTCGCTTTTATAAAAAGCGACAGAATAAAATATAGCCGCCATTTTTGGCGGCAATATTTTTTCCATTCCATCGTATTTCTATAAAACGTTACTTTATCTCCTCGAAGTCGGATGCGCCGTGCTTACAGAGGGGGCAGATATAATCTGCAGGAAGTGTATCGCCCTCGTAAACGTATCCGCATATCTTGCAGACGTAGCCCTTCTTGCCTTCGGTTTCGGGCTTGGGCTTGACGTTGTTCTGATAGTAGGTGTAGGTCATCGTTTCTCTATCGGAGATAACTCTTGCTTCGGTTACCGAGCAGATGAACATTCCGTGAGTGTCGAGGTCTATATACTGCTCAACCTTAAGCGACATAAAGGAGTTGATATATCTCGGCAGGAATACCAGACCGTTATCCGAGCGGAGAGGTGTGCAGTTCTCGAACTTGTCAACGTTTCTTCCGCTTCTGAAGCCAAACGCCTCAAATACCGAGAACGGAGCGTCTACGGTAAGACAGTTGATGTTCATCTTGCCTGTCTGCTTGATAACGTGGTGGGAGTAGTTTTCCTTATTTATGGTGACTGCAAGTCTGTTGGGGGTGCTTGTGACCTGAGTTACAGTGTTAACTATAAGGCCGTTGTCCTTCTTGCCGTCGTTTGAAGTAATAACGTAAAGACCGTAACCGATGTTGAAGAGAGCAGAAAGGTCGTTCTTGTTTGCGGTAGCATCTCCCTGAGCGAGATACTCACGGCAGAGCTCGTCTGTGAGGCTCTCAAGCTGAGCGGCACTTTCCTCATTGAGCGCAGAGCGGATTGTTACCGTGGTGTCGGTAAAGGAGAGGTTCTTGCTCTTTGCAAGCATATCCTTCATTACATTAGCCGCTAAAGGTGCCCAGCTTCCGTTTTCAATGAGGGCAACCGTTCTGTTTTGAAAATTTCTTTCGGTCAGATGATCGATAAACTCACGCATAAACGGGAAGACGTCTGCGTTATAGGTGGTGGTTGCAAGAACGAGCTTGCTGTATCTGAAGGCGTCGGCAACTGCCTGAGCCATATCGCATCTTGCAAGGTCGTGAATAACTACCTTGGGGCATCCCTTTGCCTCAAGGCTTTCGGCAAACTGAAGAACTGCCTTCTTGGTGTTGCCGTATACCGAGGTGTATGCTATAACGATACCCTCGCTCTCGGGCTGATAGCTTGACCATGTATTGTAAAGATCAAGATAGTAACCGAGATTTTCTGTGAGAACGGGACCGTGAAGGGGGCATATCTTCTGAATATCGAGGGTAGCGGCTTTCTTGAGAAGGCTCTGCACCTGAGCGCCGTACTTACCGACTATACCTATGAAATAACGTCTTGACTCGTCTGCCCAATCCTCTTTTGCGTCAAGGGCACCGAATTTTCCGAAACCGTCAGCAGAGAAGAGTACCTTGTCGGTGCTGTCGTAGGTTACTATAACCTCAGGCCAGTGCACCATAGGTGCAGTAACGAAGGTGAGCGTATGGGTGCCGAGTGAGAGCGTATCGCCCTCGCCGACTACTATGCGGTTATCGGTGAAATCGGTACCGAAAAAGTTCTTCATCATAGCGAAGGCCTTTTCGGATGAAACTATAGTAACGTCGGGGTAGGTTCTTAAAAAGTTAACGATATTAGCCGAGTGATCGGGCTCCATATGCTGAATAACGAGGTAATCGGGCTTTCTGTCGCCGAGCGTGTTCTGGATATTGTCCAGCCATGCGTGTGTGAAACGGGCATCGACCGTGTCCATAATTGCGATCTTCTCGTCAACTATTGCATAAGAGTTGTAGGATATTCCGTTCGGTACGACGTACTGTCCCTCAAACAGATCTACGTCGTGGTCGTTAACTCCGATATATTTAATGCTGTCTGTAATAAACATTGTCTTCTCTCCTTTGGTTGTAGCTGTAATTAATATAACCTAATTATACAGCACAAATCCAATTATTTCAAGATTTTATTCAATAATTCTTCCGTCTGTTGAAACTATTACTACTCTCCACGGAATAAACTTTCCGCTTGCCTGAAGGGCACGCTTTGCCACATTTTCGATACCGGAGCAGCAGGGAACCTCCATGCGCACGATGGTAACGCTCTTGATATCGTTATTTGCGATGATCTGCGTAAGCTTTTCGGCATAATCGCCCTCGTCAAGCTTGGGGCAGCCGATCAGAGTTATGCGGTTTCTGATAAATTCACGGTGGAAGTTACCGTAAGCGTAAGCAGTGCAGTCTGCGGCGATAAGCAGATTTGCTCCGTCGAAATAGGGGGCGTTTACCGGAACCAGCTTGATCTGTACCGGCCACTGTGTAAGCTGACTTTCGGTCGGAGGCGCATCGCATACGGCGGCGGACTCTCTCTTTATTGCCTTGGACTGAGTTCCGGGGCATCCGCAGGGAAGAACGCCGTGCTTCTTCATCTTTGCTTCTCTTACTGCTTCCTCGTTATATGCAGGAGCCTCACGCTCCTCAAAGGTGATCGCATTGGTCGGGCAGGCAGGCAGACAGTCGCCAAGACCGTCGCAGTAGTCCTCACGAGTGAGTGTTGCCTTGCCGTTCACCATTTCAATAGCGCCCTCGTGGCAGGCAGCAGCGCAAGCGCCGCATCCGTTGCATTTTTCCTGATCTATTTTTATTATCTTTCTAAGCATTATCTTTACCTCCAAAATATGCGATTTTTCAATCGCTCTTGATTTTACACTCACATTGTACTATAATATTTTTTGAAAGTATGTTGAAATTTCAACAAAAGGTGAAAAATGAAAAAATATTTTGAGATTTTAAGAAAATGCAGTCTGTTTAACGGCATAGCAGACGAGGATCTGATAGCAATACTTGGCTGTCTTCGGGCAAGAGTCGAAAGATTCTGGAAAAGGGATACCGTTATATCCGAGGGTGAGGCAGCGGTCAGCGTCGGTATAGTTTTGTCGGGCTCGGTGAGGATAGTGCAGGATGATTACTACGGCAACCGAAGCATAGTGTCACAGGTACTGCCATCCGAGCTTTTCGGTGAATCGTTTGCCTGCGCAGGTATACGCTCGATGCCTGTCAGCATAGTCGCAAACGATAACTGCGAGATAATGTTTATCGACTGTGAGCGGATACTTCACTCCTGCTCAAATGCTTGTAGCTTCCACAGACAGCTTATATTCAATCTTATGAAGGACCTTGCGAGCAAGAATATTGCCTTTCATCAAAAAATAGAGGTCACGTCAAAGCGTTCAACCAGAGAAAAGCTGATGGCGTATCTTCTGATACAGGCAAAGGAAACGGGAAGACGCTCGTTTGAAATTCCGTATGACCGCCAGGCTCTTGCCGACTATCTCGGCGTTGAGCGAAGCGGACTTTCGGCAGAGATCGGAAAGATGCAAAGAGAGGGAATATTAAAAAGCGAAAAGAAGCACTTCGAGCTTTTGTAGGGTTGACACTGAACGCTTTACGAGATATAATTAATAGGTAACATTTTGAAAAGAGGTCTTTAAAAATGAACATCAGAATCTTAAAACGAATTGTTCTTGCGGTAATAGCTGTGACGGTACTTGCCGCTTTGCTGTCGATTGCTTCATTTGCGGCAGAAAGCGTCGCATCCGGTGACTGTGGCGAAAGCCTTACGTGGTCGCTTGACAGCGAAGGCACGCTTACCATCAGCGGTAGCGGTGCGATGGACGATTTTTATGTGTATCAGAAAGGATCGGATACCGAACCTCCAATTGTAGAGGTAGAACCTGTTCCACCTATTGAAGTAGTGCCCGAATTGCCGCTTAGTTACTCGGTGCAACTGCTTGCGGAAGAAAATGGTGAAGAGGTGTTACCGGAAGAGGTAGTGCCCGAAGAGCCTATCGAGCTTGCGTACAGCTATCCGTGGTATGAGTTTAAGGATTCAATATATAAGCTTGAGCTTACCGATGGAATAACGTATATAGGCGAGTATGCTTTTTGCGAACTGACGAATCTTTCGGGATCGATAGTTATACCGGACAGTGTTGTGACGATAGGCAGCTATGCTTTTATGAACTGTACGGGTCTTAACGGTACTCTTGTGTTAGGAAGCGGACTGGAGAGCATATCAAACAACGCTTTCTACGGATGCAGTGGATTTGTAGGTGCTCTTGTCATTCCAAACAGCGTTGTGGCTATAGAAGAAGGAGCTTTTGAGGACTGCTCGGGCTTTAACGGCACGTTTACCTTAGGAAGCGGACTTGAAACTATATCAGACAGAGCTTTTTTTGGATGCAGTGGACTTGTCGGTGATCTTATCATTCCAAGCGGTGTAACTTATATAGGAAGCAGTGCGTTCAACCGCTGCGGCAATTTGAACGGCAAACTGGTTATTCCCGATTCCGTGACAACTATTGGAAGTCACGCGTTTTGGAGTTGCTCTTCTCTTACCGGAGAGCTCGATCTTCCGAGTGGGCTTAAGAGAATAGAAAATTACACGTTTTACAACTGCGTCGGACTTAGCGGCGATCTCGTTATACCCGACAGCGTTGAATATATAGGATACGCTGCGTTTGGCAGCTGTACGGGCTTTGACGGAAGCCTTGTTATAGGCAATTCTGTAAGGATCATTGATGACGAGGCGTTTAATAGCTGCAACAAGCTTTCGGGCAGTCTCGTTATCCCCGATAGCGTTGAAGCAATAAATGCAAGAGCTTTTGTTATGTGTGAGGATCTTACCGGAACTCTTACGCTTGGAAGCGGACTTAAGTCGATCGGTGAGGGAGCGTTCATGTGGTGTGAGAACCTTACGGGCGATCTTGTTATTCCCGACAGCGTTATTACAATAGGAAACGCTGCGTTCCTTAACTGTACAGGCTTTGACGGTACGCTCACGATAGGAGATAGCGTTGAGACTATAGGGCAGAGTGCTTTCGTTGGCTGCACCGGCTTTACAGGCAATCTCGTTATCCCCGATGATGTAACTGAAATAGGAATCTTAGCGTTTGAAGGATGCGAAGGCTTTGACGGTGAGCTTACCATAGGAAATAGCGTAGAAACTATAGGTAGCGATGCTTTTGCCGGCTGTAGCGGTTTTACGGGCGACCTTGTTATCTCTGACAGCGTAACTAATATAGGTGAGCGGGCGTTTTCTCAGTGCAGAGGCTTTGGCAGCAGTCTTAAGATAGGTAAAAGCGTTGAAACTATAGGTACATTTGCATTTGATTGGTGCGAGAATATTACCGATGTGTATTTGCCCGGCTCGCTTACATTGATCAGTGAATATGCATTCAACGGATGCCTTTTGGTTGAAAGAGTTTATTATAGTGGCTCTGAATCAAAGTGGGGTCAAATAGATATGACCGAAGGAAACAACTGCATCCGCTATGCGGTGAAAGAATTTGACTACGGAGTAAAGGCAGGAGATTGCGGAGAATCGCTTACGTGGGAGATATTGGATGACGGCACACTCGTTATCAGCGGAAGCGGCGCAATGAACAATTACTATTATATAAATGAAGGCGATGCTATAATCGGCACAGCTCCCTGGGGCAAGTACGCAGACGAAATTACCGCTCTTAAGATAGAGAACGGCGTGGAGACCGTAGGAAGATGTGCTTTTGCAGGACTTACAAATATCAGGGGTAATATCGTTATTCCCGACAGTGTGACTGAAATATGGGAAAGTGCCTTTTTCAGATCCGGCTTTGACGGTACGCTCACTATAGGCAGCGGAGTTAAGACCATCAAGGATGAGGCATTTGCTGAATGTGCAAATCTGTCCGGTGATCTCATTATCCCAAATAGCGTAACTTTTGTAGGAAACAACGCCTTTGCTACGAGCGGCTTTGACGGTACTCTTACCATTGGAAGCGGGCTTACAAGCCTTTCAAGCGGTATTTTTATGAATTGTAATGCTCTAAGCGGAGAGCTTTTGATACCCTCAAATATCGAAGCTATAGGATCAAGTGCGTTCTTAGGATGCAGTGGATTCAGCGGTGGTCTTATTATACCGAATACAGTAACGTCGATAGGTATGGCGGCATTCAGAGCCTGCACGGGCTTTGACGGTGAGCTTGTATTATCCGAATCGCTCGAAAGAATAGAGGAACTTGCCTTCTGGGGCTGTGAGGGCTTTACCGGCGATCTGCTGATACCGGAGAGCGTGCAGACTATTGGAAGAAATGCATTCTATCAATGCAGCGGCTTTAACGGCTCTCTTGAGCTCTCGAAAAACCTAACGTCAATAGACGTATTTGCTTTTTATGGCTGTAGCGGCTTCACGGGAGAGCTTGTGATACCTGAAAACATAACGATTATAAACGACTTTACGTTTAACGGCTGCAGGGGCTTCAGCGGTAAATTGGAATTGCCGGAAGGTATAGTAACGGTAGGAGAAGCGGCATTTAACGGATGTTACGGTATAACGGAAATAGTTATACCCAAGACAATCAATCAAATAGCGGATATGGCCTTTGCAAATATCGCTTCGCTTGAAAAGATATATTATGCAGGAAGCGAAGAGGAGTGGGCTCTGGTAGACGTAAACACCGGCAAAATGCCGTTTGGACATATTCCCGTAATATTCAATTACGGAGCACAGAAGGACGTCGTATTATATGCGGATATTTCAAGTGCTAACGCTGCAGGCGCAGTTCAGATAACGGTATCTGACGCAGAAAATGAATATATTATCGAATCGGAAAACGAACAGTTTGATATAAGCGAGATACCGAATGGCATCTACAGCATAACCTTCAAGATGATCGGACATCTTTCTTATACCGTGAAAAACGTTCCGATTTCGGGCGAAAATATAGATCTTGGTGAGATCGATCTTATCCCCGGAGATATCAGCGGTGACGGATTTATCGATGCTCTTGACGTTTCAAGATTGGTGGCGGTACTGCTTACCGAAGCCGAGGAGGGAGATCCTTCAAATCTGAACGGTGATAAATTTATTGATGCTCTTGACGTTACGCTTCTTGCGAACAATATGCTCAAGAGAGCTGTGATCGTAGAATATAATCAGTAAGCCAAATAAAAAAGTGCAGTCGTAAGACTGCACTTTTTTATCTTATTCCGTAGTTTTCTATAACGTAGTCCATGTCCTTATCGCCTCTGCCCGAGAGGTTTATGAGGATTGAGCCGTGCTCCATGGTCTTTGCAAGCTTCATACCGAACGCTACTGCGTGCGAGCTTTCGATAGCAGGGATTATAACTACATATCAACCGTGTAAGACGTGCAAAACGAAAGGAACTGTTATATGACAGATAGAAGAAAGGCATCGCAATTTTTCGCGATGCCTTTTGACAGACTGCTGTGAAGCATTCTTTTACACTGTATTATTAGAGCGGCTTTTTGCCATTTCTATGATAATAAACAATGCAGACAGCAAGCACGGGAGATACTTTAAGGCGGATATAAATATGTCAAATCCTTTGGAATTCTCAAATAATATGCTGTGCATAAACGAATATCGGTAGTTCATAAATTCAAAAAGATACATTTTATTGGAAATAGTCGTTGGAAGAATAAGCAATAAAATTGCCGATGCCGTGCATAATGCGAGAGAGATTTTTAATGAGATGAGCTTGCCATACACTATGTAAATAACAACTGCGATAGCACTTGCTGTCAATAATAACGCAGGAAGAAAAGCTAATAAGACATCTGAGTTGAGAATCCATTTATATTCCTTTAAATATCCTCCCTGAGGAACAATAGACAACTCGGCAAATGAGGTATCAATTCCGAGAAAAAACAGATTGATGGCTCCGATAAGCATTAATACTGCGGCGATGACAGAAGTGATTCGTCTTTTGATAATTCTTTCAACATCTTTAAAATTCATTGAATGATCCTCCTTTGGTATATTTACTTTAGAAGCAGACGTCCTGAGTATGCAGGCAAGCGAGAGAGCATCGTTTACTGTTTTTTCTTCAATTCCGTCCAAAGCAGCAATTACAGCTTGCTTTTCCGTTATTTCCTTGCGAAGCTCTTTTTTGTGATCGGCAATAATGGTCGGTATCAGTGATGGCGATTCAAGCATATTTTTTATATCGGATATGGAAAATCCGGCACGTCTTAGTGTGGCGACTGTTTCAAGAGCGGCAATATCTTTTTCATTGAAAAAAATAGAACTTCGCCCAGTATAATTGCTTTTCTTTTCTGGATAGATGAGACCGCTTTCGATATACAAACGAACTGCTCTGTCGGTCAGTCCCGTTCTATCACAAACTTCCTTCATTTTCATGATATCAGCTCCTTTCGAGTGCAGTATAACATTTGACGCTACGTTAAAGTCAACACTTTTTTTGAAAAAAGTAAAAACAAAAGCAGATAACCCTTATTGGTGGTTATCTGCTCCTTCTATTAATCTTATCTTATTCCGTAGTTTTCTATAACGTAGTCCATGTCCTTATCGCCTCTGCCCGAGAGGTTTATGAGGATTGAGCCGTGCTCCATGGTCTTTGCAAGCTTCATACCGAATGCAACTGCGTGCGAGCTTTCGATAGCAGGGATTATACCCTCGAGACGCGAGAGCTTGAAGAATGCGTCGATGGTCTCCTCGTCGTCTATAACGTCGTATTTAACTCTGCCGATCTCCTGAAGGAATGCGTGCTCGGGGCCGGACGAGGGATAGTCAAGGCCGCTTGCCACCGAGTAAACGGGAGCCGGCTCGCCGTTTTCATCCTTGAGCATAATGCTGTTGAAGCCGTGCATAATGCCTTCGGTGCCGTATTTAAGGCTTGCGGCGTGGTCACCGAGCTTGGGGCCTCTTCCGAGAGGCTCAACTCCGTATATATCAACGGGGTCGTTCAGGAAGCCTGCGAAAAGACCTGCGGCATTCGAGCCGCCACCAACGCATGCAACTATAGCACTGGGCAGATGTCCGGTCATATCTATAAACTGCTCTCTTGCTTCAATTCCGACAACGCTCTGGAAGTCACGAACCATCATGGGGAAGGGATGCGGACCGAGAACTGAGCCTATGCAGTAGATGGAATCCTTATATTCACGGCTGTAGGCGTCAAAAGCGGCGTCTACGGCTTGTTTTAACGTTTTAAGTCCGTGAGTGACCTCAACTACGTTTGCACCCAGGATCTTCATTCTTGCCACGTTGGGAGCCTGCTTTTTAATATCGACCGAGCCCATATAGATGTCGCACTCGAGCCCGAAATATGCCGCCGCCGTTGCAAGAGCAACACCGTGCTGACCTGCGCCCGTTTCTGCTATAACCTTTTTCTTGCCCATATATTTTGCAAGAAGCGCCTCACCCATACAGTGATTGAGCTTGTGCGCACCCGAGTGGTTCAGGTCCTCACGCTTTGCATAAAGCTGAACTCTTCCGCCAAGAGCATCCGAGAGTCTTTCAAGGTGAGATACCGGTGTGGGTCTGCCCTGAAATTCCTTTCTTATGCGGCGAAGCTCGGCGATGAATTTTCTTGACTGGCAGATAGAGTAATAAGCCTCTGTGATCTCTGCCATAGCCGCCTTCAGCTTTTCATCAATATAAACTCCGCCGTATTTGCCGAAATAACCGTTCTTATCGGGATAATTGTTAAAATAGGTATCAAAATCAACGTTATTGAATTTCATTATATATTCCTCCGCTATGCGCTTTTGCGCAGATAAAATTTCAGATTATGTTATATATTTATAATAAGAGAATCGTCGACAGATTTAAACATATTAAACTAGTTTGTCAAGGATACGCTCTACTTCTTCAGGGTCATCTTTAAAATTCTGCCCACTTCGTTCAGAAGTTCCTGATACGTTGCGTGTTCGTGATTTGCCATATACATCATTATCATCACTTTCTGTTCGTCCGTTTCCATTGCTATGTATATCGTTGCTCGTTGCCGTTCCGTCAAAGGGAAAAACTGAAGACCACGAATCAAATGTTTGCCCGCTGCTGTTATTGCCATCTAATTGCTCCTTTTTCTCAGGTAGGTTTAAGCTGTGCGTCGCCATCGTTTTGTAAGCAGTACCATATCGGATATCTCCTTTGGGTAATTAAATCAAAAAATCCTTGACAGAATATTAAATCTGTCAAGGACGAATAAACTATCCGCGGTGCCACCTTGATTTCGCTGCGACTTTATCGGCTCGCATGCGCTCTTTGCGGGATACACGATATCCCCGGTAACTTACGTATACCATCACGTTGCAGAATACTAAGCGATGCATACGCTATCGCCGTTGACTGCACCCTCAGCGGTCCATTTGACGATCTGTTTCCTGCCCGGCTCTCAGCTACCCAGGCTCTCTGTGAGGTCATAATTGCCTTTATCTCCGCTTCAACGGTTTATATATACAATTTTTTTATATTATATCACTATTAAGTCCGATTGTCAAGTATGTTTTATCTATGCGAGAAAAAACGGCCTGCATTTATAAACGCAGGTCGTTTTGGATTATTCTTTGCTTTGATTATCGGGTGATGAAGTCTCGGGCATCTCGGGGTCGGTTTCAGCCTTAGCGGCTTCCTCCTTTTCCTTCTTTGCCTTCTCTTCCTCGAGCTGACGTCTTCTCTTTTCGTTTGCCTCTTCTGCCTTACGCTTCTTTTCCTCGGCTATTAAGTTGATGGCATCCTCGTCGGTATTGCCCTGCATAATAGCATCGAACTGAGCGTCGTCCATAACCTCGTATTTCGAGAGATATTTAGCGATAAAGTGGAGCTTATCCATATTATCACGAAGAGTTTTTTCTGCAAGCTGGTATGCACCGTCGATAATCTTTTTGATCTCGGCGTCTATCTTAGCGGCGGTTTCTTCGGAGAAGTTCTTGGAATTTGAGAAATCTCTTCCGAGGAACACCTCGTCTGAGCTGTGCTCTGATGCGAATGCGATCGGACCGAGCTCGTCGCTCATACCGAGTCTTGTTACCATATTACGTGCAATAGAGGTTGCTCTCTGTATATCGTTTGATGCTCCGCCGGATATGTCGTCGTAGATTATCTTTTCTGCAACTCTTCCGCCAAGGAGCATTGCGATCTCTTCCTTAAGACCGTTCTTATAAACGCTGTATTTATCCTCAACGGGCGGATTAAGGGTGTATCCGAGTGCCTTTCCGCTGGGGATGACCGATATTTGCTTTACGGGGTCAAGCGAGGGAAGGATATGCGCTATAATAGCGTGACCTGCCTCGTGATATGCGGTCTTGAGCTTTTCGGCTTCCTTTAGCTTCATGGACTTCTTTCTCGTTCCGACTATGATCTTAAGCATAGCCTCCTCGATATCGTCCATAGATATTATAGACTTGTTTTTACGTGCCGCGTGAAGAGCGGATTCGTTCAAAAGGTTGGCAAGGTCTGCACCGGTAAAGCCAACGGTGGTCTGTGCTATCTTTGCAAGATCCACAGCCGGGTCAAGTGGCTTGTTTTTGGAGTGGACCTTCAGAATTTCCTCTCTTCCCTTAAGGTCGGGGTAGTTGACAGTTATCTGACGGTCAAAGCGTCCGGGACGGAGAAGAGCGGGGTCAAGGATATCGGGACGGTTTGTAGCAGCCATAACGATAACGCCCTGATTTCCGGCAAAGCCGTCCATCTCAACCAGAAGCTGATTGAGTGTCTGCTCACGCTCGTCGTGTCCGCCGCCGAGACCTGCGCCTCTGTGACGTCCGACTGCGTCGATCTCATCTATAAATATAATACTTGCATTATGTCTTTTTGCCGTTTCAAAAAGGTCACGCACTCTGGATGCACCTACACCGACGTACATCTCAACGAAGTCCGATCCCGATATGGAATAGAAGGGAACTCCTGCCTCGCCTGCAACTGCCTTTGCGAGAAGGGTCTTACCCGTACCGGGAGGGCCTACCATAAGCACGCCGTGCGGTATCTTTGCACCAAGCGATGCGAATTTCTGGGGATCCTTTAAGAACTCTACTATTTCTACAAGCTCTTCCTTTTCCTCGTCAGCGCCTGCAACGTCTGAAAAGACGTCTCTTTCCTTTTCGTTTTAACCGAACTTTACTCTTGCCTTGCCGAAGGAGTTTATCTTGCCCCTGCCGCCGCCTGCTGTCTGACGCATGAAGAACAGCCAGAAAAGGACTATTAAAACGACGAGGAGGATGATAGTAGGAAGAAACGAGACCCAAAGCGGTATCTGCATAGGCGCAGGGTAGTCGTACTTGACTATAATGCCTGCTTCCTTCTGCTGCTCGATAAGGTCGCCGAGATCGTTTATGAACAGGGCGATATCTCTGACGGCATAGGTCAGCTTTTTATCGTCCTGAGTTATTATTTCAAGGATGTTTGATTCGTCAAGGACGAACTCTTTTACCTTTTCTTCCTTGAACATTGTTATTATGTCGCTGTATACGGGATCATCGTCCTTCATGCCATCCATAAGCGGAACGGCAGTAAACAGAATGATACCGATAAGAACGATATAAAAAATTATTATTTTAAAGTTGCTCTTATTTTTCAATTCAATACCTCCCATCGACGCCGCACAAGAGCTGTGCGGTACGCGGAATTATGAAACGCCGCACAAGACTGCGGCAATCGATCCGAGCTGCCTCGGATCAGGAATATATTTCCTCTTTTAATACTCCTACGAAGGGGAGCGCTCTGTATTTTTCGGCATAATCAAGACCGTATCCTACGACGAATTCGTCGGGGATCACCTTACCGAAATAGTCGGGTGTGAAATCGACCTCTCTTCTTGACGGCTTGTCGAGAAGGGTACAGGTGCGAACGCTTCTTGCTCCCTTGAGAGTGAGATAGTTTACGAGATATGAAAGCGTTTTGCCGCTATCGATTATATCTTCGACTATAAGGATGTCAAGGCTTGAGATATCCTTCCTTGCAAGATCGAGGATTATGTTGACAGTTCCGCTTGATACGGATGCATTACCGTATGATGAGACCTTCATAAAGTCTATTTCGAGCGGCACAGTGATATACTTCATAAGATCGCCCATAAAAACGACCGACCCTTTAAGTATACACAAAAGAAGAAGGTTTTTATTACTGTCGGTATAATCTCTGTCGATATCCGCGGCTATTCTTTTTACCATCTCATCTATTTCGGCTTCACTGAGAAGCACGTGATCAATATCATTTCTGAGTGACATGTCGTATTCTCCAAATTGATTATTTATCCGAAAAAATTATTTTTTCAGGTATGCGATATATAAGGTGTTTTCGTCGTCCTTTGAAAGTCCGTCCCTTGCAGGAAAGCCGGGAACCCATATTATCCCGCTCCGGTCGCAGATCATTGGAATTTCGGCTCTTTGCTCGGCCGGTATTTTTTTAGCTTGAAAAAGCTTTTTTACACATCTTGTCATGCCGCCGAATCGCACGGTATCTCCGCTCCGTCTCTTGCGTGCATATACCGCACCAACAATTTTATCAGAATTAACGGAAGTGTGTATTGATAATTTGTAAATATTTTTGTCGGTAATTATATCTTTTTTGTTGTTTGAAAGTATTATAATATCACCGTGCTCAAGCTTGTTTTCTCCGAGCCTCAGCTGTATCGGTCCCCAAGCTTCAGAGGCAGTATCGCAGACGGCGCCTTCAGCCTTTTCAATGGAAAAGCCTTTGCCGATGACCGCCCTTGTCTTTCCGGGAAGGGATATATATTTTATCACATCGGGACAATCTCTTATAACCGAAACGATGTCGGTTATATGCACGCTCTCAAGCTGCTGTGAGGTGCGTAGCTTCTTATATTGGTTGATTATAAATCTTTTAAGTATAGGCGATGGCAGAGCTGCAAGCTCACTTGTAGCCGTGTGCTCGGAGATGTTGTCTGCGATGCTATCAAGATATGCCGAGTCCTCACGGAGTATACGGCACGATCTTGTGGTAGCAGCTGTTACCGACGGATTCAGCCTTTTCATCTGCGGAATAATGCTGTGGCGGATAAAGTTTCGGGTATACTCGGTATCTGCATTGGTCGAGTCAACGGCAAAGCTGATGCCTGCCTCGGTACAGTATCCTACGATAGAGGGCTTGTCCGCAAATATCAAGGGGCGTATTATCCTGTCTCTTACCGGCGGAATTCCCGAAAGACCGCTCCTTCCGCTTCCTCTTGCGAGGTTGAATATAACGGTCTCAAGGTTATCGTCTGCGTTGTGCGCAACCGCTATTTTTGAGCACCCGTTTTTATCTGCGATAAGCTCAAAATTTCGGTATCTGAAATCCCTTGCCGCCTCCTCTATTCCCATTCCTTTTTCCTTGGCTATTGAGGGGATGTCGGCACGTATGACAGTGAGTGCCACGCCACGCTCATGGCAGAACGAGCGGCAGAAGGCCTCGTCAGCATCCGCTTCTTCTCCCCGTATGCCGTGATTTACGTGAATAGCGTGTATTCTGTCTGCACCGATAAAACGGCAGAGAAGATCAAGCAGAGCGCAGGAATCGGCTCCGCCCGAAAAAGCTGTGAGGACGACGTCGCCGTCCTCTATCATATTATATTCTTTTACAGCGCAAAGGAAGAGCTTTTCTACCTCTTGCGTGTATTTGCCGTTTTCGGTTTTGTTTTTACTTATCAGATCAGTTACCTTCTTCCAAATCGGAAAGTGTAGAGAAACGAGTGTATTCGCCAAACCAGCCAAGCTTTACGGTACCCGTAGAGCCGTGGCGGTTTTTGGAAACGATGACCTCGGTTATATTCTGCGTTTCGGGGTTGTCCTTATCGTAATACTGATCACGGTAAAGGAACATAATAACGTCAGCGTCCTGCTCGATAGCACCCGAGTCACGAAGGTCGGACATCATGGGGCGCTTGTCGCCGCCTCTCTGCTCAACCGAACGTGAGAGCTGTGCACAGGCAATTACCGGAACTCCCAGCTCCTTCGCCATTATTTTAAGATTACGGGAAATATCACCCAGCTCAAGAACTCGGTTTTCTATCCTTTTATCACTCTGCATAAGCTGCAGATAGTCGATAACGACGAGACCGAGGTTCTTTACACGGCGGAGCTTTGCCTTCATTCCGGTTATTGTAAGTCCGTTTGAATCGTCAAACATCATATCGCATTCCGAGAGCATGGAGGATGCATCTGCAAGCTTTTTCCATTCCTCGTCGGTAAGGATACCGGTACGCATACTGCGGCTGTTTATAAGCGCTTCACTTGAGAGTATACGGCTTACTATCTGCTCGCTCGACATTTCGAGAGAAAAGATGCAGACCGCCTTTTTGGTGCGCTGTGCGACCTGAGTCGCTATATTCATAACGAACGAGGTCTTACCCATACCGGGACGGGCGCCGACAAGGATAAGGTCACCCTTACCCATACCGATAAGCACGTTATCTATCGCCGAGAAGCCGGTCTTTATACCCATAGCCTCTTCGTTGTTTTCGCCAACCAGCTTAAGATGCTCGTACGATGATATAAGGACGTCTCTGATATGCGAAAAATCGCCCGTTTCGTTTCCCTGAGCTATCTCGAATATCTTTTGCTCGGCATGGTCGATTATCATGGATATGTCTTCCTGCTCTGAGAAAGCCTCCTCCGATATTTCGGAGCAGACCGAGATAAGCTTGCGGAGCATGCTTTTGTTTCGTACTATGGTTGCATAGTCCTTTATATTCGATGCGGACGGAACCGTTTCGGCAATTATTTTTATGTAGCTCAGGCTTTCTTCGTTTGAGTAAACGCCGCGCTTTACAAGTGTGTCTATAAGAGTTACGAGATCTATCTGCCTGCTTTGGATATAAAGATCCTGCATTGCAAGATATATCTGCTTGTGCTCTTCGAGGTAAAAGTCCTCGCTTTTGAGAAGTGTAGCCGTTTCGTTGAAGCAGGCGGGATCTATAAGTATAGAGCCGAGCACGGACTGCTCCGCTTCAAGTGAAAATGGCAGCTTTCTTGAAAATTCTCCTGAAATATCAGCCATGGTCTTATTTGATGTCAGTAACGACAACGTTTATTTTTCCGACTATTTCGGGATAAAGCTTGACTTCGATCTCGTGCTGACCGAAGGTCTTTATCGGGTCGGGAAGCTGGATCTTTCTTTTATCTATTTCAATTCCGTGCTGCTGGGAAAGCTTTTCTGCAATATCCTTGGAGGTTACCGAGCCGTAAAGCTTGCCGTCCGCACCTGCGGCGTTCTGTATCTTTACCACAACTGCGGAGAGCTTTTCCTTAAGCTCACGTGCTGCCGCCTTTTCAACCTCAATGCGATGCTGCTCTGCCGCGGCCTTATTCTTAAGCTCGTTCATTGCCTTCTGATCTGCTTCTATTGCAAGTCCCTTGGGAAGAAGGAAGTTGCGTGCGTATCCGTCCGATACGTTTATCAGCTGTCCCTTTTTACCCTGAGCCTTTACGTCCTGTGTGAGAATTACTTTCATTTTCTTTCCTCCTTATATCTCGGCAAGGTAAGCGTCAATAGCTTCCTTGAGTCTTGTCAGTGCCTGTGGCATCGCCGCACCCTTTAACTGTGTTGCGGCTGAATCGTAGTGACCGCCTCCGTCCAGCCTTTCAAGAATAAGCTGAACGTTAACGCTTCCGTTTGAGCGTGCGGAAATGTGTATAACGTCATCGATGCGGCAGAGCGCAAATGATGCGGCAACTCCGTCGATGGTCAAAAGCTTGTCTGCGGCCTTTGCGGCGGCTATTCTGTCTATGGGGCTGTTATCGTCGCTGTCGCTGACTGCGATAGCCATAGACTTGCGGTATATAACGATATTGTTTTCCATTTTAGCCTCTCTTGCGATATCCGTAAGAGTGGTCTTGAAGAGGACCTGAGCGTCTGCAGGGTCTGCGCCCTCGCCACGAAGATAGAGCGCCGCACTGAAGGTACGCACGCCTGTGTTTCTGCTGAACTGCTTGGTGTCAAGCAGTATACCTGCAAACATAAGGTCTGCCTCTTCCTTGGGTATAGAGCCTGCCGGAAGCGACTGCTCGAGTATCTCAGACACAAGCTCGCAGGTTGATGATGCCGACGGCTCTATATACGATACCGCAGGCGGTGTCGGGAATTCTGCGGTCTTTCTGTGATGGTCTATAATAGCTATTCTTCCGACGTTTTCCGCTATCTCAAGCGATTCGAACTGGCTGGGATTGTTGACGTCCGAGATCACCAGAAGCGTGTCCGATGTGATGATATCCTGTGCATCTGCCGCACTTATCAAAAGGTCCTCACAGTCGGACTGAGCGGCTATCTTTTTAAAGCATTTCGTAAGATTGGGGTCGTTTTTGTTGACTATAATGTTGCGCTTAACTCCGCAAAAGGCTGCAAGTCTTGCAAGACCTGCGCATGAGCCGATGGAATCGAAGTCCGCATTTCTGTGACCCATGATGAGAACGTTTGAGCTCTTTGACATCAGAGCAACAAGCTCGTTTGCAACAACTCTTGCACGCACCTTGGTGCGCTTCTGAACGGTCTTGGTCCTTCCGCCGTAGAATTCAAGCCCTGCGGCATTCTTGACTACCACCTGGTCTCCGCCTCTTTGAAGCGCCATATCGAGAGAGGCGTTTGCCGCTCTTTCCTTTTCCTCAAACGTGCCTTCTATATTGGCTATGCCTATAGAAACTGTAACCGAGAAGTTGTCGTCGCCAACTCTTATGTTTCGTATATCGTCAAGTATATCGAACTTTTTCGATACGAACTCGTCAAGATATTTCTTTTCGAAAAGGAACATAAACTTATCTCGCTCGTATTCCTTCAGAACACCGCCGACAGAGCCTGCCCAGGCCTTGAGTATGGACTCTATTTCGGCTGATGCAACACGGTACTTTTCCTGAACGTACTGCATCAGCTCATCAAGGTTATCTATAACGATATATGCGAAGACCGTGCTTTCGCTTGTCAGTCTGTCGTATGCTTCCTTAAGCTCGGAAAGATCCTTCCAGACGGTGATATAGTAATTCTTACTCTGCGTTATCTTATAAGCCTTGACTCTGAAATTGCTTCCGAATGCGCAAACGTCGGTGCCGTCGGCATTTTTTTCTGAGGTAAGCTCCGCTACGGATGCAGGGCAGATCTCGGAAATGTTTTTGCCGTAAAGCGAGCTCTTGTTATAAGAGCCCTCGTCAAAAGCTCTGTTATACCATATGATCTTGCCCTCCTCGTCAAACATGATGACGGGCATATAGAAGTTTACCATAAAATCAAGGGTGATGTTGTTTAAGACCGCATTGTTTTTGCCAAGTGCGTTTTTACCTCCCCATAAGCGAGCAAGCAGTATGTCGCAGGCAAAGATAAGTATTGCACAGCCCACCACCGAGAGTATTCCGGGTGTAGCCCCCTTGAATATGCCGGTCAGATATAAAACAGAAACCGCAAGCACGCACACGGCTGAGACTGCCGCACATATAAGCGTGGACGTATTTGGACGGTAGGTTATTTTGGATAACAGTTTTTTAAGCATAATATTGCCTTTCTTTGCCGTATGGGCTTGCCCTACGGCTCTCGTATATTGTAATGTCGTTATTTATGGTCATCCGTATCGTCGGGGTCTATGCGTGTGAACTTCTTTTCGGGGAATGCTGAAAAAGCACCGTAGATTCCAAGAAAGATCACGAGATAAGACGGATTAAAAAAGAACATTATTATTGCAAATACTGCAATGCCGGGGAATCGTCCGCTCTCTCTTGCTTCCTTTACACGGGAATATCCCTTTTTGAAGCCTATTACCGCAAACAGCGGTGTAAGCATCATAAACAGATTGCCGAACGTGACCGCAATCGCATCTCCGAGCAGCTGACCGAGCACGAAATAGATAAAGCAGCTGATTAGGTAGACCACCGCAGAGGTCGATGACAGTGAAAGTGCCCATCTGTTTGGAAGTTCAAGCGCCAGATCAAAAGCTCTGATCGCACGCTTGTATATCGAAAGCACCACGGCTGTCACTGCCATAGCACATACCGTCACGCTTGCCGGAAGGAATGCGAAAAAGGTTACTGCGAGCTGTTCTGTGACCGCTTCGTCAAGTCCAAGCTGACCGTACAGTGCGTAGAGTGTCTGCTTAAAAGCATCGAAGTATTCGATTATGATATCTGTATTCAGCTTGCTGAAGACCGAAAGAAGCGTTACAGCAATGCAAAGTGCGTAGTAGACTATAAATACCGCGCTCGACGTGGCTAAAGTGAATGAAAAGCTCTTTTTTTTGATAGCGCATACAGCAACCGAAAGTCCTATCGGCAGATACATAGCTCCTATCATTGACGATACTATGCTGTGCGACAGCACGACAGTCATAGCAAAGACCACAAGCGAAAACACAGGCACGAGCGGACTTCTGTATGAGCTTAAGGCAATGGCAAAAAGCGGAGCCTGTATTACAAGGGCAAGTATAAACGGAGCTGAGTCCGAGAGAGCATTCCATACCGATAAGGCTGCAATTATCACAAGAATGAGGATAAGCGTGACGGCAGGCAGCTGTCTGCCCGGAGCTTTTGCAGAATATTCGTTCAAAAAACCGACCGCCTTTCTTGATCTCAAGCCTTCAAAGGAAAAATTTACGCATTATAATGCATATTATATCAGACTAATTATACCATTTAAACACTATTTTGTAAACATAATAATAAAAATATTATATTATTTGATAAAAACTTAATAGGAGTGAGAATTTTTAAATTATTGAAAACAATGAGCGTATGATATTGTGAAAAATCCGCAATCGTTATATAATGGAAAAAAGGACGTATAGATACGGGCGAAAAGCGCTGCTTTCGCTCGGCAATATTTACACATATTATAACGTGGAGGTTTGTTTTTAAATATGAAAAAATTTAAGCATATCGGAACATCTGACATTGATTGCAATTTCTTTGATGCCATCGGAGATGAGTGGATGCTCATTACCGCAAAGGACAAAAATACAGGCAAATACAATACTATGACTGCTTCCTGGGGAGGCATCGGCGTCATATGGAAGAAGAGGGTATTCTGCTGCGTTATCAGACCTCAGAGATACACCTATGAATTTGCCGAAAACTCAGATATTATAACCCTTTCATTTTTCGGAGAGGGATATCGATCCGCACTCAATTTCTGCGGTACCAAAAGCGGAAGAGATTACGATAAGGCGAAGGAAACGGGACTTACTCCCAGAGACGATATAGAGGACGGCGTTTATTTTGACGAGGCAAAGCTGGTGCTTGTCGGAAGAAAGCTTTACGCAGGCGATCTTGACGAGGATTGCTTTATCGATAAAAGCATAATTCCGGCATGCTATCCCGGAAAGGATTATCACAGAGCGTATATCTGCGAGATAACCGACGTTTTGATGGCAGAATGATAAATGCACGGCATAAATGCACAGCACCCTACCACTTAGCTTGGAAGGGTGCTTTTTTCTCTAAATTTTTAAAAATTACTATTGAAGCAGGGATAGATGTATGATATAATATAATATATTTTATATTATACTGGGTTAGTGTGCCGAAAAAACGGCAGGAAAAGTTGTAGATATGTTTTGCAATCGTAGGATAGATAAAAATAAAATATTTGCCGCAGTATTGATTGCTTTGACGCTTATTTCAATGCTTTCTCTTTCTGCTTTTGCCTATACTTCCGGGGAAGAAACCGAGATTGTTATCGTTGACTGCGGCGACAGCGACGTGCAGGCTGTTAAGGATGCGTTTCTCTCGCTTGATAGCAAAAACGAGATAATATATACCTACAAAAGCGTAATGAACGGCTTTTCGGCATATGCGGCTGCCGATTGCATAGCCGAAATATCCGGCATACCCGGAGCTTGTGGGGTGTACGCCTCGCTCAGCTATACCGTCTGCTCTGAGGACGGTGAGGCGGAGGCTGAGGCATACGATAAGATCTCGTATGCTGACAGCAGATATAGCGGTGAGGGCAGAGCCGTTGCGGTAATAGACCTCAGCTTTGACGTTAACAGCAAGATATTTTATCTTGAGCCGGGCTCTGAGGTGAAGTTTACCGAGGAGGATATAGAGACAAAGCTTGATGGTGGCATGAACGTATCCAATCACTTTGCCTATTTTGATAAGGAATCCCCTTACGTTAGCGCAAAGATCCCCTTCGCATACGATTATGACGGCAGAGATACAGACCTTTATACCGCAAATCCGCACGGCACGCACGTTGCAGGAATAATAGGTGCAAACAGCAAGGGCGATGCCGAGGGTGGCTTTGACGGAGTTGCGCCTATGGCTCAGCTTATACTCATGAAGGCAGGGAACGATGATTCCGGTGAGATAACAGATTTTGCAATAATGGCGGCTCTTGACGATGCGGTGACACTCGGAGTTGACGTTATCAATATGAGCTTCGGCGTGACTGCAGGCTTTTCGAGCACCCATCTCACGCAGCTTGATTACACCGTCTATCTTGACCGTGCAAGAGCAAAGGGCATCGAGGTGGTGTGCGCCGCAGGAAACGACGGCAGACTCGGAGCGGGAAGCAATTATTATAACAAATACGGAATAGACGCACCGCTTGCATCAATGCCCGATTATGGGCTTATGAACGAGCCTGCAACCTATGAAAGCGTCATTTCGGTCGGAAGTGCGTCATCAAGATATACCGCTGCTGAAAATTATATAACCTTATCCGACGGCTCGGTGATATTCTATAACAACGCTCCCGGAAGCACCTTTGACGAGGATTTCTCGGGCAAAAGCGTAAGATACGTTATGATACCCGGAGTGGGAGTGCCTGAGGATTACGATGGGCTGTACGTGTCGGGTAAGATAGCCGTTATAGAAAGAGGGGAAATACCCTTTGCAGAAAAGATAAGAAATGCGCAGAAAAAGGGCGCATGCGGCGTTATAATATACAACAACGATGCAAACGAGACCGATCTTGTAAATATGCTGACCGATGAAGGTTCTATCCCGTCAGTTTTCGTTTCGTCAAGGGCAGGTGAGCTTCTCCTTCGCTCGTATGGCAGAGGAGACAGCTTTTCGGTGCATTGCGGCGAGCTTACCTTGGTCGATACCGGCGAGGATACTAATATGTCAGTCTTTTCATCGTGGGGAGTATCACCCGACCTTGAGCTCAAGCCTGACGTTACCGCAATAGGCTCAAACGTGTGGTCGTCGCTTACTGACGGCAAGTACGGACTTCTCAGCGGAACGTCGATGGCAACCCCTTATATAAGCGGGGAGCTTCTTGTTCTTAAGCAGTATTTGGCAGAAAAGAGGCTTAACGATATAGCCTATCAGCTTGCGGTAAGCTCCGCTAAGCCGATAACCTCGCCAGGCGGCATTGAATATTCACCCAGGTGGCAGGGTGCAGGTCTTGCTGATCTTGAGGCAGCGCTTGATGCGGAAATAATAGTCTACTCAACCAAGACCGGAGATTGCAAGATATCACTCGGAGAGCAGAGCGCCGGGAAAAAAGCTACGATGTCGGTCACGGTGAGAAATATAACCGATAAGGACGTTAGCTATACCGTCAGCGCAAGCTGTACGGGGGACGAATACCGCTATTTTGGTGAGATAGGAGAGTATTATCTGACCGGTATGCCACGTGCTTTTAAGGAAGCGTCGGTAAGAATAAAGGGTTCGGCAACAGAGCTTAACAGATATTCGGATAAATTTGAGGGCGGAGCAGAGATAACCGTTCCTGCAGGAGAGTATATCGAGCTTGAATTTACTCTTATTCCGGGGGATGATGAAAAATACGCAGATATATTCACAAGCGGATTTTTCCGTGAGGGATTTATAACCTTTACCTCGGATGACGGCAAATTGAGTGCAGGAATTCCCTATATGGGATTTGTCGGAGATTGGGGAGCGGTAAGCATATTCGGTGACGGGGCGGCAGAGAGCTTTTATACACGTTATCTCGGCTCAAAGCTTGAAAACGGCCTTGATATATTACTTGGTGACAATATATTTACTCCCGACGATGAGGGCGAAAATATTCCGTATGCTTCTATCTCGCCAAACAAGGACGGCAATGCGGATACTCTGTCTGTTTTTTTGAATCCGCTTCGCAATATACTCAGATACGATATAGTTATAAAGGATCGGGACGGAGAGGAAGTATTTTCGTATTCCAACGCCTTTAATACCAAGCTTCAGAAGGCGTATTACAGCCGAACGCTTTCGGCAATACGCTCGAAATACAGCGTGAATTTCTGGGAGGGGGCGGATTTCAACAATTCCGATTACACCCTGCCGGACGGCAGGTATACCCTTACGGTATACGCATATCCCGATTATCATACGGATAAGCCTTCCGAGTATACCTTTGATTTTCTTATAGATACCGAAAAGCCAAGGATCATTTCCTGCTCCTCTTATCAGAGCGGACATAATTATTCGGTAAAGCTGAAGGCTACCGACAATAACGCCATACAGGCGGTACGCTTCTATACCGCAGACGGTGAATACAGCGAGACTGTGACCTTCATCGGTGGCGCTGCAGACGGTGAGGTTACCGCAAGCGTGGTTACCGAAGGCGTAAAGGCAGGAGAAGAGATCTATTTCGATATATACGACTATGCATTCAATATAACTGTAGGAAGAGTTATCGCCGGAAACGGCTGATCGTTTACAGCTTTCAAACTTAGTTTTGTTGCATATGTGGCGGAAAGAGAGGAAATTATGAAAAGAACAACAAGAGCACTTGCGTTACTTATAACGGTTATAATGCTGTTTTCGGCAATGCCGGTATTCTCGTTTGCGCAGAATACCACGTTTATAGTAACGCTTGACGAGGGTGTTTCTCCTACGGGTGTAATTTCCGTTCTCGAAAAATATACCGATTGTGAGGCAGGGTATATCTACAGCGAGATATTCAACGGCTTTTCGCTTACCGCAAGAGAGGATGCGCTTGATCTTATAGCCTCGGTGCCCGGGGTTGTATCGGTCAGAGAGGCTGAGAGATTTACCGCTAAGGGTATGGCGCTTGACGAGGAAGATGAGATCGATCAGGCAACTGCCGAGATTGCCAAGGTTATGGGCGATCTTCGTGCCTCCGAGGATTACAGGGGCGAGGGAATGGTTGCCGCAGTTATCGACACAGGCTTTAATATGGACAGCGAGTATTTTAAGCTGACCGATAAAGAAAGCGCAAGACTTGATAAGAGTGCGGTTGAAAAGGCTGTGAAGAAGAGCGGTACCTACCTGAATGAAAAGCTTCCCTTCGTTTACGATTATACTGACAGGGATACCAACGTTACCGACATTATAATGCACGGCACCGGAGTTGCAGGCATACTTGCCGCAAACGGAGTCGGATGTGATATAGAATATTACGGAGTTGCACCCGAGGCACAGCTCGTTATAATGAAGGTGTTTGACGATGATACGAGCGACTCGAGCGAGGAGATAATCCTTGCCGCTCTTGAGGATGCTCTCAAGCTGGGTGCAGACGTTATAAACCTCAGCATAGGAATGAGAGCAGGCAACGATAACGGCACGCCCTTGTGTGACGGAATAGAAGCCGTGCTGGACAGAATATACCAAAGCGGAACACTCGTCGTATGCTCTGCCGGAAATGAGGGTGAGATGGGTGAGCTCAGTCTGTACGATACCTATTTCGGTATAGACACATCGTATACGGCTTATCCTGATATAGGAACTTTAAGCACGCCTGCAACCGTACCCTCTACGCTTGCCGCAGCAAGTATTCAGAGCGGAATTTATCCAGAGGTGTTTTTCAGACTCTCGGACGGCACCCGTATAAGATATACCGACAGCGCATATTCGTTCTCGGGTAAATATTTCGGCGTTGAGCTTGACGGAAAAACGCTTGAATACGTATGCGTTGACGGACTTGGCGCTAAAGAGGATTACGAGGGCATAGACGCCAAGGGCAAGGTAGCTCTTATAAAAAGAGGTGTGATATCCTTTGCCGAAAAGCTTACGAATGCAGCCGAAAACGGAGCAGTGGCGGCTATAGTTTACAATAACGCTTACGAAGAGGGATACAAGGTCAATATGGATATGACCGGTGTTGAGATCCCTGCCGTATTTATAGGTCTTGACGACGGTCTTGCCATGGTAGAGGCCAAGGACAAAAAAATTACCGTAAACGCATTTGATTACGGAGTTTTTGATGACGGTGAATCGGGTGGCATCAGCAGCTTTTCGTCTGTCGGTACAACTCCCGAGCTTGGACTTAAGCCTGAGATATCGGCATCGGGCGAGAGCATTATGGTTATAGATTCCGACGGTGAGTTTTCCTATCAGTCGGGAACGTCTATGTCTGCTCCGAGGGTTGCAGGTCTGGCGCTTCTTACAATGCAGATGCTCAGAGAGACAAGAGAGGGTGCAGATCACGGCAAAAAGCTTGACTCAGATGCGGCTTACGTAAAGAATCTTCTTATGAATTCAGCAAAGCCTATGACCGATGAAAACGGCGTTGAATATTCGCCGAGAAGGCAGGGTGCAGGCGTGGCTTCGCTTGACAGAGCGCTTGACGCAACGATTATGATGACCGGTGAGGACGGCTATGCCAAGGCAGAGCTTGGGGATGACCTCAAGAACACTTTGAACATCAGACTCAATCTTAAGAATATAACCGATAAAAAGCAGACCTACAAGCTTTCAACGTCCGCTTTGATAGACGGATACGTATCGTATTATGTATCTGAGGACGGAACTATAACTATTGAAGAAACGCAAAATGCAGAGCAGACTCCATACTTCTTTACAGGAAGCTCGATAGCGCTTGAAAAGGCAAAGATAAGCATTTCTTCTTCAAAAGCGGAGATGAATCTTAATTCCGATAAATTTAAGGAGGGCGCAGAGCTTACACTTAACGCAGGGGAGGAAAAGCAGATATTCGTAAAGGTAACGCTCAGCTCGAGCGAGATGAAAAAGCACGAGGCGGCGTTTGAAAACGGATATTTCGTGGAAGGCTTCATATACGCTCAAACGGATGACGGCGCAGCGTCAAGCATACCCTATATGGGATTTTGCGGTGATTGGGAATCCCTTCCGATATTTGACTATCTGATGTCAGATGAGTCGGGATATACGCTTTACGAGGAAAATCTTCTTTATACCGATATCGATCCGAATTATTTCGGCACGGATCATTTCCTTCTCGGAATGAATATCAATGCTACGCTTGAGGATGAGATGATAAGCATCTACCCCGAAAGACTTGCCTTCTCACCGAACAACGACGGCAACGGCGATAATCTCTATATGGTGTTTACCCTTCTCAGAAACGCTAAGGATCTTACCTACTACGTAAAGGATAGCGAAGGAAATATAATATACCGTGGAGATAGCTACGATTTCGTTAGCAAGAGCTGTCCTGCGGAGCAGGTAATAGAAGCCTACAATCTTCCCTTATGGGACGGAAGTGACGGTAAAAACACAAGCTTCGTTTATCCTGACGGAGAATACACCGCCGTGCTTGAGGCAACACCTTACGCAGGCAAGGAAAAGCAGACTGTGACGGTAGACTTCAATATCGACACAAAGCCCGCAAGGCTTGAGAGCGCTGAGCTTATTCAGGAGGACGGAAAGGATATCTTAAGAGTTACCGTATCGGATGACGGATATCTTATGTACGCCTTCCTTTACAGCAAAAAATACGATTTCGTTACGGGCGAATACGGCGAGATAAACTCCACGGAGGATGCAGAGCGTGGCGGAAGCTATACTGCGGACTTTGACATCACCGGATGCGAGGAGCGATATATCTATATCGATGCCTGCGATTACGCATACAATAAAACCGTTTTGAGAGTCGACCTTAAAAAGCTTGGATATGGCAAATAAAATAAAGGTTTGGATAAAAATATGAATTACCGTAAAAACGAAGATGAGCAGGAGCTGTCTGCCAAGGAATGGGAGCAGATAAAGAAAAAAGAGCGTGAAAAGGCCTTCTATCTGAGATTGCTTTACATAACGAGAGCAGGTACCGTAGCGGCGCTCTATGCCGCAATAACCTTTTTAACGTCAAGCATGTCCTTCACGCAGGGGCAGCTAAGAATTGCGGATGCGCTCTGCGTTCTGCCGTTCTTTATGCCTGAGGCAGTGCCGGGTCTGTTTATAGGCTGTCTTGCCGCAAACTTTATGTCGCCGTACGGTGCGATAGATATAATATTCGGCAGCCTTGCAACGCTTTTGGCGGCCTTCCTTGCCTCAAAGATAAAGCGTAAATGGATAGTTCCGGCGCCTACCGTATTTATAAATGCTGTGGTGATCGGTACTATAATAACTGCAGGCGGAGAGGCGTTTACCTTTGAAGCCTTCAGATATAACTTCCTTTCGATGATAGTCAGCGGGATAATATCCTGCTATATGATAGGCATGCCGCTTATGTTCATATATTCACGCTGGAACAAGCATAATACAAAAGTAAATCTTTGATCAGGAGTTAAAACTATGGAAAGAGTCAGCAAAAAGAATTATTATCTTGATATCGCACAGACCGTTGCAGAAAGAAGCACCTGCCTTCGCAGATGCTACGGTGCTATAATAGTCAAAAACGACGTTATAGTTGCTACGGGCTATAACGGAGCGCCCAGAGGCAGAGAAAACTGCAGCGATCTCAAATTCTGCATGAGGGAAAGACTCAACATCCCGAGGGGCGAGCGCTACGAAATGTGCCGTGCCGTACACGCAGAGGCTAACGCAATAATTGCCGCTCCCCGTGAACAGATGCTTGATTCCGATCTTTATATTGTCTGCATCGATCCTGAAACGAGAGAATGCGTTGCAGGGATGAACAGCTGCAGTATGTGCAAGCGTATGATAATCAACGCAGGCATAAAAAACGTTATTATAAGAGACGATGCGCAAAGCTACAGAAAAATACCGGTTGAGGATTGGGTCAGAAATGACGACAGCCTTACCGGACAGATGGGGTATTGATATATAATGTCAGCCGCTGTTTTAAATAATACGCAAGACGATGTTGAAGAGGTGGCTTCTGCCTACAGAAGCAAGCCCGTCAAGATATGCTTCGTTTGTACGGGGAATACCTGCCGAAGTCCTATGGCGGCGGCGGTGGTAAACTCGAGGAGCAGGGAAACGGGTATGTATGCAGTGTCGGCAGGGCTGTGCGCAAATGAGGGCGAGCCTATATCGGCGAATGCCGTTTCTGCGCTTGAGGCGGCAGGGATACTGTCCGAGGGAGATAACAGATATAAGCTCCATACCGCCCGTCAGATAACGAAAGAGACGGTTGAGAGCTGCGATCTCGTTATCGGTATAACCGTGCGTCATGCAATGGCTCTTATAGGAGCCTTCCCCGAATATGCAAAGAGAATAACGGCGATGCAGTCAGATATAAGCGACCCCTTCGGCGGTACGGTCGATGACTACAAGCGCTGTCTTGCGGATATTCAAAAGGCGCTTGAGGGGACTTTTATATGAGAGAAGATATAAAGATAGTGCCCTATCGTAACTGCCATATAAAGCAGGCTTACGAGGCAGAGCAGATATGCTTTTCAAATCCCTGGACCTTAGGCGATTTTGAGGACGTTATGTGTAACGAGGCAACCGTGTTCTTTACTGCTGTGGACTGCTCCTATACTGATGAAGACAAGGTCGCAGGGTACGTCGGAATGTACAGAGTGCTTGACGAGGGGCAGATATTGAATATTGCCGTCCTTCCGCAGTACAGAAAAATGGGTGTAGGCAGTGCGTTGCTTGAGAAAATTATAGAATTTTCAAGGGGGAACGGCATCACCTTTCTTACGCTTGAGGTAAGAGAGAGCAATACCGCCGCCCGTGCTTTGTATGAAAAATTCGGCTTTTATCAGGTGGGCATCCGCCGTGATTACTACACCGCACCCAAGGAAAACGCCATACTTATGAATATGGATATAAAATAGAAAAAGGTATAAAAATGATCATACTCGGAATAGAAAGCTCATGCGATGAGACCGCTGCGGCGGTCGTTGAGATGGGCGAAGAATGCAGAATATTATCAAGCAAGGTAGCGTCCCAGATAGAAACGCACAAGCTGTACGGCGGAGTCGTTCCCGAGATAGCAAGCCGTGCGCATACGGAGGCGATATCATCGCTTACCTATGAGGCGCTTGAGGAGGCAGGGCTCAGCCTTTCAGATATAGATTTGATCGGAGTAACGGCAACGCCGGGACTGATAGGGGCACTTCTGGTTGGCGTAAACTTTGCCAAGGGACTTGCTTTTTCAAGCGGTAAGCCCTTGGTTGCGGTAAACCACATAAGAGGGCATATTGCCGCCAATTATTTTACACCGAGCGAAATACCGCTCGAGCCGCCCTTCTTTGCGCTGGTAGCCTCGGGCGGTCACACGTCGCTTATAAACGTAAAAAGCCGAACCGAGTTTGAAACGGTTGGCAGAACACGTGACGATGCAATGGGCGAGGCCTTCGATAAGGTCGCAAGGGTAATGGGTATGCCCTATCCCGGAGGCGCAGAAATAGATGAGGCGGCAAAAAAAGGCGATCCTAAGGCAGTAAAGTTTCCCGAAGCTGCAATACACGACGAAACGCTTGATTTCTCCTTCAGCGGTCTGAAAACGGCTGTAATAAACCATCTTCACCGCCTTGAAATGAAGGGTGAGGCTTATATAAAGGAAGACATAGCCGCTTCGTTTACGGCATCCGTCGTCAGCTCAGTTCTGAAAAAGCTCGGTCAAGCGCACGACAGATACGGATTTGATAAGCTTGTGATTGCAGGAGGCTGCAGTGCAAACTCGCATCTCAGAGCGGCTGCCGAGAGCTTTTGCAGTAAGCGTGGCATAACTCTTTCAATGCCTCATAAGAGCTTGTGCGGCGATAACGGAGCAATGATAGCCGCCCAGGCGTATTATGAATATCTTGCAGGGAATATATCGGATACGACACTCAACGCTCATCCGTGATTCTTGCGGATGGTGGAAGAAAAGGTCGGAAAAACAGGTAAATTATATTTACCAAGCGCATTATATCGAAGTTTGCACCTTCATTGAATGTTTTGCCAAAAAATGAATATAAATTGTATAAATTATTTCGTAATTTTTAGAAAACTTTTTTGACAGTTTATCTTACATTTAAATGATAAAAGACGGATAACCATTGTATTATAAGGCTTTTTCGGCTTTTGTGAATTTGATGGAAATATGACGAAACAGTAGAAAAAGACAAACGGCGGTTTGCCATGGACAAGTTCATAATTGAATGAAAAACAAGGCAGAAAGTAACATTTCACAGATTTTGAGTTTTCCACATTTACCACACATCTCTGTGGAAAAGTCGCCAAAAAGCCGAAAACAAGGTATGGACAACATTTTTTTTTGATTGGGAGCTGTGGATAACTCTGTGGAAAGTGTGGAGTAATTGCCATTTACTCGCATTATGGTAAAGCGATGATGTTGAAAACCAAATATCTTACAGCAATGCGCACTTATTGTATTTGCAATAAAAACCGCATCTGAAAGCCCCAAAGAAAGAATTATTTTGAAACAAATCATTTTTTGCTATCAGATATACCGTCCAAGAGCTTTTTGATTCAAAAAAACGGCTGTTTAAAGGGACTTTTTGGTGATTGCACAAGGCTGAGGTCGGTTTTAGGATTTCTGCTTTTTGCAGCAGAATTTGTCAAGCGTAGAGAAATAAATTAAATTTACATAAAAAAATAACAAGGAGTCAGAAAAAATGAACAACAAGTATGAAAATGAAATAAGATCGGCAGTCGAAAAGTTTGAGGCACTGCTTTGCGGACAGCTCGAAAGAGTAGAGCGTATAAATGCTGCCCCCGAGGCAGTTGATTATGCAAAGCTTGATAAAATAAAGATAGGCATCTGCGGCGGTGACGGCATAGGCCCGATAATCACCGATGCTGCACAGAAGGTCCTTGAATATCTTCTTGCTGACGACGTTTCGGCAGGCCGTGTTGAGTTCAAGGTAATAGAAGGACTTACTATAGAGAACAGAGTTGCGCACAACAAGGCTATTCCCGATGACGTGCTTGAGGAGCTCAAGGCGTGCAACGTTATACTCAAGGGCCCGACAACTACCCCCAGAGCAGGGGATCCGTGGCCGAATATTGAGAGCGCAAACGTTGCAATGAGAAAGGAGCTCGACCTTTTTGCAAACGTCCGTCCCGTAAAGGTTCCCGAAAAGGGAATAGACTGGACCTTCTTCAGAGAAAACACAGAGGGTAGCTATGCAGTCGGAAGCCAGGGAATACACGTAACGGACGATCTTGCCGTTGACTTCTGCATCACCACTACCGAGGGTACCGAAAGACTTGCAAGACTTGCATTTGAATATGCAAAGAATAACGGCAAGGATCACGTTTCTATAGTTACCAAGGCAAACGTTATAAAGACTACAGACGGTAAGTTCCTCAATCTTTGCGAGAATATGGCAAAGGAATATCCCGATATCCGCACAGACGAATGGTTTATAGATATAATGACTGCAAAGCTTGTTGACGAGAAGAGACGCACAGACTTTAAGGTAATGATACTTCCCAATCTTTACGGTGATATAATAACCGACGAGGCGGCAGAATTCCAGGGTGGCGTAGGTACTGCAGGCTCTGCCAATATCGGTAAGAGATACGCTATGTTTGAGGCTATTCACGGCTCTGCACCCAGAATGATGAAGGAGGGCAGAGGTATTTACGCCGATCCCTGCTCAATGCTCAGAGCAACCGTAATGCTTCTTTCACACATAGGAAAGCAGGACAAGGCAGACAGACTTGAGCGTGCTCTTGATTTCTGTATGTTTGAGGATAAGAAATACGTTATCACCGGAAGAGATACCGGTGCGACCTGTGAGCAGTTTGCTCAGTACGTAATGGAGACCATAAAGGCTCAGGCGTAAATATATAGGATAATTATTTGAGGAGGTGTACCCTTGTGAGCGCTGAAAAGAATATACCTGCTTCCGTTATAGCAAGGCTTCCGAGATATCACAGATATCTGCGTGAGCTTATATGCACGGACGTGCGCAGGATAAGCTCGCTTGAGCTTTCCCGCATAATGAGGGTCACACCTTCGCAGATAAGGCAGGATCTTGGTTATTTCGGTGGCTTCGGTCAGCAGGGCTACGGATATAACGTTAAATACGTTTACACAAAGATATGCGATATACTCGGCGTGACCGGAGGGTTTACTGCCGTAATAATAGGTATAGGAAATTTAGGCAGAGCTCTTGCGGACGATAAGATATTCGAAAAGCACGGGGTTGAGCTTATCGGTCTTTTCGACTGCGATAAGGAGATAATAGGAAGTGACGTTGCCGGCTTTGAGGTCTACGATATAGCCTGCATTTCGGAGTTTTGCAAAAAGCGAAGCGTTGATATTGCGGTGCTGACCGTTCCGAGAACGGCGTGCGTTTCGGTTGCGGCTATGATAGCAGAGCTTGGCGTTAAGGGAATCTGGAATTTTACCGGCGAGGAGCTGATATCGGGTAAGAATCTGCCCGATTGCAGTATTGCGCTGCAGAACGTCTATCTTGGGGACAGCTTTCTCAGTCTTTGCTTTGACGTGAAAAAACAAAAGGAATCAGACGTTTTGGATGATAAAAACGGAAAGGAAGAGCTCAGACGGTCAGGCGCTGAGGGCATTGAGTCAGATGAAGCTTAAAATGTTATTCGGCAGTGAGGTCATCACGTTGCCGGCAGAAGGAATAAAAAAGAGTATATCGGGCGCTACCGAGCAGGAGCTGAGGGTACTGCTCGCACTTGCGGCATATCCCGAATATACCAACTCATACAGCTCTCATATAGGCGATATCGCATCGGTATGCGGTATATCCGAGGATGACGTTGAGCGTGCGGTCGGCTTTTGGCGTGGCGCAGGAGCGATAGCTGTAGCAAAGGAATCAAAGTCCAAAAAGGATGTAAAGACAGAGGAAAGCGCAGAGAAAAAAGAGGAAAAGACTCCTCTTTTAAAGGATGATATTCCCAACTATACCGGCGAAGAGATCGGTAAGATAATTGACTCGAATGCTACAGTTAAAAATCTTATAGACGAGTGTCAGAAGCTTGCGGGTAAGATGTTCAATCCGCTTGAGATAAGCAAGGTGGTTGCTCTTTCCGATTATCTCAGGCTTGAGAACGAGCATATACTTATGCTTTTCGGCTACTGCCGTTCACTTGGCAAGACCTCGGTGCATTACGTTGAAAAAACTGCGTTCAATCTTTATAACGAGGGTGTTGATACCCTTCAGAAGCTTGAGGAATACATAAAGAATAAAGAAGAGTTCAGCTCTATGGAGGCAAGAATAAGAACTCTATTCGGCCTTGGTACTCGCTCTCTTACCGCCCGTGAGAAGAATTTTGTCCGCTCGTGGATAGAGGAGCTTCATATGCCCTATGAGCTTGTAGAGAGGGCGTATGAGATCACGGTGGATAACACGGACAAGCTCTCGCTTCCTTATCTTAATAAGATACTCAGCAACTGGCACAATGCAGGAATACATACCTTAGAGGATGCTCAGGCGGCGCTTGACGATTACAAGAGCAAGAAGGAAGCCTCAAGCACAAGCTCGTTTGATACAGATGAATTCTTTGAGCTTGCGCTCAAGAAAAGCTATGAAAGCATTGAGAAAAACAAAAATGCGAAGGAGGGGAAATAAATGGCGTACAACAGCAAAAATTATCACAGACTTATGGCTGAATTTGCTACCAAAAAGCGCAATGCCGAGATGGAGGCTGAGAGCAGGACTGCTCAGCTTCACGAAAAGATCCTCGATCTGCGTATGATAGACAGCGCTCTTTCAAGAACGGGCTTTAGAGTTATGCGAGAAGCAGGTCTTGGCGGTGACGATCTTGCTCAGCGTATAGAAAATATCAAAAAGGAAAACAAACAGCTTCAGAGCGACAGAATACAGTGCCTTGTCTATAACGGCTATCCCGAGGATTATACCGACGTTCATTATGAATGCAGTACCTGCCGTGACAGTGGCTTCGTGGGCACGAAGATGTGCTCTTGCTTCAGAGAGGCGCTTATTTATGCAGGCTATGAAAGCTCAGGTATCGGAAAGCTTATATCCGAGCAGAGCTTTGATACCTTCTCCCTTGATTATTATAAGGATGATGCAAAAAATTACTCGAACGCTCAGTCGGTCCTTTCAAAATGTATTGATTACTCAAGGGGAGACAGCGTCAGAGAGGGTGAGAACCTTCTTATGATAGGCAATACCGGACTTGGAAAGACCCATCTTTCAACCTCGGTTGCAAAGGGGCTTATCGAGGCAGGACTTGACGTTGTTTATGAAACGGCACAAAATATATTTGCCGATTTTGAAAACGAAAGATTCAGAGGCTACGGCTATTCCGAGGAGGATCGTGAAACGGACAAGTATTTCGACTGTGACCTTCTGATAATAGACGACCTTGGCACAGAGAGCACCAATCAGTTTACGGTAGCCACTCTTTACAATATAATAAACACACGTCTTAATCATAAAAAGTCTATTATGATAAATACAAATCTCGTGCGTGACGAGCTTCGCCGCCGTTATGCCGACAGAATAACCTCCCGTCTTTTCGGTGAGTTTACCGTCCTTATTATGATGGGACAGGACGTAAGAAGCCAGAAGCTTAAGAAATAATCAAGCAAAGAGCTTTTGGCATATTATAGTAATTACAGGAAATCTTCAGATAATGAACAGTGCAAAATTTGAAAAAAATCTCACCAAGGGAAGCGTTGTAAAAACGCTTATAGCCTTTTCGCTTCCGTTTTTGTTATCCAATCTGATACAAACGCTTTACAGCGTTGCCGATATGGTGATAGTCGGCAGATTTGCGGGAACGGCAAGTATGTCGGGGGTAAATATCGGAAGCCAGATAACCATGATAGTCACCAATATGGTGCTTGGTCTTTGCGTTGGAGCAACCGTGCTTATCGCTCAGTATCTCGGCTCAGGTATGAGAGAGGCGCTGAAGGATACCATAGGAACTCTTCTCACCTTCCTTTTCGGAGTAGCTATCGCCGCAACGATCGTGATGGTGGCTCTTAAGGAGCCGATACTCCGTCTGATAAAAACACCGCCCGAATCGTTTTCCGAGGCGGATACATATTTCTTTATTACGATGCTGGGAACGGTGTTTATCTTCGGCTACAATGCGCTCAGTGCCATAATGCGAGGTATGGGAGACAGCAAAAATCCCCTTATATTCGTCGGCATTGCCTGCGTCACAAATATAGTTCTTGACCTTGTGCTTGTTGCCGTGTTTGATATGGCGGCGGCAGGAGCGGCTATTGCGACCGTTATTTCTCAGGCGGTCTCAATGATACTGTGCATAATCTATCTGAAGAAAAACGGATTCGTTTTTGACTTTTCTCTTGGCTCAATGAAGATCAAAAGGGACAGACTGCTTATGCTTTTACGCATAGGTATTCCAACCTCCATACAAAACGTTGCAACGGGCGTATCCTTTCTTTTTCTGACGGCACTTGTAAATGAATACGGTGTAGAGGCTTCAGCGGCAGTCGGAGCGGCAGGCAAGATGAACGGCTTTGCCATACTTCCCGCAGCAGCGCTCAGCGCATCGATATCAGCCATGAGTGCGCAGAATATCGGAGCTCACGAGGAAAAAAGAGCAGTCAAGACCATGCTCTCGGGACTTTGTATAGCGATGGGAATAAGCGTGGTCATATTTGCTCTCATCAGCTTTTTCCCCGAGTTCTTCCTCAGGCTTTTTGCGGACGATCCGAATATGGTGGTATCGGGCGTTGAATACCTTCGAGCCTTCAGCTTCGACTATCTGTTTGCGCCTGCAATGTTTTGTCTGAACGGACTGTTTATAGGTGCAGGGCATACCACGTTTTCGCTTATAAACAACGCTATGTCCGCAGTGCTGATCAGAATTCCGGTTGCCTATATACTCGGAACGGTGATGAAGCTCGGACTTTTCGGTGTCGGTCTTGCCGCACCGGCAGCGTCGGTCATCTCTCTTGCGGTATGCATAATCTTTTTCTTCAGCGGACACTGGAAGAAGAGAACTATAATAAAAAACTGAAAAAAGAAAAATGCGGACAAAAATGTCCGCATAAAACTAAAAAAATCCTTGAAAAAGCTTTCAAAGATTTTATACTGTCAAAATATAAAATGTCGGTAAGATATTACTGTTCGGAAGCGGTCTGTGCCAGCTCCTGTTCGGCGTTTTCAAGTTCCTTGTAATAAGCGTCTATAACTGCGCTCTCAAGCGTTGCTCTGAAGTCTGCGTTTATCGGGTGAACGATATCTCTGAAAGTGTTGTCAGGGTTCTTTCTGCTGGGCATTACTATAAAGAATTTGTCCCTGGCGTTGATAACCTTGATATCGTGAACCGCAAGCTGTCCGTCAAACGTTACAGAAGCGATTGCCTTCATAGGTCCTTCATCGTCGAATGTTTTTCTGATTTTTATGTCTGTAATATTCATTACAAGAAACCTCCATGAGAATATGTAATGTCTTCCATGTTTTTATTATACATAATGAATATGAAAATTATTCAAACACAATTGAATTTTTCTTTGAATAAATTTAATATTTTTTTGCAAAAAATATTTAGCAAATATCAGTTGAATTTTCAATTAGTCGTGAACGGCGACAAATCAATAATAATACGGTAAAAAGAATATATTTCCGAGGTCGATTTTTATATGAAATGCACGGGTGTTTTCAGAAAAGATGAGGTAAAACGAATACTTGACAGTGCTCGCAGTATCTATTTTATAGGCATAGGCGGAATCAGTATGCATTCTCTTGCTCAGATAGCCAAAATGAGCGGACGGCGTGTTTCCGGAACGGACAAAACAGCTTCAGATAAGACAAAAATGCTTGAAGAGAGCGGTATTGCAGTTAACTATACTCATAAAGGTGAGAATGTTGACGGTTTCGATGCGGTCGTCTATACCGCTGCAGTAGCAGGCGGCTGCCCCGAGCTTAGCCGCGCAAGAGAGCTTGGTATACCGTGTATCAAGCGTGCCGAGTTTCTCGGATATATAATGAGCTCGTACAGAAGCAGAATAGGCGTTTCGGGTATGCACGGCAAGAGCACCGCAACCTCCATGCTTGCATATATATTTATGGAAGCAAATGCAGATCCAACAGTTCTGAGCGGTGCGGAGCTTGATATTCTCGGCGGTGCTTCAAGGGTAGGCGGAAAAGAGCATTTTCTGTTTGAAGCCTGTGAATATACCGATTCGTTTTTGTCATTCTTCCCCTCGGTTTCGGTAGTTTTAAACGTCGACTTTGACCATCCCGATTATTTCGAGGATATGGAGCATATATTAAACTCCTTCGGAAGCTATATTTCTCTCGCCGAAAAAGCGGTCATCAATGCGGACGATGAATATACTCTCCTTTCTGCAGAAAGGAGAGAAGGCAATACTCAGCTTATCACCTTCGGTATTGAAAAAGAGGCCGATTACCGTGCAGAAAATATTGAATGCAGGGGCGGAAGATATTCGTTTGATATAATTAAAAACGGCGGGTTCTTTACGCATATCACGCTGTCCGTTGTCGGCAGACATAACGTATACAATGCACTTGCGGTATGTGCGGCATCTGATATCGTCGGAATAGGCGCAGATGCCATAGCGTCGGGGCTTGCAAAATTCAAGGGTGCTCACCGCAGGCTCGAATACAGAGGCGAGATCGACGGAAGATATATCTACGACGACTATGCCCACCATCCGTTTGAGATAAAGGCAACCCTTGGCGGAATGAAGGATATGACGCAGGGAAGACTTTGGTGCATTTTCCAGCCGCACACATATTCGAGAACTGCAGAGCTGTTTGATGAATTTTCATCTGCTCTTGAGGTTGCAGACGGAGTAGTGCTGGTTGATATATACGCCGCTCGTGAGACCAATACCTACGGCGTCACGTCAAAGGCTCTTGCGGAAAAGACGGGAGGAGCTCTATACGCTCAAAGCTTTGAAGAGGCGGCGAGGATGGCTATGGACGCATCCTCTGTGGGAGATATTATAGTGACTATGGGCGCAGGAGACGTTTATAAGGTTTTTGATTTTATGAAATAAGCATAAAAAGCAGTTCTTTTGTTTGGAAGAACTGCTTTTTATATTTTTGGCAGAAAAAATGTTTTAAAATGTTATTTTATTGATGATTTTGTTTTAAATTAACATATATTAAATGCAATAATCTTACAAAAAGACAAAAATAAAAAAATCATTGTATTTAATTTAATAATTTTTGTTGACAACTATGTTAAAATATGTTAAAATAATGTAGTATTATAAAAAAATAACATTTTTTGATAACATTAAGCGGATATTATCTGATAAGGACGGTGTTGGGGTTTGAACACTAAAAGAAGAAGCATTATAAGAGAAATTTTGCAGTCTAAGCCGTTTGTTGCGCTCTCTGAGCTTGAGGAAAAGTTCCCGAACGTTTCAAGCATGACGCTCAGACGTGATATCGAATGGTTTGAGAGTCAGGGCGAGGCTATAAAGGTAAGGGGCGGTGCCCGTTCAATGAAGTTTATTACAACTTCTATGGAGGATGCGTTTACCCATCGCCTTAACAAAAATATGATGGCAAAGGAAAAGATAGCGGTAAGGGCTATCGGTTTGATTGAGTCGGGAAGATCGGTCTTCCTTGATTCCGGTACAACTATGCTCAGACTTGCCTCTCTTCTGCCGGATGAAAGACTTACTATTACCACAACAGGTCCTAACGTTGCGCTTGAGCTTATCAAAAAGAGCCAGCCGATAGTAAATATAGTCGGCGGTATGCTCAACAGAGCAAACCTTTCAATATCGGGAAATCAGGCTATAAAGTTCCTTGATGAGATTAATATTGATATTGCCTTTATCGTGCCCTCCGGTGTATCTGCACAGAACGGTCTTACCAGCGGTAACTACATAGAGTGTGAGCTAAAGCAGCTGGTTGTAAATAAGGCTAACAAGGTCGTTGTTCTGATAGATTCCTCTAAGCTTGATAAGAGCCTTCCTTACACCTTCTGTAAGCTTGATGACGTTGACGTTATTATCTCGGACAGAGAGCTTCCGGATGACATTGTAAGTCAGGCAGAGGCTTCAGGCGTGCAGATGATAATCGCTTGATCAGCCGATTTATATATTAAAACGTAAAAAATGCGAACATCCTTGATGTCCGCATTTTGCTTTTTGCATAAACTTTGGATATTTTCAAAAAAGTATTGCATTTTTATCTATATGTGTGGTATAATTATGCATATTTATGAAAAATAATACAAGAAGGAGATAAAGTGATGGCTGAAGGTGCCGCAAAGGTATTTATAGACGGAAGTGTGGGAACTACCGGACTTCGTATAAGAGAACGAATATCCGAAAGAGACGACGTAGAGCTGATATTGCTTCCCGAGGAATGCAGAAAGGATGCAAATGCCAGACGGGAGGCGCTCAATTCCTGCGATATTGCTTTTCTTTGCCTGCCGGATGATGCCGCAAGAGAGGCGGTGTCTATGGTTGAAGCCCCAAACGTTACGATAATAGATGCATCGACAGCCCACCGAACAGATCCTTCCTTTGCATACGGGTTCCCCGAGCTTTCGCAGGAGCATAGAGATAAGATAGCAAGCTCCAAGCGGATAGCCGTACCGGGCTGTCATGCAAGCGGATTTATTGCGCTTGTGTATCCGCTGATAGAAAGCGGTATGCTTCCCAAAAACGCAAAGCTGAGCTGTCATTCGCTTACCGGATACAGCGGAGGCGGCAAAAAGATGATAGAGCAGTATGAAAGCGAAGGAAGAGACGTGTTGCTCAATGCTCCGAGGCAGTACGGACTTACTCAAAGCCATAAGCATCTGCCGGAGATGAAATACATAACCGGATTGGAAAACAAGCCGATCTTCTGCCCGATAGTTGCCGATTTTTACAGCGGAATGGAGGTAACCGTACCGCTTTTCGCTTCCGATATCAGCGGCTCACGTGAGGATATTATAAAGATATACTCCGAAAAGTATTCGCAGGGGCTGGTAAGATACGACGGCGGAGTCTCGGAGGAGGGCTTCCTTTCTGCAGGTGTGCTCAGCGGAAAGGACAATATGACCGTTTCGGTATACGGCGGTGACGAGAGGATAATTCTTGTTGCGAGATACGATAATCTCGGTAAGGGTGCGTCCGGGGCGGCGGTAGAGTGTATGAATATAAAGCTCGGTAAGGAACCGACACTCGGACTTGATATATAAAAGCGGAGGTGCTTGATATGAATAATTACAATATAAATATAATAGACGGCAGCGTTTGCGCCGCAAAGGGATTTACCGCAAGCGGAGTTCACTGCGGAATAAGAAAAAACCGCTCAAAGAAGGACCTTGCTCTGATATTCAGTCAGAAGAAGGCAAATGCGGCGGCGGTATATACCACCAATCTCGTAAAGGGAGCACCGCTGACGGTTACCAAAGCGCATATTGCAGACGGCATTGCCCAGGCTGTGATATGCAACAGCGGTAACGCCAATACCTGCAATGCAAACGGTATTGAGATAGCTGAGCAGATGAGTGAGCTTATTGCGGCTCCTCTCGGAATATCTGCGCAGGACGTTATAGTTGCATCTACCGGTGTTATCGGCCAGCCGCTTGATATAGAGCCCATTAAAAACGGTATTCCTTCTCTTGTAGCTGCGCTCAGCGGCGACAGCTCTGCTGCAGCCGAGGGTATAATGACCACCGACACGGTGCAGAAGGAGATAGCGGTCAGCTTTGAGATAGGCGGCAGGGAATGCAAGATGGGCGGTATCGCAAAGGGATCGGGTATGATACATCCCAATATGGCGACTATGCTGGTGTTTATAACCACCGATGCGGCAATAAGTGCTCCTATGCTTCAGAAGGCGCTTTCAACCGATATTGCGACCACCTTCAATATGGTGAGCGTTGACGGCGATACCTCCACCAACGATATGGTAAGCGTTATGGCAAACGGTATGGCTGAAAATCCCGAGATAGTATGCGAGGGTGAGGATTTCGACATATTTATGAAGGCGCTTAATACCGTAACCGTTCATCTGTGCCGTATGATAGCAGGGGACGGTGAGGGAGCTACAAAGCTGCTTGAGTGCAGGGTAAGCGGAGCTAAGAGTGAGGATATTGCAAAAACCGTTGCAAAAAGCGTTATATGCTCGTCTCTTACCAAGGCGGCAATGTTCGGTGCGGACGCAAACTGGGGAAGAATACTCTGTGCTATAGGCTACAGCGGTGCTGACGTTGACGTTAATAAAGTAGAAGTTAAATTTTCATCCGCCAAAGGAGAGATACTCGTTTGCAAAAACGGCGCAGGCGTTGATTTCTCCGAAGAGGTTGCAAAGAAGATACTTTTAGAGCATGAGATAGACATAATTATAAATCTGAACGACGGCGACGGCTGTGCGGTAGCGTGGGGCTGTGACCTCACTTACGATTACGTCAAGATAAACGGCGATTACCGCACCTGATAAAACTCAAGGAGATATTGAAATGGAACTTTCAATTACAAACGCACAAAGGGCGCAGGTGCTGACGCAAGCGCTCCCGTACATAATGAAATACAACGGCAAGATAGTGGTTATCAAATACGGCGGAAACGCTATGATAAACGACGAGCTTAAGGAGCAGGTAATGGAGGATATCGTCCTTCTGCATCTTATTGGGGTAAAGGTCGTTGTGGTGCATGGCGGAGGCCCCGAGATAATCGATATGCTTAAAAAGATATGTAAGGAGTCGGTGTTCGTTGACGGTC
>JAZSMJ010000059.1:0-31402 GCA_045535815.1 Eubacteriales bacterium
CTTGTTCGTCCTCCTTTTCATCCGCCTTGCTTTGCAAGGTATAGTGTGTTACACCTTTTGGGTGTACTGTAGGGAGGTAACATAGCCTTCTCCTGTGGGAGAAGGGGGACCGCGATAGCGGTGGATGAGGAGTAACTTTGCGTTTAGAACACCTCATCCGTCAGCCTACGGCTGCCACCTTCCCCCGCTGGGGAAGGCTTTTTCTGCGCGTACGCAAGTCTGTCATTTTTTCTGACAAGCACTGCTTTTGTGAATACAAAAGCAATATTACAATTATCTATACTTGTTTAATACATCTACATATGACGAGTTTTTCAAAAGCTCCGAATGCCTTTTGTCGCAAGGAGCTAAAAGAGAGTTCACTATCCAAACAAGAAAATCATCATCATTTACAGATACTCTTTCGGGAAAATACGCTTGACGTACTGCATTGTCCGTTTTTATAGCTTCCGCTATTTTTTTAGCCGCATACAAATTCATATCCAATACAGTAACAACATCATCTTCCGCACCGTTACAATAGGTCAAATACCCTCTTGTTCTGCCCAAAAATGCTTCCGCAAGTCCTGCAAAAAATATATCTCCCGTTTCGTCAAGTGCTTTTAACATCAACTTTCCGTATTTGATTACCTTCTGCGCTTTTTCCGCGACTGAAAGCGAAGCGTCAAATAAGATCACACTTGACAATTTATGTCCGGCAAAGGCTACAAGCTCATACATATTCTTACTGACCCAATAATAATATTCATCCGTGTCCTTTGCGAAGAGCTGTTCGGTTTTTTGTCCTCCGGTATGATACCAATTCGTAAATTTTTCGCGATAAATACCCAATGCCTCTTCGGTATTCCCCTCCGCATGAAGAATCTTTGCTCTCATATTCCAGGCGTTAAGACGAAGAGTTTCCTCTGTGCAGCCTTCAAGAATCTTATCGCAATTTGCAAGAAATTCTTCTTTGTGAGAGATCAATACGTTAGGATCGTTATCAGACATTTCGCCGCCAACATTCCACATATAATAGTGCATAATCCAAAAATCATTGGGATAATCGTGGTATGCTTTAATAATGATTTCGCGAGCGTATTTTTTGTCCTTATTCATGTTCTTTCGATAAAGTGTAATAACCTCGTCGATCTCCGCTTGGATCTTCTCTTGGTCATACCCCATCAGTTCGTCGAGAGATACCCCGAAGTAATAAGCTAATGGCTGAAGAAGCGTAATGTCGGGATAGGTTTCACCTCGCTCCCATTTACTGACCGCTGCACATGTAACATTCATAGCAACTGAAAGCTGCTCCTGCGTAACATTTTTGGCCGTGCGCAAACGCTTAATATTTGCACCAATAGTCATTTCCATAATCATACCTCCATTGAGATAAAAGTAAGCCGACGTCTGCTTCTGTTTACATTATAGCATGAAAACAGTTTCAGTAAAGGTATTGTTAGTAAAGCTCTTGTTAACTATAAGTTGAAAAAAAGTAGGGTTAAGACAAAAGGCGCACCTGCTTTATCGCAGGTACGCCAAGCGGCGGCTTTATTCTTTATCTTTTTTTGCTTTATCGGGAGATTTCTCTTTTATCATATTTCTCAGCGCCTCGAGTGCGTCTGAAAGACCGCCTACGGCTCCGATAAATCCCTCTCTTACCGCATCCTCTCCCTCGAGGATGCTTCCTATATCGGTTGCCATCTCGTCGGGGCGCATCATAAGCTCTTCAACACGGTCGGAGCAGACCTTTGAATGCTCCGAGATAAATCGCACTATGCGGTCCTGCATTTTTCTGAAATAATTATAGGTCTGCGGTGCGCTGACGACAAGTCCGTTTGTCCTTACGGGGTGAACGGTCATGGTTGCGGACGGCACTATAAACGACTGCTTTGCGGATACCGCAAGCGGAACGCCTATCGAATGTCCGCCGCCGAGCACGAGAGACACCGTCGGCTTTTTCATGCTTGCTATCATCTCGGCTATGGCAAGCCCCGCCTCAACGTCTCCGCCTACCGTGTTCAGTATAATGAGCACTCCGTCTATATCCTCGCTCTCCTCAACTGCGGCAAGAAGGGGTATCAGGTGCTCGTATTTGGTTGCCTTCTGACCAGAGGGGAGAATATAATGACCCTCTATCTGTCCTATTATGGTAAGGCAGTGGATGGTCATGCCGTCGCTGCGGACGGTGACCGAACCGCTTTTCTCTATATTTTCTATCTGCAGATTTTCGGCCTTGCCGGCCTCAATATCCTCGTTTTCCGTACACTCGTTTTTGTTGTTATCAGACATCCTTGCCTCCGGTTTTTTAATAATTGAAAAAAGACTTTACTTTTTTGTTTTCTTATAGTATAATAATAGTATATTGAGATTTTTCGCAATTATACAATGATGTAATAATAAAGGAGAATAATCATGGCAAAGAATTTTATTGTTGAAACATCTGCACGTCACGTTCATCTTACTGAAGAACATATCGCTATCCTCTTCGGAGAAGGCGCAACACTTACACATAAAAAGGATCTGAGCCAGCCCGGTCAGTTTGCTTGCGAAGAAAGAGTTAAGCTGGTTGGTCCCAAAAAGGAGATCGACAGAGTTATCGTTCTCGGTCCGGCAAGACCTGCTTCTCAGGTTGAGATATCCTATACAGATGCAAGAACTCTCGGAGTTGACGCTCCCGTTCGTGAGAGTGGCGACGTTAAGGGAAGCGGCGGATGCAAGCTGGTTGGTCCCTGCGGCGAGGTTGAGCTTGAAGAGGGCGTTATCGTTGCTAAGAGACATATCCATATGACTCCCGAGGATGCTGAGGAGCTTGGCGTTTCCGATAAGCAGATCGTTTCCGTTAAGATAGACTCCGAAAGAAGCACCGTTTTCGGTGACGTTGTCGTAAGAGTAAGCCCCAAGTTTGCTCTTGCTATGCACATCGATACAGACGAAGCCAACGCTTCCTGCGCTTTCGGCAAGTGCTTTGGCGAGATCGTAAAATAAAATAAGGTATTTGCACCCGCAGACTTGAGCTTTGGCGCTGAGTCTGCGGATGTTGTGCGAATACGGATAAAAGGGAACTCTCTCAAAACAAGGCTTAAGAGCTGATTTTCCGGAAAAGTAACGAAATTGTAAATTATATCTGTTTTTTCTTTATAAAATCGGATATAAATGCTATAATATAAGGTGGCTTTTAAATAGGCGTTAGCTTAAACTGAAAGGAACTATTAATATATGAAGAAGTTGATTTTGCTGCTTTTGGCGGCAGTGCTCGTTTGCTCCGTGCTTGTTCTTTACGGATGCACACAGACGGCAAAGGATAATGAAGAAAGCTCTGACGACTCATCTCTCCAGAGCGCACTTGACGAATCAAATGCACAGACGGGAGCTGAATCCGAGAGCGAAACGGAAGCGGAGGGCGTACAGTATCTTCTCTCTGAATTCCCCGATTATTCCGAGTACGTAACCTTAGGACAGTATAAGGGCATAGAGGTTGCGGCAGTCGGCGATACCTCTGTTACAGACGAGCAGCTGAAGGCAGAAATACAGGCTCTTCTTGAAGATAATGCAACTGTTAAAGAGGTTGCAGACAGACCCGTACAGTCGGGCGATACGGTAAATATCGATTATACCGGATACGTTGACGGTGTTGCCTTTGAAGGCGGCGCTGATACCAATTTTGACCTTACGATAGGCTCCGGCAAGTTTATCCCCGGATTTGAGGATGCCATAATCGGTCACGAGGCAGGAACGACCTTTACCATAGACGTTACCTTCCCCGAGATATATAACGAGGCTCTTGCAGGAAAGGCAGCTCAGTTTGAGATAGTTCTTCACTCGATCTCCGAGACCATCCTTCCCGAATATACCGATTCTCTCATTCAGTCGGTATCGGAGTATAATACGACTGCTGAATTTGAGGAGGCTTTGAAGGAGCTCCTTCTCAAAGAAAACGAGGAGAAAAAGCTCACTCAGATAATCAACAGCGCTTTCTCAAAGGTTATTGAAAATACAACCGTTAACGGATATCCCGAGGAAAAGCTCTCCGAGCTTGAGGCAGAGCTTCTGTCCAGCTACCAGGAGTATGCAACCTATTACGGATATGAGGATCTTGAGAGCTATCTTACAGAGATGTACGGTATGACTCTTGAGGCGTTCAACGAGCAGGCTACACTTTACGCACAGTCCTCACTTGCAGAGGAGATGATAGTGTTCTCCATTGCTGCTGCGGAAAAGATAGAGATCACGGCAAGTGAATATCAAGAGGGCGCAATGGAATACGCTGAGCTTTACGGATACACCACCGTTTCGGAGCTTGAAGAGTATTACGGCACAGACCTTATAAGAGAATCTCTCCTTTGGGATAAGGTTCTTGAGTTCGTTGCCGCAAACGCAGTTGAGGTTGAGGGCTGATAAGGGCTTATCGGCAAACTGATAAAATCTGAATCTATCGGCGGCGCCGCGCAAGTAAGCTGTAAAAGCTGCTTTCGTTTGCGCCGTCTTGCTATTAAAAAACAAAGTGAAAAAGTTGACGAAAAGGAGATAAAATCATGAGCAAAACTACTGAAAAGGGCGGAATCTCCGTACAGACCGATCATATATTCCCGATAATAAAGAAATGGCTTTATTCCGATAAGGAAATTTTCCTTAGAGAGATAGTTTCAAATGCCTGCGATGCGGTTACAAAGCTTAAAAGACTTGAATCGCTCGGACATTATTCGGGTGACGGAAGTGCGTACAGAATAACCGTTTCCCTTGATAAAGAAGAAAAGACGCTGACCGTCAGCGATAACGGTATAGGAATGACCGAGGAAGAGGTCAAGAAATATATCTGTCAGATGGCACTTTCGGGCGCTCTTGATTTTATCGAAAAGTACGAGGGTGAAAATGCCCAGGGAAACGGTATTATCGGACATTTCGGCCTTGGCTTCTATTCATCGTTTATGGTAAGCGATACTGTTGAGGTAATGACAAAGTCATACACGGGCGAGGGTGCTGTTAAATGGGTATGCTCTGAGGGCGGAGAATACGAGATCGATACCGAGTTCGAGAAGGACGGAAAGGGTACCGACGTCGTTATGCATATAACCGACAGCGAAGCGGAATTTCTGAATGCATCCAAAATCAAGGAGATACTTGAGAAATACTGCTCGTTTATGCCGGTTGAGATATATTTTGAAGAGGTAGGAGCAGAGGAGGATAAGGCGAGCGAGGCTAAGGAAGAAAAGCCGATAAACGATATCCATCCGCTTTGGCAGAAGAATTCCTCCGATTGCACAGAGGAGGAATACGGTGAATTTTATAAAAAGGTTTTCCGTGATTATAAGGAGCCCCTTTTCCACATTCACCTCAGCGCAGACTATCCTCTTAATTTCAAGGGAATCCTCTATTTCCCCCGCTTGAATCAGCAGCTTGACGGACTTGAGGGACAGATAAAGCTTTACTATAATCAGGTGTTCGTTGCCGATAATATAAAGGAAGTTATCCCCGAGTATCTTCTTATGCTCAAGGGCGTGCTTGACTGCCCCGAGCTTCCGCTCAACGTTTCAAGAAGCTATCTTCAGGACAGCGGATACGTTACCAAGATATCCGCTCATATAACCAAAAAGGTTGCGGATAAGCTGAACTCCCTCTTCAATACCGAAAGAGAAAAGTTTGAGGAGCTTTGGGGTGAGCTTAAGATGTTTATAGAATACGGCTGTATACGTGACCGCAAGTTCTACGACAGAGTTAAGCCCTCGCTTCTTCTCCCTATTACAGACGGAAGCTTCAAGACGCTCGACGAGTATCTCGAGGGTGCAAAGGAGACTAACGAAAACACCGTCTACTACGTTTCCGACAAGAGCACACATTCCGCTTATATAAATATGTTCAACGATCAGGGCATCGACGTTGCTGTATACGACAGATTCTTTGACGTGCAGTTTATGCACGTGGTTGAGCAGGACAGAAGCATCAAGTTCGTGCGTATAGATGCGGACATTGCCTCTGCACTCAAGGGAGAGGGAGAGGAATACGATAACCCTGCACTCACTGCTCTTTTCAAGAAGGTGAGTGGCAAGGAGGATCTCAACGTCAAATACGAAAACTTAAAGGATACCAAAACTCCTGCTATAATAAATATTTCCGAGGAGTCAAGACGCTTTGCAGATATGATGAAGGCGTACAATATGGAAAACGCTTCCACCTACAGCATAACCGAGTCCTCACTTATAGTTAACGCTTCATGTCCGCTTGTCCGTAAGATAGGCGAGGCGGCAGACAGCGAGGAGGCAGAGGCAGCGGTAAGATATATCTATTCTCTTGCGGTAATGTCACAAAGACAGCTTACTGCAGAAGAGTTCGGAAGCTTTATGAAGGACAGTCTTGAGCTTCTTGAAAAAAGCCTGTAATAAAGCGGCGCTGTAAAACCGATACTATGAATGAACAGTATCTTGATATAATAAGGGAGAATCTGACCGATACGGAGTATGATGCATCGGGAGCAGTTGAGAGAAGGCTTGCGCACCTGTCGGAGCTTGCAAGGCAGCTCTGTAATGATATGCCCGATTCTTCATATATTTTAAGCGAGAGCTTTCTCTCGAAATACAGAGCTGCGGTTGAGGAAATATACGGAGCTTCTGATCTGCAGATAATTCCCGAGAACAGATCGGGCGCTATGCTGTATTCTGCATCGCAAAAAACGGCGGATAAGATATATCTTTGCCGTGCGATAACCGATATATGCAAAAAGAAGGGGCTCAGATTAGATAAATATCTCGGATATCTTAAGGATGCCCAGGATGACGGCCGTGCGGCGAAGGGAAGGATAGCATACCTCAAAAATGCCTATACTTCAGCCGCTTATGAGAGATTCAGTCTTGCGCTGCGTGATCTTACGCCGCTGTACTGCACCGATTTCAGTGCAGTTTGCGAGGAAGTGTACTACTCACGTGCGGAGATGTGTATACTTCCTATTGAAACCTCAAAGGACGGTATCTTATCTGTCTTTTGGCAGCTTATGCGTAAATACGATCTTTGCATAGTGATGAGCTGTGAGATAGAATCGTCTGCGGACGACAGCTCTACCGTCTACGCCCTTTTGAAAAAGAACGCCGAGCGCCGGAGCTGTCCTGCCGATATGATAAGATCGGAGCTTTTGTGCGTAAGTTTAGTTTTGCAGGGCTCGGGCATCAAGGATATAGTTTTTGCGGCGGAAAGCCACTCGATAAAGCTTCGCAAGATCCATTCCATGCCTTCGGCATATACCGACAGAGGATCAACTCTATCGGCGGTATTTGAGATCGGGGCAGGGGACGTTTTGGGATTCCTTTGCTTTATGAGTCTTGAATATCCGCAGTTCGAGCTTATAGGGCTTTATACAGATCTGAGATAATTTTTAAAGAGAGGAAATGGGATATATGACAGATTATATGACAGTTTATAATGAATGGATGAAAAATGCCGACCAAGCTACCGTTGCAGAGCTTGAAGGCATAAAAAACAACAAGAATGAGATAGAGTTCAGGTTCAGCGCTCCGCTTAAATTCGGAACTGCAGGCCTTCGTGGCATTATGTGCGCCGGAATAAACGCAATGAACCTTTATACCGTAGGTCAGGCAACGCAGGGTATGGCAGACCTTATAAATGAGGTTGGCAGAGCCGACAGCGGTGTAGTTATCGCATACGATTCAAGAAATAACTCAAAGGAGTTTGCAAAAAGAGCTGCCTGCGTTCTTGCGGCAAACGGGATTGTGACCTATATTTTTGACGAGCTTCGCCCCACACCGCTTCTCTCGTTTTCGGTAAGGCATCTTAACTGCGTTGCAGGAATAAACATAACCGCATCTCACAATCCAAAGGAGTATAACGGATACAAGGCGTACTGGGAGGACGGAGCTCAGCTCTCTCCCGAGCACGCAGCGGTGGTATCGAAATATATAGATGAAACGGATATCTTTTCCGAGGTCAGATACTGCGATTTTGACAGTGCGGTAGCCGAGGGTAAGATAAAGGTCATCGGCAGCGAGGTTGACGAGAGGTATCTTGAGTGCGTTCTTGAGCAGGCGGTATATCCCGGAATACTTGAGCGTGTGCCCGATCTTAAGATAGTTTATACACCTATTCACGGTGCAGGCTACAGAATAGTTCCCGAGGTGCTTCGCAGAATAGGACTTAAAGAACTCTATCCTGTTCCCGAGCAGATGGAGCCCTGCGGAGATTTTCCGTCGGTAGTCAATCCCAATCCCGAATACCCCGAGGTCTTCAAGACGGGTATAGAGCTTGCAAAAAAGGTAAACAGCGACCTTATAATCGCAACAGACCCCGATGCCGACAGAGTAGGTATAATGGTCAGAGAGGATAACGGAGAGTTTATCAATTTCAGCGGAAATCAGGTTGGAGCGCTGCTTCTCGATTATATAATAACTGCTCTTGAGGAAAGAAACGCCGTACCAAGTGATCCTTACGTTATAAAGACCATCGTTTCGACAGAGATAATAAGCGTTATCTGCAAGCGTCATAATATGAAGCTTCATAACGTTCTGACAGGCTTTAAGTTTATCGGTGAGGTCATTAAAAATTACGAGGCGGACGGCTACGGCTCGTTTATCCTTGGATTTGAGGAAAGCTACGGCTATCTTAAGGGAACGTACGCCCGTGATAAGGATGCTGTGGTAGCATCTATGCTCATTTGCGAGATGGCGGCATACTACAAGACCAAGGGAATGACCCTTTACGATGCGCTTCTCTCCCTTTATGAGCGTTACGGCTTCTATTACGAAAAGACCGAAAGCATCGTAATGAAGGGACTTGACGGTCTTGAGAAGATGAAGGAGCTGATGGCTGACCTTCGTGAGAACACCCCCTGCGTTATCGGCGGAGCGCAGGTTTGCGCGGTCAGAGATTATCTTTCCGGGGAGATAACCGATCTTAAGACGAAAGAGGTAACCCCGACCGGACTTCCGCAGTCAAACGTTCTTTATTACGAGCTCGAAAACGGCGACGTTATCGTTATAAGACCCTCCGGCACGGAGCCCAAGATAAAGATATACTGTCTCACTCACGGAAAGGATCAGTCCGAGTGCGAGGCAAAGGTAAAGGGCTATATGCAGACGGCAAACGGCTGGGTAAAATAAAATAATAAAGCGAGGTGCAGCTGCACCTCGCTTTTTGGTTACGGTATATCTAATCTTCGTGGATGGGCGATGCTGAAAAGCCTTCGGGCAGATAGGACGTAGGATCTACGTGCTCGCCGTCCTTGGTCATTTCAAAGTGAAGATGAGTGCTGTCAGCCATTTCAGCTGCCGCAGTTTCTCCAACTCCTGCTATGGTCTGGCCTGCGCTGACCTGCACGCCTGCTTCTATTCCCTGAACTACGGTGTCAGAAAGACCCATATAGCAGGATTTAAGTTCGTCGCCGTGATCAATAACGATGCATTTGCCCATAAAATCGTCTGTATAAACGCTCTCGACCGTGCCGTCTGCGCAGGCGTATACCGCAGAGCCTGCACTTGCGGTGATATCTATTCCGCTGTGAACTCTGTAGTCGTTCATCGTGAGTGAATATACGGGAAGCTCAATGCTGTAGCCCTTGGAGATATGACCCTGCACCGGAAGAACGAATGAAAGAGGCTTTGAGATATTGCCTGCCTGCTGTACTCCTGCATCGTCTTCGATAGGAGCGTCTGACGGTCTGCCGTTTGGCATGCGGGAGCTTTCCGTTTCGGTCTCACGGGGGGTATCACGTCTGCTCTCATCTGAGGTTTCGGTGTTTCCCCTGCTCTTATCGGGTAAGATGCTGTCTGTAATATCGTCGATACCGTCGGTAATGCCCTCTATAACACGGTTAGGCATGGAATCGCCCGTGTTTTCCATTCCGCTTTCCTGTGATGTGCCGGGAATCGGGTCCTGTGCCATATTGCCTGCGTTTCTTGACGTTATTGCCCAGACAACAGCAATAAGAACTGCCGTTAAGACAACGGCGAGTACGATGTAAGCCGTAATAGACGACGTGTTGTTTCTGTTAACTTTTCTGTCCATAAAATAATTCAACCCTCACTTGTTAAGTTGTAGTTGCTATTATTCTCTGCCCGATTTGCCGTCTTTATTCGCTATGGCGAAATATTTATAAAAATAAGCTTCCTATGAGCCTTTTTCTTTTCGTTTGCTTTTGCTTATTGATATTTTGTAGCGCTTGTGATATAATTTAGTTGCTTTATAAAAAGCGGTAAAGATCAGAGTTTATTATGCGAGGTATTATTATGAAAGCGAAGCTTTTACCCGTAATTTTTAAAAACATAAACGAAAGAGAGCAAAAGGAATGTGCTTCTCAGATAGAAAAGATAAAGGAGCTGTACGGTGACGTTGCGCAGGTGCTTGACGCAGTTGTGCTCGAGGACGGAGATATTCCCGCAGGTGCGGACGCTGTCGTATTCCCTCAGCTGATAGGCGACGCCTTCAAGAGCAAGGAATATCTGAAGAAGATAGAGCTTCCGATAATAGTTATCACGTCGTCCTTCGGTACGGTGGAGATGTGGGACTGGGAGATAGTTGCGTATATGCGTGAGGAGCTTGGTCTCAGCGTATTCTCGCCCTACAGCATTGAGATCGCAAAGGTCATCCTCCGTGCTCTTGCCTCAAAAAAGCTGATGAGCGAGGGCATCAATTTCCTTATGTTTCAGGATTCTCCCGGAGAGGGAATGCAGGCTAATATCTTCAAGCGCTTCTATTGGTGGGAAAACGAATGCACTCAGCAGATAGAAAAGGCATTCGGAGTACATATAGTTTACAAAAGCTGGAAGGAGCTGAACGAGAAGGCTCAGGCTATTGATGACAGCGAGGCGTTAAAGCTCTGGCAGGAAAGAGCCGTTAACTGCGAGGGCGTTCCCATGCCCAATATTCTGAAGGCGGTCAAGATATATATTGCCGTAAAAGAGGTTATCAGCGAGGTCGGAAACGTTTACGGAGTCGGAAGCAACTGCCTGAACGAGTCCTTCAACTCATGCTCGACCCCCTGCCTTGCGTGGAATTGGCTGTTTGAGCATGACGGCATTCTTTGGGCGTGCGAGGGCGATACGGTAACGCTTATAAGCAAGTTCGTTTTGTATTCTGCGCTCCGTGCTCCCATTATGATGACCAACATCTATCCCTTCCTCGTGGGAATGGCTGCGCTCAAGCATGAGAAGATAAACGAATTCCCCGATATTGAAGACCCCGATAACCACGCACTCGGAGTTCACTGCGGTTATTTCGGATTCGCTCCGCAGAGCTTCTGCTCGGAATGGACAATGCGCCCGAAGGTGCTTGAGATTGTTGACGATAATGCTATCGTTATAGACTGCCGTATGGAAAAGGGTCCGGTAGTTATGGCAAAGCTTCATCCGGATATGAAAAAGCTGACCATAATAGAGGCTGAAATTGAGGATTACGTGCAGTATCCGGGCTCTGACTGCAGAAACGGTGCTCTTATCAGATACAAGAACAACTCCGGTCACTCGGTAATGAACGAACTTTCCTCGCATCACGCTATCATAATAAAAGGTAACGTTACCCATCTCTTAACCGCTATGGCTCAGGTATACGGCTTCGATTATAAGATAATATAAAAAATATTTCCCGAAGGCTTTTCGCCTTCGGGAAACTGCATTCAGATCATAATTTTCCGTTTTCTTCGAGATATCTTATGATATCCTTTCTGGTAACTATTCCGATAAAAGCGTCTCTGTCGTCGGTTATCGGTATGTAATTCTGCGCCTTTGCTCTGGCGATTATATCCTCGTCGTCAGACGTTAAGCGGATGGGCGGAGTTTTGTCCTCACGGAAAACTTCGCTGAGCGGTGTATCCTCAACGTCCTGAACTGCGACACGGGTTACACGCTTTTCTCCCGTTCCGTAAACGAGATACCAAAGAAAATCTCCCTCGCTTACCGAGGTGACGTAGGTGCCGTCTCGCTTTAGCACCGGAATGGACGAATATCCGCAAAGCTTGAGCTTTTCAAGCGCCTGCCTTATAGTAAAGTCATCGTAAAGATATGAAACGTTTGCTTTGGGTGTGAGAAAAAATGCTATATTCAAAATTCTACCTCCGAAAAGCAGATGGTGTTTATAATTTATTTACATTTTCGTGTTATCTTTAATCATATGTATGATTGCTTTTTCAAATCAATTATAGTATAATAAAATGGCAAATGTTTAGTCATTTGTTTAAATAAATATTAAATTTTCGGGTGCTTTTTACAAAAGAGGGGACTTAGTATATATTAGTATTAAAAGGGTTAGTCCTTTTAAAAATGCCCGAAAGCAAAGAAAGGGTTAAAAAAATGAAAAAGCTCAGATTTCTTCTTATCGGGCTGCTTCTTCTTGCTGTGATCGCATTCTGCGTTTCATGCGACGGCACTACAGACGTCGAGAATCCGGTAGACGGCACAGAAGGAAACGTTTCGGAGAATACTCCCGAACAGACAGAAAAAGAAACTTTTGAAGTAGATCTCGGCGATCACGAGATCCCCGAAAACGTACAGCTTGAGGAGAGCGCTATCCTTGCTTCCGCTGTTGAAGCCTGGGATCTTTCCGACGGCGGTACAGAAGGCACTGCTCTTTCCGCAAACAGCGGTACGGACGCTTCGCACAGATGGGGCGTTTGGCTCAAGAACAGCACCTTCGGATTTGCTCTTGACTTTTCAACTCAGGGCTCATATGCAGTTGCTGAAAACTCAAAGGTAAAGCTTGATGACAGCTTTGCGGTTTCCGCATGGGTAAAGGCTCCCGTTCGTGAGGAAGGCAAGAGAGTTATCGTTTCCGAAGAGGCTCCCGCTATCCGTTCTTACGGCGAAAAGCTCGAATTCGATAATTTTGAGAGAACGGGCGACTGGATGGCAAGCGGATCTCTTGAGATCGTAAGAGAGGGCGCAAAGGAAGGCAACGGATATCTTTCTACCTCTATCGATAAGAAGGGCGACCTTGTTTTGTCAAAGGTATTTGACAGAATGGATCTTTCCGATTACGCTGAAGACGGCTATCTCCATATGTGGGTAAGCGTTGAGGGCGTTGGCAATATCCAGGGCGGTCAGCTCGAGTTTACCTCCAGCAGATCTCCCGACAAGAACGAGGCTCATTATACTGCACTTTCGGTTGACGGTGACGGCGTTTGGACAGAGATATATCTCAAGCTTTCGTCCGGCAAGGAAACAGGCGGAGAGATCAACACCAAAGCAGTAAACTTCTTCCGTATATACTTCAATGCAACCGGTCCGGTTACACTTAAGCTTGACGATATGTACTTCTGCAAGGAAGTAGTTGAAAAGTCCGAAGAGGGCTGGCAGATGTTCATCAACGAAAACGGCGAGCTTGATTTCTCCGCATACGGTCTTGAAGGCCTCGAATCCAGCGGATGCAACATCGTTGACGGCGATTGGCATCACACAATGGTAAGCTATGACGGCTCTACCTTCATTTATTACATAGACGGCGTAGCTGTTAAGGCTATCGACGTTACAGGTACTCCCGTTATCAATTCGCAGAACGTATACATAGGCTCAGATTCTGAGTTCTTCTCTCACTTTGACGGCTCTATTGCCGAGGTTCGTATATTTGACGAGGCAAAGACTCCCGGTGAGACAACTGCAACAGTTCTCGATCCTACCGATAACGAGGAAAAGGCTCCCAGAATGGATATGCACAAGGGTATCGTTCTTGACAGACGTCAGTACTACGGCTCCGACTCCAGAGTTATCGAGCCCGGTGCAGTCGTAGGCTACGACGATATCACTGCGGTTATCAATATGGGCTTTGACCACGTTAAGCTTCTTCTTACACCTAACCATCTCATCAACTCCGACGGAACTCTCAAGGAAAGAGAGATGGAATATATCACGTGGGTCATCAGCCACGTTACAGATCAGAACTTCAGAGCTATACTCTGTATCCACCCCGAATCTCCCTTCAAGGAAACCTATCTTGCTAACCTCGATCAGTTCGAGATCGTTTGCAAGTGGTACGGCGAGCTTGCTGAATATATAGGCGAGCACTGGACTCCCGATCAGGTATCCCTCCAGCTCATGACTGAGCCCTACGCTAACAACGACTCCGTTGAATGGACGTGGATGAGCGACAGAATGTGGGGTGCGGTAAGAAACGTTCTCCCCGAACACACAATTCTTACAAGCTCTGACTCATCGGGTAACATCGAGCGCCTCAAGCTCATGTCTCCCGCAACGGATGAAAACCTCATCTACACATTCACTACATACGAGCCCTATACAACAGGCTTCAGCACGTTCGGTGCAATGGGCGATCCCAATGCTATGTGGGCTTATATCAAGGATGTTCCCTACCCGATCGAAGAGGGCGTTGATTATACAAAGATTATTGAAAACTGTATAGAAGACGTTCCTTCAAATATGAAAGAGGACGCAAGAACTCTTATCACAGACTATATAAACGGTGTTTCCGATAACGGTAAGCACTACGTAAACCATTACGACAGCCTCTACAATGCCGAGTGGCATATGATGAGAGCTAAGAGCCTTGACGACTGGAGACAGAAGTACGGCGGAAACATCCACATCATGTGCGTTGAGTTCGGTTGTATGTTCCCCGAAAGATCAATGGCTACCTTCGCAGCACACTCTCTCGGTATTTCTTCTGAATCGAGATATCAGTTCGTTAAGGATATGCGCTCAGGCTTTGATGCTTACGATATAGGCTGGTCTTACTGGTCTTACAACGAAGCATTCACCATCTTCGTTCCCAAGTATGCTCTTGAGCTCAGCAGTAAATTCCCGACCGCAGACGTTCTTATGCAGGTAATTGACTACCGTATGCTCGAGGATTCGCTCGGTGTTACACCCAAGAATAAGTTTGAGGTTCCCGCTGCTCTTACAGATGCAGTTGAAGCATGGAAGCTCAATGATAATGCAGAGGTTGCAGATTCCAGAGTTATTCTCGGAACCAAGGGTAAATATATAGGCACAACCTTCGAAGCAAACGATAAGTTCGGATACGCTTCCGTTATCGGTGGTGACGGCAGCTACATCGTTGCAGAGGATACGGGTATCAACGTAGGCCGTGCATTTGCAGTTGCTGCAGATATCAAGGCAGACAACACGGGCAAGGTACAGACTATAGTTGCTCAGGCAGAAGGTATGTGGGAAGATCCCGAATATATCGGCAAGTACGTTGTTGATTCATTTGACGACGTTGCAGGTATGTGGGGTATGGCAGCTATCGAGTCCGCAAAGGATGACGCAGCTGAAGGCGCAGGCTATGCAAAGAGTGCAGGCAGCGAGCTTATCGTATTCTGTAGGGCATGGGGCTCCAATTCTCACGATATCTCTATGTATGCTGAAAACGGAAAGCTTCATCTTTCCATCTTCGTTGAAGATGCATCGCTTCTCAATCCCGGAACAGGTAATATTGAGCTTGCATCCGATACAAACCTCGCAAAGGTTATAGCATGGACTCTTCCCGAGCTTAAGACCGGTTGGAACAACATCACTCTTGACGTAAGCAAAGCTAACAGAACAGGCGCGGATCTTACCGATATCCAGATGATAAGAGTATTCCATTACGTAACCGCAGATACTTATATCGGTATCGATAACCTCTTCATGAGCCTTGACGGCAATAACGTTGAGCCCATCATCAACTGGGAGCTTATCGTAAACGAAAAGGGCGAGCTTGAGTTTGTTTGTGACGACCTTTCAGGCGTTGCTTCCTCCGGCGTTGTAGTTGCAGACGGTCAGTGGCACAAGGTTCTCGTATCCTACACAGGTCAGAACCTCATCTACTACGTTGACGGTAAAGAGGTTGCAAGTGTTAAGGCCAGCGGTATGAGCACATCCGCTTCCGGATCCTCCGATACCTTTATCGGTGCGTCATCAGATCACAAGAACACTCTCAGCGGAGCTATTGCTAACGTAAGCATCTATTCCGTACCCAAGACTCCCGAGGATATTGCTGAATAATATAACGATATATAATTACGACCGAAACGGCAGTGCCGTTTCGGTCGTGTTTTTATTTGTGCGATATTTAGCGCAAATGCTTCTTACACAAAAATGTTAATTTTTGACAAATTATTTCCGATTTTTTAACCGATTTGTATAAAAATCCTTTTTTTGTTGTTGACTTATTCACAGCTTGTGAGTATAATTAATTTGTATGATCGAACTGTTGCAAATAAGAATTTTTCCAAAATGCAAAGGTCACAAAAAAATGTAAAAACAATGAGGTGTACTAATGAAAAGAAACACGTTTATGGCAGTATTGCTGGCGATGCTTTTGATCTGCTCCGTGCTTCTCGTTTCCTGCGACGGAGCTACTCCGAGCGGAACAGAAGAGGATACCACCGGAAATGATACCGTTATATCTGATGACGGTGTTTATAACGGCGAGGACTATTATGCAGATTACGTAGACCCCGATCAGCCTACCAAAACAGAAGATGAAAATGCTCCTGCAGCTGATGCTGTTATCAGCTTTGATATTGCGGGCGGTACAGGAGAGACTCCTGCAGGTATTTCCGCAAAGGTAGGAGACGTTATTACAATGCCCGAGACAGCTCCTGCGCTTGACGGTTACGATTTCGCAGGCTGGAGCGACGGCGTTCGCTACGCATATCCCGGACAGGCATATACCGTAGCTGAAGAAACGGTAAGCTTTACAGCACGTTACCTTGAAAAGGGTACTACATATATTATGCATGCATGTGACGATGCAGGCGGATGGTGGACCGATACTACGGTTGAAACCACAACGGGTGTAGACGGCGGAACTGCACTTCAGCACACCTCCTCCAAGTGCGTTATTCTCTGCTATGCATTCAATAACCTTGATCTTTCATCAATGCACGACGGCGGTATATTCGGACTTGACGTTTATATTCCCGATGCTTCCAAGATGAAGGCTGGATACAGCCAGGCAAGAATTGAGCTCTCGCACAACAGCGGTAGCGTTTGCACCTATTGGGATATAGGTGAATACGAGTGGCAGGACGGATGGAACCATCTTTCTCTCCCCGTATCCGAGGCTCATTACGACAAGGCTGACTTCACAGCTCTCAACTATTTCAGACTGTTTGCTCACGTAAACGATGAAATGACCATCAAGATAGACAATATGATCATGCAGGGTACGGGCGACATCTACGGTATCCGTTACGAAAGCGGATTCGTAGCTGATGAAGCTATCGTTCCTGCTGAAACGGCAAGCGTTGCTCCCGATACGAGAGTAATTCTCCCCGAGTGCAGCTTCGTTAATCCCGGATTTAACTTTGTTGGCTGGAATGACGGTGAGACTGTAATTCCTGCAGGCGAAAGAATCTTTATGCCCTCTCATAACGTAATAATGACTGCAGTATGGGAGCCCATGCCGGTCTATACCGTTACCTTCGATCTTGACGAAGGCAAGGGTTACTTTGAAGCAGTTGATTCCTTTGCGGGTGAGTGGCTGCGTCTTACGACCAAGACTCCCGTTAAGGCAGGCTACAGCTTTGCAGGCTGGACAGACGGCACAAAGACCTACAAACCGGGCGAAACAGTCGTTATGCCCGAAAACAATATCGCTCTTACCGCTAAGTGGGACAGCATAGTTCTCGGCACCTACGCTGACGGACTTGTTGAAGCTTGGAATATGAACGACGGTGGCGTTTCCGGTAAGGTCCTTTCCGATACAAAGCTCGGTACAGACGGTACTACCAAGTGGGGAACTTGGCTCAATAACTTCACCTTCGGTCAGGTTCTCGATTTCTCCACAGACGGCTCCTACTTCCTTGCAAAGGATACAAAGGTTGACCTCTCAGGCGACTTTACGCTTGCTGCATGGGTAATGGCTCCTGCACGTGAGGACGAGGACAGAACCATTATCGCAATAGGCGATGCAAAGACCGAAGAGGGCACTTCCTATGAAACTATTGCAACGATCGACGAGGTTGAACGTGCTGCAGGCTGGCAGGGCGGTTCTCTCAAGAATGAGGACGGCAGACGTTACTACGCAGTAAGCTCAAATAGAAACGATGCCGTTATATTGAAGTCGTTCAGTGCTGTAGACGTATCAAAATACAGCATGGAAGAGCTTTATCTCCACGTAGATATCTATATGGATACAGTAATCACAGATCAGTCACAGCTTGAGATCACATCCTCGGGAACAGCAGATAAAAATGAGCTCGGCTGGAATTGTAAGTCTATCGGACTTGATCCCGGATGGAATGAGCTCTATCTCCCGCTTTCCACGGGTAACGCTCAGGGCGGAGAGATTGATCTTGCAAAGGTTAATTTCATCAGACTCTACACCGTAAACGAGGGTGAACCCGTAACTATCGGTATAGACAACATCTACTTCTGCCGTCAGGTTGAAGATAAGGAGGATAACACAGCAAGATTCTTCCTCAATGCAAGGGATAACTTTGCGCTCGATCTTGAGGTTCCCGGTATCAAGGGTATCCAGTCCAGTGGCGTCAGCATAGTTGACGGCGATTGGCATCACGTTGCTGTTACCCGCAGCGGCGAGGAGATAACCTATTACATCGACGGTGAGGCTGTTAAGACATTTGTTGCTACCGGCTCGTCAACGCTTACCGGTAAGGCTGTGTACGTCGGTGCTGACAATAAGGGTGAAGAAGGCTTGGACGGATCCGTTTCCGAGGTCCGCATTTATAACAAGGCTAAGACTCCTGCAGATATAACAAAGGTAGTTATTGACGCTAAGGATAACGAGCCTCAGAAGACAAGACTTACTCTTGAAAAGGGTCTGGTATTCGACAGAAGACAGTACCATGCCCCCCGTCCTTACGATTACGAAGGTCAGACCGTAACAAAGGACGACATCATAAACGCTATGAACATGGGCTTTGACCACGTTAAGCTTCTTCTCACACCTAACCACCTCGTAAACGAGGACGGTACTCTCAAGGTTGAGAATATGGAATATATTACAGAGGTAGTAAACTACGTTATCGAGCTTGACTACATATGCTATATCTGTATCCATCCCGAGCAGGACTTCAAGCCCGTTTATATGGGTGACCTCGATAACTTCGAGATACTCTGCAAGTGGTACGGTGAGCTCGCTACGTACATCGGCGCTAACTGGGATCCGGACCACGTCGGTCTCCAGCTCATGACAGAGCCTAACAGCCAGAATCCTCTTATGGATTGGTATTGGTACTCCGACAGAATGTGGAGTGCGGTAAGAAACGTTCTTCCCGATCACACCATCATTACCTCATCCGATCAGTCGGGTAACATCGAAAAGCTCAAGCTTATGTCACCTGCATCCGATGAAAACCTCATCTACTCCTTCACGACCTACGAGCCTTATACTATAGGTTGGTATTTCTACGGTGAGCATTCCAACGCAAACAGCTACTGGAAGTATATAAAGGAAATTCCTTATCCCGTTCTTGAAGGCGTTGACTATACAGATGCTATTGAAAATTCCATCGAGCTCGTTCCCGATAACCTCAAGGCTGAGGCAAGAAAAACTCTTACAGCTTACGTTACGGGTGACCGCGACAACTGGATGGATAACTACTATCCCGGAACACTCTACAACCGTGACTGGCACTTCCTGCGTGCTGAAAGCCTCGATAATTGGAGCAAGAAGTACGGTGGAAACATCCATATGATGGCTGTTGAGTGGGGTTGTATGGATAACATCACAACCAACCGTCTGTGGCACAACAACGCTCCCGAAGGAACCGGTTGTCCCGACGATCAGAGATATGAATACACCAAGGATATAAGAGAATCCTTTGAAGAGTACGGTATAGGCTGGTCTTACTGGTCCTATAACGAGGCTCACACGGTATTCCTTCCCGAAGAACACTACTACGGTCAGAGCCCCGATCCCGAAACGGCTATCGGAATATTTGACTGGGTAATGCTCGAGGATTGTCTCGGACTTAAGCCCTTGGTTGAAAAGCCTGAATAATTATTAAAATAATATAAAATGATTGGAAGTTTTTTGACTTCCAATCATTTTTTTTGTTGACATTTTGGATAAGTTGGTTTATTATTAAAATATACATTTAAGAGCAAGGAAGTGGTATTTTGAAGCTGTTAAAGAAGGTGCTGGCGTTATCGGTTGCCGCTTTATGTTTGTGTTTTTTTGGATGTAATGAGGCTGACGTAGATGACGTCGAGCATTATACGGGAGAGGATTATTATGCTGATTACGTCGATGAAATTATTTCAGAGGATGCTTTTACTATGAATATAGGTGCAGATGCAAGAGTGAGCTTTTTGTCTGAGTATAGTTTGGATGGAATGCCCGATGCAATAGATACGAAAATAGGCGAAACGCTAATTATTCCCGATAATGCACCACAGCTTGAGGGATACGATTTCGGCGGTTGGTCTGACGGCGAAAGATATTACTACGCAGGTGATGAATATGCCGTTTGTGCCGAAAGCACGGCTCTTACTGCAAGATGGATAGAGAAGGGCACGAGCGTAGTGCTAAATCGGTGCGATACCCACGCAGGCTGGTGGAGTGATGCGGCAGTAACCACTGCCGAGGGCAGATTCGAGGGCGATAATTCGATACAGAATATCTCTGCGACGAGCGTTAACTTTTGCTATGCTCTTGAGGATATAGACCTGTCGGCTATGTACGAGTTTGGTGAGATAAGATTCAGCGTCTGGGTAGAGGACGCATCTAAAATGAAGATCGCTCGCAATATGGGCAAGGTCATGCTGTCGCACACAGGAAACGGAGTTGACGCTACCGTTTGGGATCTCGGTAAATATGAATGGCAGAGCGGTTGGAATGATATCTGCCTCAGCATTAGTGAGACCGAGACGGACTACGCCGATTTTTCTAAGCTCAATTATTTCAGATTTTTCTATAACGTCAGTGATACCGTTACGGTCAGACTGAACGATATAAGCTTTCACACCGATGCGAACGCACCGCTTTACAGCGTATGCTACGAAAGCGGTGCGGTAAAGGATGAGATTCTGCGACCGTCCGCATCGCTCTGCCTTAAAGCAGGCGAGAGCGCCGAGGCAGCGCAGTGCAGCTTTTCCCGAGAGGGATATGATTTTGCAGGTTGGATAAACGGTGATACCGTAGTTTATCCCGGAGATAAGGTCACCGTATCCGATAGCAATATACTTTTCAGAGCAAATTGGGTAAAGAAGCCCGAGGTCAAGATAAGCTTTGACACAGACGGTGGCAAGGGCTCGATTCCTACTATTTTAGCATACGACGGCAAGTGGGTAACCCTTCCGTCAAAAACTCCTGTAAAGGCAGGATACTCCTTTGCCGGCTGGGAGTGCGAGGGTAAAAGATATACACCGGGTCAGACCGTTATAGCGCCCGATGCCGATCTTACGCTTAAGGCTTTATGGGATGATATCGTTTTAGGTGATTTTGCCGATGGTATCGTCGAGGGATGGAATCTTAATGACGGCGGCACGTTGGGAATCGGTTTGTCAAACGTTAAGCTCGGAGCAGATGGCGACTTCAAATGGGTGACATGGCTGAACTCCGATACCTTTGGAAGAACCGCTGACTTTTCAATAGAAGGCTCGCTTTTCAAGGTAGCCGATACAAAGGCAGACCTTTCGGGAGATTTTGCGATCTCCGCATGGATAAAAGCACCGGTGCGTGAGGATGAGGACAGGGTGATAATCGCATTCTGCGGCGATAGCTCGTCCGCTACCGCTACCCTGTGCCTTGATGCGTCAAGCGGACACTCGCTTTCCTTTGAGGCGGACGGTATAAGCGGACTTGAACCAAGCGGAGCAGAGCTTGCCGACGGCTTGTGGCATCACGTTGCAATATCAAGAGAGGGTAATCTCCTTACTTATTACGTAGACGGAGAGGCAGTCAAGACCTGCGATATTTCAGGTAATGTATCTTCTGATCTGAATGACGTCTATATCGGAAGTGATGCTCATGAAAAGCGTGGCTTTGACGGCTCGATAGCTCAGGTGAGAATATATAACAAGGCCAAAACGCCCGATGCTATGACGGATACGGTCATATCACCGTCTGATAATCAGCCTAATCAGCCTCGCCTCACTCTTGAGAAGGGACTTGCGTTTGACCGCAGACAGCTGTACGCTCCCAGACCGTTTGCCTTTGAAGGACAAACGGTTACCCGTGACGATATTATAAACGCTAAAAACATGGGATTCGATCACGTGAAGCTCCTTCTCACTCCCAATCACCTGATAACAGAAGACGGCTCTCTCATAGTGGAAAATCTCGAGTATTTTACCGAGGTTGTAAGCTACGTTATCGAGCTTGACTACGTTTGCTATATCTGTATTCATCCAGAGGGAGATTTCAAGCCGACTTATCTTGGCGATCCTGATAAATTTGAGATCCTTTGCAGATGGTACGGGCAGCTTGCGAGCTACGTCGGAGATAATTGGGATGCCGATCACGTGGGCATACAGCTTATGACAGAGCCTCACGGCTATGATGAGAGCCGACCTTGGTCGTGGTACTCCGACAGAATGTGGAGTGCGGTGAGAAATGTTTTACCCGATCACACCATACTTACGAATACGAGCGGTATGGAGCGTAATATAGAGCTTCTCAAGACCATGTCGCCTGCTACCGATGATAACCTGATCTACACCTTCACGACCTACGAGCCGTATACTATTGGATGGTATTACTACGGAGAGCATTATATTGACAGCTCGTTCTGGAAATATCTTAAGGATATTCCGTATCCTGTCGAGGAGGGCGTTGACTACAGCGACGTTATCAAAAGCTGTATTGAGCTCGTGCCCGATAAAATGAAGGCAAAGGCGAGAGACGCTATCGAGGGATATCTGAGCGGTGAATTTGACGGCAAGGATGTTTTCGGCAATCTCTACGGTTCCCTTTACAATGCTGAGTGGCATATGCTGAGAGCCAAGAGCCTTGATGACTGGCGACAGAGATACGGGGGCAATATCCATATTATGTGCGTTGAGTGGGGATGTATGGACAACCGCACCGTTTCGAGATATTGGAATATTCAATCGCCTGAGGGTAGCGGAATCTCCGACGACGTGCGCCTTGACTTTACACGGGATATGCGAGCGTCCTTCGATGCATATGATATCGGTTGGACCTATTGGTCGTATAACGAGCTTCACACGGTATTCCTGCCCGAGCTCCATTATTACGGAGAAAGCCCCGATCCTGAGACGGCTATCGGTATGTTCGACTGGGTAATGCTCGAGGACTGCCTCGGACTTAAGCCCTTGGTAGATAAGCCTGAATAAAATAATATCACCTCATAGACCGGAAGGTCTATGAGGTGATTTCTTTCAGAGCTCGTTTTTGATCGTTTCTATACAGCTTTTACATAAAAGCTTGTCCTTGTACGTGATAAGAGAGTCGGAGCTTCTGCACAGTGCGCAGGCGGGCTGATGCTTTTTAAGTATTATACGGTCGCCGTCCACGTGGATCTCTATCTCGTCGTCGGGCGCAATATCAAGCGTAGCTCGCATTTCAGCAGGAACTACAAATCTGCCCAAATTGTCTATTCTTCTGATCATACCCGTATCTTTCATTTTTTTACCTCTCTTTTTCGCACTGTTTCGCTTTTTTCATCCTTCTTCAGAAAAATAATAACATTATTCCCAAAAATTGTCAATAGTTCGACAATAGAAAACGTCAAAAACTTTTCGACAAAAATCGATGATTTCCCAAAACTAATTAGTTTAGTGCAAATTGAGAAGGAATAGCTTTTTTTGATTCAGCATAGATTGTACAGATAAAATATCAAAAGGAGCTACTTATGGCAGGTCGGATATTCGGTTTTATGTGCCTTTCTTCATTTATAATATCTATATTTACCGGAAGGACGGATCAGCTCGGCAAAGCTGTTATTGACGGTGCGGCTCAGTCGGTTACGCTGACGGTATCGCTTCTCGGGATGATGTGTCTTTGGTGCGGTGTTATGCGGGTATTCACAAAAGCAGGATTTATAAAGATCCTTGCAAGGCTTATGAGTCCTGTCGTGTCGTTTATCTTTCCGCACTCGTCAAAGGAAGGGGCAACTGAGGAGATATCGGCAAGCATATGCGCAAATCTTCTCGGAATAGGCAACGCCGCAACACCGCTTGCGATAGGTGCTATGAAAAAGCTTCGGGAAATAAGCCACTCGGGAGACGAAGCATCTGACGATATGATAATGTTCACCGTTTTGGGAACTGCATCGCTTGATATAGTTCCCACCACCATTATCGCTCTGCGGACAGCATCGGGATCGGCAGATCCGTTTGAGATATCTGTGCCTATCTGGATATCCTCTGCTGTTGGCGCAGCGGTCGCAGTAATATCGGTAAAGCTTATCGGAAGGCTTACAAAAACAAGAAAAAAGCGACGGGCAGAGGGGTGATGGCGTGATTTTTCTTTCCTATATAATTATACCGATAATAATGGCACTCCTCGGACTTGCGGTATGCATATCGAAGAAGGATATGTTCGGTGAGTTTACCGAGGGTGCGAGAGAGGGACTCGAGTGCGGAGTGTCACTTCTTCCGACGCTGTGCGGACTTATAACCGCAGTGAGTATGTGGAACGCCTGCGGAGCGGCGGAGCTTATATCTGATTTTGCTGCGCCGCTTTGCAGTTACGTGGGCATTCCGTCTGAACTTGCATCCTTTCTTACCGTAAGACCGGTGTCGGGCAGTGCGTCAATAGCAATGCTGAGCTCTATCTTTGACAAGTTCGGCCCCGATAGCTTTGTCGGAAGGTGCGCTTCGGTAATAATGGGCTCCTCGGATACGCTGATATACGTTATCACCGTTTATTTCGGCGCAATAGGCATAAAGCGCACGAGACATACGTTTGTTGCCGCTTTTATTACCATGATAATCAGCGTTATCGTGTCCTGCAGGACGGTAATGCTGTTCTTTTGACAGCAAAAAAGAGTGGAAAAAAGCATTTTATCGCTTTTTGAAGGGAATAATTTGTAAACAAATTGTAAAATAATAGATAGGGTATTGCATTCGCATTAATAATGTAGTACAATGGATAGGCTTGATGTGCGATGAAGCGGGAGGTTGCTCTATAGGCCTTCAGTAAGCCTTTAGAGGTAATTTCCGTGGAGTATGTCCGTGCGGAGAGATCCGCAGTTAACCGGGCGACAGCAAAATACTGAACATAGTAATGTTCCCGAGTTTGCGTTGTTTTAAAGCAAAATAAGTCCGCAAAATTCGGTTTTTTATACCGGGAGTTATGAAACGCCCGGGTTAGTGTTCAGATTTTCTGCCCCACTTTAAAGCAAATGTATAAATTTAAAGGAGGCAAAACCAGTGGCAATTAATGAAAAACTCAGAATCAGACTTAAGAGCTATGATCACACACTGATTGATCAGGCGGCAGAGAAGATAGTTGAGGCTGCGAAGAGAAACGGTGCAGAGGTTTCCGGACCCATTCCGCTTCCCACAGAGAAGGAAATCGTTACCATTCTCCGTGCAGTTCACAAGTATAAGGACAGCCGCGAACAGTTCGAACTGAGAACACACAAAAGGCTTATAGACATCATTAAGCCCTCACAGAAGACTGCTGAGGCACTTATGAGCCTTGAACTTCCGGCCGGCGTTGAGATCGAAATAGTTTCCAAATAATCAAGCTTGGAATTAAAGGATTTTAACAGGCAGAGGTTTTATGTCAAGTTGGCAAAGCCAACCAATAACTAAAACAGGAGGAAAAAAGAAATGAAAAAAGGAATCATCGGAAAGAAAATCGGTATGACCCAGATTTTCGATGAGGCCGGAAACGTAATTCCGGTAACAGTAATTGAAGCAGGTCCCTGCGTTGTCGCTCAGAAGAAGACAGTCGAAAACGACGGCTATGACGCTGTGCAGCTCGGCTTTGAGGACATCGTTGAGAAGAAGCTCACAAAAGCAGAGGCGGGACACTTCAAAAAGGCAGGCGTTGGCCTGAAGAAGCACCTGAAGGAATTCAGACTCGACGACATATCGGCTTATAATGTAGGCGATACCGTCACCGCTGACATATTTGCAGCAGGTGAAAAGGTCGACGTGACCGGTATAACAAAGGGTCATGGATACACAGGTACAGTTAAGAGATGGGGCGCACACGTCCTCAGAATGACACACGGTACAGGTCCTGTACACCGTCAGCCCGGTTCCATGGGATCGACTTCGTCTCCCTCAAGAATTTTCAAGAACAAGAAGATGGCGGGACAGTACGGTAACGAACAGGTAACCATACTCAATCTTGTAGTTGCAAAAATCGATGCGGAAAAGAACATTATCGCTATTAAGGGCGCCGTTCCGGGTGCTAAGGGCGGAATCGTATTTATCCGCAACGCAGTGAAAGCATAAAGCGGAAGGAGGAAAAAACGATGCCAGTTGTAAAAGTAGTAAATATGGCGGGCAAGGAAGTCGGCGATATCACTCTTTCGGACGCAGTGTTCGGAGCAGAGGTTAATGCGTCGGTTCTTCACTCCGCAGTAAGAGCTTACCTTCTCAATCAGAGACAGGGAACACAGTCTGCGCTCACACGTACCGAGGTTTCCGGTGGCGGTAAGAAGCCGTGGAGACAGAAGGGTACAGGTCGTGCAAGACAGGGTTCAACAAGAGCACCTCAGTGGACACACGGCGGAATCGTGTTCGCACCCAAGCCCAGATCCTACAGAGTTACTCTTAATAAGAAAGTAAAGAAACTTGCACTTGTAAGTGCTATGTCGGACAAGGTTGCCGGCGGCAACATGATCGTTATCGACTCCATTAAGGCTGATGCATTCAGCACAAAGGCTATGGCTGAGATGCTTAAGGCTGTTGGAAGCGAAAAGAAGGCTCTCGTAATTCTCGCTGAAAACGACGAGAAGACAGTAAAGAGCATGGCAAACATACCCGGAGTTAAAACAGCTCAGGTAAACACAATCAACGTCTATGACATCGTGAACGCAACGTCGTTCATCGTTGACAAGGCAGCGGCACAGAAACTCGAGGAGGTGTATGCGTAATGATTAAAACAGCACAGGATATAATCATTAAGCCTATCATAACTGAAGCGAGCATGGATATGAGCGCTGAGAAGAAGTACGTCTTCAAGGTTATGAAATCCGCGACAAAGCCGGAAATCGCAAAGGCAGCTGAAGAGCTCTTCGGAGTTAAGGTTGCAAGCGTAAACACTATCAATATGAAGAAAAAACCGAAAAGACTCGGCGTTCACTACGGATATACATCCGAATGGAAGAAAGCTATCATTACTCTGAAGCCCGACTCCAAGACCATCGAGTTCTTCGAAGGTATGAACTAATTTGAGGAGGAGTGAAGACTAATGGCAACAATAAAGTATAAACCCACTACTCCGGCGAGACGTAATATGTCAGTTGCATCTTTCGAGGAGGTTACAAAGTTCTCTCCCGAAAAGAGCCTGCTTACCGTTCTTAAGAAGCACTCCGGACGCAACAGCTACGGAAGAATCACAGTTCGTCACCACGGCGGCGGAAACAAGAAGAAGTACAGAATTATCGACTTCAAGCGTACAGTTGACGCACCCGCAACGGTAATCGGCGTTGAGTACGATCCTAACAGAACGGCATACATCGCTCTCGTACAGTACGAAGACGGAACAAAGAAGTATATAATCGCTCCCGTTGGACTTAAGGACGGCGACGTTATATACACAGGAGCAGAAGCCGATATCAAACCCGGTAACACGCTCCCGATAGCAAATATCCCGGTTGGTACGTTCATTCACAATATCGAACTTTATCCCGGCAAGGGCGCACAGATGGTTCGTTCCGCAGGCGTTATGGCACAGCTCATGGCGAAGGAAAACGGAATGGCTCAGGTAAGACTTCCTTCCGGTGAAGTAAGACTTGTAAGACTTGACTGCAAGGCAACAATCGGTCAGGTAGGCAACGTTGAGCATGAAACTGTCAAGGTCGGTAAGGCCGGTAAGACACGTCATAAGGGAATCAGACCTACAGTACGTGGTTCTGTAATGAACCCCTGCGATCACCCGCACGGTGGTGGTGAAGGTAGATCACCCATCGGACGTCCCGGACCTGTTACTCCTTGGGGTAAACCTGCACTTGGTTATAAGACCCGTGACAAGAAGGCAAAGACCGATAAGTTCATAGTAAAACGCAGAAACGGTAAATAATGAAGGAGGCAAACGATAAATGAGCAGAAGCCTTAAAAAGGGACCTTTTGTCGAAGCAAAGCTCTTCAACCGCATCGTTGCAATGAACGAAGCAGGCGACAAGAAGGTTCTTAAGACATGGTCAAGAGCTTCCACAATATTCCCGGAATTTGTCGGACATACTATTGCAGTTCATGACGGCAGAAAGCATGTACCGGTTTATGTTACCGAGGATATGGTTGGACATAAATTAGGTGAATTCGCACCTACAAGAACATTTAAGGGACATTCAGGTTCCAAGACGTCCAATACGTCGAAATAATTGCAGGAGGTAATCGTAGAAATGGAAGCAAAAGCATATCTTAAATACGCAAGAATATCTCCGCGCAAAGTGAAAATAGTGCTCGACCTCATTCGCGGAAAAGACGCGGATGTTGCAATGGCAATACTCAAGCATACACCTAAGGCAGCTTCTGAATATCTTATAAAGCTGCTCAAGAGCGCAGTGGCAAATGCTGAACACAACTTCAAGATGGATACCACAAAGCTCTACGTATCCGAGTGCTTCGTATGCCCCGGCCCCACACTCAAGCGCGTTATGCCCAGAGCACAGGGAAGAGCGGACAGAATTCTGAAGCGTACAAGCCATGTGACACTCGCTGTCAAGGAAAAGGAAAACTAAGAGAAGGAGGAAGAGAAAAAGATGGGTCAGAAAGTTAATCCCCACGGCTTACGCGTGGGCGTTATAAAAGACTGGGATTCAAGATGGTTCGAAAAGGATCAGCTTTTCGGAGACACACTTGTATCCGACTACAAAGTCAGAGAATATCTGAAAGATAAGCTCCAGGCAGCAGGAATACCGAAGATCGAGATCGAAAGATACGCAGATCGTGCAAAGGTATTTATCCACTGCGCAAAGCCCGGTCTGGTAATCGGACGTGGCGGAGCAGAGATAGATAAGCTCAGAGCAACACTTGAGACCATGATAGGAAAGACTGTTTCGGTAAACGTTATCGAAGTAAGACTTCCCGATCTCAACGCACAGCTCGTTGCTGAAAATATCGCAAAGCAGCTCGAGGGCCGTGTTTCCTTCAGACGTGCTATGAAGCAGTGCATCGGAAGAACAATGAAGCTCGGAGCTAAGGGTATAAAGATTGCTGTATCCGGCAGACTTGGCGGAGCAGAAATCGCAAGAACAGAACATTATCATGAGGGAACTATTCCGCTTCAGACACTCAGAGCAGACATCGATTACGGTTTCTGGGAAGCAAATACAACCTACGGTAAGATCGGCGTTAAGGTATGGATATACAACGGCGAAGTTCTGAATGACGGCAGAAATAAGACGGTCAAGAGACAGTTCGCTCAGGGCGAGCAGAGAAACGACAGAAGAGACCGTGGTCCTCGTAACTCTGAAGGCAGAGGCGAGCGCAGACCTCGTTATAACAACAACAATAACGGTTATAACGGACGCAACAGCGGTAACCGCCGTCCCGCACCTGCACACGCAGGCGAAAGAAATACAGCAAAGGGGGACGCATAAATCATGTTAATGCCTAAGAGAGTTAAATACAGACGCGTTCACCGCGGAAGACTTAAGGGTAAGGCAATGCGCGGAAACACAATCACATACGGTGAATACGGTCTCGTAGCACTCGAGCCCGCTTGGATAACAAGCAATCAGATCGAGGCAGCCCGTATAGCTATGACGAGATATATCCGTCGTGGCGGTCAGGTATGGATAAAGATTTTCCCTGATAAGCCCATAACCGAAAAGCCTGCTGAAACCCGAATGGGTTCCGGTAAGGGCTCACCCGAATACTGGGTAGCAGTTGTAAAGCCGGGAAGAGTTATGTTCGAAATGAACGGCGTTAGCCCGGAAGTAGCAAAAGAGGCAATGCGTCTCGCATCTCACAAGCTTCCTATCAAGTGCAAGTTTGTGCAGAAGGACGCTGAATAATCGAGGGAGGTAAAGAAATGAACGCAAAAGAAATAAGAGAAATGACTCCCGAACAGCTTGATTCCAAGCTTAAGGAGCTCAAGGGCGAGCTTTTTAACCTCCGTTTCCAGCATGCAATAAACCAGCTCGACAATCCGCACAGAATAGCAGATGTCAAGAAGGATATCGCACGCATAATGACTATTCTTCATGAGAAGAATGCATAATTGCTTAGAAGGGAGAAAAAGTCATGAGTGAAAACACATCACGTGCTCTCAGAAAGACGAGAGTAGGTAAAGTAATAAGCAATAAGATGGATAAGACCATCGTAGTTGCTATAGAGGATAACGTAAAGCACGCTAAATACGGTAAGGTTATCAAGAAGACCCTTAAGCTCCACGCACACGACGAAAACAACGAGTGCACAATAGGAGATAAGGTAGAAATAATGGAAACAAGACCGCTTTCTAAGACCAAGAGATGGCGCCTGGTCGGCATCATTGAGAAGGCGAAATAAGCGGTCAGCCGGTAATTTAACAAGATACGTCAAAGAGCGTATCAAAAAAGGAGGATAAACACAGTGATACAGCAACAGTCACTTATGAAGGTAGCGGATAACACCGGTGCCAAGGAAATAATGTGCATTCGTGTCCTCGGCGGTACCGGCAGACGCTATGCCAATATTGGCGACGTAGTAATTGCGGCGGTCAAGAAGGCAGCGCCGGGCGGTCAGGTCAAAAAGGGAGACGTTGTTCGCGCAGTAGTTGTAAGAACAGTTAAAGGCGTTAAGAGAGATGACGGCTCATACATCAGATTCGATGAAAATGCAGCAGTTATCATCAGAGATGACAAGACCCCGAGAGGAACACGTATATTTGGCCCAGTAGCAAGAGAGCTCCGTGACAAGGACTATCTTAAGATATTGTCCCTTGCTCCGGAAGTACTTTAAGGAGGTACAGTAACGATGCATGTAAGAAGAGATGATACCGTTATCGTTATCTCCGGAGACGATAAGGGCAAAAAGGGAAAGGTTATAGAAGTCTCTCCCAAGGAACGTAAAGTAATAGTTGAAGGCGTTAACATAGTATCTAAGCATACTAAGCCCCGCAAGCAGGGTGAAGCCGGCGGTATACTCAAGGTTGAAGGACCTATGTATGCTGATAAGGTTCAGCTTTTCTGCTCCAAGTGCAACAAGGGTGTAAGAGCTCAGAAGAAGATTGTTGACGGCAAGAAGATCAGAGTTTGTGCCAAGTGCGGCAACGAACTGTGATTGCGGAGGTGAAGATAAATGGCAGCAAGACTTAGAGATTTATATGTAAACGAAGTCGTTCCCGCATTGGCTCAGAAGTTCACCTATAAGAGCCCCATGCAGATCCCGCGCATCGACAAGATCGTTGTTAACGTTGGTGCAGGTGACGCAAAGGATAACACAAAGGTAAT
>JAZSMJ010000031.1:0-61673 GCA_045535815.1 Eubacteriales bacterium
AGACCGAAATCTCTGAAATATGCGTTCAGCTCCCAAAAATGAGTTATAGAGTCGCCGAAAAAAACAACGTCAACAGGAGTACCGTTGTTTATAATAACGCTGTTCTTCAGGTCAAATTCGCCTCTTCTGCCGTCTGCTGCGGCACCGTTGAATCCACCGGGGAATATCTGTGTCTTGAGTTCCATAAAATCACCCGTTATATAAATTTATCTTTTATTTAATGCCTTTTCAATAGCAGGTCTTACCAGCTCTGCCATGATGTTATATCCTGCAACGTGAGGATGAAGTCCGTCCCATGCAAGACCGTCCTTCAGAGTCATGCCGTCATCTCCGATAAGGGATGAATGGTAATCAACGTAGATGTGGCCGTACTTTTCAGCGTATTCCTTGATTATGTTATTGAAAAGCGGAACTGTTTCATTTCTGATTTTGTTATTCGGATAACCTACAATATTTACCGGCATAACGGAGCAGAGCACCATCTTCTGATCGTGCTTGTGAGCAATCTCCATTATTTCACCGTACTCTTTTTTGTAGAAAGCAAGAAGATCCTCAACCGGCATAGGTGTTTCCCAATCGAAAACGCCCATGTTGTTTATACCGATCATCAAAACGCACACCTTGGGCTTCAGCTGTATTACGTCAGCCTCAAATCTTCTTTTGAGTATTTCAACTATGTCTCCGCCGATGCCTCGGTTAAGAACAAGACCGAAATCTCTGAAATATGCGTTCAGCTCCCAAAAATGAGTTATAGAGTCGCCGATAAATACAACGTCAACAGGAGTGTCGTTGTTTATAATAACGCTGTTCTTCAGGTCAAATTCGCCTCTTCTTCCGTCTGCTGCAGCACCGTTGAATCCACCGGGGAGTATCTGTGTCTTGAGTTCCATAATATAAACCTCACATTTATAATAATATGAATACATTATTCTGAATATATTATAATAAAACAATATGCGACATGTCAATAATTACCGTGATATTTTTACTTTTCGTGGAGAAAATATCATTTGTAAAAGAAAAATAATTTAATAAAGCGGAGGTGAAAAAATATGACGAAAAACAACACGGCTATGAAGGTTACAAAGGGCGTTATGGCAGGTATGGCAGTAGGTGCCGTAGTAGGAATGACTACGGTTGGGATGATAAAGTCAAAGCCCAAAAACAACTTCAAAAAGAAGGCTCAGAAGTCACTCGAGGCAATAGGCTCGGTTATACAGAGCGTGGCAGATATAACAAGATAAAAATATCGGTGCGGTTAAACGCACCGATATTTTATATAGGCAGATTTTTGTAGTCGTGATAATCCGGTATTATACGCTCTATTCCATCCATTTTATACAGATAAGAAGGATCGACAGCTGATGCAACACCGATAACCGTTTTTATGCCTGCTGATCTTGCAGATATTATTCCCGATGCAGAATCTTCAAAGACAATGCAGTCGTCAGCACGTCTGCAAAGCATATCTATAGCAGCGAGATAGAAGGCAGGATCAGGCTTTCCGGGCATGGTTCCTTTGTCATATATTATTTTATCCTTATAAAACCAGCGTGAAAGCCCTAACGTCTTAAAATAAAAGTCCACGTTTTCTTCCTCGGATGAGGTTACTATCGTATAGCTTGCACCGACACTTTTAAGATAGTCAAGAAATTCGTAAAGACCGGGAGCTAAGGAGAAGCACGGATCGTTTATACACAGATCACGGTATATCCGTTCTTTTTCATCTGCTGTTTTGACAAGCAGCTCCTCGCTGAATTCAATATTCGCAACGGACGTTACGTACTCAACTATCTTGCGGTTTGTCTTTCCGTTTATATTCTTATTGAATTCATCCTCGGAAAGCTTTATTCCAAAGCTTTCGAATATGCATTTCTTCCATGCAAACTCGTGCTTGCACGAATCGTATATCATCGTTCCGTTTAAATCAAAAATAACTGCTTTCATTTTTACCTATCAAAAACAAGCGCTTTCTTTGAAAGGAAAGCGCTTGTCTGCTTTTTATTAGTGCAAATTAATATGCGATACCCTGAGCCTTCATTGCTTCAGCAACCTTAATGAATCCTGCGATGTTAGCGCCTGCAACAAGGTCGCCTTCCATGCCGTATTCCTTAGCAGCAGCAACGGAGTTGTCATAAATGTTCTTCATGATCTGCTTGAGCTTAGCGTCAACCTCTTCTGCTGTCCAGCTGTAACGCATAGAGTTCTGGCTCATTTCGAGACCGGATACGGAAACGCCACCTGCGTTAACTGCCTTAGAGGGAGCAACGATTACGCCGTTTTCCTTGAAGTAAGCAACAGCCTCGTTGGTGGTAGGCATATTGGAAACCTCAACATAGTACTTGAGTCCGTTTGCTACCATAACCTTTGCGTCGTCGAGATTAACCTCGTTCTGTGTAGCGCAAGGCATAACAACGTCAACCTTTTCTCCCCAAGGCTTTTTGCCTGCGAAGAAGGGAACGCCGAACTTATCTGCGTAGTCCTGAACGCGGTTACGGCAGGATGCACGCATTTCTATCATGAAATTGATCTTTTCGGGAGTGCTTACGCCGTCTTTATCGTATATGTAACCGTCAGGACCGGAGATGGTAACTACCTTACCGCCGTGCTGAGTGATCTTTTCAACTGTACCCCAAGCAACGTTACCGAAGCCGGATACTGCAAAAGTCTTACCCTCGATCTTTTCTCCGAAGGAAGCAAGCATATTTTCTACGTAATAAACTGCACCGTAGCCTGTAGCCTCGGGACGGATAAGAGAACCGCCGTAGGAGAAGCCCTTACCGGTGAGCACGCCTGTGAATTCGTTGCGAAGTCTCTTGTACTGACCGAAGAGGTAACCTACTTCACGTGCGCCAACACCGATGTCACCTGCGGGAACGTCAGTATCTGCGCCGATGTGCTTAGCGAGCTCTGTCATAAAGCTCTGGCAGAATCTCATAACTTCTCCGTCGGACTTGCCTGCGGGATCGAAATCAGAACCGCCTTTACCGCCACCCATAGGAAGACCTGTGAGAGAGTTCTTAAATGTCTGCTCAAATCCAAGGAACTTCATAATGGAAGCATTAACTGTGGGATGGAAACGCAGACCGCCTTTGTAAGGACCGATAGCAGAGTTGAACTGTACACGGTAACCACGGTTGACCTGAACCTTTCCGTTATCGTCTACCCAGCTTACTCTGAACTGAATCTGGCGTTCCGGCTCTATCATGCGCTCAATTACGCCTGCGGAAACAAGGTCGGGGCGCTGTTCTATAACGGGTTCAACGGATTCAAGAACCTCGCGTACTGCCTGAAGGAATTCAGGCTCTGTGGAGTTTCTCTGACAAACGGTTTCATAAACCTTTTCGAGATATGCTGTTTTAAAGCTCATATTATTTACCCTCCATGAGTATTAATTAATTGATATCAAAATAATAAAATAATAATACCACAAAAAAATGTATTTTTCAACAATATTTTTTAATAAAATATATTTTTTTCCTTTAACACAAAAACGCTTTATCAAATTACTACGATACTGAATATTTTACACAAAAAGAACCGACTAAAAACTCTTTTCTTTCTGAAAGGATAAAAAATAATATGCGAAGAGTAAAACGATTTATTCTGAATGCAACTCTTTTAACCTCGGTAACTCTTATACTGCGTACCGTAGGAATAGGATTTAACGTATATCTTTCAAATAAAATAGGTGCGCAGGGAATGGGACTGTACACACTTTCGATGTCTGTATACAGTCTTGCGGTAACCTTTGCGGTGTCCGGGATAGGACTTGCCTCAACGAGACTGACAGCAGAAATGCTTGCGTCCGGTGATAATGCATCCGCACGGAATGCAATGAAAAAATGCTTATTGCACAGCATAGCGTTCGGTGCTGTTGCGTTTGTACTTTTGTTTTGCTTCTCTGATTTTATCGGAAATACGTTGCTTTCAGACGAGCGCACGGTTTTATCCCTTAAGGTTATGGCCTTCGGAATGCCGTTTGTTTCAATGTCGAGTGCATTGAACGGATATTTTCAGGCTGTAAGAAGGGTACACAAGAATGCAATAATCCAGATAGGCGAGCAATTTATGAGAATAAGCGTGACCGCTTATCTTCTTAATATCCTTATGCCTGCAGGTATAGAATATTCCTGTCTTGCGCTTGTTATAGGTAGCTCTTTTTCGGAGCTTTTGTCTTTCGTGTTTTCATATACCTTATACCGCATCGATCTGTCTAAGCATATAAAAAATCAAGGCTCGTGTGGGAAAGGCATTATGAAAAGGATAGTTTCTATTTCCTTTCCCGTGGCTCTGTCAACCTACGTGCGCTCCGCACTCGTTACAGTAGAGCATATATTGATCCCCAAAGGTCTGAGAAAAAGCGGAAGTGCCTACGATACGGCTCTTGCATCCTACGGTGTGATACATGGAATGGTATTTCCGGTCCTTTTGTTTCCTCAGGCGCTTTTATCCGCTCTTGCAGGCCTTTTGATACCTGAGACTGCCGAAAGCATTGCAAGGGGAGAAAACGCCCGCATAAAATATATTACCGAAAGGGTGTTTCAGGCAACGCTCGCATTTTCAATAGGCGTATCGGGTATAATGATATGCTTTTCATACGAGCTTGGAATGATGATATATTCAAACAGAGAGGCTTCGTTTTACATAAGGATGTTTGCGCCTCTTATTCCGCTGATGTACATAGATCACATAACAGACGGAATACTAAAGGGGCTCAATCAGCAGATATATTCTATGAGGGTAAATATTGCAGACTCTTTTCTCAGCGTGATATTAGTTTATTTTCTGATACCGCATCTCGGCGTTACCGGATACGTAATAACTATATTCGTAAGCGAGATGCTGAATACCGGTCTGAGCATTTGCAGACTAATAAGCGTCTCGGATGCAAGGGTCAGAGTGCTCAAGTGGTTTGCAAAACCTCTTATATGCATCGTCGGTGCAACCTGCACGGAAAAGCTTATTTTAACGGCTGTTCAATATTTTTATCCCTTTGAGGCAAATGCAGTATTGGAAATAATCGTAAGCTCGCTCATATATTTTGTCTATCTCAGACTTACCGGAAGCGTCAGCAGAGATGATATTATATGGATAAAAAGCATAATAAAATGAAAATACCGTCGGTCTTCTGACCGACGGTAAAATATTATTCCATTATGTAAACTCGCATATCACGTCTTCCGAAAATAAGCTGTTCTTCAACGCTTGCTTCCATATAAACGTCAATTCTGTTGCCTTTAATAAATCCTCCGGTATCCTCAGCATATTTAATGCCAAGATCGGCGTAATCTCCTGTAACGTAAACCTTTGTGCCAAGAGGAATTACGTTGGGGTCAACAGCAATCATAGTCTCATTTACGACCTTGCCTGAGAAGGTAATGCCACCTCCGCCGTATGCTGTCGCAACGACGTCGATATAATGCGAGTATTCAATCATCTCGCCCTTGTCGTTGATAAACGCACCGCCGATGCCCTCATAGATTATTTCCTGAACAGGCTGTACAATTACGGTCTCGCTTACTTTTTCATTTTTTGAAAGCTGACCGTTTACGTAATAATAGTTGATAACCGTCTCTCTTGAGCCGTTCTGACCGACCTGTACGATCTCACGGGTGCCCTTCGGAATTGTATCAACACCGATTATTCTGGTTTCGTAAGCAATCTCCTCTGTATACGTTACAGTTTTGATCGTATTTACGTCGATATCAATAAACATACCGTTATATGTCAGATCATCAAGCGAGCAATTAAGCGTGTCTGACGGAGATACGTCGATATCAAGATAACTGAGCAGCTGAGCAACGGTAAGCTCGGGAGTACCGAAGGTATAGTATTCAATACCCTTGTAATCAACAGTTACCTTTATGTCCGGAACGAAAGGATATATAGCTATGCCCGAATTATCCGCAATTCCGTTTTCGATTGCCTGAGCCTCAGCATCAAGAGAATCGCTTATAGCGTAAACTCCGACTGAGATGCAAACGAGAGAGAGCAGGATAAATGAAACGATGGCTACATTATAAACTGTCAGACGGCGTCCCGCTCTTGCTGTTGAAAATTTTGAGCATAACCATCTGACGAAAGGCGTCACTCTGTTCGGACTGACAAAGCGACCCTTCCTGTTTTGAATGTTATACATTGTTACACCTTTATTAATTGGACTTGATCGGAAATACAAAGAGTGAAAAATACCGATCTGTTGCGCACAGTGGTAAATATGCGCCGCCCCGGTGGAAACATACGGACTTAGGTGGTAATCGGTAACAGCGGTAATGTTACCGTTCCGTGCTTCCTATCGCGAGTAACGATATTTTAGCACCCCATATGACCGTTTGTCAATATTTTCCTGCCAAAGTTTACAATTTGTGGAATGTGCACAGAATGTGAACAAAAGTGAGAAAAAATGATCAAAATCACACGGGAAATATTTCCTGTGCAAATCAAAAATAAAGTGACTTAAAAACAAATATAATGCGATTAACAAAGGAATACAATCGAATTATATATAAATTACGCCAAAAACATCACAAAGCATGTCCGAGCGTCAATATGCGTTTTAATCTACACAAGCATATCGAAAAACGGGGATTTATGATTGACAATGGCGAATTTGTAATATGTTTGTAACATAAAAATGGACAAAAAATCGTAAAACCCCATCGAAATCTTTGTTTTCGATGGGGTTACGTGTTATATTACCATTGACATAAAGTAAAAAATAATCGGTATTGTGACGCAGGAGAGCAGATGGGATATCAGTGCCATACCTGTGGCGACTGAGCTATCCTTGCCGTAGGCGCTCGGTATTACTATAGTATTGAGTCCGAGAGGCATTGCGAGAGAGGCAACCGTACATATTATTACGGTTTCAGATGCAGGTACAAGTGCAAATACCCCTATAGCTATAAGAGGGAATATCAGCAATCTTATTATTGAAACTGCATATATGCTTATATCGGTAAATGTCTTCTTGAAATCTATTGATGCGACAGTTATCCCTGTCAGTATCATAGCAAGTGGAGACATACAGCTACCGGCGGTATCTATTACTGATGTTACCCACGGTGGCAAAGACAGTCCGGTAATACCTATCACTATCCCGATTATCATAGAAACGAACATAGGATTGACAAACGATTTGAGTTTCTCTTTTATAGAATTATCCTTGTTATTATCTGGAATCAGAAGTGAAGGCACTCCCCAAAGATAGATCATCATCCACAATACGAGAGTGAAGATAAGATATTCAAGGAATACGTCCGGGAAGAGCTCCATTACGATCGCATTACCCATAAATGCAAAATTTGAAAAGGAAAGTCCATACGTATAAATATTGCGTATGTATTGATCCTTTGAGCAGATCCTTGCGCATAGGATAGACAATGGAACCGCTATGGCTATAACAAACGCACTTACCAAAAGAAGTTTCCAGCTTGATGAAAGTCGCTGAACGGTGAAATGATTAATAAACGTTCCGAGAACCAAAGCAGGAATAAAAAGTGTGTTTTCAAGCTTGGCAATAACCGTGGAAGCTTCCTTTGACAAAACATTTAATTTAACTAATATGAAACCGATGGCAATAAGGGTAAACAAAAAAGCCATTTGGTTTATCGTAGGGGAAATTATATTCATTTTATCACTCCGGGAAGATCAAAGCTTGTATCTTATATCGCCAAGAACCATATTTCTGACGGCAATGTGCTTAGCAACAGAATCGTAATTCATGGTTACCAGCGTCATCATCAATGCATCTATCAGGCACATCTGAGCCATACGAGCAGATACTGCTTCAACGGGGTAGTTTTCTTCGTCTGCATAAACCGATACAGCAAAATCGCTTTCATTATATAATATGCTGTCAGAATAACTTGTTATAGCAACCGTGCAAGCGCCGGCATTCTTTGCGTGTCGGACGGCGTCAACAACGCCCTTTGTTCTTCCGCTGTGGGATATACCTATCGCAACGTCCCCGGGCTTCATATTGACTGCAGTTACGTTCATAAAAAGTATATCCGTACAAGATACGGCAGGGAGACCTAGCTGGGATAATCTATATGCGGCATCTATCGCTATAACTGACGAAGTGCCGATTCCGAAAATATAGATATGCTCGGCTTTTAAAAGCAATTCAGTGATATTTTTTATCTTATCATAATTTATCATTTCAAGAGTATCCTGCAGAGTATGTATACCTGACTGAAAAACCTTTTTGAAAACAGTTTCGGTATCGTCGCTGGGGGAGAATGCGGGAAGCTCTTCTGAAGAGGGTCGTCCTCCTATCTCCTGAGCAAGAAGGATCTTAAGCTCTGTAAATCCATCAAGTTCAACAGATTTGCAGAATCTGATGACAGCAGACTGTACGGTATCACATCTCTGTGCAAGCTCGCTTGCAGTAATATGCGATACCTCATCAGGATTTGACAGTATATACGATGCAATTCTCTGTTCTGTTTTGGTAAGATCCTTATATTTGTTGTGTATTTTGGCTATTATCACTTGAAATCTCCTCGGAACAAAAATCTATTTTAATATCTATTATAGAATTTTAAACTAATAATTCTGATTTGTCAATAGTACAAAAGGCTTTTTTAATCGTATTGACAAAAAAATCGAGCGATGATATAATAATCTAAGCAAATCGCAGTGTTTTAGAATAAAAATCAAAAGCGAGGCCTGTTATGATAAAAAAATATAATGAAATCAGCTATTTGGATTTTAACGGAAGAACATTTACAAGTGATGATCCTATATATATGTCGTGGAAAGCGATGAATCATTTTCCGTGCACGTATGAAGCGGAGTTTTGTCTTCCTGTTGACTATAAGGGCAGATCAGAGGTTATTATCGGTACACACGGAAGAGGAGCACCCAACGTAAATATTGAAATATCCGAGGATGGATATCCCGCTTTTGCTTTTGTGGATAGCACCGATTTGAAAAAGAGGGTTATTTTTGATCTCGTCCCCATTCCCTTGGGAAAGAGCGTACATCTTGCCATAGTGCGCAATCCCGAAATCAAGAAGGTGTTTTGCTATCTTAACGGAGAGCTCAGACAGTCTGCAGAATGTGAAACTCCGGACGATATGAATATTTACGCACCGCCGTCTCCCTGTGGCGATTACCGTGTCGGCAATCCCGGCAGATTTGGCGGTAAGATAGGATATGCAGCTGCATATCGCAATGTGCGCGATGAGCTACAGATCGCATCGGATGCGGTATCTTCGTGTGCAGAGGGTGCTATCTTTTATTGGGATATGTCGGATGATGAAAAGCGAGAGGAATTCATACCGGATATATCGGGCAACGGATTTGACGTAAAACGCACACGTATATGGATAGATGAAAAGGAAGAGATAACCGATTACTCTTATTCGATTGCAGTCGTAGGAGATACGCAGGATCTTGCCGAATACTATCCCGATAAATTCCACTGCGTTTACGATTGGATACTTGATAATGTCAAAGAAAAAAATATAAAATTCGTTATCGGTCTTGGCGATATTACAAATTGTGATGCTATAGCACAGTGGGAGGTCGCAAGTGAAAACATAAAGCGAATGGACGGCATAGTGCCTTATTCGCTTACAAGAGGAAATCACGATACCATAAGAAAATTCAACCAATATTTTCCTTACGATATATATGAAGAAAAGTTTGGCGGAAGCTTTAACCGAAGGATAGAGAATACCTGGCAGGAGTTTACTGCAGAGGGAAGAAAGTATCTTGTTCTTTGCCTTGATTACGGTCCGCGAAAGGACGTTGTCGAATGGGCGGATTCTGTGATCGAGTCGCATCCCGATCATAACGTGATAATAACCACGCATTCATATCTTTTCAGAGACGGAAGTCTGCTCGATGCAAGTACAAAGAATACTATACATAATTCGTCCGTACCGTCACTTAATATAGCGTATACCGACGGAGATTATCTCTGGGAGCATCTTGCAAAAAAGCACGATAACGTTTCGTTCGTTATATCCGGTCACGATATGTATGAGGACATCGTCGTAACACAAACTAAGGGTGATCACGGAAATACCGTTACTCAAATGATGGTAAATCCGCAGATAGTTGATGCAGAGAAGAAGTGTGTAGGCATTGTTCTTATAATGTATTTTTCAAAGGACGGAAAGCACGTTCAGACAGAGTATTACTCCACGGTCAGAAAACAGTTCTTTATGGATACCAATCAGCGTGAGTTTGACGTTCATTCTATAGACAGAAGTGATCGTGCTGATAATGAAGAAGTACCCTCAAAGAAATGTGAGGAAAATTACGAATCCGTCACAGATTTAGAAGAAAAGATTATGCTTATCCATGACTGCGATTCAGCAGACAATACGCGAGGCACAGAAGTGAGAGTATCATCGGATGGATCTGCGCAGGGAAGCGGTCATCTCGTTGGAAGTGACGATAGCTGTGCGGTGATCTACGTAGGCCTTGATAAGCTTGATCTTTCAGAATTCAAAAACGGAAGTCTTCGTTTTAAGGTGTATATCGATGACGTGACCAAACTCAGAGACTACGTCGGAATTGACTTCTGGGATGCTGATGCCGACAGTAAAAAGGTAGCTGCATGGTTCAGCTTTACAAAGGATTGTTTACATAACGGATGGAACGATATCACTGCACGTTTTATAGATGCGGATAAGCTGAGCGTTGATTTCTCAAAAATTACCTCATTCAGAATGTACGTGAGATTTAAATCTCACTCATTCGTCGGACTCGACGATATAAGAATCTCAACCAAATAACAAGTAAAAACTGTCTTTTATGCCCATAAAAGACAGTTTTAATTGTTTTAACCAAATAATATAATTTATGTTGACAAAGCGTTATACCCGTGATATAATTAATCGAAAACAAAAAAAGTTTTAGAATTTTATTCTAAAACAATTGAACTATGTTTTACATTAAAGCTTTTTGGAGGATATGATTATGAAAAGATTATCTCTGAGGCTCGTTATGCTGATATGTGCTATGACGCTTGTTTTACTTGCAACAGCGCTTTGCATATCTGCCAAGAGCTACGACACATCAAACGGTATCGTATTCAGCACTGACCCTATCTACAGAATGAGCAAAGGATATTCCTCGTTCCCGTATACCTATGAAGCAACCGTTTGTTTTCCGTCTGGAACGACCTCGACAAGTGGGAATAACGTTATCATCGGCTCTACGGGATATCATACCCACGCCGGCGTTGATTTCTTTGTAAACACCAACGGTAACCCCGGTCTTGATTACGTAAATAACACTGTAAGCGAAGTCTGTACTTTTTCACAGGTAAACGTGTTTACCGGTGAAGAGGTGAATATAGCTATAGTTTGTGATGCCGCAAACGGAACTGCATCATGCTACATAAACGGTGGGCTTAAGCAAACAGTTGATTTTGCTGCTCCCACGGATGATGTGTTTTTCTACGCTCCAACAGTTCTTGGCGGAAATCTTGATGCATACGGCACCGGCACCTTTAACGGTAAGATAAGCTCAGTTGCTCTTTACAGCGATATGCGTACAGAAGTTGAAATAGCTTCTGACATTACTGCTCCGGGCAAAGACGGGCTTATCCTCGGATACGATCTTGACGTTGCATCCTTTGGTGATGCGGTTATATCCGATATAAGTGGCAACGGATTTGATATGGAGCTTTGCAATATTTGGATAGAAGAGAAGGAAGAGGTATCCGATTACGCTTTCTCAATAGCTGTAGTCGGAGATATTCAGGCTCTTTCAAGATATAAGCCGGACAATCTTCATTATATATATGACTATATCCTTGAGAATAAGGACTCAAAGAATATAAAATTTGTTGCAGGACTTGGAGATATCACCGATACAGATGCAACAGCAGAATGGGAAGCCGCTGTTCCTCAGATAAAGAGACTCGACGGTATACTGCCATATACCTTCGTTCGTGGAAATCATGATTCGGTCAGAAAGATAAATTGGTATTTTGATACCGAAGATTATATAGATACCTTTGACGGCTTCTGCAAGGATAAAATACAGAATTCGTGGTTCGAGTTTTCTGTAGGAGATCTCAGATATCTCGTTCTCACTCTTGACTACGGAGCAAAGGATGAGATTCTTGAATGGGCAAATGAGATCATCGACGCTTATCCCGACCATAACGTAATTATTACTACTCACTCGTATCTCCATCCTGACGGAACTACGAATGATGCTATTGATAAAGAAACACAGCCTTGTGCACCTCCGTCTGCCAACGTAGGCTACAACGATGGTATCGATTTTTGGAACAAGCTTATAAACAAGCACGATAACGTAACTATGGTGCTTTGCGGACACGAGACTCTCGGAGACGATCTCGTTGTTACACAGACCGTGACCGATAACGGTAACGTAGTAACTCAGATGCTTTGCGATCCTCAGACATCTGACCCGAGATATTTCAATGATGGCGGTGCAGGAATAGTTACAATGCTTTACTTTTCTGAGGATGGAAAGACCGTTCAGGTAGAGCACTATTCAACCATTCAGCAGAAGTATCTTCTTGATGTAAACCAATTCACGCTTGACGTTCATTCGGTTGAACGGGAACAGCCTACGACAGTAATTACCGGCTCTGTAACAAGCCAAAGTGCAGCAGGTGATCTTGTTTTTGAACTTATATCTGGAAATGATGTCGTTTATTCAAAAACTATTGCCGGAAACGGCGAGAGAATTCAGGAGTTTGAAGCACCTGCAGTACCTGCAGGTGAGTACGATCTCATAGTATCAAAAACAGGTCATCTCGGCTCCGTTATAAAGAACGTTAGAATAAGCGGTAACGTATCGCTCAAAAAGCATAATATCGAGCTCATCGCCGGTAATATAAACGGAGACCACTATATCGATTCGACCGACGTGGCGCTTTTTGTAAACGATATGGGCAAACAGGCTAGCGAGGCTTCAAGTCCTTATACCGATATAAACGCTGACGGATTCCGCGATGCGCTTGACGTTACGGTGCTTTCGTATAACCTTTTAACACCTATGCCTACAGCAGAATACGTTGCAACAAAGATATTTGAAGATCAGGTTGCTGATGACGGTGAGCTTGAGGGCGATCCTACCTATACTGTAAGCAAATGTGATGCAATGGGTGGAGCGTGGGGTACCAATCTTGAGCTTTCAGACAATAAACCCTCAGAGGGTAACGGATATATAACTGCAGAGGACGGCTCTTGTCCCGTTATATGTCTGCCTCTCAGAAACGTTGACCTTTCGGGTTATAAGAGCGGATACTTCACCTTCAACGTATATATTGAAGATGTCAGCAAGATGAAGAACTATCTCGGAATAGACTTTGCTGATTCCGCCGGAAATACCGTTTCTATCAATAGCTTCAGTAAGGATTATTTCGTTAGCGGATGGAATAAGGTAACAGCTTACTTCTCTGATGCCGATAAGGATGCGCTTGATTACACGAGCGTTGTAAGATTCAGAATCTTTGCATATTCAACGTCTCAGCTTAAGATAGGTCTTGATGACGTAAACGTTTCAGTAGTACCGCTTGAAACCTATATCCCCGTTGAAAACAATATAGCAGAAGCACCTGAAATTATAGTTAAAGTAGCCCCGATCCTTACGCTCCACACATGCGAAACGACAACAGGTGTACGTGGACAGGGAACTCTTGCTGTCGTTACGGAAAATCCCATTCAGGGCAACGGATATTTAACAACGACAGACCATACCACACCTATGTTTATTCTTCCTGTCAGCACTGCAGACTGTTCTGCATATTCCGAAGGAACGTTTGCATTATCGCTCTACTTTGATGACGTATCGCTTCTTACAGGTAACCTTACAGTACAGTTGAGATCTACCGATACCGCATATAAGGCTCAGTGGAGCATAGACAAAACTCAGCTTGCTTCAGGCTGGAACCATCTTGTTCTCAGCTATGATGATGCCGCTTCAAATAATATAGACTTTACAACCGTTGGAACGGTCAGAGTATTCGTCAACGCATCAACAGACCTCATTATGGGTATAGATAACGTCAAGTTGGCACTTCCCGGAGTAATGACACAGCCTTCAGATGCGCCTCCGAAGGTGCTTTCCAACTGTGATGCAGTAGGAACGTCGTGGGGTGAAAATCTTTCAAGCTCTACCGATAATCCACCCGAAGGAAGCGGATACCTTATTTCCAAACATAGCAGCTGTCCCGTAATCGTTGCAAACTTTGATGACTGCGACCTTACCGAATACCAGTACGGATATATTACGTGTAAGGTGTATATCGAGGACGTTTCACTTATAAAGGACTATATCTCATTCGATATTTGGGATACCTCTGATAAGACAACCAAATGGTTCCTTTATACAAAGGACTATACCTTTAAGAACGGATGGAACGATATCGTTCTTGCATTTGCCGATGCAGATACTGTTGCAGCTGATATAACGAAGATATCTCACATAAGATTCTTTGCGTATGTAAACGGAGAAACTACAATCGGTATTGACGATATAAAAATATACGCACAGTAAAAAATAACCCGTGTGCTCAATTGAGCACACGGGTTATTTAATGCAAAAACAGCACCCACTTTCGTGAGTGCTGTAATTTGTTTGATAAAACCCATTCGGGACTGATTATCTCTTTGAGAACTGGGGAGCACGTCTCGCTGCTTTGAGACCGTACTTCTTTCTTTCCTTCATACGAGGGTCACGAGTAAGGAATCCGGCCTTCTTAAGAGCGGGACGGTATGTTTCGTCAGCCTGAAGAAGAGCCTTTGCAACACCGTGACGGATAGCACCTGCCTGGCCGGATACGCCACCACCGTTTACACGGCAGATAATGTCAAACTTACCTGTTGTAGCTGTAACACCAAAGGGCTGGTTAACGATGAGCTTAAGTGTTTCGAGACCGAAATAATCGTCGATATCTCTGTCATTTATTGTGATTGCGCCTGTTCCGGGAACAAGACGAACACGGGCAACTGAATGTTTTCTTCTGCCTGTACCATAGAAATAAGGCTTTGCACTTGCGTATGTCATTTTGTAGTTACATCCTTTCTGTTACAGTGAAATTAAAGATTGATGGGCTGCTGAGCCTGATGATTGTGCTCAGAACCTGCGTAAACCTTAAGGCGGTTGATGCTTGCATCGCCTATCTTGTTGTGGGGAAGCATTCCCTTAACAGCAAGAGTCATAGCGAGCTCGGGCTTTGTAGCCATAAGCTTCTTGTACTGAACTTCCTTAAGACCGCCGATGTAACCGGAGTGATGACGGTAATACTTCTGCTCAAGCTTCTTACCTGTAAGAATAGCCTTGTCAGCATTGATGATGATAACGAATTCGCCGCAATCAACGTGGGGTGTGAATTCGGGGCGGTGCTTACCTCTGAGAATTGTTGCAGCTTTTGTAGCTGTTCTTCCGAGAGGCTGACCTGCAGCGTCGATCACATACCATTTACGTTCGATGCTTTCTTTCTTTGCCATGAAAGTGGACATTGTAAATTCCTCCAAATATGTGTATAGTTATATTTTTGAACAAGATATATTATAGCAATACCTTTTGCATTTGTCAATACAAAAATTCAAAAAAATCCGATTTTTTTAATTTAGAAGGGTCAAATCTCTCAAAAACGCTCATTTTCTCTTAATTTCTCGCTCAATCTCAAGCTCAAAATCAAAAATTAGTCGCATTATTCGGTTGACTTATATATAAAAATATGTTATATTTTCATTGTAATATATATAGAAAAGGAAACAAAAGGCAAAAAATATGGTAAAAGACGTAACTTCACTTCAGAGCAAAAAGGCGTTCATATGCGATATGGACGGTGTTATCTATAGAGGAAACCAGTTGCTTCCCAACGTAATTGAGTTTGTTGAGTGGCTTAAGAGTAATAATAAAGACTTTCTTTTTCTGACAAATTCGAGTGAGCGTTCTCCGAGAGAGCTCAGTCAGAAGCTTTTCAGATTGGGGCTTGAGGTAGAAGAGGAGCATTTTTATACGAGTGCTCTTGCAACTGCTTCCTTTTTAAAATCACAGTGCCCCGGAGGAAGTGCTTACGTTATCGGAGAGCCCGGTCTTGTAAATGCAATATACGACGCAGGCTTCAGTATGAACGATTTTAATCCGGATTACGTTGTTTTCGGAGAGACACGTTCTCTCAGCTACGAAAAGATAGAGCACGCCGTAAAGCTTGTAAGAAAGGGTGCAAAGCTTATCGGTACTAACCCCGATATTACGGCACCTACCGAAAGCGGTATAATTCCTGCCTGCCGTGCCCTCATTGCTCCTATCGAGCTTGCAACCGGCTCTCAGGCTTATTTCGTAGGCAAGCCCAATCCGCTTATGCTTCGTCATGCGCTCAACCGCCTTGGCTGTCACAGAGAGGATGCCGCTATGATAGGTGACCGTATGGATACTGACGTATTGTCGGGAGTTGAAAGCGATATAGATACCGTGCTCGTGCTCTCAGGTGTATCGTCGAGAGAGACGGTTGAAAAATTCTCCTACAGACCGTCGTTTATTGCAAACGGCGTCGGATCTATAATCGGACTCGACTGAATTTAAATAAAATAATGAATATTACAGCCTCCGCAGTAATAGAATGTATCGGGAACAAACCAAATTAAAGATACGTATATTATGCGGAGGTTAAATTATGTCCGAAAACAAATACAGACCGGAAGGGCTACTTATAGGGACACAGGAAAACAGAGAATACATATTATCGCTTCAGGGGCTTGAGAGAGCAATGTCGCAGGGCAGGATACTCGAAGGAGTGGCCGTTATGTGCGATCCAGATCACAATATCACCGTAGATCTCGGAGCAGTAAAGGGGTTAATGCCAAAGGAAGAGATCGCCCTTTGCAGTGACGGAGAAGAGGTAAAGGATATCGTTGCTATAACGAGGGTAGGGAAGGCAGTCTGCTTTAAGGTAATAGGATTTACCGTGCGTGGCGGTGATACTGTAGCCATTCTTTCACGCAAGGAAGCGCAAAGAGAATGTATGAACAGCTTTTTGATGGATCTTATCCCCGGTGATATCATTGACTCAAAGATAACCCATCTTGATAATTTCGGAGCATTCGTAGATATCGGGTGCGGTATAGTTTCTCTTCTGTCTATAGATTGCATATCCGTTTCCAGGATATCGCATCCGAGAGATCGGTTCAGTGTCGGAGCATATATCAAAACCGTTATAAAAACGATCAATTACGATACCGGCAGAATATACGTAACCTTTAAGGAGCTTCTTGGCACGTGGGAAGAGAATGCGTCACGCTTTTCAATAGGACAGACGGTTGCAGGAGTTGTGAGAAGCATAGAAAGCTACGGGATATTTGTGGAGCTTGCACCAAATCTTGCAGGTCTTGCCGAATACAGAGATGATATAACTGTAGGCCAGACTGCAGCAGTTTACATAAAAAATATAATACCCGAGAAGATGAAGATCAAGCTCGTTCTGATAGATTCGTATAAGGGTGAGCTTGCCGTCAGAGGCAGCGAATATTTTATAGATATACATAGCACCGATCATATAGATGAATGGCATTATTCCCCTATGGGATGCGCAAAACAGATAGAGACGGTTTTCGCTGAATAAACTAATATTCTGAAAAGAGAGACGGCAATCGCTGTCTCTCTTTCGTGCTTCACAACTTTAATATTCTAAATTTTTTTATATATTTCTTTGAAAAAACTATTGACAATTTGGTTATGTGGTATTATAATATAAAAAAATTATTAAGTTGTTAAAAGCGCTTGAGCGGAAAGATACAGACGAAGAAAGTGTTCAGAGAGCCGTCGGTTGGTGCAAGACGGAGGCGAGTAACGTCTGATAGTACACTCCGCAAGCTCCGTACTGAAGCTTATTTTAGCAGTAGGATACGGCGGGAGCTACCGTTATATAGCAAGACCGATGACAGTCGGTTTGTGAGGCCGTTTGCGTAAGCGAACGGTAAAGCAAGGTGGTAACACGTTTTTTATACGTCCGTGCATTTGATGCACGGATTTTTTTTGTTTATGGGGAGGAAGCAATGATAATTTTTAAAAAAGCAATGTCGGTTATCCTCATTTTAATGATAACGTTTGGCGTTGTGTCTCTGACAACCTCTTGCGATAGCAAAGAATACACTATCGGTATATGTCAGCTTGGAGAGCACGGCGCTCTTAATGAGGCTACAGCCGGCTTTAAGGATGCGGTAATAGCAGAGCTTGGTGAGGATGCTGTTGCTTTTGACTATCAGAATGCTGCAAACGACATAGCGTCGTGCTCAACGATAGTGAATAGCTTCGTTTCAAAAAACGTTGATCTCATACTGGCAAATTCAACCCCTGTTTTGCAGGCTGCCGCAGCTGCAACGACCGATATTCCGATACTCGGAACAGCCATAACGGAATACGGTGCAGCACTTAATATTGATAATTACGACGGATTGGTCGGTGGGAATATATCCGGAACTTCTGATATAGCGTCTCTTGAAGAGGTTGCTCAGATTGCAATAGATGAGTTCCCGAATGCCAAAAAGGTTGGACTTCTTTACTGTTCGGGTGAAGCTAATTCAGCCTATCAGATACAGGTGGTATCAGATTATCTTGAAGGGAAGGGACTTGAGTGCAAGCGCTACTCGTTCGTTGACTCCAATGACGTTTTTGCCGTTGCCGCAAAGGCAATGTCAGACTGCGATCTGATCTATATCCCGACAGATAATACTGCTGCAAACTGTACTTCTATAATAAACGATGCAAGTCTTTCTTCAGGTGTTCCCGTATTCGGCGGAGACGGCGGAATATGCGCAGGATGCGGTACATATACGCTTACCGTATCATATTACAATATCGGATATCAAACCGGTCTTATGGCAGCAAAGATCCTCAAGGGAGAGGCTGATATTTCCACTATGGCAGTTGAATACGATCCAACACCCGTAAAGGTATATAACCCGATTAATTGCAACATACTCGGACTTAGCGTTCCCGACGGATACGTTGCACTTGATGATATAGAATAATCATCCGATTGAGGATAATTATATATTTTTAAATGTTTTAAAGGAGATAATTAAAATGAAAATCATGAAAAAAATCCTTTCCGTCGCTCTTGCAATTGCTATGCTTGCCATAGTTGCACTCACAGCCGTTTCTTGCGACAGTGATACTTATACCGTAGGTATCTGTCAGCTTGTAACACACGATGCACTTGATGCCGCAACAGAAGGCTTCAAGCAGGCTCTTATCGATGAGCTCGGCGAAGATAAAGTAACGTTTGATTTTCAGAATGCAGCAAACGATACAGCTGCATGCTCTACTATCATAAACAGCTTTGTTTCCAAGAACGTTGATCTTATTATGGCAAACGCAACTCCTGCACTTCAGTCTGCAGCTGCTGCTACAACCACTATCCCCGTTCTCGGAACGTCTATAACAGAGTACGGTGTTGCCCTCAGCATCGACAACTTTAACGGCACGGTAGGCGGAAACATCTCCGGTACGTCCGACCTTGCTCCCCTTACAGAGCAGGCTCAGATGATCATTGACCTTTTCCCCGAGGCAAAGACAGTAGGTATGCTCTACTGCTCCGCTGAAGCAAACTCTACGTATCAGGTACAGGTAGTTACCGAGTATCTTACAGATAAGGGTCTTACGGTTCTTGAATATTCGTTCTCCGACTCTAATGACGTTGCAGTAGTAACCGAAAAGGCAGCTGCTGAAAGCGACGTTATCTATATCCCCACAGATAATACTGCAGCATCCTGCACAGAAACAATAAACAACATCTGCCTTCCCAAGCAGGTTCCGATATTTGCAGGTGAAGCAGGTATCTGCTCCGGTTGCGGAACGTTCACTCTTTCCATCAGCTACTACGAAATAGGCTATAAGACAGGTCTTATGGCAGCCGATATCCTCAAAGGAGATGCTGATATTTCCACAATGGCTATCGAATACGATCCCAACCCTGTAAAGAAGTACAATGCGACTATCTGTGAAGCTCTCGGACTTACAATTCCCGAAGGCTACACTGCTATTGAATAATTTTTGGAGAATAAATTAAAATGAGTTTTTTAAACGCTTTGCCGGGAGCTGTAGCTCAAGGTATTATATGGGGTATAATGGCGATAGGCGTCTATATAACCTATAAGCTGCTCGATATGGCTGACCTTACAGTCGACGGTTCGATTTGTACAGGTGCGTGCGTATGTGCTATACTTACCGTATCCGGTGTAAACATATGGATATCAATGCTTGCCGCTGTGATAGCAGGAATGCTGACCGGACTTCTGACCGGAATTTTCCATACGTTTATGGGAATTCCTCCAATACTTGCGGGTATTCTAACTCAGCTTATACTCTGGTCTGTCAACTTAAAGATACTCGGAAGTAAGGCAAATCAGGGACTTAGTGCCCGTACTTATAACGTTGTGGTTACACAGCTTGAAAGAGTAAATGCAATAGTAATATTGCTTGCATTCGTTGCCGTTATAATCGCTCTGCTTTATTGGTTCTTCGGAACAGAGATCGGATGCTCAATACGTGCTACCGGATGCAATCTGAATATGAGCCACGCTCAGGGTATAAATACCAACGTTAACAAGATACTCGGTCTTGTGATTTCGAACGGTATCGTTGCGCTGTCAGGCGCTCTGCTTTGTCAGTATCAGGGATTTGCTGATATAAATATGGGTAGAGGAGCTATAGTTATAGGTCTTGCGGCGGTTATTATAGGCGAAGCTCTCTTCGGGAAAATATCTTCAAATTTTGCAGCACGTCTTGCCGGAGTGATCGGAGGCGGTATAGTATACTATATCGTTTATCAGACGGTTATCTGGATCGGCCTTGATACCGACCTTCTCAAGATGCTTTCCGCTCTCGTTGTGGCAATATTCCTTGCCGTTCCGTATTGGAAGAGAACCTATACAAAGCCTAAGAAAGTGAGGAAATAATAATGCTTGAGATAAAAAATATTTCCAAAACCTTTAATCCCGGCACGGTAAATGCCAAGCTTGCTCTTGACGATCTCAGCCTTAAGCTGAACGACGGAGATTTCGTTACTGTAATCGGTGGTAACGGAGCAGGAAAGAGCACAATGCTCAACGCTATCGCAGGCGTATGGAAGCCCGATGACGGAAATATAATCATTGACGGCGTGGACGTTACCAATATGCCTGAATATAAAAGAGCAAAGTTTCTCGGAAGAGTTTTCCAGGATCCCATGATGGGTACTGCGGCAAATATGATGCTTGAAGAGAATCTTGCCCTTGCAAACCGCAGAGGTAAAACGAGAACTCTTCGTTGGGCTATTACCGGCAAGGAGCGAGATGCCTACCGTGAAATGCTTAAAACTCTTGATCTTGGCCTTGAGAACCGTCTTACTACCAGAGTAGGACTTCTCTCGGGCGGTCAGCGTCAGGCTGTAACACTTCTTATGGCTACTATGAACAAGCCTAAGCTTCTTCTGCTTGATGAGCATACTGCCGCTCTTGACCCCAAGACTGCGGCTAAGGTCCTTGAGCTTACCGATAAGTTTATAACCGACGGAAAGCTTACCGCACTTATGATCACTCATAACATGAAGGATGCTATTGCGCACGGAAACAGACTTATTATGATGAATGCCGGACGTATCATATTCGACGTTTGCGGAGAAGAGAAGAAAAATCTTACGGTTGAACTGCTGCTTGAGCAGTTCTCTAAAGCAAGCGGAAAGGAATTTGCAAACGACCGCGCACTGCTTAATTAAAAATTATAAATAAAAAAACGGACTGATTTACAGTCCGTTTTTTGTGTTCTTATAAATCAATTTGAGCCAAGGTTGCAGGCAGCTCATGTGCAGTATTTACGACTATGTCGGAAACTACCGTGTCAAAGCAGGAAACTATAAGCTTTCCATTCCATATTATAGGCTCTCCGGGCTGATCAAGCTCACCGTTCAGACCGTCAGAATCTTCGCTTTGAGCAAGTCTTGTAACAGTTCCGTCCGGAAGTACCTTAGCTATTGAATTTGCGCAGAAATCGGCAATATATAGGTTTCCGTCATCATCCATTATCATGCCGTCAGTGCTCTCGAGATTTTTCTTGTCCTGCGCCCATATTTCGTTTGATTTGACCGACATATCTTCGTTGAATGTTATCTTATATACCGCACCGTCTCCGAAGTTGCCGATCAAAAGATTTCCTTCACGGTCGAATTCAATTCCGTCAACTCCGTACTGATCGTCTGGGTTTTCGGTTATAAACGTAGTGAGGATGTTTTTATCCTTAAGCGTATTGGTTATATTAATATTCTCGTCGTCAAGCCTGAATCTGTATACACAGCTTACAAGCTTTCCGGATGGATGAGATACAAGCTCAAGGGAGCTCTGCGTTACGTATATATATCCGTCTCTTATCCTCATACCGTTGGGATGCTCCATGTTTTGGGCTACAACGGTCGTTTTTACTATTTTGTCACCGTCAAATCTTATTCTTAAAATGCGTCCCTTGCGGATAAGCTCGGGCTTTCCCGGCCATCCCTGGTTATCACAAATATAAAGGTCTCCGTCCGGACCGAATGCTATTCCCATAGGACTTGCAAGCCCTGTTTCGGGATGAGTTGGAACGTCAAACCATTTTTTTATGTTTTTATTAGTGTCAATTCTGAGTATGCATCCCGGAAGTGACTGATCTGCATAATTTGGGCAGGCGAGAATAAGATCTCCGTTTGGAGCTATTGTCATTCCGTCCGGAGTGCTGACGTACTCCGGCAATTTTGTAAACAAAGTTGATTTTTTCAAGGCTATTCTCCTTATAATTTCTTAAATATTGGTTTCAACGCATTATAAGATTCATCAAATAATATCTTCATTTCAGCGTATTTTTCAAAGTTAGATGCATTAGGTGTGTGTTCTTCCTTAATGCGTATGAATTTGTCGACCGCATCAAAGCTGTCGAATACACCAACGCCTACACCTGCAGTAATTGCAGCACCCATAGACGTTGCTTCCTCAAGATAGTCGGGAACCTTTACGGTAACAGAGAATATATCGGAAAGAATCCTCTGCCATACCTTGTTTCGCGCGCCGCCACCGATAAGTACCAGGTTGTCTATATTGCTTCCACATCTTCGGTGTGTATCCAAAATAAGATTGAGATTGTATCCTACTCCCTCCATTACAGCGCGAAGCATGTCTCCTCTCGTGTGATTGAGGGTTAATCCTATAAAAGCCCCCTTGGCCTTGTCATCCCATCTCGGAGAGCGTTCTCCTATAAGATAGGGAAGAAAAAGCAGATCCTTAGCTCCTACAGGCGATTGCTCGACCTCATCGGCAACAGATTCGTATATTGCGTTTTTGCTTTGAATATCAAATCCGTCAATTCCTTTGTAAAGAGAATCTACAGTCCAACTGAGCGCACCGCCACCGGTCTGCATAGTGCCGCAGGGCATAATATATCCGGGAACGATATGTGCGAAATTGAAGTTAATCATGTCATTATCGAACAGCGGTGCTTTTGAAGCAATAGATATCCATGACGATGTACCGAGGCAGCAGTTTGCTATACCTTCCTTTACAACGCCCGTACCTACCGCAGCGCACGGACCGTCACCGCCACCGCATACTATAGGAGTACCTTCGATAAGACCGGTAAGGGAAGCAGCTTCTGCTGTTACCTTACCTGCAACTGCAACCGATGGGATTATTTCGGGCATTTTATCTGCATCTATACCTGCTATATCAAGAATTGCATCTGACCATTTAAGAGTATTCAGATCCATAAGACAGGTCGATGATGCATCAGATGGCTCGGTTACGAAATTACCTGTCAGCTTGAAGATTATATAATCCTTAGCATTAAGCATCTTGTAGGTGTTTCTATAAACGTCGGGCTTGTTTTCCTTTAGCCACATAAGCTTTGTTGCACTGTATGATGGACTTAATCGGTGCCCGGTTATCTTATAAAAATCAAATGGGTCAATTTGCTTTCCAATCTGTGATGCCTGCTTACCCGATCTCATATCAGCCCATATAAGAGCGTTATGAAGAGGTACGCCTTTATCGTCAACGCAAAGGCATCCCATCATCTGACCGCTGAATGATACTGCGCAAACGTCGGATGCTATAATGTCAGCCAGCAGTTCCCTAGTTGTTTTGCAAACGGCGACCCACCAATCCTCAGCATTTTGTTCGGCGAGATTGTTTTCACCGGTTATCAGACCGTATGAATAAACAGAGCTTTTTATAAGCCTACCGTCAACACTGTAGAGAGTAGCCTTGTTGCCCGATGTGCCGAGGTCATGAGCTAATATGTATTTTTCCATATCTTCTCCTTAGAAACGAATTACCATTTTCATAGTTGGAATGCGATTGTGTATGTTTTCAAATGCACGGTCGATGTCTTTAAAATCGTAAACGTGCGAAACGTAGTCGGCAGGATCAAGTATACCAAGCTGAATCCAGCTTACAATCTGGTCGTGAGCCTCTGATTCAGCCTTCTTTGAGGGAAACTGATGGAAATGCAGTGTCCAGTTGTAGGGGCACTTGCTCCAGTCAACAGTTTCTGTCATATTTGCGGAAATACCGTATACGCATATTTTTGCATCCGGCTTGATAATTTCAAGAGCAGTATTTATAAAGCTTGTAACACCGACAGCGTCAAGTGCAAAATCAACTCCATCCGGGCTGATCTTACGCACTTCTTCAACTATATTATCTCTTTTGCTGTTAATCGTGTAGTCTGCGCCACGCTTCCTTGCTAAGTCAAGCTTTTCATCAGAGATGTCGATAGCAATTATCGGACCCATTCCCGTAAGCTTTGCAAATTGAACAAAGCTGAGTCCAACCGGTCCAAGACCAAGCACAACAAGGCTTTTGTTAGCCTCAAAGCCGAATCTCTTCATCGTGCTCAGAACCTCTCTGAAGGTGATTATCATAGCTGAACTTACCGGATCAAAATCGGAAGGGAGCTTCCTCTGACCGTAAGCAAATTCGTCGGGAATAAGCCCGTCTTTTTCCATAGCCTTGGCATCAGTTACTATATTGTACTCCGAATACGTACCCCAACCGCTTGAATATCCCTCGGGAACATCAGACCAGTAGGGCATAAGAACAAGATCTCCTATCTCAAAATTTGTGACCTTACTGCCTTTTTCAACAACTCTTCCGACACCCTCATGACCGAGTACAACAGGATATTTATCAATTCCTTTGAAAACTCCATGGATTATCTTGGTGTCAGTCCCGTTGCAAACGCCGCAGCTCTCGATCTTTACAAGCGCGTCGTATTCACCGTATTTTGGCATAGGCATTTCTTCAATCTGACATTTTCCATCTGCATAAACTACATAGCTTTTCATATAAACATCTCCAATTGTTATAAATATATATCGATGTTATAATTATAGCCAAAGATATATCTTTTGTCAACAGTTTGAATAAAAAAAGACCTCTCTTTTCGGAGAGGTCTAAAATGTTATTTAAGCATTGCCTTTACAGTTTCGTAAACAGCGTCAAGAGCATCGCCTATTTTTGATGCGTCCTTACCGCCCGATGTTGCGCTGTCGGGACGACCGCCGCCGTTGCCGCCTGCGATTGCGCTTATCTGTTTAAGAATATTACCAGCGTGAGCGCCAGCAGAAACTGCATCCTTACCGCATGCAGCGGTGAAGTTGATCTTTCCGTCAACGTTTGTGGAAATAACAACAACGATAGAAGGATCGGAAGCCTTAAGCTCGTCACACATTGTTCTTGCGAGCTGAAGATCAGCCTCGGACTTGAATGCGATGATCTTTACTGCGCCGCATTCCTTAGCAGAGGAGAGAAGCTTGTCAGTCTGTGCGGAAGCAAGCTTACCGTTAAGACTTTCTATCTCATGCTTAGCTGCCTTTATTTCGCTCTGAAGCTGAGCAGCACGCTTTGTTATATCGGAATAGTTGTTGACCTTGAGCTCAGACGCTGCCTCGGATATAAGGGCATCCTTTTCAGCGAGAAGATTGAGAACGCCGATACCTGTAGTACCTTCAATTCTTCTGACGCCTGCCGCAACAGAGTTTTCGGATATTATCTTGAAAAGACCAGCCTTAGCGGTGTTGTCAAGGTGAGTACCGCCGCAAAGCTCGCAGGAGAAATCTCCCATTTTAACCATGCGGACTACCTTGCCGTACTTTTCTCCGAACAGAGCCATAGCACCGCTCTGTCTTGCTGTTTCTGCATCGGTTTCGGTAACGGTTATAACGTCACCGCGAAGGATCTCGGCGTTTACCATATCCTCAACTGCCTTTATTTCTTCAGCTGTAAGACCCTGGAAATGTGTGAAGTCAAATCTGACTCTGTTTTCATCAACGTAAGAGCCTGCCTGCTCAACGTGAGTACCAAGCACACTGCGAAGCGCTGCCTGAAGCAGATGCGCTGCGGAGTGATTACGCTTGATGGAGTCTCTTCTTACAGTATCGATTGAAGCTGTAACGACGCTGTCTGCAGAGAGTGTTCCTTCGATTATCTTACCGAAGTGCATATAGATGCCTTCGTGCTTCTTCGTATCTGTTATCTCAACCTTGAGAGAATCGGAGGTGAGAATTCCGCTATCGCCAACCTGTCCGCCACTTTCAGCATAGAAGGGGGTTTTATCAAGTATAACGATAACGTTTCCTTCGGATTTCGATCCTACAGATTCGCTTGTTTGTGTATCAACGATAGCAAGTACCTTTGATTCGGAGGTAACGTCGGTATAGCCTGTGAACTGAGTCTGAGGAAGATCCTCAAGGAACTCAAAGCTATCGCCTGTCCAACCGAAATCGCCAAGAGCAGATCTTGCGTTTCTTGCTCTTTCCTTCTGTTCGGTGAGAAGCGCTCTGAAGCCTTCTTCATCTATGTCAAGACACTTTTCGGCAGCGATCTCACGGCTGAGGTCTATGGAGAATCCATAGGTATCGCTGAGCTTGAATATGTCAGCACCTGCAAGAACTGATCTGCCTTCTGCCTTTGCATCAGCGATAAGCTGATCTATTATCTCAAGACCTGAGTCAATGGTCTGAGCGAATTTTTCTTCTTCAATACGGATGATCTTCTTGATATAATCAAGACGATCTGTAAGCTCGGGATATGCAGAGAGGTTTTCTCTTGCAACAACGTCGCATATATCGGAAAGGAAAAGTCCCTTGATTCCAAGGAGTCTGCCGTGACGTGCCGCTCTTCTGAGAAGTCTGCGGAGAACGTAGCCTCTGCCCTCGTTAGAGGGAACAACACCGTCGCATATCATAAACGACGTGCCTCTGATGTGGTCTGTGATAACTCTGAGCGAAATATCCGACTTGGGATCGTCACCGTAATTTACGGAAGCCTTTTCGGAGATAGCAAGCATTATATTTCTTACTGTGTCAACCTCGAAGAGATTGTTAACACCCTGCATTAAGCATGCAAGTCTTTCAAGGCCCATACCGGTGTCTATATTCGGCTTTGCAAGAGGAGTGTAGTTGCCGTTTCCGTCGCCGTCAAACTGAGTAAATACAAGGTTCCAGAATTCCATGAATCTGTCGCAGTCACAGCCGGGCTTACAGTCGGGAGAACCGCAACCGTATTCAATGCCTCTGTCGAAGTACATCTCGGAGCAGGGACCACAGGGACCTGAGCCTATTTCCCAGAAGTTGTCTTCTTTACCGAGACGAACTATGTGAGAAGCGTCAACGCCTACCGTCTTATTCCATATTTCAAAAGCTTCATCATCGTTTTCGTATATGGTGACCCAAAGTCTGTCCACTGGAAGCTCAAGGCATTTTGTAACGAATTCCCATGCCCACTGAATAGCCTCAGTTTTGAAATAATCTCCGAAAGAGAAGTTACCGAGCATTTCAAAGAAGGTGCCGTGACGTGCGGTAATACCAACTCTTTCGATATCGGGTGTACGTATACATTTCTGACATGTCGTCATTCTGTGGCGCGGAGGCTCAAGCTCTCCTGTAAAATATTTTTTAAGGGGAGCCATTCCGGCATTTATAAGAAGAAGAGATTTATCGTTAATCGGAACGAGCGGAAAGCTCTGGTGGCGAAGGTGCTCCTTTGATTCAAAGAAAGCAAGATATTTTTCGCGGAGATCATTTAATGATGTCCATTTCATAGCAGATTATCCTCCAAAATTCGTGCATAAAATATTGTTTTCACGATATTTACATATAAAATTATTATATCAAACCTATTATAATATGTCAATTGTTTTTTGCTTTTGCTCAGCTGTTTTTTATTTATATGAATATAATCGATCCGTAGTCTGTAAGCTCAAGCGAAGGGAAGGCTAATATCCCCTTACCGCGCTCTTCAATGAATTCACGAATTGCTTCATAATCGGGGTGAGCTGATATATTACCGAAAAATATAACCGTATCTTTCGCAAGCGCCGATGCGCCTCCGATAAATCCGTATCCATACGGCTCAAGCTTGATGTTGCCCTCGGAAATGAGCAAAACGTCACATCCGTTTTTACGAAGTGCGTTGCAAAGTCCTTTATCGGCAGTTATAACGGAATTCTCATTAACAGCACAGCAGGAGCAACGTGCATATCCTTGCTTTGCAACAACGGTCTCGTATCTTTCCTTTATAGAAAGGGAAGCGGTCTTTCCGCAAAAGACCTTTTTATTTATATACAGCGCATTCAATATAACGTCACCGGGATATTTACCCTCAAACTTTTCGTTTGCAACTTGCATCTCTACACCGCATTTTTTCAGCTCAGAAAAGATGCTTTGATTTTCCTCTAAATATTCTTCTTCGACTATTATCTCGCTATCTGACGCAAAAATAAGCATGTCAGGGTGGGATGCTGTCGGTTTCGGAAGAGAAGGAGAAGGCGGAAGAGAAATAACGCTGTATCCAAGCTGTGAGACAGCTTCTTTTATTTCATTTGGCAGGCTTTGGTCACATAAAGCGTAACGCATAATATCACCTCAAAACGACAATACGGACAGACTGTACAGCCTGTCCGTTTGTATTGACTTTAAAATTATGCTCTTTCGATTTTGCCGGAACGAAGGCAACGAGAGCAGACGTAAACAGTCTTGTGAGAACCGTCAACAACAGCTTTTACTTTTCTGATATTGGGCTTCCAAGTTCTGTTAGTTTTACGATTTGAATGAGAAACATTAAGTCCAAAAACTACACCTTTTCCGCATACATCACACTTTGCCATCAGGGACACCTCCATATATAGAAATAGAAATTTTCAAAATTAACAGAAGATATTATATCACAGTTTTTTCAAAAAAGCAATACAATTTTGAAATTTAATTATTTTTTCGCATCAGAATTTCTTATTTCGCCTCTTTTTATCTTTCCGCTGGTGGTTTTTGGGAGCTCTTTGACGAATTCCAGCACCCTCGGATACTTATAAGGAGCGGTATTTTTCTTAACGTGATTCTGAAGCTCCTTCTTCAGCTCATCGCTTGGCTCCCATCCTTTTGTAAGAACGACGGTTGCCTTTACTACCTGACCTCTTACCGGATCGGGAACTGCGGTGATCGCACACTCAAGCACAGACGGATGAGTGAGAAGGGCACTTTCAACCTCAAACGGACCTATTCTGTAGCCGGAGCATTTGATAACGTCATCGTTTCTGCCCTCAAACCAAAAATATCCGTCAGAATCTCGCCACGCCATATCTCCGGTATTGTATGTACCGTTATTCCATGAGCGCTTCATTGCGGCTTCATCAAGATAATATCCTCTGAAAAGACCGCAGGGATGAGACTTGTCTGTGTTTTTTATAACTATTGAACCTACAACACCGTCTTCACAGCTGTTGCCGTTTTCGTCAACGATATCAATATCGTAGATCGGAGACGGCTTTCCGGTAGAGCCCTGCTTTATAGGATCAAATCCGAAGTTTCCGAGAATGACAGTCGTTTCAGTCTGACCGAAGCCCTCGAAGATCTCTTGTCCGGTAGCTTCCTTAAATCTGTTTATTACCTCGGGATTAAGAGGCTCTCCTGCTGTACAGCAGTGCTTTATAGTTGATAAGTCAAACGACTTGATATCTTCTTTTATAAGGAATCTGTATATCGTAGGAGGAGCACAGAAGGTTGAAAGCTTAAGCGTTTCCATAGCCTTCAAAAGCTTGAGAGGCTCAAACTTTTCGGTATCGTATGCAACGTTTACCGCACCTGCGATCCACTGTCCGTATATCTTACCCCATGCAAATTTAGCCCATCCCGAATCGGAAACGGTCAGATGAAGACCCTCGTCCTCAACCTTTTGCCAATATTTAGCCGTCGTAATATGACCGAGGGGATAGTCGTAGCTGTGGGCTATCATCTTAGGCATACCCGTAGTGCCGGAGGAGAAGTAGATGAGCATTATGTCATCTATTTTAGTATCAACCTTTTCAAAATCTGCACTTGACGTCTGCATCATGGATCTGAAATCGTAAGCCCCGTCAGGAATGCTTTCACCGACTACAGCGTATCCCTCAAGAGTCGTGCACTCCGGTGACGCCTTTTTTATATTATCGAGCATTTCGCTATCGTCAACACAGCATATAAGCTTTATAGAAGCGGCGTTACATCTGTACACGATATCCTTAGGTGTCAGCTGAAATGTTGCAGGTATGCATTTTGCACCGAGCTTGCAAAGAGCAACTATGCATACCCAGGCTTCAATTCTCTGCTTGAGCATAAGCATAACGGTATCGCCCTTGCCGATGCCGAGCTTTTTAAACAGGTTTGCCGCCTTGTTTGATTCTCTCGAAATGTCACTAAAAGAAAGTCTTTTAATGTTAAGATCATCGTCACACCATACGAGAGCAGGCTTATCGGGCTGCAAGCGTGCGTATTCGTCTATTATATCGTAACCGAAATTAAAATTATCGGGACGCTTTATCTTATAATTCTTAATGAAATCCTTGTAATTTTCAAATTCGGTTTTTTCAAGGTATCTGCTTATAAAATTCATGTAAGTCCTCTTATGGATTTATTCGTTTATGATGGTAATAAATTTTGCGCTTTTTTCTCCGACTGCTCTCTGACCGTGAGGAAGCTTCGGATTGAAATATATTGAATCACCGGCATTAAGTATGTGTTCCTTATCACCTATCGTAACTGCAACGGAGCCTTCAATCACGTAGTTGAATTCCTGGCCCTCGTGAGTAACCAGCGCCGGAGGTTCGCTTCCTGCCTCAAGCTTTACTATCATAGGCTCCATATCTCGGTTTACGTAGTTGTACGCAAGAGATACGAAATTGTATCCTGCATATCTCTCAACCTCGATTCCTTTGCCCTGGCGAACGACGGTATAATCGACCATTCTCGGTGCATCTCCCATAAGAAGGACCGTAGGATCTACCTCAAGTGCGCTTGCTATAAGATAAAGCTTTCCTATCGGAATATCCGTTTCAGCATTTTCATATCCGTTGTATACGTTTGGTGTAACGTCTATCTTTTCGGAAATTTCTTCGACTGTGATATCAAGTATCTCCCGAAGCTCTTTAACACGGGCAGCTATCTGCTTTACCTGGTAAACCATAATATATCTCCTTGATCAGTTTTCTTCGTTTTGCGTGACTTCTTGTGTATCGGAAGCTTTTTCTTTCTTCTTTCCTTTGAGCGAGAACTTGTTCTCGTTTCCCTCAAGCAACCTTTTTATGTTTGAGCGGTGCAGGAAAATCACCAGCGCCGCAAGCAGCATAGAAGTAAAGGTTACAACGGGATTGAGCGCATTTGCATCAAGTCTGTTGAGAACAAGCGGATAGATAAGAACTGACATTATCGATCCGAGCGATAAGTATTTCGTTCCCCAAACTATAAGAACAAAAATGACAAACAGAATTAGGAAAACCAAGGGATTAAGGCAGAGAATAGTCATTGCGGTAACCACAACGCCCTTACCGCCCTTGAATTTGAAAAATATAGGGAATACGTGTCCGAGAACACAGAAAAATCCTGCAATATATCCACCCATAAATCCGTTTATCAGAACGCCTATCATAACTGCAACCAATGCCTTGAGAGCATCGCCTATGAGTGTAAATGCAGCGGCTGCTTTACCGTACGTTCGAAGAACGTTGGTCATTCCGGCGTTTCCGCTTCCGTGAGAACGGATGTCGTCCTTAAACTTCTTCTGGGATATGATCAGAGCAAAGTTAAGGCTTCCGAGAAAATATGAGATAACGGCACAAAGGACGAAGCCTGTAAACCACAGTGCAATATGCCATCCGAATACCTCTCCGGCATATCCCCATATTCCTTTATTGTATACTGTATTAAAGCTAAGCGTTGAAAAGAAATCCATAATCTACCACCTACGGTGTGACCGTAATTGTTTTGTCTTATGCAAGGAAGAACTCCTTACATCTCGGTATCTGCGTGTTCGCCTCTGTTGCGGATAATTATCTTTATAGGAACACCGCTGAAGTCAAACACCTGTCTTAAATGGTTTTCAATATATCTCTGATAAGAGAAGTGGAACAGCTCGTCATCGTTACAGAAAATAACGAAGGTCGGAGGCTGTATTGACGTCTGTGTCATATAATAGATCTTAAGACGCTTTCCCTTGTCTGACGGGGGCTGAACACGAGTGGTTGCCTCATTCAGAACGTCGTTCAGGGTTCCGGTGGTTATTCTGCGCATAGAATTCTCATAAACGATCTTTATAAGATCGAATATTTTTGTTATGCGCTGACCTGTGAGTGCCGATACGAAAACAACGGGAGCGTAGGTCATATATGAAAAGGCGGTGTAAACTCTATCGGTAAACTGCTTTGTAGTCTTTGTATCCTTTTCAATAAGATCCCATTTGTTTATAACGAAAATTGAAGCCTTGCCCGCTTCGTGAGCAATACCTGCAATCTTCTCGTCCTGCTCTGTAACACCCTGGTTGGCATCTATCATAATAAGGCAGACGTCGGCACGTTCAACAGCCATTTTTGCTCTTAAAACGCTGAATTTTTCAACTCTGTCCTCTATCTTGCTCTGACGTCTGATGCCTGCGGTATCAATAAAGGTAAACTTACCGTATTCGTTTTCAAGAGCGGTGTCGATAGCATCTCTTGTAGTTCCGGGCATATCGGAAACGATAAGGCGCTCCTCGCCGAGAATTCTGTTTATAATAGAGCTCTTTCCGGCATTCGGTTTACCTATTACAGCAACCTTTATCGAATCGTCCTCTTCGTATTCTTCATCTGCGTCCTCGTCAATATATTTGATAACGCAGTCAAGTATATCACCTGTACCCGTGCCGTGAACGGCAGATACGGGAATCGGGTCCTCCTTGAAGCCGAGCTCATAAAATTCGTAAAATTCGGGTGGAAGGGAACCGATGCTGTCTATTTTATTTACTGCAGGGATTATAGGCTTTCTGCTTCTCAGAAGCATAGAGGCTATATCTCGGTCATCGGCTGTAAGCCCCGACTGTATATCTGTGATAAATATTATAACGTCCGCAGTATCAATAGCTATCTGAGCCTGAGTTCTCATATACTGCAGTATAGGGCTGTCGGTCTTGGGCTCAATACCTCCGGTATCGATAAGCATAAGAGGATGGCCTGCCCATTCCGCTTCACAGTAAATTCTGTCCCTTGTAACTCCGGGGGTATCTTCAACGATGGAAATCCGTTTCCCGGCTATTTTGTTAAAAAGGGTACTTTTGCCGACGTTAGGTCTGCCAACAATGGCAACAACGGGTTTTCCCATAATAAAATCACTCCAGAAAAAAGTTAGTTATAGTTAATATAAAACGGAAGATATAAATTCTGCGCCGTCATTATCTATAAAGCGCAGCTCAACACCAAGCTTTTCGGAAAGCTCATCTACCGTCATACTGTCGAGGAACATATCTCCCTCATGACGCAGTGTTACCGACGGAAGAAAGAGAATATCGCCAAGAGGCTTATCCTTTAGCTGTTCGTAAAGATCGGCACCTGTCATAAGCCCTGCAACAGTGATGTTTTCACCGAAAAAATTGTTCTTTATCTTATAAAGCTTGCAGTCGAGCGAAGGCGAGACGCCTTTCAGCTTTTCTACCATATAAGATATAAAGTCGTATGCCGCGTATCCCGTGGCTACAGATATATTTCTCGGCTTTTCTATATCGTATTCCGTAACGTATTCAAATTCAAAATCAAACGATGCCTTCATTGACGGAACGAGTCCGACACCGTTTTCAATCTGCGGACAGCCCTCAAAATATTCCTCATCGTGAAGAGGGATGCCTGACTTCAGATACATCTCATCTCCGCAGAAAAAGATGCGTGAGCCGTATTTTTCAAGGCACTCGTCTGCAAATGCCTCAACCTGAGCTATGACCTTTGCTCCTTCATCGGGAGAAAAAGGCTCAAGAGGATACAGGTTATCTCTGAATTTTGTAAGTCCTGCCGGTACTACAGAAACACTTGCAACCTTAGGATAGAGCTGTGCAAGATCTCTCATCGAGCGATCAAGCTCAGCCTTATCGTTTAATCCCTTGCACAAAACTATCTGACAGTTCATAATAATGCCGGCATCGGCAAACCTTTTCATTATTGAGTAGGCTTTTCCGGCGTTCTTATTGTTCATCATAGAATTGCGAAGCTCGGGATTGGTTGTGTGAACGGAAATATTGATAGGACTTGTCTTCATTTTTATAATACGCTCAATATCGTTTTCAGACAGATTGGTGAGCGTGATATAATTTCCCATGAGGAAGGAAAGACGTGAATCGTCATCCTTGAAATAAAGCGATTCACGAAGACCGCAGGGAAGCTGGTCTATAAAACAAAAAACGCATTTATTGCGGCATGAGCGTTTTTTGTCCATAAGATAGGTCTCAAACTCGAGACCGATATCATCATACTCGTCCTTTTTTGATATCAATATATCAAAAAGCTCCGGACCTTGGTGGATCTTCAAGGAGATCTTTTTTTCAGTTATATAAAAGCGGTAGTCAAGAATATCGTTTATATCGTTTCCGTCAACGGAAATGAGAATATCGCCGCTTTTTATGCCGGCTTTATCACAGTAAGAGCCGGGAATAACGTTTGTGATGGTGACCACTTTAAAAATCTCCTTAAAAAACATGGGCGTATATAAAATACGCCCTTGTAACTTAATACGCCTGTGAAATTAAGCTTCTTTTTTTATAATTTCTTTGCCGTTGTAAGTTCCGCAAGACTTGCACACTCTGTGAGAGAGATTGTACTCGCCGCACTTCGGACATTTAGTCATTGCCGGAAGGTCAAGCTTCCACACATTTGATCTTCTTTTATCGCGTCTCGCTTTGGAGACCTTTCTCTTCGGTACTGCCATGTTACCTACACCTCCTGTTATTTATGTCAATTTTATTCAAAAAACTTTTTTAATACCTCAAGTCTGGGGTCTATATCCTTTTTGGAGCAATCACAGTCACCCTCGTTAAGATCCTTACCGCACTTAGGGCAAAGTCCCTTGCAGTCCTCTGAACACAGGTGCTTGAGAGGAAGCTCGAGAGATATCTGTTCTTTTATCAACTCATCAGCGTCAAGCATTGAATCACGTATCAGAATATAATCGTCGTTCTCGTCACCGGAAAGCTTTTCAGCTACGCTTTTGACAAGATCAACTGTGAGAGATTCCTGTAGAGGTACAAGACATCTTGCACAGAACGTTTGATATTCTACAAGTGCGCTGAGCGAAAGCTCCATATAACCGGCATTGTTTTTAACTTCACCGGAAATAGAAACAGGTGAGGTAAAAGTAATGTCCTCAAAGCTTATGTCAGATGAGATATCCAAAGGATAATCAAACTTGATAATATCGGTATCGCCGCTTAAAATCGGCTTCATATTTATAAGCATATTGTATCACCTCGTAATAATATACAAAATGCCGCAGAAATTATTATACACATTAAATTATATTTTGTCAAGAAAAAAACATAATTTTTCTCAAAAAAAACCTACATAACAAAAAATATACAGCTAAATTCTCAAAAAGGTGCAGATAAAACGTTTTTTTACATATAAAATGCCTTTTTAAAGTACCTTTCTCAAAGCAGATATTATCTTCTTTTCTTCTCTTGAGACCTTTACCTGAGATATACCGAGTATATTTCCGGTTTGCTGTTGCGATAAGTCCTTGTAATATCTGAGTGATATGATCTCTCTTTGCAGAGGGGGAAGTGTGGATATTGCTTCTCGCAGTGCGATTCTGTCGATAGCGGTGTCAATAGAATTTTCCTTTTCGCAAACGATACCTTCTAAGGTAAGCTGGTCATCTCCGGCTGTTACCGGATCGGATAGAGAACGTACGGGCGAAACTGCCTCGAGAGCAAATATTATTTCATCCGAAGGAAGCTCGCAAAGCTCTGACAGCTCCGATATCTTCGGATCTCTGCCGTTTTTCTTTTGGAATTCTTCCTTCTTTTTAAGTATCATTATGCCCATCTTTTTTGTATCACGGCTGACTTTTATTATTCCGTCGTCTCTGAGGTATCTGCGCACCTCTCCTATTATAAGCGGTACCGCATAGGTTGAGAATGCCGTTCCAAAAGAAAAATCAAAGCTTTTGACAGCCTTTATCATTCCTATAGTACCTATCTGCATAAGGTCTTCAAGCTCGATCCCTCTGTCTGCAAATCTGTATACAAGGTTTCTGACGAGCGCCAGATTATTTTGAATAAGCTCCTCAAGCGCTTGCTCATCGCCGTCACGGCATCTTTTTATTAATTCTAAATTATCATTTTTCATTATTAAGCTTCTTTACAAGCGTTACTGTCGTACCGCCGTTTATTTTTGACGAAACCGATATCTTATCGCAAAAGCTTTCCATAACGGCAAATCCCATGCCCCCTCTTTCTCCGCTTGTATCTGTCGTGAACAGAGGTGTTCTTGCTTTATCAACATCTTCTATGCCACAGCCTTTGTCCCGTATCTTAACCGTAAGGGTCGAATTTTCAGCAAGAGATGCCGTTATGTATATTCGCCCGAATGTATTTTTATAAGCGTGAACTATGCAGTTTGTCACCGCCTCTGAAATAGCGGTCCTTACCTCTGCAAGCGTTTCAATATCGGGATCCGCTTTGGATGCAAAGAGTGAAATAACGCTTCTCGCAAAGGCTTCGTTTTCGGATATTGCATCGATTTCAAGCTTTATTTTTTTGATCTTCATCTCTAATCTCCTTTAAGTTGTCAGTTATCTTTATATATTTGTCTATGCCTGCAAGCATAAGTATTTTTTTTGCGTTTTTGTTTGGACCTGATATCTGCAGACTGCCTCCCAAAGCCTTTGTCTTGGCATATCTTCCCAGAATAAGCCCGAGTCCCGAGCTATCCATAAATTCAATGTTTGTAAGATCAAGAATGACCGTTTTTGCTCTGTAATATATAAGCTCCCGATCTATCTCCTCCCGTATGGCTTTTGCGCTGTGATGATCTATCTCGCCACGCATCCTTATAAAAAGCTTGTCCTGCGAAAATATAAAATCGCACGAATTTGTATTCATAAATGATATCTCCTCCCTTACAAGCAGATGAATAAATATATATTCGATGTGAATGTATAAAATTCGGGTAAGCTTGTCCTTATGTTTGTTATAATTCAAGAATACCCCATATTGAACGAAAAAGTTGTCATATCGTGCGACAAAATAAAAAAACGGTAAAACCTTTTCGGCTTTACCGTTTTTGTCTGATATGATATGTTGTATATTAATATGCTCTTGCAAAGAGTACCATATGCTTAGCAGGCTTTCCGCAGCACACGCAAACGTCGGAGATCTTTTCCTGATCAAACGGAATGCAGCGTGATCCGATACCTGTCTCATCCTTTATCTTATCTTCGCATTCCTCATCGCCGCACCACATAGCCTTGAAGAATCCGTCTCCGCTTTCATCAAGCTTTGCCTTGATCTCATCAAGCGACGTGCAGGAGAAGGTTTTAGCTGCTCTGTTGTCAAGCGCCTTCTTGTAAATGCCGTCTCTAACCTCCTGAAGCTTTCTTGCTACAGCCTCTTCTATGTTATCGAGAGAAACTATCTCTTTTTCTCTGTTGTGACGTGTAACCAGAACGCACTGATTTGCCTCTATATCCTTAGGACCGATCTCAAGTCTTACCGGAACACCCTTCATTTCGTATTCGGAGAACTTCCAGCCTGCGCTGTTGTCGGAATCGTCAAGCTTGACTCTGAATTTAGCAGAAAGAGCATTCTTGAGCTCTGCTGCCTTTTCGAGGACGCCTTCCTTGTGCTGAGCGATCGGAATGATAGCAACCTGTATAGGAGCAACTGCAGGGGGAAGAACGAGACCTTCGTTATCACCGTGAGTCATAATGATAGCACCGATAAGTCTTGTTGTAACGCCCCACGAGGTCTGGTGAGGATATGCTATCTGATTGTTTTTGTCTGTAAACTTTATATCAAATGCCTTTGCAAATCCGTCACCGAAATAATGTGAAGTTCCTGCCTGAAGCGCCTTGCCGTCGTGCATAAGAGCTTCTATAGCGTAGGTTGCAACAGCGCCTGCGAATTTGTCGCTTTCGGTCTTAGGACCTTTTATAACGGGCATAGCAAGATCGTTTTCGCAAAAGTCAGCGTAAACATTAAGCATCTGAAGCGTTTCTGCCTCTGCCTCTTCGGGCGTTGCGTGCATTGTATGTCCTTCCTGCCATAAGAATTCACGGCTGCGAAGGAAGGGACGTGTCGTTTTCTCCCAACGAACAACGTTACACCACTGATTATAAAGCTTGGGGAGATCTCTCCATGAATGAATTATATTTGCATAATGATCACAGAAAAGAGTTTCGGAGGTGGGACGGACACAAAGTCTTTCGGAAAGACGCTCGGAGCCTCCGTACGTTACCCACGCTACCTCAGGTGCAAAGCCTTCAACGTGATCCTTCTCCTTGTTAAGCAGGGATTCCGGAATAAAGAGGGGCATATAGACGTTTTCATGTCCGGTTTCTTTGAATCTTGTATCGAGTATCTTCTGAATGTTTTCCCAAATTGCATAACCGTAGGGACGGATTATCATACAACCTTTTACAGACGCATAGTCAACAAGATCTGCCTTTTTAACGATATCGGTATACCACTTGGCAAAATCAACGTCCATAGAGGTGATCTGTTCAACCAATTTTTTTTCCTGTGCCATAATTCTACCTTCTTGTACTAAAATAGTTATTTAGACAATTATATCTTTTTTTTCAAATTCTGTCAAGCGTGATAAGCTTTTTTTTGAAAAACTCGGGGAATGGTCTGATTTAATAATATAATTTAAACAAAATATATAAAAAGTTAAATAAAAATAGGCAAAAACTTTTGACATGGAGGTCTTATTGTGATATAATAAATGGAATATTCATATCTGTTAATCAGATGTTAAGCATTTTTAAATAATTTAATTATAATGTAGGCAGATATTGAAAGGGTAGAAAATGATCATACTCGGAATAGACCCCGGGCTTGCTATAGTCGGCTACGGAGTTATCGAATACAGTGCGATGCGTTTCAGAACGTTATCATACGGAGCCATACTTACTCCGGCGAATACGCCGACCGAGGAAAGGCTTGAAACCATCTACAATGAGCTGGATGAAATAATAAAAAAATACAATCCGAGCGACGTGGCTATCGAGGAGCTTTTTTTTAACACCAATCAGAAAACGGCAATAACGGTAGCGGAGGCTCGAGGAGTAATCCTCCTTTGCGCAAAACAGAATAAGCTTAATATTTTTGAGTATACACCCTTGCAGGTAAAGCAGTCGGTAGTTGGATACGGAAGAGCCGAAAAGGCTCAGGTTGAAATGATGACCAAGACCATCCTCAATCTGAAGACCATGCCAAAGCTTGACGATACGTCTGATGCTCTTGCGATAGCCGTCTGCCATGCGCATACGGGTGCATCAAAGCTCAAAAATTTCTATAATCTAAAATAAATTTTACGGAGTGCGAAAAATGATATACCATCTTATAGGTGAATTGGTGCTTGCTGAGCCGGGTACAGCCGTAATAGACTGCAACGGAGTAGGATATAAGCTTACGATCAGCTCTGTTACTCTTGGAAAGCTGACGGCAAACGCCGATAAATCAAAGGTAAAGCTGTTTACATATATGAGCGTGAGAGAGGATGCAGTTGAGCTTTTCGGCTTTTACGAATACGATGAGCTTACTGCCTTCAAAATGCTTATAACGGTATCCGGAGTTGGTCCCAAGGCGGCTATGGCGGTTCTTTCGGTGCTCTCGCCCGATAAGCTTGCTATGGCAGTTTCCGCAGGCGACTCCAAGCTTATCTCAAGTGCGCAGGGCGTAGGTGCAAAAACTGCGGCAAGAATAGTGCTTGAGCTTAAGGATAAGATCACCAAAGAGATAGGAGTCTCGTCCTCTCAGGGTGTCGGAGCAGTTTCGGTATCTGATATTGAGGATAACGGAAGTAAGCTCTCGGACGTTATGAATACGCTTACCGTTCTCGGTTATACCAAGACGGAAGCCTCATACGCACTTAAGGATATCGATATAGCGGCGCTTGATACCGAAAGCATCATCCGTGCGGCGCTTAAAAAACTGATGAAATAGGAGGAATAAGCTGTGGAAGAATATATTGACGATTCTCAATTTGATTTTGAAAACCGAATAGTATCTATGGAATACTCCGAAGCAAATGACTCGGAGACCGAGCTTTCGCTCAGACCCAAAAGCTTATCCGAATATATAGGGCAGGAAAAGGTCAAGGAAAATCTCAAGGTTTATATTGAGGCGGCTAAGATAAGAGGGGACGTTTTGGACCACGTTCTTTTATACGGACCTCCCGGGCTTGGTAAGACCACTCTTGCCGGTATAATTGCTGCCGAAATGGGAGTAAATATAAGAGTTACCTCAGGCCCTGCAATAGAAAAAGCGGGAGATCTTGCTGCGTTGCTTACCAATCTCGGTGAGAATGACATCCTTTTTATCGACGAGATACATCGAATGCAAAGATCCGTAGAAGAGGTCCTTTATCCTGCAATGGAGGATTATACGCTCGATATCATCATAGGAAAGGGACCTGCGGCAAGAAGCATAAGACTTCCTTTGTCAAAATTCACGCTTATAGGTGCTACGACCAGAGCAGGACAGCTTTCAACACCTTTAAGAGACAGATTCGGTGTGCTTCTGAAGCTTGAGCTTTATACAAACGAAGAGCTTGCGGAGATAGTTAAGAGAAGCGCGCAGATACTTGAAGTTCCGATAGAGGACGAAGGAGCGTATGAGATCGCTTCAAGATCAAGAGGAACGCCGAGAATTGCAAACCGATTGCTCAAGAGAGTAAGGGATTATGCTCAGGTAAAGGGCAAGGGCACCATTACACGTGAGATAGCCGATTTTGCGCTCAATAAGCTTGAGATAGATAAGCTCGGGCTTGACAATATCGACAGACGTATGCTTGAAACTATAATCAAAAATTACGGTGGAGGACCGGTTGGTCTTGATACGCTTGCTGCAACCGTAGGCGAAGAGTCGATAACGCTTGAGGATGTTTACGAGCCCTACCTTATGCAGATAGGATTTCTGCAGAGAACTCAGAGAGGAAGATGTGCCTCTGAGGCGGCATACAGACATCTTGGAATAAGCAAAACTCAGACAAATGAGCAGCTCAGTATATTCAATACAAGCGATGAATGATATTGCTCATTTCAATCAATTAAGTTACTGAAAGGAATTTATATACTGTTATGGGAAAACTGTTCGGTACAGACGGTATAAGGGGTATTGCGGGAACTGAACTGAGTTGCGAAACAGGCTACAGACTCGGTATGGCGGTAGCACACGTTCTGACGGGCGATAAAGACCGTGTATCACGTCCTCGTGTCATTATAGGAAAGGATACCCGTTTATCCGGAGATATGTTTGAGGCGGCTATCAGTGCAGGCCTTTGCAAAATGGGAAGCGATGCCGTTATACTCGGTGTTGTGCCCACTCCTGCAGTGGCATATCTTGTCAGAAAGTACAAGGCAGATGCAGGTATTATGATATCGGCATCACATAATCCGAGTGAATATAACGGTCTCAAGGTCTTCAGCAGAGAGGGATATAAGCTCTCCGATGAATCAGAGGCAAAAATCGAAGAGATCATCTTGAATGAAAATTATCCTCTCACCCCGGCTTCCGGTGCAGATATCGGTCGCATTACATACTGTGAGGGATATGCTGATGATTACGTCCATCACGTGAGATCAATTTTAAACGCTACTGAAGCTAAGCAGAGAAAAATCCTCTTTGATCTTTCAAACGGGTCAGCATCGGCAACGGCAGAGAAGATTTTCGCAAATGCAAACGGCTATATCTGTGATTTTATATCCGATAAGCCCGATGGAGTCAATATAAATCTAAACTGTGGATCAACCGCAATCAAAGCGTTATCGGAAGCAGTCATATCGGGCGGATACGATATGGGTATTGCGTTTGACGGTGATGCCGACAGATGTCTTGCCGTTGATGAATGCGGTGCTCTTATTGACGGTGATAAGATAATTGCAGCGTTTGCAAATGAAATGAAAGAAACGGGCAAGCTTGACGGAAATACTGCGGTAGTCACAAGCCTTACAAACTTCGGTTTTCACGTTATGGCAAAAGAAAAGGGTATAAACGTTGCTATAACCGACGTGGGTGACAGATACGTGCTTGAGGAAATGCTCAGATGCGGATATAAGGTCGGCGGAGAGCAGTCGGGGCACATTATATTGCTTGACTATGGTACGACAGGTGACGGTCAGGTCACAGCGATGAATATACTGAATCTTTTAACGAAATATCCGGATAAAAAAGCGTCTGAAATATTCTCGCATATGATACCGCTTCCTCAGATATCTCTTAACGTAGCGGTACCTAATTCCGTGAAAAAGCAGATTGCCGATAATCCTGAAATAAAGGATTATGTGAATAAGCGTGCAAAGGAGCTTAGCGGAAGAGGAAGAATCCTTCTGCGCCCGTCGGGTACGGAAGCTCTTGTCAGAATAATGATAGAAGGCGAAGATCAGGCAATGATAACAGAAATGGCAAAGGACATTGCCGCTAAAATAGAGGAAAAGATATAATGTGGGCAGCAACTGATTGGAAAGATTACGAATTGCTCGATACGTCTGACGGCGAGCGACTTGAAAGATGGGGCAACTATATTTTAATTAGGCCCGATCCGCAGGTCATATGGAAGGGCGTAAAGGATCATAAGCTTTGGAGAAGCGCCGATGCATCTTATAAGCGTTCATCCGGCGGCGGTGGAAAATGGCAGGAAAATTCTCTTCCCGAAAGCTGGGAGATAGGCTATAAAGATCTCGGATTTGAAATAAAGCCTATGGGATTTAAGCATACCGGTCTTTTTCCCGAGCAGGCAGTCAACTGGGACTGGTTCTCCGAAATAATAAAGAAAAGCGATAAGCGTGAGGTAAAGGTCCTTAATCTGTTTGCATATACAGGCGGTGCAACGGTTGCGGCTGCCAAGGCAGGTGCGTCGGTCTGTCACGTAGACGCATCCAAGGGAATGGTTGCGCAGGCAAAGCATAACGCAGCGCTTTCGGGGCTTGCCGACGCACCGATACGCTATATCGTTGATGACTGCAAGAAGTTCGTTATGCGTGAAATACGCAGAGGAAATAAATATGACGGCATTATAATGGATCCGCCGTCATACGGACGTGGTCCCGGCGGAGAGGTCTGGAAGCTTGAAGACAGTATCGGAGAGTTTATTGAGCTTTCAGCACAGCTTCTTGCTGACGATCCCCTCTTCTTCCTTGTAAATTCCTATACGACGGGCCTTTCAGCTTCTACGATAGGATATCTTCTCGGAACTATAATTAAAGCGAGAAGAGGCGGTAAGGTCAGTGCAGATGAGATCGGGCTGCCCGTTACTCAAACCGGAGGAATATTGCCCTGCGGATCATCTGCAAGATGGGTACCTATGAAGTAATATAAAATCGAAAGGAAAAGCAATGGCTGAACCCTATATAAAGATTGAAGGACTTTCCTACTCGTACGAGGTTGAGGATGATGATCTTGAGGTTTTGAAGGATATTGATCTTGAGATAGAAAAAGGATCGTTTACAGCTATCCTCGGACACAACGGCTCGGGAAAGTCAACCCTTGCAAAGCTGCTAAACCTCGTTCTCACTGCGCAAAGCGGAAGGATCGTTATTGACGGAAAAGAGATAACAAGCTCAGAGCTTAGCGATAGTGATATTATCGATATAAGACGTAAGATAGGCATGGTCTTTCAAAATCCGGACAACCAGATAGTGTCTACGGTGGTTGAAGAGGACGTTGCGTTTGGACCCGAGAATCTCGGTATGCCGCCGAGTGAGATTAGAATGGCGGTTGACAGAGCTCTTGAAGAGGTCGGGATGAAGGATTTCGCAAAGCATTCTCCTGCACAGCTGTCAGGCGGACAGAAGCAGCGAATCGCAATAGCCGGAATTATTGCAATGATGCCCGAATGCATCGTTTTTGACGAGGCAACGGCAATGCTTGATCCCAGCGGAAGACGTGACGTTATGAATACAATAAAACGTCTTAACCGTGAAAAAGGAATTACCGTTCTGCATATCACCCATAATATGGATGAAGCGGCAATGGCTGACAGAGTCGTCGTTATAAACGACGGCAGAATATATATGGACGGTACTCCTCGGGAGGTCCTTACAAAGGTAAAAGAGCTGAGAAGCGTTGGACTTGACGTTCCTCAGGTAACAGAGCTGCTTTACGATCTTAAAGAGAGCGGTATTGACATAAGTTACGAATTTATTGACTGCGAAGGGGCGGCAGATGAGATACTCAAGGCTTTGAGATAATATCTCTTATGCGACACTTCGATAGAGAAAACGAAAGGCAAGAAATATAATATGGCAGAGCTTGAGCTTAAGGAGGTTTCCTTTGTTTACAGCGATGGAACACCCTTTAGGAAAACTGCAATTGAAAATATAAATTTAAAGATATCAAGCGGTAAGATAACCGGTATAATAGGACATACCGGTTCGGGTAAATCTACCCTCGTTCAGCTTTTTAACGGTCTTCTGAAGCCGACCTTTGGCGAGGTGCTTCTTGACGGAGCTGACATATGGAAGGAGCCGAAGAAGATCAGAGACGTACGCTTCCGTGTCGGTCTGGTCTTTCAGTATCCCGAATATCAGCTTTTTGAGGAAACTGTCTATAAGGATCTTGCGTTCGGTCCGCACAATATGGGACTTGACGAAAATGAAACGGACAGAAGGATAAAAGAAGCTGCAAAATTCTGCGGAATAACCGATGATATGATGGAAAGATCTCCTTTTGAGCTGTCGGGAGGTCAGCGCAGAAGAGTTGCCATAGCAGGCGTTATAGCTATGGAGCCTGAGATTCTTATACTTGATGAGCCTGCTGCCGGTCTTGACCCCAAGGGAAGAGAAGAAATACTCGGCGGACTTAAGAGCTATCAAAGAGAAAAAAATAACACCGTTTTGCTTGTCAGTCACAGTATGGAGGATATGGCAAGATATTCCGACGAGATAGTCGTATTAAAAGGCGGATCGATTCTCATGAACGGCAAGACTGCTGACATATTCAGTCAGGCTGAAACGCTTCGCAGTGCCGGACTTGACGTTCCGCAGATAACCGTTCTTATAGATAAATTAAGATCAAGCGGACTTGATATACCGGGTGATATATACACGGTTGACGGCGCAGTTAATGCTTTGAAAAATATTTTATCAAAGCGGGGAAGGGGTGATATCAATGCTTAAGGATATCACACTCGGTCAGTTCTTCCCCGGGGAATCTCCGCTTCACAAAATGGACCCGAGAAGCAAGATCATTCTCACCGTAATGTATATCGCTAGCGTTTTTATGGTAAAGAATATATTTGGATTTGCTTTGATCTGTGCTTTTACAATTACGCTTATCGCAATGAGCAGAATATCGTTTGTCGTTGTGTTGAAGGGACTTAAGCCTCTGCTTTTTGTTATAGCATTTACGGCTATTATAAATGTTTTTTGGACACGTGGCGAGGTTCTTCTGGTAGAATTCTATTTTATCAAGATCTATTATGAGGGAGTTATGCTTGCAATCTTTATGATAATAAGGATCGCAGCTCTTCTTGCAGGTACGTCGGTAATACTTACCTATACAACCTCACCGATTGCGCTTACGGGCGGTATCGAAAAGCTTCTGGCTCCCCTTTCAAAAATTAAGGTTCCCGTTCACGAGTTTTCAATGATAATGACCATTGCACTCAGATTTATTCCCACTCTTGTTGAAGAAACGGATAAGATAATGAGTGCTCAGAAGGCAAGAGGAGCAGATTTTTCAAACGGAAACATTATTCAAAGGGCAAAATCGCTTATACCGATTCTTATACCTTTGTTTATCTCTGCATTCAGAAGAGCTGACGATCTTGCAACTGCGATGGAATGCAGGTGCTACAGAGGCGGAGAGGGAAGAACAAGCATGAAGGTTTTCAAGATGAGAGCAGTAGATTACAGCGGTTTTATCTGTTTTGCTCTGCTTATTACAGCCGTTGTTCTTATAAATATCTACGCACCGGGGTACAGTATATGAGCAATTCCTACGGATATAGAAAAATACTGCTCCGGATAGGCTATATCGGAACCGATTATTGCGGATTTCAGGTTCAGAAGACCGCTCCCTCTATTCAAGAAACGGTGCAGGACGCTGCAGAGCGTGTTTTCGGTAAAAGATATCCGCTCACAGGCTGCAGTCGTACAGACAGCGGAGTTCACGCACTTGAATATTACTGTACCGTCGATACAGACGGCGATGCCAATAACGTACCGATCGATAAGATCCCCGATGCAATGAACAGTCTTTTGCCGGACGATATAGCGGTGTTTCACGCTGAATATAAAAGCGAGGATTTTCACGTCAGATATTCGGTCAGATCAAAGGAATACAAATACGTTATATGGAATTCAAAATATAAAAATCCCTATCTTAAGGACAGAGCCTATCATTATCCGAGAACGCTTGACGCTGACAAAATGAATGCCGCCGCAAAAGCTTTTGTCGGTGAGCATGATTTTATATCGTTTATGGCAAGCGGATCGTCGTGCGAGGATACGGTGCGTGAAATATATTCCGCATCCGTCGAGCGAGAGGGTGATACAGTCATATTTAAGGTTTCGGGAAACGGATTCCTTTATAATATGGTTCGTATTATGATGGGAACGCTTATCGCAGTTTCAGAGGGAAAGATCGAAGCTAACGGTATAACCGAAATAATAAAAAATCGAAACAGAAGCGCTGCAGGTATGACTGTACCTGCGTGCGGACTTTATCTTAATAAGGTAAGCTACTGATAAACAAACGAAAGGAGGCACGGGTATGGCTGACAAAAAGGGAAAGGATCTTTTTGTGGAAGAGACCTCTGAGGAAAATGCTGCTATAGAGAAGGAAGAATCTGTAAAAGAAGTGCGATCTTCATCATACAGAAGAGTTCATATCAAAAACGAGAGTGAGCCCGAGGAGAACGAATATTATCTATCAGTATCAAGAAAATTCAAGCTTGCAAGATACATAACCTTGCTCGTGCTGATATCGTTCATTCTCGTTATGATATCCTTTTACAGTGAGGATATCACGCTTGAGAATTTCAGATACCTTTTAAAATATTTCAGCAAGGATACGCCCGATGCCGTTCAGGATGCCGGAGCGATATACTATAATGCTGACAATAAGATAGATCTGGGCGTATATAAGGGAGATATCATAAAGGCAGATTCGAGTGGAATTGAAATATACAATCCCAAGGGTGAGCTTATTTTAACGAATGATACTGTTTACGATAATCCCGAGATAAAGACCTCTGAAAGATATACCATCGTATATGATCTTGGCGGATATAATTATTCGATATTCAACTCATTCTCGCAGCTTAAAAGGGAAGAATTTCTTTATCCTATAAATAATGCGGTTATGAGCAATACAGGAACCTACGCCATTGCCACAAAGGCGGCAGGCTATAAGTCAGCGCTATACGTATACGATAGAAATTTCAACCGTGTAGGTCAGCTTTTCAAGGATATGTACATAATGGATATGTCTATGTCCGACGACGGTAATAACGTGCTTATATCATATGCGGATACAACCAAAAACGGTGAGTATAAGACCGAGCTCGTTACGTACAGCCTTTACTCCGAATCAACCGGACTCAGCTATTCTATAGACGATACGATAGTAATGAAAACCGGCTATTTTTCAGAGGGTGGATTCGGTGTTGCGTGTGACGATATGCTTATTTTCTTTGATAAGTATGGAAATCCCCTTAAAGAAATAAGCTATGACAGCAGAATACCTGCCGCTGCTGTGATAGATGAAGATTACGTTGTAGTAGGCTTTAGCCAGAACATTATAGGGTATAATTACGATATAACTGTTTATGACTGCGCAGGTAATCTCCTGCTTGAAAAAACCGTACACGGCAAGCTTGAGAAAATTGCTGCGGATGAAAATAATGTTTATGCTCTCTGCGAGGGACAGCTGTATATTATAAGCATCTCAAGCGGAAAAGCTATAGGAATACCGACAAGCGGAAACGTTATAGACGTTTATCCTGTCAGTGAATCGGTTGTTTCTGTATTTACGCAAAACGGTGCAATGCTTTACAGCATAGCTTCCGAGCAGGATGCAGAGGGAAACGTAGAAGAGGAGGAAAACTGATAAATGGGAATAATACTTGATATCATACTCCTTGCTGCTGCAATAGCGTTTGTTGTCAGCGGTATAAGAAAGGGCTTTGTAATATCTATTATGAATATAGTGTCGTTTGTAGCGGCGCTTATCAGCGGATATTATCTTGGTCCTGCCGTTTCGGACTTTATTAAAAACAACTTTATTCAGGGTAAGGTTGCAGATTCTATAACGAGCGTGATCGAATCGCTGATAAACAGCGGTGTTAATAAAATAACCATGCCGCAGATCTTTCAGGATAAGCCTGCAGCATTCGTTGATATTACAGACAGATATGACGTTACTGTCGAAAGCGTTGAAAGCTATTATAACGATCAGCTGAGCGAAGGCGTTTCAGATGCTATCGAAAAGGTTTCCGAATTTATTTCGGCACCCGTCGTTGATACGCTGTCCTCGGTTTTAGGATTTCTTTTGGTATTTGTTATTTCTTTGATAGTTTTCAAAATAGTAATAATGCTGATAGATCTTATGTGCCGTCTGCCGGTACTCAATTTTACAAACAGATTACTTGGCGGTATTTTCGGTGTTATCTGCGGATATCTGTGTATATCAGTCCTTGCGACTGTATCGGAAAATCTTATACCGGCACTTTCTTCGGTATGGCCGGAGGCTATAAACGAAAAAATTCTGACTACATCTGTAATGTATAATCTGCTCAGAAATATAAATATTTTTGATATGATCTTCTGAGTGAGGATCAAACGGCGTTAAATCAATCAATACAAGCAAAAAAGGAAAAAAGGTTTTATCAATGGAACTTTGTGTAAAATGCAAAAAGAGAGTTGCGGTAGTTTTTATATCGCGCCTGGAAAATAATAAAGCGGTAAATGAAGGACTTTGCCTCAAGTGCGCAAGAGGAATGGGTATACCTCAGGTTACTGAAATGATGGACAAAATGGGTATAACCGAAGAGGATCTTGACCGTATGGATATGGAAATGGAAGGGCTTGTTGACGATATGGACAGTGACGGAAGCGGAAGCGCTCCGGCACTTGACATAAAGAAGATGTTTAATAATATTATGCCGTCATTCCCTCAAAAAAAGGAAGACGGGGCAAGTGCGTCCAAGGGCAAGGGAAAAAAGAACGAAAAAGAGAAGAAGTTTCTCTCTATGTACTGTCTTGATCTGACAAAAAGAGCTGCAAACAATCAGCTTGATAACGTTATAGGCAGAGAAAGAGAGCTTGACAGAGTTATACAGATCCTAACGAGAAGACAGAAGAACAATCCCTGCCTTATAGGCGAGCCCGGTGTAGGTAAAACTGCCATGGCAGAGGCTTTGGCACAGAGAATAGTTGAAAAAAGAGTTCCGTACAAGCTTCAGAATAAGGAGATACACCTCGTAGACCTTACTGCCATAGTTGCAGGAACTCAGTTCAGAGGTCAATTTGAGTCAAGAATAAAAGGACTTATTGAGGAGGTCAAAAACCTCGGAAATATAATCCTTGTAATAGATGAGGTTCATAATCTTGTCGGTGCAGGCGAAGCAGAGGGAAGCATGAGTGCGGCCAATATTCTTAAGCCGGCGCTGTCAAGAGGAGATATTCAGGTTATAGGCGCTACAACGCTTAAGGAGTACCGCAAGTATATAGAAAAGGATTCAGCTCTTGAGCGCAGATTCCAGCCTGTCGTTGTTGAAGAGCCTTCAATAAATGACAGTATAAAGATACTTGAGGGTATTAAGGGCTATTATGAAAGATTCCACGGAATAAGAATACCGGATGCAACCGTCAGAAGAACGGTCATCCTTTCCGAGAGATACATCACGGACAGATTTTTACCCGACAAGGCAATAGACCTTCTCGATGAAGCGTCAGCCTATCTTGCGCTCAATTCACCCGTGATAGGAGAGATCGATCAGCTTGCTGATACGATCAAGCGTGACAGAGATGAGCTTGAGGTGCTTGAAACGACTGCTCCGGAGGGAGATGCCGCATCTGATGAGGCAAAGCTTACCGAGCGTTACGAAAGGATCGCAGAGCTCAAAGCGACCATTCTTCAGAAGGAGGACAGATTTGCCAAGCTTTCGCTTGAGCGAGATAAAATAGAGCTTACAACCGAGCATCTCGCAAAGGTAATCGAGATATGGACGGGTGTTCCTGCAAGCAATATCAGTGAGCACGAGTTTACAAGAATAGATATGCTTGAAGAGCGCTTGAAGAAGCGTATCGTAGGTCAGGACGAGGCTATCGATTCAATATCCCGTGCAATTAAGAGAAACAGAGCAGGCGTATCCTATAAAAAGAAGCCGGTTTCGTTTATTTTTGCAGGTCCTACTGGCGTTGGAAAAACTGAGCTTGTAAAAACTCTTGCATCAGACCTTTTTGACTCTCCCGAAACGCTTATAAGACTCGATATGTCTGAGTTTATGGAAAAGCATTCGGTATCGAGGATAATCGGAGCGCCTCCCGGATACGTTGGTTATGACGAGGCAGGACAGCTTACCGAGAAGATAAGAAGAAAGCCTTATTCGGTCGTCCTTTTTGACGAGATAGAAAAGGCTCATCCGGACGTTATGAACGTCCTTTTGCAGATACTTGACGACGGAAGAGTGACGAATGCCCAGGGCAGAGTTGTAAACTTTGAAAACACGGTAATCGTTATGACTACCAACGCCGGCTCCAATATAAACAGCAATACTGCAGGCTTTGGCAATTCAGCCGTAAGTAATTTAAGCAGCGACAAAACAATGAAGGCTCTTGGCGAATTTTTACGTCCCGAGTTTCTTAACAGAATTGATGAAATAATAACCTTCAGACAGCTCAGCGAGGCTGATTTCAGTTCAATAGCACGTATAATGCTGAATGAGCTCAGCGAGGCACTTGACGAGAAGGCTATTAAATTCTCATATACCGATAAAGCTGCTGAATTTATCGCAAAGAATTCATACAGCATAAAATTCGGTGCAAGAAATATGAGAAGATATATTCAGAAAAACGTTGAAGATGAGGTTGCTAACCTTATTATCAACGGATACAGTAAGGGTATTGCAGGTGTCAGCCTTGACTGTGACGGAGAAAAGCTTATTATAGAAAGCATCTGATGTTTCAGATAGCGCAGGTTAGATATGGCCGAGAGATGGTACGATAAAAATATAAATCAAATCGAATCAAAACTGAATACGAGCATCTACGGCGGACTGTCTAAAAGGGAAGCTTCCTCACGTTTGAAAAAGCAGGGCGAAAACCGTATATATCCCTTGAGAAAGGAAGCGTTTAAAAGCTATCTTAAACAGCTCTTAACCGACTTTACCTCTATCTTGCTTATAATAACTGCGATTATTGCCGCACTGTTTGAGCATAGCGTAATATCGGCCGTTATTATTGCGATGATAGTTCTGAATTACGCTGCCGCTTTATTTACCTACTCAAAATCTCAGAAGATATTTGAGCGCATGGAGGAATATTCAAATCCGAGCGCAAAGGTTTTGAGAGAAGGAAAGCTTTACGTGATAAAGCAGGAGCGTCTCGTTCAAGGTGACGTTATTCTCCTTTCAGCAGGGGATATAGTTCCGGCAGATGCAAGACTTATATCAAGTGAAAATCTTACGGTGCTTGAGGTAAACGTTACCGGAGAAAGTAAAGCGTCGGAAAAGGATGCCTCGTTTATCGAGTTCAGAGATATTGCTCCGGCAAGGCAGAAAAATATGGTTTTTGCCTCAACTGTCGTAACGGGTGGAATAGGTAAAGCCATTATCTGCGAAACCGGAGAGAACACACTTGTATATAACCTTAACAAAAACGTTAAGGCTATGCCTCACGATAAGCTTGCCGTTTTTGAGAAGGTAAGAAAGTATTCGGGCATTCTGAGTGTTGCTATGCTCGTCGTTATTTTCGGAATAATGATAGCATATCTTTTCGGAGTAAATCCCGATAAGACTCTTTACGATGCCTTTATTATCGGTCTTACCCTTTCTGTTGCGACCATGAGCGAGTTTTACTCTGCATTCGGATATATAATAATCGGATGCGGCGTTTTCAATCTCGTAAGGCGACGTAAGGACTTAAGCTCCGGTGCACTCGTAAAAAATTCGCAGATACTCGAAAAGCTAAAGGATATTACCTATCTTATCGTACCGAAAAACGGCGTTTTTTCGGTCAGATATATGGGTATTGAAAAAATATACGTTGACGGTGAGTGGACCGAGCTTGACCTATCTAACACAGGCGATATACATCGTTATGAGCGCATATTGAAATATGCAGTAATTTCCACGGGATTATACGGCACGGCAAACCTGCTTAAGATGAATCACCTTCACGATAATATACATACTCCCGAAGAAGAGGCAATTCTTGATGCCGCAGAAAAAAGCGGTGTTTATAATATAGCTCTTGAGGCGCAGTATCCCGTTCTTGACCATATAGGCATAAATCCGAGAAGCAAGTTTGAAACCACCCTCGTCGGATACAGCGGAGGATACGTTATTGCTCTCAGAGGAGAAGCGTATAAGGTTCTTGATTCGTGTACGGCATACTGCGAAAACGGAAAGATCTATCCTCTTGATTATGAAAAGAGAAACGAGCTTAAGATAAAGGTTGACGAAATGATGCGAAGCTCTTACAGAGTTATTGCTGTGGCATCAAAAAATTCGTCATACAGCACACTTAAAAGAGTGGGCACGTGTCAGAGCGAGCTTATATTTGAAGGGCTTATAGCTATAAAAGAACCCATGCTGAGCGGTGCGGCGCTTAACGTTTCAAAATGCAGAGCGGCAGGTATCAGAGTCATTATGATGTGTGACGATTCAAGCGTCAACAATCTTTTTATAGCGCAGGCAACGGGTGTTATAAGCGGTGATGAAACCGTTTTACACTCATCCGAAATGTCGGGAATGAAGGAAGACCTTTTCATTACGAACATTCCGCTTTACAGCGTTTATGAAGAGCTTTCGGTATCTCAGAAGAGGTTCCTTATAAAATCTCTTATAGATTCGGGAGAGACAGTTGGATATATGGGCTCGGGTCTTGACGATCTTATAGTCTTGAAAGAATCAGACATCGGTTTTTCCAAGGATCTGATAATTTCAGAAAAGGCTCTCAGACGAGGTATGGACGTGACGGGCAGAAATATTCCGGTGTTCAGAAAAAGCGCAAAAGCAAAGGATTCTGATTCGGGATGCGATGCTCTTAAATACATTTCAGACGTTATGATATCAGAGGCTGAACAAAGCGGTAGCGGAGGATTTAACGCTGTATCGGGAGCTGTTTGCGGTGCGAAGGTTATATACAGAAATCTGATAAGGATGTTCAGATATCTGTTTACCTCTCAGCTTTCAAGGCTTATACTTGTTTTGTATGCTTTTCTGAGCGGAAACGATATTATAACCCCGGTACAGATTTTGTTCCTCGGTTTGATAGTTGATTTTATATCCGTGCTGATAATTGCGTTTGAGAGGCCGTCTGCCGATATCCTTAAATTAAAGGATGAAACCGAAGACTTTTTCAGTAAACCCTGGAAATACAGTATTGATACGACTGTAGCTTCTTTAATCTGGAGCACTCTGACCGTTGTAATGAGCATTGTGCTTTCGGATGTCTTCGGATTTTCCGCTGAGGCGGTTTGTGCGTGCGTCTTTATCAGTATGATCGCAACGCAGATAATAGTATTGGGCGAGATCATGAAGGACGGAAGTCTGTTTGTAAGAAACAGCCTATATCTGAACGGATTACAGGTCTTTTCTGCAATGGTACTGGTCGGATTTGCCGCTGTCGCTTTATATCTTCCCGGCTTCGGAGAGCTGTTTAATATTACAGACGTGAACAGATTTACTCCTTTTATTGCAGTACTTATACCGGCTGCGATGTGTATAGCTTATGAGGTCTACAAAGCGGTGTTAAGCGCGATAAGAAAAAGAAAAGAAAGCTGATGAAGGCTTACGCTTTAAAAAAGCGTCTGCCGGGATTATGATACTAACAATTTGTCATATTGATTCAGGAGGGAAAAGATTTGATCGAAGTAAAAAATCTTACTAAAAAATACGGCGATAATATCGCTGTGGACAACCTTAGCTTTACGGTTGAAAAGGGAAAGATATACGGCTTTCTCGGCCCTAACGGTGCAGGAAAGACAACCACAATGAATATGATAACAGGATGTCTTGCCGCAACGGAGGGTCAGATACTTATTGATGGGCACGATATATTTGAAGAGCCCGTTCTTGCAAAAAAACATATAGGTTATCTTCCTGAGCTCCCTCCGGTGTATCAGGATATGACGCCGTATGAATATCTCCGCTTTGTTGCCGAGGCAAAGAGAATACCGAGAAATGAGATAGATGAGCAGGTACAGTATGCTATGACTGTTACGCAGCTCCACGACGTTAAAAACCGTCTTATAGCCAATCTTTCAAAGGGTTATAAGCAAAGAGTAGGTATAGCTCAGGCAACGCTTGGTAATCCCGACGTTATTATTCTTGACGAGCCTACAGTCGGACTTGACCCTAAGCAGATAATTGAGATAAGAACTCTGATAAAGCAGCTCGGAGAGGTTTGTACGGTCATTCTCAGCAGCCATATTCTTTCCGAGATAAGTGCCGTTTGCGAGCACGTTATGGTCATCTCTCACGGAAGACTGGTTGCAAATGACAGTATCGAAAATATGAGCCGTTATCTTGACGATTCAGATAATATCAATATGACAGTCAGAGGCAACGAAAACAAGATAAAGATGATACTCAACGATTTCCCGGAAATAAAAGAGTATACCGTATCTCCCGCTTTTTCTGAAAATCTTCCGAATACATACAAGATTTATATTACTGTAGGCAAAGGAAATGATATAAGAGAAAAGCTGTTCTTTGCTTTTGCAGAGCAGAAATTCCCGATACTTGCCTCAGAAAAGATAGAAGCAAGTCTTGAAACGGTATTCTTAAGACTTACTGAAAACGCAGTTATGCCAAACGAGGCTGAAAACGAAAACGATACCCCTGAAGAAGATGCAGTTGAAGTCAAGCCTTCGAAAAAAGATGACGATGACGGCTACAAGCCGCTATTCAGCTAAAGGACGGTGAAAGCTAATGCTTGCAATCTATAAAAAAGAATTAAAATCTTATTTTATTAATATGACGGGCTATATATTTATAGCTTTCTTGCTCTTGGTAACCGGTGTTCTTTGCTTTGCAATGAATCTCGTAGGCGGTTATCCGTCGCTTGAGGTTTCGTTCAGCACGATAAGCATTGTATTCCTTCTCATCGTTCCCATACTCACGATGAAGGTATGGTCAGATGAAAAGCACCAGAAAACCGCTAACCTTTTGTATTCTCTTCCTATGAGTATTACAAACGTGGTGGTCGGTAAATTTCTCGCGATGGTTACAGTTTTTCTTATACCGATGGCAGTAATATCGGTATATCCCGTGTTCCTTAATTTTTACGGAACTGTATATTTCTCAGCAACTTACAGTGCCGTTATAGGCTTATTCCTGTTTGGATGCGCACTTATTTCTGTTGGTATGTTCGTATCGTCCGTTACGGAAAGCCAGGTTATTTCCGCAGTTGTAAGCTTTGCGGTGCTTCTTGCAATATACATTATTCCGAGCCTTGTTACTTTGATACCGTCAAGCTCGTACGCTACTCTTATATCGTTTACCGTGCTGATACTTTTGTTTGCAGGTATCGTTTATCTTCTTACAAAGAGCTCGTTTGCATCTCTTGTATTGGCAATAGTATTTGAGCTTATTCTTTACGTTGTATATTTTATAAATTCCTCTTTGTTTGAGGGTGCTTTTGCAAGACTTATAAGCGCTCTTTCACTCTATGACAGATTTTCAGCGTTTGTAAACGGAATATTTGATCTTACGGCTGTTATATACTATCTTTCCGTTATCTTTCTTATGAATTTCCTGACAGTTCAGTCTGTTGAGAAAAGAAGATGGAGCTGAGGAGGTGCACGAAAATGAACGGAAAAAATAAAATGAAAACAACAAAATTTCAAACTAAAAAAGTTTTGGTCGGCACATACAGTGCACTTCTTTCTCTTGCGGTAATTGCAGTTATAATAGTGGTCAACCTTTTTGTCGGAGCAATACCCTCAACCTACACCAAGTATGATACCAGCCGACTTCAGCTTTATTCCATTTCTGAAGAGACAGAGGCTCTCATAAGCAATATAGGCGATGAGGTTACAATATATCTTGTTGCCGAGACCGGAAGCGAGGATCAGATAATTACCGAGCTTCTCGGAAGATACGAGGCGTTAAACGGCAATATTAAGGTAAAATATAAGGATCCCGTAACCAATCCTCAGTTCACTATGCAGTATACTACCGAAGCGCTCACTCCAAACAGCCTTATTGTTGAGAGTGAAAAAAGAAGCACCGTTGTTCTGTATGAAGAAATATACGTCGTGTCGTATTCCTTTGATGAAAACTACAACGTTTCAACTACGTCATCGTTTAACGGTGAAAACCGTATAACGAGTGCTATACAGTACGTTGTAAGTGATGAGATATCCAAGGTCTACACCCTTACCGGACACGGTGAAGCGGCTCTCAGCGAGGCTATGCTCGGATATATAAAGGACGATAATATCGACACTGCGGAGCTTAACTTCCTGATAGACGGAGATATTCCCGAGGATGCTACTTGCATTATAATATACGCTCCTACCGAGGATCTTAATATGGATGAGTCAGCAAAGCTTCTCAGCTATATTCAAAGAGGAGGAAACGTTATCATTCTCTTTGCTCATTCTGAAACAGAAATGCCCAATCTTCAGATGATATACGATTACTACGGCGTTGAGGCTATTGACGGACTTGTTTTTGATAACGGAGCCAACAATTATGCCGGATATCCGTATTATTTGCTTCCTAACGTATCGGCAAACGGAATAACCGATATAACCGGAAGCGAGATCAGAACGTTTATGCCCTTTGCTTGCGGTATGAAATTGGGAAATATCCCGAGCGGATATACCGCACAGCCTCTCTTTACAACTACGGAGGATTCGTATCTTAAATCTTACGATACAATGTCTGAGGTTATGGAAAAAGAGGCAGGAGATGTGGAAGGCCCATTCTATATAGGCGTTATGATAAGCGATGAGACTACAGGCGGTGGACTTACAGTTATATCCAGCCCCTATCTTCTCGCATCTGATGCAGATTATTATTCTGCCGGTAACAACTCGATGTATTTTATGGGACTTTTAAATTATCTTTGCGATAACGATATCTCGGTATCTATTGCTTCAAAGAATATGCAGATAGAGGCGCTTCTTGTGCCGTATGCACACGGAGTATTCTGGAGCATATTTATAATAGGAATTATCCCGATAGCTATTATTGCAGTTGGCCTTATCGTTTGGATAAGGAGGAAGAAGCGCTGATGAAAAGACTTGCAATTCTTCTTTCTGTAGTTTTACTGTTGGTGGCCTTGATAGTCATTTACGTTTTGCTGATACCTAAAACACCTACCTCAACAGAGGATGAGACCTCAAGCGAATCGGACGTTATAATGATAGCTCAGGAGGAGTACACCGATATGACAGAGCTTACCAGCAGTTATAACGGTGAAACCTTTACTCTTGTAAGCGAGGGCGGAAAATGGTATTGGGAGGGGGATAGAAGCTTTCCTCTCAATCAGGAGATAGCCGTAAAAATGTCGTGGGCTATATCCGATATCGGAGCTATGCGTGAAATATCAAGCGGTGATGGCTCTTTATCCGATTACGGACTTGATAATCCCGAGTTTACTATATCGGTAAAGTATTTAAGCGGTACGGAAAGGACGTATTATATAGGTGCGCTCAACACCTTTAATGACAGCAGATATCTTTATCTGCCTCAGAATGATAAAATATATAATATTTCCTCCGCTTTGACACAGTATTTCGAATACGGACTTTACGATATGATAATTGCAGATACTGCTCCGCAAATTGATGCTGCTAAGGTTAAAGCTATAGAATATACCTATGCGGATGAAGCTATAACGATTGAAGATCAGAAAAAGATCGAGGCATTTATTACAGCTCTTTCCCTCGAAAAATGCGTTGACTATAACGTAAGCGCAGAAGATATTGAGGCCCTTGAAGAATACGGTCTTTCGGATACAGACAGACGTACTCTTACGATAAATTATTATGAAGAAAAGAGCGTTAACGGGGAAAACTCAAATATATCATCAACTGCAAATATAAAGATAGACCAAACGTATACGATATATTTTGGTGAAGCTGTGCCCGGTGAAGAGGGTGCGGTATACGCTATGATAAATGACTCGGAATTTGTATACGCAATAAGTGAGTCTCTTGAAAAAATGATAACGGAAGAATAAAAATAACAGAGGAGCAGTCGCTCCTCTGTTATTTTTTTCGTCTTTTTGAAAATCTAAGTATAAGCTTTACTGCGATATTGACCGGAATGACCGATACAGCCATCAATATTACCGCCTTAAACTCGCTGAGTGTAAGCGGAACGGTACGAAAGACCGAAAGCCCTGAATTTATTATAAATATCTGTATAACACAAACCGACCCCAGAATAATCAAAAACGTAATGTTTTTTGACAGATGTGAGAATATATTGACCGAATAGGTGCGTGCGTTAAAGCAGTTAAAAATACCGCTGAATACAAACAGAGCAAAAAATGCCGTCAGAAAATATATTCCGTCGGGAGATGAGCGAAATTGTTCTCTTACGCTTGATGAGACAAGAAAATAAATGCACATACCGAGCGTGTATATACCCATGGATGCTATCTGCACGATCATTTTTCTGTCAAGAACTGCCTCATCTCGTTTTTTTGGAGCTTCCTTCATATATGATTTTAGAGCAGGCTCTCCTGCAAATGCAAGGCCTGCCAGGGTATCCATTATAATATTTATCCAAAGCATCTGCATTACTGTAACCGGTGTATCTATTCCGATAAATGGGCCTATTATCGATACCCCGACTGCACACATATTCATAGTAAGCTGAAAGACTATAAATTTTCTGATGTTTTTAAAAATTGTTCTTCCGTATAAAACCGCTTTCGCAATAGATGATATGTTATTGTCAAGAATAACGATGTCTCCGGCTTCTTTAGCAACCTCCGTTCCGCTTCCCATGGCAAAGCCGATATCGGCTTTTTTCAGCGCAGGCGCATCGTTTATACCGTCACCTGTCATACCAACCACGTGACCTCTTTCCTGCGAGAGCTTAACCAGACGGCTTTTATCGGATGGCAGTGCACGGGATATCACTCTTAAAGAGGGAAGAGCCTTCTTTATATCATTATCTGACATCCTTTTAAGCTCATCTCCCGTTAGCACACCTTCTCCTTGCTTCTTTATTATTCCGCATTCAAGAGCAACCGCCTGTGCGGTATCCTTGTTGTCTCCGGTTATCATAACCGTTTGAATTCCGGCACTGTTAAGAAGCTTAATTGCAGTTGACGCCTCTCTCCTCACCTCATCCTTTATCGATGCTATTCCGATAAGGGTAAGCTCTTTAAAGCGTCCGCTTTTATCTATAGGATGAGCAGAAATCGCAAGCGCAATTATACGGGAAGCTTTTTCTGTCAGCTTTGATATCTTATCCTTTATTATTTTTTTATCGTACATATCAAGCTCTTTTCCGTCCTGGTCTATGTATGAAACACAGTTATCTATTATAAGCTCGGGCGCTCCCTTTACGAAGATTATTTTTTCTCCTGCCTTTGCAGTGACACTGGCTGAAGAAAACTTATACATACTGTCAAAGGGTATATATGCACTTTTGATAAAGTCTGAAGGATTGAGTGTTCTCGGATTAGAGAAAGCAAGCATCGCTCTGTCTGTCGAATTTCCTCCGATTATTTCATTTTGTGATATACTGCTTCCGGTGTTAAATACTGCTGATAACTCAATTAAACGCCGAAGGCGTGGCTTCATTGATATTACCTTGGTGTATTCCGTGCCGTTTGCAAGTATAAAAGAAGTAACTGAGGTGTTGCCCTTGGTTATCGTACCGGTCTTGTCTGTAAAAATTATATCGGTGCTTCCGGCAGTTTCAATTCCTACAAGCTTTCTCACCATGACGTTATCCTTCATCATTTTAAACATATTGGATGATAGCACGACAGTTATCATCATCGGAAGACCTTCGGGAACGGAAACTACAACTATGGTAATTCCAAGTGTGAGGGCATGAAACGTATGCTGTAATATAAGAGGCAGGGAAAGAGAGCTTATGTTTCCGCCTATCAATACAGAGCATATAAGATCGCTGAGAGCAACTATCACTGCCGCAGCATAACCTATCCTGCTGAGTGTCCGAGCGAGCTTTTCAAGACGGAGCTTAAGCGGACTTTCTCTTGTTTCCGATTGCATTTCTGTTGCCATATTACCGTAAAAGGTATTGTCGCCAACTCTTTTTATTATTGCATAACCGTCTCCTTCGGTAATAAGGCTTCCCTTGAATAGCTGATGTTTATCTTCAAGCTTCCATTGTATATTGCTGTCCGAGAAAGGAAATGATACGGCAGTTTTTTGAATTTCCTTGCTTTCGCCGTTCAGCGCTGATTGATCTGCACTGATACTGCCGTATACCATGATACAGTCTGCAGGAACCTTTTCACCTGCACTCAGCCGTATCAGGTCGTTAAAAACAAGGTCGGATGCGAGAGCGTTTGTGATCTGCCCATTTCGTATGACACGGCATTCGGTATCGAAGGCCTCGCTTTTCAGCTTTCTGAAGGCTGCCTCACTTCCGTATTCCGATATTGTTGAAACAAAGGTAGAAATAAACACGGCAAGAGCGATTCCTACGCTTTCGTACCAATCGCCGTCTCTTATAACAAAAACAAGATTAAGTGCAAGGGATATAAGCAGTATACGTATTATCGGATCTGAAAAGCTTTCAAAATATTTTCTCAAAATTGATTTAGGCTTTTCTTCGGTAATGGTATTGGAGCCGTATTTCTTTCTCGATTCTTCAATTTCTGATTTTGAAAGTCCTTTTTTTATTTCATTATAGTTTTTTATCATTTTAAGCACCGTGCCTTACAGTAAAATTTATTATAAATATATGAGAAAGACAATATTATAATTCCGAAAAAAATCAGATGAAACTATTGACAATGTTATCAATATATGCTATAATGCAAGTGTCTCATATGAGACACT
>JAZSMJ010000018.1:0-57464 GCA_045535815.1 Eubacteriales bacterium
GCGCTTCTTCCTTGATAGCGTCAGCGGCCTGCTTCTTTGTTCCTACGAAAAGGATGTTTCCGCCTGCTACGGCTGTGTCGCGTACGAACATATACGCTTCATCGAATTTCTTTACAGTCTTCTGAAGGTCTATAATATAGATACCGTTTCTCTCTGTAAAGATGTACTCTGCCATTTTCGGATTCCATCTTCTTGTGTGGTGTCCGAAATGAACGCCTGCTTCAAGCAGCTGTTTGATTGAAATAACTGACATTTTAATGTCCTCCTTCGGTTTTTTCCACCACGGTACACTATCATATCACCGAAGTGTCGTTCCGTGTGTGAATTTTACATATTATTCTATCATATTACAAAATCTTTTTCAAGCATAAAATTACAGTTCACAAAATATTTACAAATAAAGCTGCAGGGCGCAAAAAGCGCTCTGCAGCTTTATTCCGTCAGCAAAAAATATTTCTCTTTTTTGGCTTGTGTTCGTCCTTTTTGCATATCATATCCGTGCAGTTTACAAGTATCACGTCATCTCCGAAGCGGGTTATACAGTCCCAGGGAATGACAAGGCAGTTTTCCTTGCTGAGACTGAACAGCTTCTGCTCTCCCGGAACAATTATTGATACGATCTTACCGCACGATACGTCAACCTCCGCATCGCACACGCAGCCAAGCCGTCTGCCGTCGCATATATTTATCACTTCTTTATTGCAAAGCTCGCTGATACCGCACTTCATCGGATGTTTTCCTCACAGAATAATACAGATAAGACCGCTGCTTCCCTCGTTAATTATGCGCTGGAGCGTTTCGCAAAGCTTTTCCCTTGCATCCATAGGCATTTTTTCAAGCTTTGTGTGAAGTCCCTCGTTAACCAGCTCGTGCAGAGTTTTGCCAAACATATTTGACTCCCATATGCGTTTGGGATCCTCTTCAAACTCGTGAAGCATATACCTTACGAGATCCTCGGACTGCTGCTCGGTTCCGACGATAGGGTTTATCTCGGTTTCTATATCAGCCTTTATCATATGTATTGACGGAGCACTTGCTCTCAATCTGACTCCGTAACCGCCTGACTGTTTTACTATTTCGGGCTCCTCCAGAGTAAGATCGTCTATATCGGGATTGACTATTCCGTAGCCCGTTTCGCTCACGTCGTAAAGTGCGGAGGCTATCTTGTCGTATTTTTTCTTGATGACCGAAAGGTCTCTCATCAGATCGATAAGTCCCTCTTCGTCGGTTATTTCGAATCCGGTAAGCTCACCCATCGTTTTATAATACAGATCGTCATTCAAGGCTACAGATATTCTTGCCCTTCCGCATCCCAGCTCAATGCTGTCGATATTTACGTTCTTAACGTATTTATTTGATGAAAGCGCTTCAAAGCTTTTGGCAATATCTCCGGTCTTGCGTATATTCTCTGCACAGCTCATTATACTGCCGTTTACAGAGGTGCATATCGGATGATCTTCATCAAGCGCCATCATCCATCTGGGAATATCGACACCGATCTCGGTTACCGGGAATTCAAACAGAATAAGCTCAAGAATATGGGTAATATCCTCTGCGTTGAGATCAAGGCAGTTTACAAGTGCGACCGGAACCTTGTGCTTTTCTTCAAGCTCAAGTGCAAGTGATACCGCCTCTTCGCTTTCGGGCTTTGATGAGTTCAAAACTATAACGAAGGGCTTGTTCAGGCTCTTAAGCTCATTTATCGCCCTTTCCTCAGCTACCGTATAGCTTTCCCTCGGGATATCGCATATACTGCCGTCAGTCGTAACCATTATACCTATGGTAGCGTGATCGGTAATAACCTTTTTCGTACCTATCTCCGCAGCAGTTTCAAACGGTATCTGCTCATCTGACCAAGGAGTTCTGACCATCCTTGGCTGTCCGTTTTCTATATGCCCCAGGGCATCGGGTACGATAAACCCGACACAGTCCACCAGCTTGATATTGATCTCGGCATTATCCGATAACTTTACCGTCAGCGGATCGTCCGGAACAAACTTGGGCTCCGTTGTCATAACCGTTCTGCCTGCGGCGCTCTGGGGCATCTCATCTCTTGCACGCTCTTTATCGTACTGATTCTGTATCGCAGGAAGCACCATGCTCTCCATAAATTTCTTTATGAAGGTTGATTTGCCGGTTCTGACGGGACCGACTACTCCGATATATACCGAGCCCTTTGTTCGCTCGGCTATGTCATTATATATTCCGCTTGAGGTATATGTCATTGCCTTTTCCTCCGTGTACTTTTTTCCTTATGACATATATATTCCCATAGCACAAGCTTTATTCACAGCAAAACAAAAAACAGTCTTGCAAGAGCAAGACTGTTTTAAAGCTTTGTATTTTATATAGAATAACGTTCCATATATTCTTCGTAATTCTTTGAGAATTCCTTCGTGGGATGATTCTTTACGGAATTGAGATATTCGTGAGTTTCAAACTTACCTATATGAGCTTCTATTATTGCAACCGCAATATTTGAGCAGTGGTCCGAGATACGCTCATAATTGGTAAGAAGGTCTGACAGGATAAATCCGAGCTCTATGGTGCAATTTCCGCTTCTCAGACGCAGGATATGTCTTCCCTTTATATCGTTTATGAGAATGTCTATTACCTGCTCAAGAGGCTCTACAGTAGCGGCAAGCTCGATATCGTTCTCTCTGTACGCCTTGGTGGTACGTGAGAGTATATCGACAAGCGCCTGAGTAAGCTTGTCAAGCTCCTCCTTTGCCTCGTGAGAGAAGGATATCTTCTTATCGTGCATCTCCTGAGCAACTGCAAGAAGATTCTTGGCATGGTCACCAATACGCTCAAAGTCGTTTATGGTGTGAAGCACCTTTGACGCCTGATTTGCCTCATCCTCGGTAAGATTCTGCTGAGACACCTTTACAAGATAGCTTCCGAGCTTGTCCTCGTATTCGTCAAGCTCGCCCTCCATATCGTCAACCTCGTTATATGTCTCCTGATTGAAATTATCGAAAAGGCTCAAGGCAAGATTTACGGCCTTGTTAGAGGTATCAGCCATAACGCACGATGCATCTATCGACTTTGCAACTGCAAACGAAGGGATGGTAAGAAGGTGGTCGTCGAGAAGAAGAGTTTCCCTTTTTTCGTCTTCCTCTTTTTTTGAATCTTTTATTATAATGCAAGCAAGCTTTTCTATATAACGGGTGAACGGGAAAAGCCATACGGTCGAGAATATGTTGTATATGGTATGAATTATAGCTATACCTGCAGGAGATACCGCATCGTTTATAAAATCAAATTTGAAAATAAGATTTGCAATACTCCAAAGGATAATTCCAACAGTGGCACCTATAACCTTGATAAGTATATGTACCGTCGATACACGCTTTGCATCCTTATTGGTTCCTATCGAAGCAAGAAGACCGGATATACAGGTACCGATATTCTGACCCATTACGATCGGAATAGCAATGCCGTAGGATACGGTTCCGGTAAGGGCGAGAGCCTGCAAGATACCGACCGAAGCAGACGATGACTGAATGATTGCAGTAAATACGAGACCTACCATAATTCCGAGAACGGGATTGCTGAAGGCTGTGAGTATCTGCTGGAATCCTGCGCTTTCAGCCAAAGGATCAACTGCATCAGACATTACGGTCATACCGTACATAAGGACTGCAAAACCGATACAGATAGTTCCTATATCCTTCTTTTTTTCCTTTTTCGACATCATTATAAGAGCGATACCTACAAAAGCTATTATAGAAGAGAAAACGCTGGGCTTAAGGAGTGATACCCATATGTTATCACTTTCAATACCTGCAAGGCTGAGTATCCACGCAGTTATAGTCGTTCCTATATTGGAGCCCATAGTAACGCTGGTTGCTTGAGTCATCTGCATGATGCCCGAGTTTACAAGACCGACAAGCATAACGCCAACCGCAGACGACGACTGAATGATCGCCGTTACTACCGTTCCGAGAAGAACGCCTTTGAATTTGTTTGAAGTAAGCGAGCGGAGTATCTGCTCCATCTTGCTTCCTGCCATTTTTTCAAGACCGTTTGACATTACGCTCATTCCGTAAAGGAACATGGCAAGACCGCCAAGCAATGCGAGAACCGACATAATATCCATAAAAAAGCTACCTTTCTTTTTAATTACACAAAAAACCAATTTATATTACACCAACAGTGTAAAATATATATCAAATCAATGTTAAATCTATGTAAAATGATTCAAAAAAGCACTCTTATGACCGTACCCTCACCGAGCTTGCTCTTAACGCTGAGATTAGCGTTCATATACATAACCCCGTGCTTTACTATAGAAAGTCCGAGCCCCGTGCCACCGATCTCCCTTGAATGACTTTTATCAACACGGTAGAACCTTTCAAAAATATGCGCAATATCCTCTTCGGGTATTCCGATGCCCGTATCGGCAACGGATAGCTCAACTCCGTCAACGCACTGCCTGAGCGTTATATCGACACGTCCGCCCTCTTTGTTGTATTTTATAGCGTTATCGCATATATTGAAGATTATCTCTTCAGCTATTTTGTAAGGTCCCTTTATACTGACTCTGTCGCCGGAAAAAGCAACGGTAACCTTTCTGTTTTGTGCCGCAAGCTCAAGCTCGGATACCACCGATTCACACATACCGTAAAGGTCGATATCGGTGATCTCCTCGGATATATCATATCCGTCAAGCTGTGAGAGCTTGATTATATCGTGCACGAGATTGATAAGTCTTCCCGACTCATCGTATATCTTTTCTGCAAAACGAGGTATATCATCCTGCTTTACCATTCCGTTTTTCATTATCTCGGCATAGCCGGATATCGAGGTAAGCGGAGTTTTAAGCTCGTGAGAAACGTTTGCGGTGAAATCCCGCCTCATCTCATCCTGCTTTTGATGCTCCACCTTTAACAGATCTATCCTTTTCTGTGTTTCAGCATTTCTTTCTTCGATATAGCTGACAAACGGCTCAAGCTCGGGATAAAGCTTTTCAATATCGGGACTTTGAGCGTTAAAATCGTTTACACGGCGAGATATCTCCGAAGAGAGTCTTTTTGATACTGCATAGGATAATAAAGCCACTCCTAAAAACACAAGCAGGAGCTGCCACCATACTCTTAAAAACAGCTCTGCAGGATCCTTTGCAAGAGCAAATATCACTATTACAAAAGAAAGAAAAGATGCACTAACGACCGTTATTATACCTCTGAATATAGTCTTATTCATCGGATCCACCCGAAATCTTATAGCCTATTCCTCGCACGGTCTCTATCAGATTACCTGCGCTGCCAAGCTTTTGCCGAAGCGTTCTTATATGTACGTCAACCGTACGGCTCTCGCCGTCAAACGAATATCCCCATATTTTATTAAGAATGGTATCTCTGTCAAGCACGATGTTTATATTTTCAAGAAGCAGCCATAGCATCTCGAATTCCTTCAGAGTCAGGATAACGCTTTGTCCGTCCACCTTTACGATATGCTTTGAACGGCAAAGATAAAGCGGCCCTATTTTATATTCTGAAAGGTCCTTGCACGGAGCGTCAGCCTTTCTCATTCTCGCCTTTACTCTTGCAACCAGCTCCATCATACCGAACGGCTTTGGAATATAGTCGTCTGCCCCTGCCTCAAAGCCCCTGACCTTATCCATCTCGGTGCCCTTGGCAGTCAAAAGAATAACGGGAATGTCAGAGGTATTCTCATCGCCCTTCAGCTTTTCAAGAATATCAAGACCGCTCTCCTCAGGAAGCATTATGTCAAGAAGCACGAGAGATGGCAGCTCCTTGCCGAGCTGCGACCAAAATGCAGAAGGAGTATCAAATCCCTTGGTTTCAAGACCAACGCTGCATAGCGTATACTCCACCAATTCTCTTATATTATTATCGTCTTCAACAAGATAGATCATATAAATCTCCTGCTTTGTCACAATATAAATACTATTATACTGATTATACACCTTTTTTCTCAAAAACAAAAGAGTTTTTTTCAAAATTATGATTTTTTATAGACATTCGGCTCTTTTTATAGTATAATTTCAGAAAACAGTTTTATTTTGCCTAAAAAACGGCAGAAAGGGTATTCTTATTATGAAAATAACCGTTCTCGATGCCTCAACCCTCGGAGACGATCTTGATCTTAGCGGTCTTAGCCAATTCGGAGAGGTTTCAGTATATCAGACAACGACACAGGAGCAGCTCCCGGAAAGAATATCGGAGTGCGACGTTATCGTACTTAATAAGGTTAAATTGAGCGGCACATCTCTTTCGATGGCAAAAAACCTCAAGCTTATATGTATCGCTGCTACAGGATACGATAACATAGACACCGAATATTGCAAACAAAACGGAATTGCTCTATGCAACGTTCCGGGATATTCTACGGAAAGCGTGGCGCAGATAACAGTAACTCTCGCCCTTTCCCTTTTATCTCGTATGAATGACTACCTGCCGTACGTATCAAGCGGTGAATACAGCCTTTCGGGAAAGGCCAACAAGGTTTCCCCTCCCTATCACGAGATATGCGGTCTTACCTGGGGAATAGTAGGTCTTGGAAACATCGGCAGAAGAGTAGCCGACGTTGCACGTGCACTCGGATGCAAGGTAATAGCCTGCAAGCGCACTCCGGTAGAAGATATTGAATGTGTCGATATAGACACGCTTTGTAAGCAATCGGATATTATCTCAATACACACACCTCTTACCGAGCAAACGAGAAATCTGATAAATAAAGAACGTATAGCACAAATGAAGAAGACTGCAGTTGTGGTAAACGTTGCAAGAGGAGCGGTTTGCGATGAAAAAGCCCTTGCAGAAGCCGTTAAAAACAGAGAAATAGGCGGCATCGGAATTGACGTATTTTCAACAGAGCCTTTTGGCACCGATCATCCCTTTTATCAGATAAAAGACGACCCTGCCGTATACCTTACACCGCATATGGCCTGGGCTGCATACGAATCAAGGGCACGCTGTCTTAATGAGATCATATCTAATATACACAGCTTTAATGACGGTGGAAGCAAGAACAGAATCGTTTAAAAATATTGACTTTTTATCGGTTATCATTTATAATTGTTAAAGAATTATACTTCCAATCGAACAAATTTATCAAAGTGAGGTCTAATATGAAAAAAATACTTATATTGGCGATGATTGCGATACTTTCAGTTGTTTGTATAGCCTTCACAGCCTGCAACGAAAATGAAGCAGTTGCAAACGGCGATGCGTTGACCTTTGCAGATGCTGAAAACAAGACTGTTTTCGTGCTTACGTATGACGGTGATGAGATCATAGGCGTCAGCAACACGCTTACCTTTGATACAGATGCCGATGCAAAGACTGTATACGATATATACAACACCGAAGAGCATGCAAAAATGTGCACACCGACGCTTGACGGAAATAAGCTTACTCTTACGTATACGAATGAATACGCTGTAAAGTTCTACGGTGAAAGAACCAAGGATGAGGTTATCCAAAACTTTAAAGACAACGGATTTGACCTTAAGTAATCAAACAAAACAGTAAAAGCTCTCGGCTTACTCAGCCGAGAGCTTATTTTTACTTATAATCGGAATAGATCTCTATCGAATCGTATATCGGCTCCCATCTTGTTTCGCCGTATGCGCAAACGCATATATATCTTCCGTTGCCGTCATCCTCTTCTCCGTAGCTTGCAAGACAGTGCAGACCCTCGTTTGTATATCCGGTCTTCCCTGCTATTACTGTAACGCCTTCCGCCTCGTCTCCGAACATTCTTCCGAACATGGTGCTTTCGAGCATAATTCCTTCGGGGTGATGATCTGTTGCGGTCGTGGTATATCTGTAGGTAGACAGTATTTCCTTGCACAGCTCGTTCTGCATAGCATAATCGAGTATCATGGCAACCTCAACCACAGTGCTGTAATGATTGATATGATGAAGACCGCTGGTATTCATAAAATTGGTGTTGGTAAGACCCATCTCCTCAGCCTTATCGTTCATCATCTTAACGAATTCAGCTTCGCTTCCGGCAATATATTCAGCAAGAGCACAGGTGCTGTCTGCACCGGACGGCAATATAGCGCCGTACAAAAGATCCTTTACGGTAACCGTCTCTCCTGCTGAAAAGCCTGCCATTGAAGCCTCTTTATTATAAAGCGGATTGAGAAGCTCCCACGTGAAGGTAAATTCGTCATTAAGATCGGTGATATTTTCACACGCAACTATAAGCGTCATTATCTTTGTCATTGACGCAGGATACATTCTTTTTGTAGAATTCTTAGAGGCAAGAACGGTATTGGTGTTAAGATCGACCAAAACAGCGTATTTACAATCTATCTTGGTTGCTAAAGTCACGCTTTCATCGGTATAATCCGGTCTTATAACGGTTATTGCTCCGGGATCGGCAGTATACGAAGGTCTTGGCCTTGCCGTCGTTTCTTTTGCCGTCTCGCTCTCGCTTTCATTTTCCGTAATCTCGTTTCTGCCGATTACGGTAAGCGAATTATCAGCAGATGAGCCGTTTCCATCCGATACCGAATTTATAGTATCATTTGCCTTGTTTTCGGTTGAGCTGACTATAACTATTGCGGCAACGAAAAGAGCTATGACCGCAATAAAAACGCCAAGAAAGATAAGCTTTATTCTGAGCGCCCTCATCGCCCTGGCTTTGCGAATTGCAGCTTCTCTTCTCTGATGCTCTATCGCATGCTGAACGCTGCTTACGCCGTTTCCGTTTGCAGTGCTGTTTTCATCATTATGTTTTATGTAGTTGATATTATCGTTGAACCTTCCGTTGTTCATAACTATATCTTTACAAAAACTCCTTTGACATTCTGCGTGCGGTCTTCTTAAACAGAACACCGCACGTCATATCGTATATTAAATAATAACATAAGAGTCAGCATTTTTCGCAAACTCAGTTTAACAAATTTGTAAACAGATTAACAATTTACTGTTTTTTTGATGTCATTTTACTTTTATTTCCAGAGAGTAAAAAATTTTCAATCAGCCTGAGGGCTGCACCCGCAAATATCAATATCCAGAAAAATACAATTACAGCATTTCCTGTTGCCACATAGGGAGTGACGTTATTCCTTTTATATATTTCCGATTTCAAAACGCCCTCTGTTCCCGTATCAACACGGTCAATTATCTCACCGCTCGGGGATATTACCGACGTTATGCCCGTGCTCGCCGCACGCACGATATATCTACCGCTTTCCACTGCACGAAGCTGAGCGTGTGAATTGTGATGATAAAGCGCACCCGAATTCTTATACCACGAATCGTTGGTTGACAAAAGAATAAGCTCCGCACCGTTTTTTACACTGTCACGTGTAAGCGTTTCATAGATTGAATCAAAGCATATAAGCGAGCCTGCACGGCCGTATTCTGTATCAAAAACGGTTGCCTGTGTCCCGGGCGATATATCCGAATCGGCAAGATTCATTTCTGTAAACAGCGGAAGTATCGCATTTATCAGATCCTTCATCGGAAGAAACTCCCCAAAAGGAACCGGACGGCGCTTGTAATAATTTTCATAGCTTATGCTACCGTCGGGATAAAAGGCTATTAACGCATTGTAAAGCTTATAATCGCTATATCCGTAGTCACCTTCATCGTCAAAGGTGCCTACAACTACCACGCATCCCGTATCAGCCGCAAGATCGGATATACGCTGTGCCACCGACGGATTCTTCATAAGAGTAACGTTTACGACGCTCTCCGGCCAAAGTATGATGCCATCTTCCCCGTCGGCACACTCATAGCTCAGATCAATATATCTGCCGACGTTTTTATCAAGGGAATTCATATCCCATTTTTCCCAAGCGGATATATTTCCCTGAACTGCATAAACGGCTACCGCTTCTCCCTTATCATGCTGAAGTACGATTGAAACCATTCCGAATATAAGATTGCAAAGAAAAACTGCAAGTGCACCGAAGGCTGCAGCATTCTTTTTATTCTTCTGTGCATAGAAGGCACTGAGCGCTATAAGAGCGTTTACAGTCAAAACAATAAAGCTGACTCCGTACGACCCGAATACCGATGCACTCTGTATCATAAAAATGCTGTCGGTCTGCGTCAGCGCTATTCTGCCCCACGGCACGCCTATCCATCCTATCGTCTGTATCCATTCTATAAGACACCATGAAACGACAAGAGAAAGGCAGGCAATAAATCTGTTATTCCTGCCTATATATTTGAATGCCAAGGCTACAGCTGCAAGCTCTGCACTCTGCATTGCAGTAAGTGCTATCCACGCAATAGCAATAACTAAAACGCTTTGAATTCCGTTCATACCGAAGCTTTCCATAGGATACATAAAGAATATCCAATGATAAAGCAGACCGTAATATCCTATTCCGAAAACAAGCCCGTGTCTGTATTTTGCTCCGTATTTATAAAGAGCATATATAAACGGTGCGACCGAAACCCACGCTATCCAGCTGACAGACGGCATTATCTGCGGAAGTGCCGTGACTATACCGGATAGCAGAGCAATAAAATATATCATTTATTAAACTCCTCAAGGAACCATATTTTATCTTTATCAGCGTGATAGGTTTTTCCGTCTATGGTTATGCAGTATGCGTAAAGCGCCTGATATTTATATCCTATCTTGCGGTCCTCACGGTTGATTCCGTATTTTCCGTCTCCCAAAAGCGGATGTCCTACAGACGCCATATGTGCTCTTATCTGATGGGTGCGTCCGGTAACCAGCTCGACCTCAAGAAGCGAAAGCCCCTTTTTGCTCTCTATTACTCTGTATTTGGTGATAATACGCTTTGCATTTCTGCTTTTGGGCATCTTATCGTAAACCGTTACGGTATTGTTTTTCTGATCCTTTATAAGATAGCCGTCAAGCGTTGCCTTTTTAGGCTCGGGAGTACCGTGTACGGCGCAAAGATACTTTTTAGTTATCTCGTTATTCTTTATCTGCTCGTTTATCCGTCTTAATGCCGCCGCATTCTTTGCGGCGATAACGATACCGCCGGTATTGCGGTCTATACGGTTGCAAAGAGCAGGCGCAAAGGTATTTTCCGCATCGGGATCCCATTCGCCCTTTCTGTAAAGATATGCCTTGATATGATTGATAAGTGTGTTGACCTCACCGTCATCATCCTCGTGAACGACTATACCCGGCTTCTTATCACAGAGTATCATATCGTCGTTCTCATAAACGATATCCAGCTTGGGAACTATCGAGCGAAACGCCTCTTCCTCTCTTTGGTCGCAGAAAAATTCTTCCTTGATAAAAAGCTCAACGGTATCACCCTCGCAAAGCATATACTGAGGCTCGGTGCGTTTGCGGTTGACCTTTATCTTTTTTGTTCTTATATATTTGTACATTAAGGTCTGGGGCAAAAGTTTTACCGCCTTTGACAGATATTTGTCCACCCTCTGCCCTGCATCGTTTTTATTTACTGTAAATGTTCTCATAGTCGCTCCTTTTGTCTATGCTTACATTATAAACCAAAATTCAGTTTTATACAAGTACAGTTTATATATCGGTAAAAAAAGCACGCTGAGCGTGCTTTTTTTCAGTTCATATTCAATACCTTCATCGCAATATTGAAATAAATAAATACTGTTACCGTATCTACTATAGTCGTGATAAGGGGTGACGCCATTATAGCAGGGTCAAGCTTTAAGCTTTTTGCAAGCATAGGCATTATGCATCCGAGTGCCTTTGCCACAAGCGCAGTCACGATAAGGGTCAGCGCCAATATTATAGCGATCTGCGGATCTCTGTACTGTATAAGTATTCTTACGGTATTTACTATAGCGAGAACTATACCTACTATCAATCCTATTTTAAGCTCCTTGAAAAGAACCTTAAAAAAGTCCTTCGGTGAAAACTCACCTACTGCAAGTCCTCTGATTACCATAGTTGAGCTCTGCGATCCGCAGTTTCCTCCTGCACCCATAAGCATGGGCAAGAAGGCAACCAGAAGCGGTATTGCCGCAAACGCAGTTTCATATGATGCAAGCATCTGACCGGTTATGGTAGCAGACACCATAAGTATCAGAAGCCACAGTATTCTGTTCTTGGCGTGGCTGAATGCAGACGTCTTAAAATATCCGTCCTCAATAGGAGTCATAGCCGCCATCTTGGCGAAGTCCTCTTCCGCCTCTTCCTGAATGACGTCGATAGCATCGTCAACCGTTACGATACCGACAAGTCTGCCCTCACGGTCTACAACGGGAAGCGCAAGAAGGTCGTATTTTTCGATCTGCTTGGCAACAAACTCTCTGTCATCACCGGTCTCAACGTAAATAACGTTTTCTTCCATTAAATCGCCGATAATGCTGTCCTGCTCTGCCAGCATAAGATCCTTGGCAGTTATAACACCGATAAGCTTTCTGTTTTCGTCGGTGACGTAACAGGTGTATATCGTTTCCTTATCCGGACCGGTGCGGCGGATACGCTTGAAGGCATCCTCAACGGTCAGATGTGCTTTCAGATCAACGTACTCTATGGTCATAACGCTTCCGGCACTGTCCGGCGGATACTGAAGGATCTCATTGATACTTCTTCTCATATCGGGATCGGTGTTTCTGAGGATACGCTTTACAAGCGTTGCCGGCATCTCATCGATAATATCAACGGTATCGTCGATAAACAATTCGTCAAGGACTTCCTTAAGCTCGGTATCACTGAAAGATTTAATTAACGTCTCCTGCTCGTCAGGATCCATCTCAACGAACGTATCAACCGCAAGCTCCTTTGGGAGTATGCGGAACATGATTGGCAAATTTTCCGTCGGGATACGCTGCAAAAGGATGGCAATATCGGCGGGGTTCATATCCTTAAGCTCCGAAACGAGCTCGGATATCCTGCGCTCTTCAAGCATATCCTGAAGCTTTTCAAATAATAATTCAAGCTCTTCGTTTTCCATATTCTTTCCTCCTTTTATTTTTCGGCAGTATGCTTTGTTACCTTTTAAAAGCATATGCCTGACAAGGGAAAGCAGTTATGTACAAATCGAAAAGCGACGCTCAATCAATCTGTCTGATCATACAGATATTATAATCTTAAAAATCAATTATATTTCAGGCAAATATCATATGGATGCAAAAAGCATCCTTTATTGCAAATGGGCGTCGCCCCCCGGGTTTTGCACTTGCACTACTTCCTGCGTCCATTGATTTTCACCTCTCAATTCGTAAAGTTTTTATTCCGGATACGATCTACCGGAACACTACAGAATTATTATACTTTTTTTACATTTTTTTGTCAATGATTTTTTATCTTACAGTCATAAAAAAATCATTATTTATTTATTTGTCAAAAAATATTTTAACTACTGTTCAATTACTCTTTTGGTAAATATTATTTACTAAAACCGGATATTTGATATGTTTTTTAAATAAAATAAAAGAAACAAAAGGCTTATAAGATAATATTATTGGCCAAAGTATTTGTAATAATTGCATATTTTTCAAGCAAACGGCATTTTAGCGCAAAAACAATAAAATTTAAATGTTATTTAAGTAATTATAATTTACCATTTTAAACGAAGTTACTTTGATTTGATCTGTTTTTTTGGATTATTTACTCTTAAATCAGGTATATTTTTATGCAATATGCTAAAAATATAACATTTTTTTGATATATTCATCCTAAAATCGCCTTGCGGTATTTACAAATGCATCAAAATATGCTATAATTTACTAAAATTATCTGTTGATGTATTTCATCTTGATTTTTTGTTACTACTTTTTAGATGAGGATAAAAATATGAAAACACCACTTGAAGACCTTTTTGATATATCACCCGAGGTTCATTGCGTTAAAACGGAAAACAAGGATTTTTTCTCTATTGAATATACGGATAACGACCACGTATTTACTTATATCGAAAGCGGAGAAGCCGAATTTATAATTTCCGACAAATCGTATCATTTAACCGAAGGCGCAGTTATAATTATGCCCCCGTTTAAAGCGCATATCATAAAAAACTATTCTGCAGAGCATCTCGTTCAGCAGGTAATACATTTTGATATGTACAGCACCGGAATACTTTCCGCTCCGCCCGAGGAGCCGGAGGAGTTTCTTCCCTCTCCGCCTGCAAATCCTTTCCCGAGCGATCTTATTGCCGCAAAGCGAAACAGTCTGCTCGACGATAAGGTTATCTGTGCGCATCTGAGCGGTGACGAAAAGACACTGGTTACCAAGATTATTTCCCGTATGCTCGATGAATACACCGCAAGGCACAACTATTTCCCCCTTGCACTCAAGGCTTCAATGATAGAGCTTCTTTGTCTGCTCTTGAGAAGCAGCTCAAATCAGAACGTTATATCTCATAAAAAAGGCAAGACCTGGTTCAGCATTGAACGTGCCCTTGCCTATATGAAGGAAAACTTCCACAACCCCGATATCTCAAACGACGAGATATCGGAAGCTGCAGGGCTCTCGGTAAACTATCTTGCCAATGCGTTTAATTCAAAGCTTAACATGAGTGTTCACGAGTATCTCAACTGCGTCCGTATAGACAATGCCAAAAAGCTGATACTTCTGGGGGACGGAAATTTCACAGAAATATCCAAAAAGGTTGGTTTTTCGAGCATACACGTTTTCTCAAAGGCGTTCAAGCGGCATGAAGGCTGCTCGCCGAGTGAATTCTTAAAAAGAAACAGTTAAATATAAAGGATCGGAGCTTTTCCGATCCTTTGTTTTTTCTACATATAATTATATTGCACTATTTTGCACACCATAACATGTATATCTTTCCTAAAAGGTTAATATATATTTAATTAATTGTTTCGAGGTGTATCATTTTTATTACATTTTTAATAAACATATTGAAATTTCGTGCCGATTATAGTAATATTATGCTGTATCGTCTTGTTTACATAATCACTCTTTTTTATAAATAATTCGATACTCGGACCGATCGAGCGGAACTTTTTTTGCCCGAATCAGTCGAATATTTTGTAAAAAACAATTAAAATAGGCCATAGGCCAAAAACAAAGGAGAAAGAAAAAAATGAGAATTTTCAAGAAAACTCTCGCATTGCTTCTCGCAGCGGTAACAATCCTTTCCTGCTGCCCCACAGCAGTATTCGCACACACCTTTACGGACGTTACCGAATACGACGACGCAATCGAGCTTCTCTCTGACCTTGAAGTTATCAAGGGCTACAGCACGACAAGCTTCGGTCCCAAGGACAACATTACGAGATGGCAGATGGCTCTGCTTATTTCCAAGATTATGTCAGGTGATACAAGAACCGAGACATGGTGGAAGGAAACAGGAGCAAACTCCAAGTTTACAGACGTTCTTTCTGCGCATTACCTCGGCTCTATCATATACGCAGCTGAGCAGGGCGTAATCCTCGGAAGAGGCGACGGTATATTCGATCCCGCTACCGGAATTACCGTTCAGGAAGGCATCACGATGGCTATCCGTGCCCTCAATCTCGATACTTCCACTATGGATGCAGGCTGGCCCGAATCATACATAATCAAGGCAAACGATCTTGACCTTCTTGACGGCGTTAAGTTCTCAAGCTATACTCAGACAATGACAAGAGGTCAGACAGCACAGCTTCTTTACAATATGCTCTTTACCGAAAGATCCAACGGTAAGACATTTGCTGCTACATCCTTTGATATAGGTGAAGAAGAGCAGGCAAACGTCGTAGTCGTTGCTACAAAGAGCATCAGACTTGACAATTCTCTTGCATACGCAAGATCAGGATACGTAACCGTTAAGGCTCTCCAGAACGACGGTACTCTCGGCAAGTCCTATTCCGTTCAGGCATCCGCACTCGGTATATCCAACACCGACAGTGCTATCGGTCTTGTTTACACAGTAAATATAGACTCTGACGGAGATATTACGTCCGGTACTGCAGCTAAGTCCACGACAGTTACAACAGGCCTTACAGTAAACGGAACACAGAACACCATCACGTTCGGCGGAACGACCTATAAGACAGTTACCGATTACTCCTATACACTCAAGGAAGGCACAACTCCCTCCTCTAAGGAAATAATCGTTTACGGCTTCAATTCCCTGTTCAAGACACCCGGTATAATCAAGGCGTCTAATATGGTTAACACAAACGCATACTTCTCTCTCGTTACTTACGACGTAAATAACGACGGATATGCAGACAGAGCTGTATACACACCCTATATGTTCGATCAGTATACAGCTGCCGAATACAAGGACGTTACTGTAAACGGTGCAACACTTAAGGAAGGCGACTACTTCATCGGTTCTTATTCTTCTCAGACAGAAAGCCTCTTCGTATACAAGGCTCTCACCCTTACAGAAGGCGTTGCAAACTCCAACACAGCAACAACTATCACAATAGGCGGAGTTACTTACACATACGGTAACGACAACCTTCCCGGTGCAGACAACAAGACAGTTGCAAAGGGACTTTCTACTAAAACAGATGCGTATAAGCTCAGCAAGGTATCCTACGTTGCAGATGGCAATACTCTTCTCTATATCAAAGCAGATGCTACTACACAGTACACAGGCTCATACGTATCCCGCACCACATGCGCTGTAGTTACTGCTGATGCAGAACTCAACAACGGTATCGTTACAGTTAAGCTCAACATCAACAATTCCAATCAGACAATTCAGGTATCTAAGATAAACGGTGCTTTGGCTGCAAGCTACTACACAAGCCTCAAGACAGGCGATATAGTTGAATACACGCTTGACGCAGCTGCTAACGCATACACTGTTAACGAGATAACCTCTACACCTTCTCTCGTTACTACCGTTGCTACACCCATCACATACGATAACGCATATATCGTATTAGGCGGCACCGATAAGGTTCCGGTACTCTCCAGCACAGTAGTTTACTGGTTTGACAACACTACTTCCCTTACACCTTCTCTTACACTTTACAACGCAACATCATCCAACTTTATAGGAAAGACCATACCCGCTAACTACTCCATTTACGTTGCATACGGCTTTGAAGGCGTAAACTACGCAACGTTTATGTACATCAGACCTACCGATGCTACAGTTGGTAATGTAACACCCGGCGGAACAGGCTCGATCCTCAACACTGCTCTCGCAGTTGTTGCAGAAGCACCTACATACAATTCTATTAACGGCACTGTAAAAGTAAAAGTATATCTTGAAAACTCAACAACACCTATTGAACTTAATGTTTCCACTATCAATAATCAAACTGCTGCTTCCGCATACAGCACGCTTGCAGTAGGTACTCCCGTAACGTATTCGATGATAAGCACTTCCGGATATGCTCTCACAACTGTAAGCTCTGCAGCTGCAGTAACCGGTAACACAAATTCCGTTATGACATATGCAAACGGAAACCTTGTATTCACAAGCAACACCGGTACACAGAGCACTATCCCCGTAACTACGAACACAGTAGTCATAACATACAACGGAGTTTCATTCTCTGCTAAGAAGGTTACAACCAATATGGCTGCTACAATCCTTCCTGCAAGCTCTTCTATATACGTAACTTACGGTAATACAACTTCAACAGTTGCAACTCTTGTATACGTAAGATCGGGCGCAGGAGCAGGCTCTACTGCGACTACCGTAACAGGTAACTTAAACGCAAATACAACAGCTATCGTAAGAACGGTAACACCCGTTACAAGTGCAGGAACAAGTTATGTAATAGTTAATGTTTGTCTGCCTAATGGTATGCCTTCATATGATTTAAAAGTAACAAAGATCAACGGCGCCATTGCAGCTCTCAGCTACACACTTCTTGCCCCCGGCGATATCGTAACGTTTGCTGCAGATTCTGCCAACAGCGGTTACTACACGGTTACAAAGATCGCTAACCCCACAACAAGAACCTTCACAGACGGAACGATTTCACTTTCCGGTACAAACGTTGTATTCAAGAACTCCTTAGGTGTTCAGGCTTCCATCGCAGTTGATGCATCTACACTTGTTCTCATAAGCACAGGTGGCGAGCCAGTATGGAATAGCATCAGCACGCTCTCTCTTACACACACCGCTGCTCAGGATATCTACGTTGCAAGCGCAAACAACGTAGCTACGTTCATCTATATCAAGCCCGCAGTTGCAGGTTCTACTCCTGTAACTCCCAGCAACCCCTCAACTCCTACAGTTCCTTCAGGAACAGGAACGTACGCAATTGTTACAGGCTCCGATGCAACGCACGTTGCAAGTGGATTTATAGTTGTTAACATAAGAGATTTCAAAGGAGAAAGCGACTCAATTGTTGTTTCTAAAATTAATAATGTTTCGATAACATCAAGTTCAAACATATCACTTCCTCAAGGAACTCTTATAAACTATTCTACCATTTCCACTAACAACAACAGCATAACAACAATTGGAGCATCATATACTGCTGGATCCGGCTATCTTTCATACAATAATCAAAAAGGTGGTCTTTGTTTCACCGACTCTAACAACACGCAGAGAAAGATAAATGTTACTCTTGGTTCAACCAAGATATACATTTACGATTCATCTCAAACAATTTCCTTCAGAGTTGAGGTAGTGTTTGAACCTACAAACATCCAGCTCGGATCCGGCCAGAAGATCTACATTGTTGACTCAAACACAATTTACATTAAGTAATATAAACCTTTTATAAAAATTACTTTCACGGCAATGCCGTGAGGGGAATTTTTATTTAACATAAAGTTCGGTAATTTATCATAAAGTTCGTTATTATATGCGTTTTGAGGTTAATAAAGTCCATTTATTTTGCAAAAAGGATTGACATTGTAAAAGCGAAGGTTTATAATTGGATTTAGATACTGCTGCTTGATTATAAGCTGAAATACATATAAGGAGGTGTCCGTTTTGCAGGAAAAGGATCTTATGTATATTTCCCCGTACGTTCGTAACGCAAGAAGCGAGACCGTGCTTTTGGGATATATGAATATGTGCGATTACGACAACGTTTTTACCTATATTGCTGACGGCACTCTTGATTATTTGACCAACGGTATGCATTACGTTCTCAAGGCAGGCGACGGAATGCTTGTTCCACCTTTCGTTCCGCATTTTGCACACGCATCCGAGCCAGTTACCATGTGCGTTATCCATTTTGACTTCTTTTCAGAGCCCGAAAGAATGACTCTCAAGCTTATAGGCGCTCACGAATATGAGGATATAGTTCATGAAAGAGTCCTTCACGCTAAAAGAGAAAGCACTATCGTTAACAAGATACAGCTTTATTCATTCGATGCTCTTGACAGAGCGGAGATATGGGAAAAATGCAATATGATAGCCAATCAGGTCTCATGCAACGCAAGTGATTTTCAGAAAAAAGCGTCAATGATAAATCTCATCGAGGCACTGGTCAGAGTAGACGCAAACAACAGCTCGATTGAGGGAAACAAATTCTCCTCGTGGCCTACGGTAAAGAGGGTTATAGAATACATAGAGCATAACTACAAGGATACGGAGCTTACCAACGACACCATCTATACCAAGACCGGAGCCTGCAAGAGCTATCTTTCAACGGTCTTCAAAAACTCTACCGGACAAAGCATACACAGTTATCTTATAAATATGCGTATTTCAAAGGCAAAGGAGCTTCTGTCCTCAGGTGTTTCTGTCACCGAAACGGGAGAGATGGTCGGTTTTTCCAACATTCACTCCTTCAGCAGAGCATTCAAAAATGCAACAGGAAGGTCCCCTTCCGAATATGCACTCAGTTATTCAAGAAACGTATAATAAAAAATATCGCAGCTTTCGCTTGAAAGCTGCGATATTTTTTATTTAATTATTTTTCTGTCCTTCATAAATTCGTGGATCTCGCTTCTTATCAGAGCAAGAAGCTTTTCATCATCGGGAGATGCTCCCTCCGGTATGAATGTGCACTTTGCAAAATTACCGCCGAACGCTTCCGTCCACACGCCTGCTATCGCATATCTTCCGAACAGCCAGTGCATATGGAAGCCGTCTATCGGATTGCACAGCGTCTGACCGCCGTTCAAAAAGTCAAATTCGGGAAGACGGCGCAAATACTGTATTGCCTCTCCGCAAGGTATTATCGGGAATCCAAGACCGTCTGCTACCTTTTTATAGGTATCTCTAACCATAGTAAACATATTCTGCTGATTGCTTCCGTAGCTTGATTCAAACTGCGGATGAAGATTTTTATGCTCGTATGCCCAGGTCTGAAAGATCACCCTTTGAGCATTCGGCAGATTGGTCTTAATATAGTCGGAAAGTGTGTTGATATAGGGATAGTACGAATCTATAAGACCGCTAATTCCGCTTGCTTGCTGGAACGTAACGATATTCCAATCGTCTTCCTTGACCGTATCGGATATCTTGACGTTTTCCTTAACTGCCTTTCCCTTTACCTGATACAGATAAGCACCGAGGTCGTTTTCGAGATTATGAGCGTGAAGCTCAAGAGGACATCCACCGATATAAAGGTTGACCGCCTTTATTTCAATAGACTCATCCTTACAGTTCCCTGCTACGTCTGTAAGCATAGCTGTTGCATCTTCCGAATATGAGTTTCCTATACTGAGTATCTTTAACATTTTGGTATCTCCTTACAATTAGGTCATTGAATCGTGCATAGATTGGAAAAGCTCAAGCTTTTTGGCTGAGCAAATATAAGCGTTCTGAAAATCAGAATTCCTTCTTGAGCATATTTCAAGATCGCTTAGTATTTTATACTGCAATACGGGCGAAAGCGCCTCAAGATCGATCGAGCTAAGATTCTCAAACGCCTTTTCGTAATCGTCATTCTGCATATCGTTTATAGCTCTAAGATGCTTTATGAAATTCTCATTTCTGATCATTCCCGAATCGCACAGGGCTTTAACGTCCGGCTTCTTACCTGCAGAAATATCGTTCAGTATATTAAAATAAATTATCGCATCCGCTTCCGCAAGAAGCTTTCCTAACTGGAGTGCTTCAAGCTTTTTTCTTTTGAGCTTGGGCTCGATAGATCCTATAAGCGAAAGCATAACAGTTGCGCTTGAAGTAAAGCCCCTGGTTGAATATATCGTTTTATCTGCATATGTAAGAAGCTTTTCAAAAGCTTCGCTTGCCTGAGCGATATTTCCTTCGGCAAAATATCTTTCTCCTATATGATAAAAGCATACGGTTATTATATATGCTATCTCATAATCAAGCTCTCCGAGATCACGGCACAGCTTTACGCAGTCAATATAATTCTTTTCCTCAAACAGCTCGTGTATCTCGTTTATAATGCTTTGCTTTTTATAGAAAAAGTCATCGTTTTTATCGGATATAAAATACCCTGCCGGGATACTTAGCTTTTCGGATATATACTGTATGGTCTGTACAGACGGCGTAGCATTTCCGTTCTCTATCTGGCTGAGCATATTACGGGTAATAAAGTCTCCCGCAAGCGCCGACTGAGTCATACCGGCATCAAGACGCGCTTTTTTTATTTTTTCACCGAGTGTCAAGCCGGCATACCTCCTTTTCTACCCTTTTGCTATCAGATAAGGTCAAACTTTACCTTTATATTATTGAAGCAGACGTCAGCCTTTTCGGTAAGCTCACGAACGCTCTTCTCTGCTTCTTCAAGGCGTGAATAGAAGACCTGCGTAGATTCGGAAGCCACACTCTTTAACACGTCAGATGCCTTCTCAATCATAAGATCAACAGAATTTTCAGCCTCTATCTTGATTATTTCGGTATCTCTGTATGCTTTCAGGCGGATCGATTTTGCCTCAGCCTCAGCAGATGCTATTATTGACTCTGCCTTCTCATTGGCATAAACGATAACACTTCCCACCTTGGCATCAAGCTCCTTATCATTTGAGGAGGCTTCTGCCTGAGAATTCTTTTCCTCAAGCTCGATGTTTTTTTCCTTAAGGGCATCAACAGTTTCACGAAGTCCGTCAATTACCGATTCTGCCATTGATTTTTCTTCTGAAAGTCTGTTATTCTCTTCCTCAAGAGCCTTTATTTTGTCAAGCGCACTCTCAAGCTCAGCATTGACAGCGTCAAGCTGTTTTTTCAATTCGGCAGACCTTTTCTCTGCTTCATCGGAAAGCTCACTGTATCTGCGGTTAAAGCTCTCTATGTATCCGTTGACGTCTTCCTTATTATATCCTTTGAAAGAATCGCGAAAAACTACCTTGCTTTCGTTTTTAGAGCTCATACTAAATCTCCTTTTGAAGAATATCGTAAAAACATTGCCGTATCAGTCATTTTACCATACTTTTTTCAAATAATCAACAAAAAGTAAAAATAATTTACTTTTTTTATTATATATTTGAAAAACAAACCCATGTTTAATAACCCCTGTGTTGACAGACAAACGTAAAAGATTGTATAATATTAAGAAAGGTAATATTTTTTTCATTATTTAACAAACGATTTGATAATAGATCCCATAAATAAAAAATTTGTTGCACCATTGACAAAGCATTATGCGCGTGATACAATTAAACAATAAGCAAAAAATATTTAGAATTTCATTCTAAAGTAATCGGGCAATCTTCTTACATTTTTATATATGGAGGATCAAAAAAATATGTTTAAAAGAACAATCACCGCACTATTGGCAATGCTTATGATAATAAGCTGTTTGCCAATAGTAAGCCTTGCTTCCGGACATTACGTAAAAGGTTCGGTAACAAGCATGAACCCCAACAATCCTTCAACGGTTGAGCTGAAAAAAGACGGAAATACCGTTTATTCAGCTACAATTCCTGCATCAGAGGGCAAGGGTGAGGTAACTCAGGATTTCGAGATCAACGGAGTTACAAAAGATACGTACGATCTCATTGTGTCTAAGGAAGGACATCTTAGCGCAACGGTTAAAAACGTAGTCGTTAACGGAAGTCTGACTCTTTCCGAAAACGCTATAAATCTTATTGCAGGCGATATCGACAACGACGGATTTATCGATGCAACAGACGTTTCTTTATTCGTTTCCGATCTCGGCAAGGATGCATCTCAGGCAGCTTACGCTACTACAGATATATCCGGAGACGGATACCGTGACGGTATTGACGTTTCAATACTTGCGTTTAATCTCCTGAAGCCTGCTCCCGAGCAGGATTACGTTGAGGTTGAGCCTGATGAAGATGAGGATGAGGTAAAATATAAGAGCCGTGTTTTCCTTGACTGTGATCAAAAATACGGATCGTTCGGAACCGGCTTCTCCTTTGTAACCTCCGACAGTGCACCTCAGGGCACCGGTTACTACAGCGCTACCGATGCCAGCTGCCCGGTTATTATGGCAAGACATTCTGATCCTATCGATATATCAGAATATAAGGAAGGCGGATTCTTTACATTCAAGCTCTACGTCGATGACGTTACAAATCTCAAAAACGGCGTAGGCATTGACCTTTGGCAGAGTGCAAGCGCAGTTTCAACATGGAGCAATATTCCTGCAGATTCTCTTAAGAACGGCTGGAATGACGTAACGGTTTACGTTGCCGACATGACTAAGGATATTGCAGATTTTGCATCCATCAGAACACTCAGAGTATTCGCCTATTCAAAATCCGGCAATATCACTATAGGTATTGACGATATTAATCTTTATGCTCCCGAAACAGATAAGGAAGAAACTATGCTCAGAACATTAGAATTTTGTGACTGTGATGCAAAATACGCTTCGTACGGTGACGGTTTCTCATTCGTTGCTTCAAACGATGCACCGCAGGGCACGGGCTACTACAGTGCTACAGGTGATAACTGTCCCGTTATTCTGGCAAAGCCGAGCTCACCGGTCGATATTTCAGATTGTTCAGTTGACGGTTATTTCACCTTCAAATTCTACGTTGACGACGTTACAAATCTTAAGAGCGGTGTCGGAGTTGACCTTTGGCAGAGTGGAAAGGCAGTTTGTGCCTGGAATGCAATTCCTGCAGATTCGCTCGTAAACGGCTGGAACGACGTTACTCTTTATATATCCGATATGAAAAAGGATGAGGCTGACTATTCTGCAATAGGCTCCTTCAGAATATTCGCATACGCAAAATCAGGTAATCTTACTATAGGTCTCGACGATATCAAGGTAACTGCTCCTTATGACCCCAATGCAAACAAGTTTGCCCTAACCTTTGATCCCGGAGAAGGCACAGGAATAGCATTTGAGAGCGACAAGGTTGAAAAGAAGTATACAGTAAAGCTTCCCGAGTGCACCTTTACCAAAAACGGATACACCTTTATCGGCTGGAAAAACGATTCCTTCATTTATGCTCCCGGATATAGCTACACGGTTACAGATAATGAAACTCTTACTGCACAGTGGGTCGCTGACGACGGCTCGCAGGGCTCGCAGTATATCCTTCTCGAATCCTTTGACAATAAGTCAAACGGAACCTGGTGGGGTACATCTGCTGTAAGCAGTTCCACAAGCTCCCCCGTAGAAGGCAGTGCATACCTTTCTGCAAACGATACAGCAAATGAATCGGTAATTTGCGGAGTATTTGCTTCTCCTCTTGATCTCACCGAATACGAGCAGGACGGCGTTCTCAAGATCAGTATTTACGTTGAGGATGCTTCAAAGGTTTCAACTGTTCAGTTTGAAATAGCAAACGCAGACGCTTCTAACAAGGCTTTGAATACAGTTTCCTGGACCACTTCAAATATCCAAAACGGATGGAATACCTATAATTTCAAGCTTGCCAACACGTCTCTTGGAAATATAGATCTTGCAAACGTAAAGTACACCCGTGTGGTACTCTTCACGTCGGGAGGTGCAGGCAATTGGGGCATGGACGGTCTTTACGTTGCTCACGCAGGTAAGGACTACGCTTTAGAGTATGCTATGGAAAAGGCGCTTTCTGACTATATCGTATACGGCGGATCTGAAAACGCAAACGCTGCTATTGCCAATACAATGAAGAAGGCCGAGGCAGGTGAGGATATCACTATAGTTGCCTTCGGAACTTCAACACTCGGCGGAGCAGGCGCATCCAATGGAAACGGCTGGATACACCACGCAACACGCTGGTTTGAGGAAAAGTTCCCGAATGCTACGTTTACACTTGTAAACTCGGGAATCGGCTCCTCCGAGAGTGTACTCGGATCGGCAAGATTCCAAAAGGAATGCCTCGATCATAACCCCGATATAATATTCTTCGAGATGGGCAATAACGATAACGGTCTGCCCCACGGAGAAGAAGCATACGAGGGCATACTCACTCAGCTTGTTCAAAGCGGAACTCCCGTATTTGCTCTTAACTCTCGCCGTAGGGACGGCTCTGCAAGTACAGCGGCAATGCGTGATCCCTTAAACGAGCTTTACGATATTCCTACACTTGATTTCAATGCTTATTCAGATATGTTCTTATCCGTAAATCCCCCCGAAGGCTTCAGCGGTGACGAAATGTGGTCCGCAGATGCAGTTCATCCCTCAAATCGAGGACATCAGCTTATGGCTGAGCTTGCCATTGACTATCTCGAGGGTATTTACGCAGACTATAAGGCAGGCACTCTTACTCCCGCTGCTCGCTCTACCGAGCTTCCCACAGCGAAAACTGCAAACAAGTACGTTGACTCAATTCTTTATCAGAACTACACTGAGAGCACCGAGCAGTATTCGTATACGCTTAACGGCTTCACAGATGACTTTAATGCCGTTAACTCCAACTTCCACACAGATATGGACGGATGGCAGGCAGACAGCGTTGGTGACAAGATAACCTTCAAGACCACGGCAGGATATTTCGCAATGTTCTTTACCACAAGCAACAGGGGCGGTATTGTAAAGATCTCGGTTGACGGTGTGCAGGTTGCTACCAAGGATACTTACTCAGCAAATCCCGGTTGGCCTCACTCGTATAACTTCACATATCACGTTGACGACGGACTTGAGCATACCGTTGAGCTTGAGGTAATAGAAAGCACAAACGGTAGCTATATCGGACTTACCGCCGTTACACTTGCAAATTTTGCGGATTAACGAATTATAAGTATCTTCAAAAATACTGAAATAACCACGTCGGTAAAAAAATTATACATAAAAAAAGAATCGGGAGATTGTACAAATCTCCCGATTCTTTTTTTGTAAAACTGCCAAAAAACAGAAGCAAAATTGCTCAAAACTATTTTTTATTAATTGTTTTACTCACTTTTTTGACTTGAAATCCTCACTTGTTTATCAAATGTAGAGCAACATAAAAAAACATAGAATATTGACTTGCTAAAAAATTAGTGATACAATAATAAATGTATATAAATTATGTATCATTTTGTGGTATTTTTTTGCTGAAGTGTATACTTTTTAAATAAATTATACCCTTCTGCCCCACCAAATCGATACCGTTATTTTATAAATTTTTTAATGGGAGGAATAAATCTATGTTCAAAAGAACACTTTCAGCTCTGCTTGCCGTAATTACGGTATTCAGCTCATTTGCTGTATTTACCGTTGGAAGCTCAGCTGACGGCTTTTCTGTGAGCGGAGACGTAAAAAGCATGAATCCGAACAACGCAGCAACAGCCGAACTTAAAAAGGACGGAGTAACCGTTTATACAACAACCATCGCTGCATCTGAAGGAGACGGCGAGATCATCCAAGAATTTGAATTTACCGGCGTTGCAGCAGATACATACGATCTCGTTGTATCTAAAGCAGGCCATCTCAGCGCAACAGTAAACGGCGTTATTGTTGATGAAAACGTTGATCTCAGTGACTATGCTATCAACCTTATCCCCGGTGATATCGATAACGACGGATATATCGACGGTACAGACGTATCTTACTTCGTTGCAGATCTTGGAAAAGCTGCAAAAGATGCATTATACGCAGGTTCTGATATCAACGGCGATACATTCCGTGACGGCGTTGACGTTTCAGTGCTTGCATTTAATCTCTTAAAGGCTGCTACCGAGTTTGATTATGTTGATCCTACTCCCGATGAGCCCGCTGAAGACGAGGACGAAGGCGCATACACTACAGTACATCTCCACAGTTGTGACGAGCAGCTCGGTGCATTCGGTGCAGGTAACTTCTCAGTAGTAAAAGAGAATGCCCCCGAGGGTACGGGCTACTACTCCTCTACCGGCACATCTCCGGCAGTTGGATATGCATCTGTAATAGCAATACTTGCTGACGTTGACTTTACAGATTATATGGAAAACGCTTCCATTAAATTCAAGGCCTACGTTGACGATCTTTCAAAATCAACCGCAATCTATTTCACTCTTTACGATCACGTTGAAAACAAGACAACACAGTATGAGATTTCTGCAGAATCTCTCGAAAACGGATGGAACGACGTTATTATACCGCTCAATTCATTTAAGAATGGCGGCACAGACGTTACAAAGATCTGGGCTATCGAGTTTGCATCTCATATAAAGAACGGAGAAACTATAACCGTTGGTATGGATGATCTTAACATCCTCGTTCCCGTTGAATATGAAACCACCGTTCTTCACACCTGTGACGCTCTTATGGGATCATGGGGTAACGGTCTTACAGTAGAGACAGACGATCCGGTAGAAGGCACGGGTTACTTCTCCTCTACAGCTGATTCTTCTTCCTACAACGCAATAGTTGCGGATATCGTTGATACAGATTTCACCGATTATATGGAAGACGGAGTATTAAAGTTCCACACAAGAATAACCGATAAAACAGCAGTTGAAAAATTTGCTATCAGATTCTATGACAAAAACGGTGGAGTTACCGATTACGCCATAGATACAGATAAGGTCGGAGAAGATTGGTCGGAAGTAACAATCAAGCTCAGCGACTATCTTACAGTAGGTACCGCATTTGCAAACGTATGGGCTATTGAGCTTTATACAAAGGCACCCACAAAGGCTGTAACGGTTGACTGGGATAACCTCAGACTTTCAGTTCCAAAGAAGGAAGCTGAAGAAGGTGGCGACGAAAACGCAGAAGTTATTTCTACAATGCTTATGAACTGCGATAAAACAGACGGAGCATGGACTAACCCTGATACCTCGATCGTTCTTAAAACAGACGACCCTCAGGAAGGAACAGGATATATCGCTTTAACGGCAACACAGAGCCAGACTTATCCCGCTGCAGTTTTCTGCGCTCACTTTGGCGGAAATGCGTTGGATGTTTCTGCTTACAAGAAAAACGGTACGCTTTCCTTTGACCTCTACGTTGACGACGTATCCAAGCTCAATATTGCAGGCGAAGGATATGCGAATTTTGAGCTTTACAACCAGGACAATTCCAAACAAATCGTTTGGACACTTCACGGTAAGAACATCGTAAACGGTTGGAACTCTCTCGAATTTCCCGTTTCAGATATAATCCGCGACACCGGATTTAATTACGATGAAGCTTATCAGTTCAGACTCTTCATTTATCTCAAGGAAGGTCAGACTGTTAATTTGGGTATGGACAACATAAAAATGTCAGCAGTAATTCAAAAGGAACTCATCACTCAGCAGCTCAACAACTGTGACGACTTTACAGGTTGTTGGGGTGACGGTGATTACCACGTAACAGAAGATGCTCCCGAAGGTACAGGTTACGTTGCTGCTACAGGTCTTCAGGTACCCGTAATATGTATCCCCTTTGCAGGTGCTCCTGACATATCCGATTTCAAGAAAGGATATATCTACCTCAAGCTTTACGTAAATGACGTTTCCAAGTTCCCGAGCGGTGTCAATTTTGATATCTGGGATATTTCCTCAAACGTTGGTAACATAGTTGCATGGAATCTCCTCCCTGTTCAGCTCAAGAACGGTTGGAACGATATCAAGCTTGAATTTGCAAAAGGATCTGTAGGCGGATTTGATTTCAAGGCTCTTAACAATATAAGACTTTACGCTCTTAACGCTGATCCCAGTGGTATCGTTGGTATCGACGACATAGGCATTGGAATCCTCAAGGATCCCACAGTTCCGAAGTATACGATTACGTTCGAAGCAGGCGAGGGTGTTGGTGATACCTTTACATCCGATCCCATCGAAGAAAAGACAGATTTCGCTCTTCCCGAATGTCCCTTCACTAAGGACGGATACGAATTCAAGGGCTGGAGCAACGGAGAAATATTCCTTCCCGCAGGATATGAATATTACGTTACTGAAGACGTAACACTTACAGCTCTTTGGATAGAAGATGACGGTTCTGATGCTGTAAGAGACTACACTAACGAATACGTTATGGCAACCGCTTACGAAAATTCAGTTATAAACGAAGGCTCTGCTAATCACAAGGCAGCCATTGCAAAGGTTATGCAGAAGGCTGAAAACGGCGAAGCAATAACAGTTCTCTTCCTTGGTGACTCTATCACTCAGGGCGCAGGCGGCAGCGCAGGCAATACTTATGCAGAGCTTGTAAGAGACTGGTGGAAGAACACCTTCCCGAATGCAACTGTTAACTACATCAACCGCGGTATCGGATCTACAGAAGGTATGCTCGGCGCAGCAAGAATCACCAATGACGTTCTTGCAAGCAACCCCGACTTCGTAGTATTCGACTACGGTACAAACGACTACGGACTTCCCTACGGTCAGGAAGCATTTGAAGGTATAGTTACACAGCTCAAGGCTGCAGGAGTTGCATTCCTTAACAGCAATGCCTGCCCGAGAAGCGGTAACAACCTTGAAAGCGAAGACGCTCAGGTAAACGCAGCTTACGGCGTTCCTCAGATCGGCTTCAAGAGCGCATACCTCAACTTCACAAAGATGGAAAACGCTCCCGAAGGCTTCAGTGCAAACGAGGTTTGGACATCCGATAACGTTCACCCCTCCAACCGCGGACACTTCCTTATTGCTGATCTTATAGGTCACTATCTTGACAGCATCTACGATGCATACAAGGCAGGAACGATAACTCCCGCAGATCTTGACAAGACTCTTCCTGCAGCAGTAACAGCAAACGGATACGCTAATGCTTACCTGCTTGAATCTAACGATACCACAGGCGTATGCACGGTTGAAGCAAATGGATTTACAGCATATAACGTAAACACTGCTCACTTCAACACAGATATGGACGGATGGAAGGCAACTTCAGCAGGCTCCTCTATCAAGTTTACATCCGATGCAGGATACGTTCAGCTCTTCTTCTACCAGCAGGCAGCAGCAGGAACGGTTGAAATCTACGTTGACGGTACGTTAAACACAACGTTTACAATTGGTTCCGGATCTTGGCCGCATCAGTGGACGAACGTTCTCCATACAAATGACGGTCAGAGCCACGTTATTGAAATAAAGACCAAGACAAATGATCCTGTAGTAATTACAGCAGTCGGTCTTGCAAACTTTGCTGACTGATAAAACAAATTCATACTGCATTAAGCGCTCCTCTCAGAAATGAGTGGAGCGCTTTTTATTAATTTTCACTAATAAGAAGGTGTTAATTTTTACGTTTACAATATATATTTTTTTTGGTGTTTGTGGTACAATTAATAAGCAATGATAATATTTGAGAAAGGATTCAAATTAATATGAAAACCAAGCTTTTGATAGCTCTTTTGCTTGCCGTCACTTTACTCGCAGCTTTTGCGCTGACTTCATGCGACGGAGAGGAAAAGACAAATCTTGAAACAAGCGGTCAGGAAGAATCCGCATCCGATGATACAAGCATCGATGCAGTAACTGAAGCTGATACAGCTGAAGAGACCGATCCTTCCGAAACGACAGAAGAAGAAACCTCACCTATTGAAACAGAGCCTGAGGAAGAAGTTGTTTACGAGACTATAGTACTCGCAAACTGCGATGCATTAAACGGCGCATTCGGTGCAGGTAATTTTTCATTATCTACCGAAAATGCACCCGAAGGAAGCGGTTATTATACTTCAAACGGTGAAAATCCCAGCAACACTTATATTTCAACTATAGCAATTCTCTCAGACGTTGATTTTACCGAATATATTGAGAGCGCTACCATTCAGTTCAAGGCGTATGTCGACGATGTTTCGGCTGTGTCGACTGCACTCCTTACGCTATACGATCATATTGAAAACAAAACCACCGGTTACAAGATACCGACAGAATCTCTTTCTAACGGTTGGAATGACGTCTCTATTCCCCTTAATACGTACGTAAGCGGCGGAACTGACGTAACAAAGATATGGGCAATAGAATTTGCGACTCATTTAAATACAGATACCAAGGCAGTGATAGGTATGGACGAACTTAATCTTCTTGCTCCAAAGGGAGACAAATCAGAATTAGAATTAATAACGCAGAATCTTACCTCCTGCGATAACGGCAGAGGTGCATGGGGCGAAGGCTATAAGCACGTTACAGAAAATGCTCCCGAGGGAAGCGGTTATTTTGCGGCAACCCATTCAGCAACACCGGTTATCTGCGTACCTTTTGACAAAACGACAGACATCTCATCCTTTAAGAAGGGTTATTTATCTCTCAAGATCTACGTAAACGATGCATCTAAGCTTACAAACGGAATAGGTATTGACGTTTGGGATAACACGGCTGACGGTGCTAATACTGTTGGATGGAATATTTCCGCAAGCTCCCTTCAGAACGGATGGAATGACGTTACACTTGACTTCGCAGGAACGTCTTCAGGCGGATTTGATTTCACCAAAGCAAAAAACATCAGAATTTTCTCTGTTGATGCAGGATCTGAGGTTACTATAGGTATTGACGCTGTCAAGGTTGAAAGAGTATATGATCCAAACGTTGCGACCCACACACTTACCTTTAATCCCGGTGAAGGCACAGGTGAAATATTCACGGCAGAAGGTATTGAAACAGAAACCGAGTATATCCTTCCCGAGTGCACCTTCACTAAGGACGGATACGTATTCAAAGGCTGGAGCAACGGAGAAATGTTCTATGGCGGTGGCTACGAATACTTTGTAAATAAAGATGAAACTCTTACCGCCGTTTGGATAGAGGATGACGGTTCAAGCGAAGAAAGGGATTACGCAATGGAATATGTAATGAACACTGCTTACAAGAACTCTGTAATAAACGATGCTTCCGAAAACCATAAGGCTGCCATCGCAAAAGTAATGCAGAAGGCTGAAAACGGCGAAACTATCACCATCGTCTTCCTCGGCGACTCAATCACACAGGGTGCGGGCGCAGGCGTACGTACCTGCTATGCGGCACTCGTCAGCAAGTGGTGGGATCAGACCTTCCCGGATGCTAAGATAAACTACATAAACAACGGCATAGGCTCTACCGAGGGTATGCTCGGTGCGGCACGAGTACCTAAGGAAGTAATTGGTCTTGATCCCGATTTCGTAGTATTTGACTTCGGTACAAACGACTACGGCCTTCCCTACGGTCAGGAAGCATTCGAGGGTATAGTTGCTCAGCTTAAGGCTGCAGGCATTGCGTTCCTTAACAGCAACGCTTGTCCGAGAAGCGGTAACAACCTTGAAGACAAGGATGCAGAAGTTAACGCAGTATACGGCGTTCCGCAGATAGGCTTCAAGAGTGCATATCTTGAATTCACCAAGATGGTTAACGCTCCCGAGGGCTTCTCTGCAGACAGAGTCTGGACGTCCGATAACGTTCATCCCTCTGAGCGCGGTCACTTCCTTATAGCTGATCTTATCAACCACTATCTTGAAAGCATCTATGCTGAATACAAGGCAGGCAATATTACTCCTGCAGATCTTGATACCACACTTCCCACTCCCGTTACAGCAAACGGTTATGCTGATGCATATCTCCTTGAATCTACAGACACAGATATTTGCACAGTCGAAGCTAACGGATTCGAGGCATACAACGTAAAGAGCGATCATTTCAATACCGATATGCACGGATGGAAGGCTACAGAAAAAGATTCGACGATCAAGTTTACAACCGATGCAGGTTACTTCCAGCTCTTCTTCTGTCAGCAGTCAAGAGCAGGAAGCGTTGAGATATACGTTGACGGCAAGCTTACCACAACCTTCTCAATAGGCAGTGGCTCATGGCCTCATCAGTGGCATAACGCTTACCACACAGATGATGGCAAGACTCACACCGTTGAGCTTAAAATGACCTCTGATTCCCCCGTTGTTATAACGGCAATCGGACTTGCAAACTTCGCAGACTAAAAAAGGATAATACCCCGAAGGAAGTGATTCCTTCGGGGTGCTTTTTTGCAAAAAATAAAGGTCAACGGTTATTTGTCCGCTGACCTTATATTTTGTTTTATTATTTATTGTTATTGAAAAGATTAAGAATATCGCCGTAATCTTCAGCAGAAAGAACCTCTTCCTGTGAATCTTCAGCCACTTCAGCAGCCTTTGCAGCTTCAGCTGCCTTTGAGAAGCTTGTCTCACCTGCAGTCTTAGCGGTTGCGCCGAGCTTTGTATTCTTTCCGTCCTCAAAGTTTGTTGCGATAACGGTAATGCTGAGCTTGTCGTCAAAGCTGTCGTCATACGCAACACCCCAGATGATGTTTGCATCGGGATGAGCCTTTTCGGAAACCATTGTAGCTGCGAGAGTAACCTCGTCGAGAGTAATATCGGGAGATGCTGTAAAGTTGATGATAATACCCTTTGCACCTGCGATAGAGGACTCGAGAAGCGGACTGGATATAGCAAGCTGAGCCGCCTGAGTTGCCTTTTCCTTACCTTCCGCAACACCGACACCCATATGTGAGTATCCGGAGTTCTGCATAATGGTAGTAACGTCTGCAAAGTCAAGGTTGATGACACCCTCGGCAACGATAAGCTCAGATATGCTCTGAACACCGTGCTTAAGAACGTCGTCAGCTACGTCAAATGCATTTGCAAGAGTTATCTTTGTATCAGAAACCTGCTTAAGTCTTTCGTTGGGGATAACGATAAGAGAGTCAACGTAATCGCAAAGATTTGCAATACCCTCTTCTGCTGTACGCATTCTCTTGTTACCTTCAAAAGCGAAAGGCTTGGTTACGATACCAACTGTAAGTATACCCATTTCCTTAGCAATCTTTGCTACTACGGGAGCTGCGCCTGTACCTGTACCGCCACCCATTCCTGCAGTGATAAATACCATATCGGTATCCTTTAAGCAGTTTGTGATCTCTTCGGAGCTTTCATCAGCTGCCTGAGCTCCTATCTCAGGGTTGGAGCCTGCTCCTCTACCCTTTGTCAGTTTGTCACCGATGGAAATTTTTGTTTCTGCGCTTGATCTGATAAGTACCTGCTTATCGGTATTGATAGCAATGTATTCAACACCCTTTATTCCGGCTCTTATCATTCTGTTTACTGCGTTGTTTCCGCCGCCGCCTACACCTATTACCTTAATTTTTACTATGCTGTTTAAGTTTCCATCCATCTCGAAAGGCATGATCTATATCCTCCTAAAAAACTTTCAGTTATCCTTTTCTTTATCATACTATCTGCAGTTACTGCCTGCAAATCGACAGAAATACAATATTATATATTAATGATAATATTTTTTCGTCACTTATGCAATACATTTTATTAAAATTAAAGATATTTTTACATTTTTTTAATCATATTAACCAAGTTCGACCTTTTCATCGAGTATAACGAAGCCGGGATTGCTCTGAACGTCCATTGTTCCCTTGTCTCCGGCGGAGAATGATTTAAGCATCTCCGATGCAAACAGCAGCTTTTCGGTTATATCGTTTGTATTGCCAAGCTTGATACGGAACTCTCCGTGCTCTCCGGAGTAAACGACGTATATACCGAATCTGTTTGCGCAGTTTACGACCGTTATATCTTCATAAAGTGCCGACTCTCTTAATTCTCCGATAACCTTATTCATATACTCGTATGAATCGTTACTCTTGAACAGAACCGTTCTGCCGAGAACGCAGTATCGTATATCGGGGGGTGTCAGCTTCATAAGCACTCCGTAGCCCTTGTCAAGCTCCTGCGGATCTGTTACCATTTCAAGAACCTTTAATGTTTGAGATACGACGAAGTATTCTCCTCCTATCTCGATATAATATTCCGGCTTTTCCTCGGTTATATCAAGCACTACGGTAGACGGTATCTGCCGTCCGATCTTTACGTTCATTATGTAGGGGAAATTCAAGATAAGATCCCGCTTTATCTGAGAAGTGTTGAGAAGGAACATATTATCATCCGTTTTGACGCCGCTGTTTTCGACTATTTCCAAATCACTGTATTCGGTGTTTCCTCTGACGTCAATATCCGCTACCCTGAAGAAAACTGCCGCACAGACAACAGCAAACAGAGCGCAAAGCCCCAGGGCAATGACCCCGTATAAGATCCTTCCCCTGATCAGCTTATGCTTGTTTCTGATCCTCAGCCTCTCAAACGAATTATTGGATATAAGCTCCTCGTTTGACAGCGATACTTTCTTTTCCTTCTTCATTTCCCGACAGTGTCAGCGCTCCTTCGCCGTTATTTTTTATAACTTGAAAGAAGCTTTGTTATCTCCTCGTATATTCTTTCTCCGCTTTGGTTTACCGAAAGCTCTCCTATCGACTCAGACATAACTCTGAGCTTTTCTCTGTTGCCTATAAGATTACTTACCGCCTCGGTAAGCACTCCGTCCTTAAGATCCTTTTCCTCAAAAACGAGAGCCGCTCCTCTGTCTGCAAGAACCTTTGCGTTTTTATACTGATGATTGTTGGTCACGTTAGGTGACGGTATAAGGACGCAGGGCTTTTTTAAATAAGATAATTCCGATAACGTTATCGCCCCTGCCCTGTTTATAACAAGGTCTGCGGCTGCCATTTTCAGAGGCATATCGTAGATATATTCAAGCAGCTCTATATTAGGGCATTTATCAAGCCCCATCTCTTCGAACTGACCTTTGCATATCTCGTACTCTATTGATCCGCTTGCGTGCACGTGATATATCTCCGGATGCTTTGACGTAAAGTCACGCATAAGCGCAAGAACTTCCTCGTTCACACGCTCTGCACCCATACTTCCGCCGCATGAAAGTATAAACGAGCGATATTTTCCCTCTATACCAAGGGTTCGTCTTGCCTCATCGTAGCTTGCCTGAGAATATCCGCCTCTTAAAGGGTTTCCTACCCTTACCGCTTTTTCGGGATGCTTAAGATAAGCCTTTGTCTCCTCAAAGTTGACAAGCATAAGGTCAATATGACGCTCAAGCATTTTGACAGCAACCCCGGGCACTGCATTCGATTCGTGAAGCACCGTCGGTATCCCCATTTTTGCGGCAGTTCTTATTATAGGCCAGCAAACGTATCCGCCCGTACCTATAACGACGTCGGGCTTAAACTCTTTTATTATTTTTCTTGCCTTTATCTGCGAGTCTATCATAAGCCAAAGAGTTTTAAAATTATCAAAAGACAGACTGCGCTTAAGGCCTTGAATTTTTATATGATAAAGCTTGTAGCCTTCCTTTGGCACAAGCTTATTTTCAATTCCTCTCTGAGTACCTGCAAATGCAATTTCTGCACCGGCTTTTTCCTTTAAAATATTTGCTATGGCTATTGCGGGATTAACGTGTCCACCCGTTCCGCCTCCGGTCATTAAAACCTTCAAAAGACAACCGCCCTTCAAAATATAGTAAAATAAGCTATGCTACTTTTCCTGATATGAGTACCTTGAAATTCCAAGCAGTATACCCATTTCCGCAAGCAGTATTACCAGCGCCGTTCCTCCGTAGCTGAAAAACGGAAGTGATATTCCGGTGTTGGGTATAAGTGCGGTAACGACCATTACGTTAAGCACTGCCTGCAGTACGACCTGACAGGTGATTCCGATTGCTACAAGGCTTGAAAAGGTATCCGGCGCTTTCAGGGCAATAACAAATCCTCTCCATAGGAAAAGCGCAAAAAGAACTACTACAGCTATAGCACCGACAAAGCCGAGCTCTTCGCAAATGATAGAAAATATAAAGTCATTCTGAGGCTCTGAAACGTAAAGATGCTTCTGTCTGCTGTTTCCAAGACCTACACCGAGAAGTCCTCCCGAGCCTACGGCATTAAGCCCCTGCAGAGTCTGCCATATCTCATCCTGCGCACTGTAATTTTCGGGGTGTATCCACGCATCAAGTCTTTCTCTTGCATAGTCAGATAAAAGAATTCCTATGCCGATCACCACCGCTCCGACGCTTCCGGCAAGCACGAACCATATCTTTCTTGCTCCGCCTGCGAATATGACGAACATACCTATCAAAAACATGATTATCATGCCTGAAAAATGGTTTTCAAGCGCAATAAGCAGGCAAACGAAGCCAACTATTCCTATCGGCACGAAAACGCCCCAGGTCGAAGATTTCCAGAAGTTACGGTAGTCCGTTACCTTGCTTTGATATTTCGCCATATAGTACGCCAGCATTAAAACCAGCACTATCTTCATCAGCTCAGAGGGCTGGAAGCGTATGCTTCCGAACTGTATCCATCTGGTTGCAACACCCTTTGACAGTCCGTAGATAGGAACTATCGCAAGAAGACCGCAGGTTATAAGAAAACCGAGCACGGTAAATTTTTGTATCAGCCTGTAGTCAATAACGTTCATTATGAATATCATTGCTACAAGTCCGATAAGAGCAAATATTATCTGTCTTTTGAAATAATAATAGCTGTCGCCCTTATCGTACAGCGCATATGCAAAGCTTGCGCTGAATATCATGACCGTTCCGAAGCACAAAAGAATCATTATTATAAGGAACATGGGACGGTCAATACCGCCCTTCACTCTTACGAGGTCGGTCGGCTTGATAAAGTCTCCGCTAAGATTTTTTCTGTCTATACGAGGAGTCTTTACGCCCGGTATGCCTTTTTTGTTTTTTTCTCTCGTTACACGGTATGCTCTCATTTTACTTTGATTGTTTGAGCCGCCGTTCATAAATCTCCTCCTCTTTTTTATCGTTTTATTTTAAACCAAACCAGGCAATAACGCCTGCTATTAACGTTACTGCTGTGAAAACGCTGACGAGCTTGATCTCACTCCAGCCACCCATTTCAAAGTGATGGTGAAGGGGCGCCATTCTGAAGATCCTCTTATGAGTAAGCTTATAAAAACCTACCTGAAGCATAACTGATGCAGCCTCTGCAATATAAACTATTCCTGCTACGATTATTATAAGCGGATTATTTATCATAAAAGCAGATCCCACGACGAGAGCGCCGAGGAAGAGCGATCCGGTATCTCCCATAAATACCTTTGCAGGATAGAAATTATAGACCAAAAATCCGATGCATCCGCCTATTGCTGCCGCAGACAGTACTGAGAGCGAAAAAGCTCCCAAAGCAAACGATGCAACCGAGAAGAATGCGGAAACCGCAAGCGTGACCGAGGCTGCAAGACCGTCAATTCCATCGGTAAGATTAACGCTGTTTACAACGCCTGTTATAAGTATAAATGCTATTATATAATAGAATATTCCAAGCTCAAGCTCTATTCCAACAAACGGGATATACAGAGAGGTGTCAATGCATCCGCCAAGTGCCATTGAGGCAATATATACTGCTGCGGCGATAAGCTGAAGCAGATATTTCTGCTTTGCGGTAAGGCCTTCGTTTTTACCCTTGGAAAACTTTGCTTTATCATCTATAAATCCTATTATACCGTTAAGGACAGCAAATGCAACGGTGAACAGCGCACCTTTATCAAACTGTCCCTTTAATATCATCAGAACGCTTCCGATGACTGCAAATATAAGAACTATCGGTATAATAAAGCCGATACCGCCCATCGTGGGGGTTCCTTCTTTATTTTTATGCCATCTCGGACCGATTTCAAGTATCTTCTGCCCCATTTTTTTGCTTTTGAGCACCGGTATTAGCTTTCTTTCTATAAGTACCGTCGAAAGAAAAGACAATACCAAAGCCAGAATATACGCTATAACTGTTCCGTCCATTCAAATTCACTCTCTTCCTGATGTCTTGAGCACCTCAATTACACGCTCGAGCTTTACTGCTCTGCTCGCCTTGAATAATACAGTGCCCACTCCGTTTGTCATATCCATAACCGCGTCTGCGGCCATCTGTACGTCGTCACACGACTTTATGATAACTATATCAGACCACGGTAAGCCGCCGTCAGCCGCTCCTTTTGCAATCTCCTCAGCCTGCGCTCCAAACGTTATAAGACCGGAAACGCCCGATTTAGCCGCCTCAAGTCCGACCTCATAATGAAGCTTAGCTGAATATTCACCAAGCTCTCTCATCTCGCCCAGCACCGCAACACCCGGAGTCTTCTTCTTTAAAAGTCCCGACAAAACTCCGAGCGATGCCTTCATTGATTCGGGGCTTGCGTTATAGCAGTCCTCCATAACCGTTAAAGAGCCTATATCGTATATATTCTGACGCATTCCGCTGCTTTTATAGTTCATAAGACCGCGTCTGATTTCTGCTTCGCTCATACCGAGGATAAGTCCTACGGTAAAACCGACTGCCGCATCAAATGCGCAATGCTTACCAAGTGCAGGAATGGTAATATCCTCAAAGGCTCTGTTTCTGCTGACAAGATCAAATACGGTATTACCGTCTTTTTCACGCACGTTCTTTATACGCATCTGAGCATTTTCGTTCTCAAAAGCAATATAGAAAGCTCCGCTTATTCCCGAAAGCAAGGGCTCGTCACCGTTGAGTATAAGCCCTCCGCCCTGCTTCAGACCGTCAATTATCTCAAGCTTTGCACGGCATATATTCTCTCTTGAGCCAAGGCGTTCGATATGCGACGAGCCGATATTGGTTATTACCGCAATGTCGGGAGCGGCAATCTTTGAAAGATTGCTTATCTCTCCAAGTTCGCTCATGCCCATTTCCACGACAAGCGCCTCGTCATCCTCTTCGAGATCGAGAAGTGTAAGAGGAAGACCTATCTCGCTGTTATAATTACCCGACGTTTTATGTGTTTTGAACTTTTCCGAGATGACTGCAGAGATAAATTCCTTGGTAGTGGTTTTTCCTACGCTGCCGGTAACTCCCACCGTATAGGGATCTATTACGCTTTTATATTCGTGCGCAAGCATACCGAGCGATTTTACCGTATCATCACAAAGAATGATACATTTACCGTCGAATTTTATCTCTTCGCCCGTGACTGCGTTTTTCGGTATATGATCTGCAAGTGTACAGCAAGCACCCTTTGAAAAAGCAGAGCTGATATAATCGTGTCCGTCGGAGTTCTCACCCTTGATAGCCACGAACATATCGTCTTTTTCTATTTTTCGGGAATCAATAGAGATTCCCTTTATCTTTCTGCCGTTGTGATTGAGCAGTACTCCGCCGCATCCCTGCGCTACGTCACACGGATCTGCTCCGCCGTTTTTTAAATATAATTTCATATTCTCCTCCGATTCTTCCGATCGGAATTTTCATTCCAAAGACTTACCTTTTTTTCTGCTGAAATGAGATAAAACTATCTCACGCTCTGAAAAATAACGCTTTCCCTGCGGCCCTATCTCATATTCCTCATGCCCTTTTCCTGCAAGCAGAATTATACCGTTTTCATCGGTATTATCAAGGGCATACTCTATTGCTTCTTTTCTGTCCTCTATAACTATGTAGGGTCGCTCTTTATCTATACCACGAAGTATCTGATCTATTATACTCCGTCTGTCTTCCGTCCTTGAATTGTCACTTGTGATTATTACGAAATCGGCAAGTCGGGATGCTATTGCTCCCATTAACGGGCGCTTGGCTCTGTCTCTGTCACCGCCGCACCCGAAAAGAAGGGTTATCTTCTGAGTATCACGTCTGAAGCCTCTGACTGTAAGCAGAAGCTTTTCAAGTGCATCGGGCGTATGCGCATAGTCAATAAACACCGCCGCACCCTCCGATGGCACTCTCTCTATCCTGCCCTTGACTCCGCACATTCCACGAAGACCGCTAAGAATAAATCTAATATCAATACCCTCTGCAAGCGCACATCCTACTGCGGCTAAGGTATTATAGACAGTAAACAGACCCGGTATGCCGCATTTCACGCAGAAGACTCTGCTTTCATCGAGCGAAAGATCATACTCAATACCGTCGATCCCGAGATTTCTCACGTTTTTGGCGGTTATATCCGCATCGCAGCTTACCCCTGAAAAGGTTATTCTTTTTGACGTTATATCAATCGGGCATACCGTATTGCAATATCCGTCATCGTAATTCACAACTGCATTTTTGCAGATGCGAAAAAGCTTTGCTTTGGCTGCTGCATAATTTTGCATGGTGCCGTGAAAATCAAGATGCTCCGGGGTAAGATTGGTAAACACTCCCGTGCTCACCTTGATGGGCGACAGCTTATCAAAATACAAAGCATGCGAGGATGCCTCCATTACGACGTACTGTACGCCCGATGCTGCCATATCCGCAAGCATGGGATAAAGATCGCACGGATCAGGCGTGGTCAGCGTGTTGTTTATAGTACCTATCAGCGCCGTTTTATAGCCTGCACATTCAAGTATGGCCTTTATCATATGAGAAACGGAGGTCTTACCGTTCGTTCCCGTTACGGCTATTATTTTCACCTTATCAGCCGGATTTGAGCAAAGGTTGCTCCATATCCTTGCATACGCTTCACGCGCGCCGCAGACGCATATACAGCACCCTTCGGTATTCACCTTTTCGGATATTACAACGGCAGCTCCTGCCCTGAATGCATCCTCTATAAAATCGTCCCCGTCTGCGGTAAGACCGCTTATAGAGATATACATCGAACCGCTTTTTACACGTCTCGAATCAGACGTTATATCGGTAATATCAAGCTCGTTTATGCTCTCGTCTATACATCCTTTAACGCAAACACCGCGAAGCAGATCTCTTACCTTCAAAAATATCATCTCCGAATGCAGAATTTTTTAATATATTTCCACATCCGTTTATTATCAGTCGTCCGTTACGTTAAGATATCTCAGAGTTATTCTTACAACAGTACCGTAAGGTACCTTTTCGCCGTATTCGGGTTCCTGTGATACAACGATAGCTCCCGCATCGGATATACCGTTGGTTGCACCGTCGATCAAAACGTTGAAATTGCTGTTCGTTAACGTCCTGTTAGCCATAGACGCACTCATTCCCGTTACCTTGGGCACCTCAAACAGCGCGTCAGGCTCTGCATCTCCGGTATAGAATATGACCTTACCGGTATCCTTGCTGAGTGAGCTTCCTCCCTCGGGGATCTGATGAGTTACTATGTCTCCGTCGCCCTCAACTATGTAATCAACGCCTCTGTTTGTAACGTCAAGCATAGCGTCTTCCAAGGGCCAGCCCTCGTAATCTCTTATCGTGACCGCAAGCTTTGCAAGCTCTTCTTCGGTGTATTCTCTTTCAACACCGAGATAAGGAAGTGCTTCCTCAAGGAAATTAGCAACGTAAGGAGCGGCAACTACGCTTCCGTAAACGCTGTCTCCCATCGGCTGATCAACGATAATGATAACTGCTATCTGAGGATCGTCCGCAGGTGCGTACGCAACGCACGAGCCGACACGCAGATAGGATTTTCCCTCTTCGTTAAGAACGTCTCGCACCTCGGAGGTACCGGTCTTAGCAGCTACCTTATAGCCTGCAACGTATGCGTTTTTCGCACCGCCGTCTCCCGATACACCCTCCTCGAGTATCTTCGTTATACGGTTGCAAACGCTTTCGCTTACAACCTGTCTTTTGCTTGCATCATCAAATGAATAAAGAATATTTCCGTCATCGTCAACTATCTCACTGACAAGATGGGGCTGAACGAGATAGCCTCCGTTTGCTACCGTAGCTATCGCTGTAAGCTGCTGTATTGCGGTCGTCTTAAAGGTCTGACCGAATGAATAAACGGCAAGCTCAACCTGATTGAATGAGCCGTACTGATGGAAAATGGGAGACGCTTCACCCGGAAGATCTACCCCTGTTTTTTCGGTATATCCGAAAAGCTTGAAATATTCGTAAAACTTTGCTCTTCCGAGCCTTTCGGCAACCGCCATAAGCGTGGGGTTACAGGACTGCTGAAGTCCTACCTCGTAGGTAACCGCACCGTGTCCGTATACTCTGTGACAGTGTATGGGAGCCGAATAGCCTTCAACTCTGTAGCTTCCGCTGCAGTAAAACGGATCGCTCTCCTTTACGACGTTTTCTTCAAAAACCATCGAGGTAGTCACGACCTTAAATGTCGAACCTGGCTCGTAAAGCTCTGATACCGCTTTGTTTCTCCACATAGAATAAAGAAGCTCAACGTATTCCGTATTGTGCTCTTCATCGGTACCGATAAATGCATCAAGCGCAGCCTGAGATTCCGGATCAAGCGTATACGCATCATTAAGATCAAAATTCGGATAGGTTGCCATTCCGAGCACTGCGCCGTTATTAACGTCCATTGCTACACCGGTAACACGGTTCATGGCAACAGAATCGTAATAGGTCTGCTCTATCTGCTCTTCGAGTATCGACTGTATTTTGAAATCAAGGGTAGACAAAACGTTAGCGCCGTTTTGCGCATCTACGTAGGTATCGTATTTAGACTGCATTGCAAGTCCGAGTGCATTTTTGGAAACTATAAATTTTCCGTCAGTTCCCGAAAGATATGAGTCGTACTGCTTTTCAAGTCCTATAAGACCTCCGTCGGTTCCGACTACGCCGAGAACGTGAGACGCAAGCGTTCCGTACGGATAATATCTTGCCGTGCTCGGCTCAAGATATATCTGCTTGGACAGTCCGTATTCCGCAATAAATTCCCTTACCTCTTCAGCGCTCTCTTCATCCACCTTTTTCTTTATGGTTTCATCAAGACGCTTGGTCTTTTGGGTCTTTTGATATATTGTATCATACTCAACACCGAGAATTTGTGAGAGTTTTGTCGAAATAAGAATTGCCTGACTCTGATCCTCTATATCACGGGGAGAGATAAAAACTCTGTACACGGTATAATTGGTCGCAAGCTGTATAGTACCCGTTCTGTCGTAAATAATGCCACGGTCCGCCTTTACGTAGGTCTCACGCTGTATATTATCTATTACCTTCTCCTGATATTCGTCGTAGCTCAGCACTTGGAGATAAAAAAGTCTTGTTATGATAGCAATAAGCGCAGCCACAAACATAAGAATGATCAAAAGGCTGCGAAGCGGTATCTGTCTGTTTTTAGTCTTTTGCATCCTCGTTTTCCTCCTGTTTGTTTTTTGACTGTCGTCTCAGTTTTTGTCCGTATATAAAATTGAGAGTAAAGGGCATATCGTGAACACGTAACCACTCCACTCTCAAAAGTTTCCTTTATAAAATCTATTCGTGCATATTTAATTTATTCCGAACACGTTGCGGAAATTTTCTGTTATTGCACTCATTATGGTCGAAACCGGTCCCGTGCTTTCCTCGGGCTCTGGCTTAACTACCTCGACCTTTTCCTCGTTGTCAATGCTTACATACTTTTTGGGAAGCTGATCCATCTTGACCATTCCGAGAACGTTTACAGCATAATCCTCTATGGCATTCAGATCGTTCTTCTTTTCAAGCTCAAGCGTAAGCTCGTTTGCTTCTGTTTTAAGATTACCGAGCTGCGACTGCATTGACGAGATATCCTGAGTTACCTCATTTATCTGTACCATATTAAATATCATGTACATAAACAAAACCGTACTGATAACAGACATAAAGACCACAGCTATCGGGAAAGGACTTCTTTTTGGAGCTTTTATTGTTCTTATCTTTATTTCGGTGGTTCTTGAAATGTCTCTGCGTGCCTCTCTTTTCGGAAGCTGTGCATTTGAGGACTTTGCTTTTTCTGTATTTATCTTTCCGGCAGCTCTGCTTTTATTCGGCAAGGGTGCATTTTTTGCTTTTGCGGTGCTTGCGTTTTTGAGAGGTGCTTTATTCTGAGCTGACGGATCCTTTGAGGATGACTTGGAGGGTGCGTTATTCGTTAAAGTATTAAAATCGTATACTTTTACTGACTTTGATGCCTTTTTGCTGTACAAAGCATTATAAGACATTAAAACTTTCCTCCCCCGCTAAATCATTCCATATAATTCCATTAAAATAACCGTTTAATACTCAGATTTTTTCTATTATTCTGAGCTTTGCGCTTCTTGAGCGCGGATTGCGATTCCGCTCATCTTCCCCAGCGATGAGCGGTTTGCGGGTAACAAGCCTTACCACGGGCTTGTTACCGCATACGCAGACCGGAAAATCCGGCGGGCAGGTACAGCCCGATGCAAGACTCGCGAAAGCTTGCTTGACTATCCTGTCCTCGAGCGAGTGGAAGGTTATTACCGCTAACCTTCCGGTGCTCTTTAAATTTTCAACAACAGCACGAATCGTTGGCTCGATTATCTCGAGCTCGTGATTTACTTCTATCCTGATCGCCTGGAAGGTGCGCTTTGCCGGATGATGTCCGCCCTCGCGGAATTTCGCCGGTATTGCGCTTTTGATCAACTCCGCAAGCTCAAGAGTAGTTTCTATGGGAGCCTTTGCTCTTGCTTCCACTATTTTCTGAGCTATGCGTGATGAAAACTTTTCTTCACCGTAGCGATAGATAACTTGGGTTAATTCTTCCTTCGTATAACCGTTGACCACTTCGTATGCACTGAGCATAGACTCCTGATTCATTCTCATATCAAGCGGTGCGTCCTGATTATACGAAAAGCCTCTCTCAGCGGTATCAAGCTGATGCGATGAAACGCCGAGGTCTATAAGCGCTCCGTCGAGCGCCGTGCCGAAGAATATCTTTTCGGCATTGACGAAATTGTCATGCACGTATTTAACTCTGTCCCCGTATTTTGAAAGTCTTTCCTTTACTGCCCTTATGGCATCGGGGTCCTGGTCTATTGCAATAAGTCTGCCACCTGCTTTAAGTATAGCCTCGGAGTGTCCTCCTCCGCCTGCAGTACAGTCTGCATACAATCCGTCCTTTTTTATATCGAGTCCGTTTATGCACTCACTGAGCATTACCGGCTCGTGTGAAAATTCAATACTCATTTTTAAAATCCGAGGGCGATAAGCGTCTGTGCCATATCTTCTGTATCAGCGCTTTCCATTTCAGCGTTATACAGCGCCTCGTTCCATATTTCGCAATGATCTCCGTTTCCTATAACGATCGCACTGCCCTCAAGCTCTGCATATTCCTTTAAGTTCTGAGGAATAAGCACTCTTCCCTGCGAATCGGGCTGAGAGTCAACTGCGGAGGAATAGATAAAACGCTTTACCTTTCTCGCCTGTATCTCGGGAAGCGCCTCAAGCTTTTCCGTAAAGGAATTCCAGGCATCCATCGGATATACAGCTATGCACTTGTCAATGCTTTTTATCATTACGACGGTTTCGCCAAGCTGTTCACGGAGCTTTGCCGGTAAAAACATACGGCTTTTAGCGTCGATATTATGTTTGTATTCGCCTGATAACATTATTTACCAACGCTCCTCTCTCGTGAAATTCACCATAGTGCACCACTTGTCACCACTTAACTATATTATAAACTCGATTTTGTTAGATTTCAAGTGGTTTACTGTCTCAGACTAAAAAAAATATTATATTTTTTACCGCAATCGAAAATTTGTTCGGTATAATCAAAATAAAAAAAGAACAAAATACAAATTCTGTTCTTTTTTGTCATATATTGACTTTTTTTACATATAAAACCGGACGGTAAATTATGCGGATTGACCACACCTTCAGCGGTCTTTTTTTGCCTCTATAAACGCCTCTACCGCATCGGTAACGTAACCGCTCAAGGATTTGGAATATTTTATTCTTTCCCTTACGACAGACGAGCTGATAAAGCCGTACTGACTGTCTGCAGGTAAAAGCACCGTTTCAACGTCGGGATCAACGTTTTTGTTTATCTGTGCAAGCCAGTTCTCGTAGTCAAAGTCGGCAACGTTTCTGACGCCCTTGACTATAAAGTCAATTCCGTTTTCAGAAACGTAATCCATCAGAAATCCGTCCGAGATATCGGCTCTGCATCCGGGTATTTCGGAGCAGACAAGGTTTAGCATATCGAAACGGTCCGCAGAGGAAAACATATACTTTTTTTCGCAGTTCTCAAATGCGCAAACAACAACCTCATCAAAGATCTTGGCAGCCTTTTTTATAAGCTCTGCGTGTCCTTTCGTAACCGGGTCAAAGCTGCCCGGGATCAAAACCCTTGACATTTTATTCCGCCTCTTTTCTCACGTAAAGCGTAACGAACGCCTTACCGTATCTTGCGTGCTTTGCAATTTCAAAGCCTTCTATTTCAAAGACCTCGTCATTTCCTGCCTCGCATATTATCATTCCGTGATCCGATATCATACCTGCATCGCGCAGCTTTGTCGCCGCTTCAAAAGCAGTGCCGTCTGCATAGGGCGGATCTATGAAAACTATATCAAATTTTATCTTTCCTGCGTTGCCCTTGATATAGCTGAATGCATCGGTATTGAGAACAAGACTGTTTTCAAAAAGCCTTGCTTTTTTCAGATTCGCCTTGATAATATTTGCCGCATCTACGTTCTTATCAATAAAAACGGCTTTCTCTGCACCTCTGCTGAGTGCCTCTATACCAAGCTGACCCGATCCTGCAAAAAGATCGAGCACACATCTGCCCTCTATATCGAACTGGATCATTGAGAAAATAGCTTCTTTGGCCATATCAGAAGTCGGTCTGGTAAGCTCTCCCTCAAGAGTCTCAAGTCTCATTCCTCTTGCGCTTCCGGTAATAATTCTCGGCATAATATATCCTCCGCTTTTTTAATCGTTTTTATTTTCAGAGTGGAAATATCCGTAGACCTTTTCTGCATTTGCCTGTGATATTCCCTTTGCTTGTGTAATCTCTTCAACACTTGCATTTTTAAGATAGGCAAGCGTTCCGAAATGCGAAAGCCACGCCTTCGCCTTTGACGGTCCTATACCGTCTATCGCCTCAAGCGAGGAGCGCTTGAGCGTTTTGCGCTTTGCATTCGTCATTCTCGAAAGGGTGTATCTGTGCACCTCTTCCTGTATCTTATATATCAGAGTAAACACCGCTTTATCTCTCGCAATGCTTATCTCTCCGTCCTCCGATACGAGCGCACGGGTCTTATGATAGTCGTCTTTAACCATTCCGAATACCGGAATGTCAGCTCCAAGCTCGTCAAAAAGCTCCTTTATAACACCAAGATGCCCTCTTCCGCCGTCAAGAAGCAAAAGATCGGGAAGGGCGTCCTCTGCCGCATGCGAAAGCCTGCGTCTGATAGCCTCACGCATAGACGCATAGTCGTCAGTTTTGCCCTTTGTTTCTCTTATCTTATAGGTGCGGTATCCGCTCTTTTTAAACTTACCGTTTTCACAAAGAATAAGCCCTGCGGTAATATGCTCGCTTCCGTAGTTTGAAATATCGATAGCCTCGATCTTCTCAGGCAGCACCTCAAGCGAGAGCATATCGGCAAGCTTTACAAGCGTGCGGTTATCCTTCTCACTTTCCGCATCATACGCCGCAGCGTGCTGACGGGCGTTATCGTATACCATATCGCACAGCGCCTTACCGTCACCTCGCACCGGTCTTTTAACCTTTACGCCATGACCCGAGATCTCACTCAATACCTCCGACAAAGCATCCTCTTCTATCGGAAGCTCTCCTATCATGATGCTCTTTGGAATATATTCACGCTTTGCATAAAGCTCTGCCAAAAACGACAGTATTCCGTCGGAGTCAATTATACGCTCAGACGAGAATATCTCAGTAAAGCTGTCAATAACGCATCCGCTTCTGACAAAATAGATGGCTATACAGCTTGATATTTCGCCCTCGTACAGAGCAATGATATCATGCTCCGCTGACGGCGGCCCTACCACTCTGTGCTTCTGCCACAGCTTGTCGATGGATTGCAGTCTGTCTCTGTAAAGTGCGGCAGCCTCAAACATAAGATTTTCCGAGGCGTGCATCATATCCGCCTCAAGCTTTTTCTTGGTTTCCGAAAAATTGCCCCTCAAAAAAGTTATGACTGATTTGAAGGTCTCTTTATATTCTTCGGGCGAGAGCTTTCCCGAGCAGGGTGCGCTGCACTGACCTATCTGATGATAAAGGCAAGGACGCTCTTTCCCTATATCCCTCGGAAACTCCTTTTTACACTGCTGAACTCCAAAAACCTTCTGTGCCGTTTTGACTATAGAATAGGCATCACCCATTCCGGTATAGGGGCCGAAGTATTTTGCACCGTCATCAAGTCTTTTTCTGGTAACGGTTATCTGCGGATAGTCCCTGTTTACCGAAATTTTGATATACGGGTAGGATCTCGAATCCTTGAGCAGAATATTGTATTTCGGCAAATAAAGCTTTATAAGCTTATTTTCGAGCGACAGAGCCTCCATCTCGGTGGTTGTGACCATATAATCGAAGCTGTCGGCATTTCTTACCATATTGGCAGTTTTCAAGCCATGCTTTGACGCCGGATTGAAATACTGCGATACACGGTTTTTAAGCGCTCTTGACTTGCCTACGTATATAACCTTTCCCTCTTTGTTTTTAATTATATAAACTCCGGGAGAAAGCGGAAGCAAAAGAGCTTTTTCAAACAGTATCTGTTTCTTATCTTCCATATCAATACCTAAAAAGAGCAGACTTCCGTAACAGGCTGTCTGCTCTATCTTTGCGTTTCTACGCTGCGTTTTCACGCTTTGTTTCGGATCTTTACCTTGGCAAATATCCGCTTTAATTATTCGCTGAATCCTGTGTCAACAAGAGTCGCAATACCCTCAAGAGCTTCTGCTTCATCGGGTCCGTCTGCGATCAGCGTTATGGTCATTCCTTTTACTATTCCGAGAGAAAGCACACCCAGCAGACTCTTCGCATTAACGCGGCGGTCGTCCTTCTCCACCCAAATTGAGCACTTATACGAGTTAGCCTTCTGAATAAAGAAAGTTGCCGGTCTTGCGTGCAGTCCTACGTTATTTTGTATGGTAATATTACGGGATATCATACTGCTTTTTCTGCTCCTATCATTATAATGAACTATTATCTAGATTATAACAAACTTTTCTAATAAAATCAAGTCTTTTTTTATTTTCCTTATAATCTTCAACATTTTTTACAACTAAAAGGTCAGTTTACTACCTCAACATCAGTTATTAGCACAAGAACCTTGACCTGTTTGCTGTTAATCTCCATCTCTTTGCCCGGGGCAACGAACTGAGTTCCGCCTATCATAAAGCCGTCATCGGTAAGCGTTCCTACGCAGGTAAGCACTCCGGTAGCATCCACCGCATAGTCGCTGTAGACCACAACTGCCTCACCCTTACTGTTTTCGGATACTATAGCGGCAGGGGTCGTGCTCTTTGAAGTAAGAACTCCGAGCTCAACTCCGTTCTGTGTCCAGTAGAACGTATCGCCTGTAATCAGCGCATCGGCTGACGATTGCTTGATGTCTCTTACGATAAACGACACCTCGGCAGTATCTGTATTTGACTTAACGCCTATTCTGTCCGCTACGTTATATCTGAGCGCAATACCGACTATGCAGGCAATAACAGCTATAACTATAAGAAAATCTATTATATTAAATCTTATCTTTCTTTCTTTTTTCTCTGCCATATCAGTTTACCTCACTTAAAGCGATGCAGTAGCTCTCACCTGTAAAATTGGGAACTCTGAAGCAAACGTTCTTTCCAACGTATATATCATATCCGCCTATCGAATAAAGGCTTCCTGCAAGGGTTGACTGAGCACGCACCGTAACGACAACGTCCATATATCCGTCAAGCACCGTTCTTACTTCCTTGCCGGTCTCGTGGTCGACTCCGGTATATATGCAATCGGAATAAACAACGTTTACAACCTCTCCTATAGGATATCTTGCAACGGTATCGGTAACCTTATCGCCTATATTGATCTTCCATTTAAAGGAATCGGGTATCTGCGTTACCTCGATCTCGTAAACTATCTCCTTCTGTTCGACCTCAGACACAACGCTGACGTCGCTCGAGAAAAAGATATATCCAAGCGCCGCACCTGCAATCAATATTATCAGAATCAGTATAGCATCAACAAAGTTGAATCTGAATTTCTGCTGACCTTGACTTGTTTTTTTATTTCTCATAACTTATAGTCTCCTCAGATTTGAGTTGTGATCACTTATTTATCGGTATGTCTATATACGTACCGAGATCGATCTCGTTTTCACGCTCTCCCGCAAGAGATACACGTCTTACTGCGGTCATAAGACCGATCATAAGCCAAAACATCAAAAAGATACGGTAATTATACCATATATAGTCGGTTGCGCCTTGCAGCAATACTGCCGCAATTCCGGAGAATCCCGCAGCACAAAGCAGCTTATCCTTGCTTGATTTTCCCTTGCTGTAAAACGAGAACTGGCTGATAGCAAATATAAATATCACCGCAAGGAATGCCAAAAGACCGAAGACACCAAGCTCTATCATTATCTGAAGATAGAGGCTGTGGCTGTGTGGAGCACTTTCAATACCTGCAAGCGTATACTGCGGATATGCTATGGTAAACGTTCCCGTTCCCGAGCCAAGACCGCCGTAGAAGAAGTCTCTTATCATCTTCACAGATGCCTCCCATATGTGTATACGGTATGCAGTGGACGAATCGGCAAGGTTGCCTATGCTTGCAAATCTGTTGATTATGCTCTGAGGCAAGACGAAGGGTAAAAACGGAACGGAAAACAGTCCGATAACCATAAGAATCATGGTTTTTCTGCTGCATATCAGCAAAAATACAAGCATTCCGAAAATAAATCCAAGCCAGGCACCTCTTGACCAGGTAAGAACAAGACAAAGCGCAGAGACAGCGAACATAACGAAGGAAGCGAATTTTCCCGAAGCTTTTTTCGCAAGAAATACTCCCGACATAGCTATGGGGATAACCATCAGCAGATATTCGGCAAGAACGTTGGGATTACCAAAGGTGGAAACTACCCTTCCGCTTATATCGCCGAACATCTCCTCATCCTGCCAAAGAGTCGAGGCTATACCTGTAAGATATTCCATTATGCCGTATGCCGACACAATTAATGATGAAACCGCAACTGCACCGATTGCGCATTTTATATACTTTTCGCTTCTTAACAGATTGACTACAAGGAAATAGCCGAGCATAAAGCAGATGTACAGCGCCGCCGGCTTTATACTGACTGACGGAGATACCGAGAAAACTCCTCCGAAAAATACAAGCGTCATAAAGAATATGACGAATCCGTCCATAAGCTCAAGCTTAACGGTACGTTTCCCTCTCATCAGCTTGATGAAATAGCTGATAAACACAAGCACTATAAGCCCTGCAATAAGCATGGTCGGCAAGAACGGAAGTCCGGCTAGTATAATAACGACTCCGCTTTCCGGCACGGACAGAACCATATAAACGCCTATAACAAAAGCAAGTCCGAGCACTATATAAAGAGGAGATACAAAATAACTGAGGATGCCGAGCAGCATACCGAGTATAAACGCTACGTAAGTACGGCCGTATCTTCTCTCCGATGTCTCAACGGTGCTTTTCTTTATTCCAAGACCGCCAAATACGATAAGATTTACCGCAGCACTTTGGCATATCGCCATCGACAGCGTTTTATCGGAAAACAGCGCAGGTACTGCACCAAGAACTGCGGCAACACCGAATATAAAGGTTGATATCGGTATATCGCTTTTCAGTGCGTACCTTCCTATAATATATGCAACAGCAGAATAAAGGCCAAATGAAATAAGAAATATTCCGTAAACCTTTATAGGATAGCACAGAAGATGCTTTACCTTTTTGTTTATCAGATTTATAATAAGACTTTTGTCAATGCTTCTCTGAATAAATCTTTTGAGGGGTATTATTATGCGTCTTTTTATATTCAGCTTATCACGCAAAAAGCCGAAAAAGCCTTTCCCGACTGCTTCATCCATATCATCGTATCCGGTAAATAGCTTACCTGTCATGCTTTTAGCTAAAGAATTATATATGAAATCCGCAAATGAGGTAATTACGAAAATAATAAAGCTTTCCCTTATCCACTTTTTAATAAGGTTTTCCTTTTTCGGAGCCTTCGTGCTCATTTACAATACCGCCTCCCTTCGCATCATTTATCTACCTTAAACTTTATTATAACACACCAATACAGTTATTTTCAAGTATTTTAACCATTTTTATACATTTACGGTTATAAGGCAGACTTTTGCGAGAACACTTTTTTCGATTATACGAATAAAAAAAGCAAAAAATACGCATTATAAAATCAGCGGACAAAACACACCGTGCGTTTTTTTAACGTCCGCATTTGCCATTTATTCTGTTCCGAAAACATCACAAGCCGAGCCGGCAGGAGGATTTTTACAATGACCGATAACAACTGTAGCACAAACGCAAACCGTTCTATCGAATGTACCGTTAATCAGTGTAAGCATCACTGCGACAGTGAAAACTATTGCACACTCTCTAAAATAAGAGTGGTAACTCACGAAGCAAATCCCACAGAAGACAAGTGCACGGACTGCCAGTCGTTCGTTCTTAAAAGCTGAATTACTGCAGTCAAAACGGGCTTTCCGATATGGAAAGCCCGTTTCATTTATTTATTAAATTCGTCAGTTACAGGCTTTTTATAACTACACTGCGTGGGTGTACTTATACCGAAATCGTTAGGCGCAGCCCAGTGAACGCCGTTTCTTATGATCTGCTGTATTTCAGGCTGGAAGTATGCACGGCAGTATTCGTGACCGGGCTGGAAGTAGAACACCTTGCCCAAACCTCTGTAGAAGCAGCATCCGCTGCGGAAAAGGTTTCCGTTTTCAAACCATCCCATAAACACAGTCTCATCAGGCTGAGGAATATAGAAGGGCTCGCCGTACATCTCTTCTTTTTCTATTATTATATGCTCAGGTATACCTGCGGCAATGGGATGTGCAGGCATTACCGTCCAAAGTATCTCCTTCTGATCATCGCCCCAACTGAGCATACCGCTCGTTCCGACTACCGTTCTGAACGGCTGAGAGAAATGTGCACTGTGCAGGCATACCATTCCCATACCGTGCTCGTGAACTCTTACTCTTATTCTTTCAACGTATTCGGGATTGATCTGGAAATTACTCATATGGCTCCACCATACCAGTACGTCCGTGCGGTCAAGAAGCTCCTGCTCAAGTCCCTGCTCGTTATCGTAAAACGTGGTTGTCGTTATCTCAAGATCCTCGTCGGTCTTAAGAAAATCTCTGATAAATCCGTGCATTCCGTCGGGGAATTTTTCGGCGATTGCCGGATCGTTCTTTTCGTGCATAAATTCATACCATACAGTAACTCTGATCTTTTTTCCCATATCATTACCCTCGTTATTATTTAATTAATACCTTGTACTGAAATTATCACACAAATCATATTAAATGTCAACATATTTTTTATGTTTTTCTTCTTTTTTCACTTTACGGAAAGTGCATTTTATGTTAAAATAATTATAAGGCTTTTATCTTTTGGCGGATAGCAAAACTGCTTCGGATAAATAATATTTATAAATAATATGAAGGAGCAGAAAGTGAAAGCCATAACTAAATTCTTTATCGGACTTGCGGCAGGATTTGCCCTTATCCTGATACTTTTTATTTTTATTATGACAGTTATCTTTTTATAAGATCTTGGGGGTTATTTTATGGACATTATCAAAGCATTATCAGAAGAGCTCTCCATACCTCTTCAGCGTGTGGAAAGCACGGTCAGACTTATCGATGAAGGAAACACCATTCCCTTCATCGCAAGATACAGAAAAGAGGTCACGGGATCGCTTGACGATACGGTTTTAAGAGAGCTGTACGACCGATTGAATTATCTTCGCAGTCTTGACGAGCGCAGATCCGAGGTAAGCGCTCTCATAGAAGCTCAAGGCAATCTCACTCCCGAGATATCTGCGGCATTGGAAAACGCAAAAACTCTCACCGAGATAGACGATATATACCGTCCCTTCCGACCGAAGAAAAAGACGAGAGCATCTGTAGCAAGAGAAAAGGGGCTCGAAGAGCTTGCCGCCCTCATCCTTCTTCAGGAGGACAGCTATACTCCTTCTATAGAAGAGGCTGCTGCTTCCTTCATCAGCGAGGAAAAAGGAGTTGCATCTGTTGAAGAGGCTATTGCAGGAGCCTGCGATATTATTGCAGAAGAAATATCAGACAGCGCCTCATGCAGAAAGGAAGTGCGTGAGCTTACCGCCCAGTTTGGCTCAATACGAGTAAAGGGTACGAAGGATGAGGACTCGGTCTATTCAATGTACTACGATTACTGCGAAAAGATACTAACAATACCCGGACACAGAGTACTTGCCATAAACAGAGGCGAAAAAGAGGGCTTCCTTTCGGTAAAAATAGAAATACCTACCGATATACCGCTCAACTATATTTTCAGCGAAAACGTAAAGCATTCAAGTCCTGCGTCAAAATACGTCGCATCTGCCGCAGTTGACGCATATTCAAGGCTTATCGCCCCCTCTATTGAAAGAGAAATACGCTCATCACTGACCGACACGGCAGGCGAGGGCGCAATCAAGCTTTTCTCGGAAAATCTGAAAAATCTGCTTATGCAGGCTCCCATCAAGGGTAAGACCGTGCTCGGTCTTGACCCGGGATACCGCACGGGCTGTAAGCTTGCGGTCGTAGACCGTACAGGAAAGGTACTTGATACTGCAGTTATTTATCCGACAAAGCCATACGAGAGAATTGACGAGGCAAAGAAGATAACAAAGGAGCTAATCCGCAAATACGGCATTGATGCCATTGCAATCGGAAACGGAACAGCCTCCAAGGAGAGCGAGATATTTATCGCCTCAATATTAAAGGAGATACCGCAGGACGTAAAATATATGGTGGTAAGCGAAGCAGGTGCTTCGGTCTATTCGGCATCAAAGCTTGCGGCTGAAGAATTCCCCGATTTTGACGTAACGCAACGAAGTGCGGTATCAATAGCAAGAAGATTGCAGGATCCCCTTGCAGAGCTTGTTAAAATAGATCCTAAATCTATAGGTGTCGGACAGTATCAGCACGATATGAAGCAGGCAAGGCTTGACGAAGCCCTTACCGGAGTAGTTGAGGACTGCGTAAACAGCATAGGAGTTGACGTAAACACAGCATCCCATTCCCTTCTCTCATACATTTCGGGAATCAACGCCACAATGGCAAAAAACATCGTTAAATACCGTGAAGAAAACGGAGAATTCAGATCCCGTGCACAGATACTTAACGTTCCGAGAATAGGCGCTAAGGCATACGAGCAGTGCGCAGGATTTTTAAGGGTTTCAGGCTCTGACGAGATACTCGACTGTACGGGAGTTCACCCCGAATCGTACGGAGCGGCAAAAAAGCTTCTGGCTCACTTCAAATATACCGAGGGTGACGTTCGTGCAAGAAGAGTTGCTTCGCTTCGTGAGGACGTAAAAAAGGCCGGTATAAGCGATCTTTGTGAGAAGCTTGACATAGGAGAGCCCACGATGCTCGATATAATCTCCGAGCTTGAAAAGCCGGGACGTGACGCTCGTGACGAGCTTCCGCCTCCCCTGCTCCGTGACGACATACTTGATATAAACAGTCTGAAGCCCGATATGATACTGAAGGGTACGGTCAGAAACGTTATCGACTTCGGTGCATTCGTAGATATCGGAGTTCATCAGGACGGTCTCGTTCACATATCACAGATCTCCGATAAATACGTTAAACATCCGAGTGACGTTCTTTCGGTAGGTGATATAGTAACCGTAAAGGTTCTGTCGGTTGATATACCCAAAAAACGCATATCACTTACCATGCTGCTGTAATTTTAATATATTAAAAATATTAAAAACTGTTATTTTCTCAATTGATGGAAATCTTTATGTAATATTAGTCAGAATGCACAAATGATTTCGTTAAATTTTGGAGAAATAAACTCTTTAAATTATGCCAATAATTTGGTACAATAAATAGCGTGAATAGTTATGTAACAACAGTGTGAAAACCAAGCGCAAGGACGGCTTGTTTTCGATCAATAAAGTCAGCTTGTTTCACCCTTTTGTACTTTCAAGGAGGATTATATTTAAATGGCAAGTTTATCATTCAAACATATTTATAAGAAATATCCCGGCGGCGTTGTTGCCGTTTCAGATTTCTGTCTTGAGATCAAGGACAAGGAATTCCTCGTTCTCGTTGGACCTTCCGGATGCGGTAAGTCCACAACACTTCGTATGATCGCAGGTCTTGAAGAGATCTCCGAAGGCGAGCTCTTTATCGGTGACAGACTCGTTAACGATATCGCCCCCAAGGACAGAGACATCGCGATGGTTTTCCAGAACTATGCTCTTTATCCGCATATGACAGTTTTCGATAACATGGCATTCGGTCTTAAGCTCCGCAAGACTCCCAAGGAAGAGATCAAGCGCAGAGTTGAAGAAGCTGCACGTATACTTGACATAACGCATCTCCTCGAAAGACGTCCTAAGGCTTTGTCCGGTGGTCAGAAGCAGCGTGTTGCTCTCGGTCGTGCTATCGTTCGTGAGCCTAAGGTATTCCTTCTCGACGAGCCGCTCTCCAACCTCGATGCTAAGCTTCGTGCACAGATGAGAACAGAGCTTACAAAGATACATAAGAGACTCGGTACAACATTCGTATACGTTACTCACGACCAGGTCGAGGCTATGACCATGGCTACGAGAATCGTTGTTATGAAGGACGGTCTCATTCAGCAGGTTGATACACCTCAGAACCTCTACGATCTTCCCGTTAACGTATTCGTTGCAGGATTCATCGGAACACGTCAGATGAACTTCGTAAACGCTACAGTCGTTAAGAAGGGTGCAGATCTCTTCGTTGAATACGAAGACAACTCCCGTAAGGTTCCCTCCCAAAAGGCATTTAACG
>JAZSMJ010000003.1:0-9556 GCA_045535815.1 Eubacteriales bacterium
AAGCTGACCTATAGCATCGTAGGTATAGCGTATCTTAAGAACGTCATTTTCATATACGTGGGTTATGTTGTTCTTATTGTCATAAGCATACCTTATAACCGCACCCGAGGGCATTGTAACGGTCTCGATTTGTAGGGACTACATCCTCTCGGCGGTGTAATCCACAGCCGAGAGGAATTTCTATATCATATCTTTGAATAACATACTATTCTGTTGCCGAACTTATCCTCGTCGTGAATAAGTGAAAAACACCACGAAAAAGAATCATCACAAATTATCATATCAAATACATATTCTGAATCGGTTATATAGTATTTGTAGCCACCTTCTTGAATTTCAGGTTGATTTTCTTCATCCTGATAAGAAAGAATAGAGAGCAGTTCTTGTTTGTTGGCAGAAACGTAATTGCATCCTACTAACTTGAATTCGTTGTTGATCGGTCTGCACATTAATCCCCACACGACGTGAAATTTTTGTATATCCCAATGCTTGATGAGGTCTAAAACATCTGAAAATTTTATGCGTTTATCATTATTAATAAACTCTCCAATGTTTGTGTTCCCTTGGTGATTCTCAAGTGCAAATCTTTTGTAGCTTTCAAAATCAACAAAAAGGTTTAATTTGCTGTCTTTTAAGTCTTGGTAATTATCAATTTTTTTAGTTATCATGATATGAAACCCCATCAAAATGTTAATCTATCTTTATTCTACCATTTTTACATAATAATGTCAATATAAACAGCGTAAAAACTATGCAATTTAAACATAAAATGCCGTATGATGCGATTGCATTATACGGCATAATTCATTTTTTTGTGGTGCTATTTGCAAGGCCTATTTCTTTGAAGACGTCGTCAAGAAACATACACGATTCATTAAAGGTCTTAAGCTCATAGTCGTTAAGCGGAAGTCTTATCTTACTTTTGATCCCGTTTCTGCCTACAATACACGGTGAACCTACAAAGACGTTATTCTGACCGTATTCACCGGTCATCATAGCCGAGACTGTAAGAATACTGTTTTCATCCCCGAGAATGGCTTTCGTTATCCGCACCATTGCCATTCCTATACCGTAATAGGTAGCGTTTTTTGCCTCTATTATTTTCTGAGCCGCACATCGCACGTCATCTTCTATTTTTACGATACTTTCGTAGCTGTATTTGCTTCGGTTATCGTCACAGATAGAAAGTACGGTTTTGGTAGCTATCATAGCTTGAGACCAGGGAACGAATTCGCTGTTTCCGTGCTCACCTATAACGTATGCGTGAACGTTTCTCGGGTCAACGTTGAAATAATCGCCGAGAAGATATCTGAGACGGGCGGTATCAAGCGTTGTTCCGGTGCCTATTATTCTCTCGGACGGCAGACCTGAGAGCTCGCTCACCATTCTTGCAAGAATGTCAACCGGATTTGATGCAATCAGAAAAACGCCTTTAAATCCGGCACTTGAAACGTTTCCTACTATATCTGCAAGTATTTCGGAATTGCGTCTGAGAAGGGAAATGCGACTCTCTCCGGGCTTTTGGCTTACTCCTGCACATATAGCAACTATATCTGCATTTGAGCATTCATCATAGTCACCCGACCATATTTTCATATGGCTTTGTGCAAAGGCAAGTCCGTGATTTAAGTCCATAGCCTCGCCCTCCGCCTTTTTCTTATCCTTGTCAATAAGAACCAGCATATCGCATGCGTTTTGATTTAACGCCGCATAGGCGTAGCTCATCCCGACAAAGCCCGTTCCTATCAATACTACCTTCTTTGAACCGTTTTCCATTATCTGCTCTGCCTTTCAAATAATAAAACAGTACCTTTTTAGGTACTGTCTTAATATTATTATCTGAAATAAGCTGTTGCATACATCTGCTTTATTTTGATATTGAGCAGGCAACCATTTTTACGAACATTTCTTTGGTAAGAGGAAACTTTGCCAAAGGTGAGAGAAATGAGCGGAGCGCAACCTCGCTGTAGTAGTCCGGTTTTATATTGTTTTTGCTCAGTATCTTTTTGAATCTCTTGATCGTCATTCGGTTGATATACGAGTAAACGTCGTTTCCGTTTTCATCCTTTGAGAAGCGAAGCTTCAAGCGCTCGTTTTCATCCGGTGTTCCGTGAATAAGCTCCTTATAAGCCGAAATAAGCGCCTTATCGGAGAAAAAGACGTGCACCCAGGGCATATTTATAGCATCGCTTAAATGTGCTCCAAAGGGATGATAATAGGGCGGAAAATTGATGTATATCCTGCCACCCGGACGGATGAGCCTGATGCTTTCAAGCAGAGCCTTTTCGGGATTATCAACGTGCTCCATAAAATCATTCATTATGACTGTATCAAATGAGTTATCGGGAAAGGGAAGCTCGTATGCAGAGGCGCATATAAACTCAAATCTATCCGAATAACCAAGCTTTTCGGCAAGGGCTAAAGCTTCTTTTTCATAATGATCCATTATGTCAACACCGATAACCTTTTCAGCTCCGCATTTAACGTAATAAAGACTTTTTCCTGCCGCACCGCAGCCCATATCAAGCACGGTCTTACCGCCGAACATTTCCTCTTCGGTATATTTTGCCATAAAATGCTGAATGGTGTCTCTGCCTTTTTCAAACTGCCACTGCGCATAGGTCTTAACACCGTCATTCTGCATATTAAATGGGTGAAGCTGTTTCGGGAATATTTTATTTGTAAATTTGATCAGTTTTGTTGAAATACTCATAATACTATCCTTTGTAAAAGTAAAGCCGTATACGCATTTATTGCATATACGGCTGAAATACTTATAGTAAATGAAGCCTTATTATCAGCCGCATTTATATTGTATCATATGTTTTCCATATTATCAAGGGTAGATTATTTTTTCTCTTTTAAGTGAATGTGAGAAAGCTTTGCGTAAAGCTCAAAATCTACCTTTCTGAGCATATCCTCAAGCTCCCCATCGCCCATAACGGTGTTTCTGCCGTTTTCATATTCCTCATCAATGAGTGCCTTCATCTTAACGATAGCCTCGTCTCTCTTGCCAATCATTTCGTCACCGACAAGTCTGAAGAAGCTGTTGAGCCAGTGAGCTATACCTGCAAGACCGCTGTGCGAGTCAACTGCAACGGTTGCAGGGCGGTTGAGTATTTTAGCTGTGTTGAAGATATTGTATATTTCTTCATCCTTGAGAAGTCCGTCAGCATGAATTCCGGCACGTGTAACGTTGAAGTTTCTTCCAACAAAGGGTGTACGAGCAGGTATTTCATATCCTATCTCATCCTCAAAATATCTTGCGATATCTGTTATAACGCTAAGGTCCATTCCGTCGGTCGTGCCTCTGAGTGACGCATATTCGATAGCCATAGCCTCAAGCGGACAGTTACCCGTTCTTTCGCCTATGCCAAGGAGGGAACAGTTAACGCTTGAGCTTCCGTAAAGCCATGCAGTTGCGGCATTGGTAACTACCTTATAGAAGTCGTTATGGCCGTGCCACTCAATAAGAGAGCTCGGGAAGCCTGCATAGTGCATAAGACCGTATATTATACCCGGAACGCTTCTCGGAAGCGCACATCCGGGATAGGTTACGCCGTATCCCATGGTATCGCATGCTCTTATCTTTATCGGAATGCCTGCTTCCTTGCTGAGATCGTTCAGCTCTGCGGCAAAGGGGACGACGAAGCCGTAAAAGTCGGCACGTGTAATATCCTCAAAGTGACATCTCGGACGTATGCCGTGATCAAGCACCTTCTTAACAACGCCGAGATACTTGTCCATAGCCTGTGCTCTGGTAAGCCCCATTTTATTGTAAATGTGATAGTCCGAACAGCTGACCAGGATACCGGTCTCCTTGAGATTGAGCTCCTTGACGAGCTCGAAATCTCCGTCATTAGCTCTTATCCAGCTGGTTATTTCGGGAAATTCATAGCCGAGCTCCTGACACTTACGGATAGCCGTGCGATCCTTTTCCGAATAAACGAAAAATTCACTCTGTCTGATTATGCCCTTGGAACCGCCGAGCTTATGAAGCAGTGAAAACAGCTTTACTATCTGCTCAACCGAAAACGGAGAGGTAGATTGCTGACCGTCACGGAAGGTTGTATCGGTTATCCATATTTCCGATGGCATATTCATTGGAACGAATCTGTGGTTGAAGGATACCTTCGGAATCGATTCGTAATCAAAGAGATGACGGTAAAGATGCGGATTTGGTCTGTCCTGAAGCTGGAATCTGTATGCAGACTGCTCGAGCAGGTTTGTATTTTCGGAAAATTCAAGTTCGTTGCGTTCTTTGTAAGGCATATTGATACGACAGTCCTTTCATTTCGCAGATAAAAAATAGTATTATGTGTATATCATACTACATTTTTTGAATAATTGCAATAGAAAACTTGCAAAAATATCGCAAAATATCAACAAATTTCGTTAAAAGTGCAATTTAACCAATGTGAACATTCAAAAATGCAGATGTTATAAACGTGATTGAATGTGCTATCCGTCAAAAAACACAAATAATCTGCAATTTTTTTGAAAAAATATATTATAAATACTGTTTTAAAAAGACGAAAAGTGTGATATAATATTTAAGTTAGAGAAAAATAATTTTAAGAAAAGAAGCGGAGAGATAGAATTGATACGCGAAGATCTCAGAAATATTGCAATTATAGCACACGTTGACCACGGTAAGACAACGCTTGTTGACGAGATGCTCAAGCAGGGCGGAGCTTATCATGAAAACCAGGTCACCGAGGACAGAGTAATGGACAGTAACGCTCTTGAGCGTGAAAGAGGAATTACCATACTCGCAAAGAATACCGCAATACACTATAAGGATAAAAAGATAAACGTTATCGACACTCCCGGTCACGCAGACTTTGGCGGAGAGGTTGAGCGTATACTTAAGATGGTTAACGGCGTTTTGCTTTTGGTTGACGCCGCAGAAGGACCTATGCCTCAGACGAGATTCGTTCTTCAAAGAGCTCTTGAGCTTAATCACAAGGTAATAGTAGTAATTAACAAGATAGACAAGCCCGATGCGAGAATAGAAGAGGTTGAGGAAGAGGTGCTTGAGCTTCTTATCGATCTTAACGCAACCGACGAGCAGCTTGACAGCCCTATGCTTTTCTGTTCGGGCAGAGCAGGCACAGCTTCGCTTTCTCCTTATCAGGAGGGCACAGATCTTATCCCCTTGCTTGATACCATAGTTGAATATATACCTGCTCCCGAGGGAGATGAAAACGGTGAGCTTCAGCTTCTCGTTTCTTCGATAGACTATAACGACTACGTTGGAAGAATAGGTATCGGAAGAATTGAGCGAGGCGTTATCAGACAGAATCAGGAGGTTATGATCTCCAACTTCCATTCCGAAGAAGCTCCGAAAAAGACAAAGATAGTTTCAATTTATCAGATAGACGGTCTTACCAGAATTCCCGTAGAAGAAGCAATGATGGGCGATATCGTATGCTTCTCAGGTGCTGAAAATATCACGATAGGTGATACAGTTACGTCAGTAAACTGCGTTGAGCCTCTTGAGTTCGTTAAGGTAAGTGAGCCTACTATGGAAATGACCTTTGCGGTAAACGACAGCCCCTTTGCCGGCAGAGAGGGAAAATACGTTACCTCCCGTCAGCTTAGAGAAAGACTTTATAAAGAGCTTTTAAAGGACGTTTCTCTCCGTGTATCCGACGGCGAGACCACCGACTGCTTCAAGGTTGCGGGCAGAGGTGAGATGCATCTTTCCATTCTTGTTGAAAATATGCGCCGTGAGGGATACGAGCTCTCGTGCAGTACTCCCAGAGTTTTGTATAAGGATATAGACGGCGTGAGATGTGAGCCTATTGAGCGCTGTGAGATAGACGTTCCGGAGGAATACGTTGGCTCTGTAGTTGAAAAGCTGAGTGCAAGACGAGGAGATCTTCTCGAGATGAATCCGCACGGCAAGCGTATGAAGATTATTTACAGTATTCCATCAAGATGTCTTTTTGGATACAGAAGCGAATTTCTGACCGACACCAGAGGAGAAGGAATCATCAATACTCTCTTTGACGGATATCAGCCCTATAAGGGAGAGATAGTTTCAAGATTTACCGGATCGCTTATTGCGTCCGAAGCAGGAGAAACTACCTCGTACGGTCTTTTCAACGCACAGGACAGAGGTGTAATGTTCCTGTCCACAGCAACTCCCGTTTATGAGGGTATGATAGTCGGTGAGTCACCGAAGCAAGGTGATATATGCGTAAACGTATGTAAAAAGAAGCATCTTACCGCTATAAGAAGTGCAGGCGCAGACGAGGCACTCAGACTTGTTACTCCCAGAATAATGAGCCTTGAGGAAGCTATTGAGTTTATTGCCGAGGACGAGCTTATTGAGGTAACGCCCAAGAGCATAAGACTCCGCAAGAAGATACTCAACACCGCAAACAGACTTAAAGCACAGTTCAAGAATAAGTAAAAGACATTTTTAAATAATGCCCGCAATGATCATTGCGGGCATTTGCTTGTTTGCCCATAACACGATTTGAGCTAAAACAATAATAGATAACATTATTCACCCAAATAATAGATTGCTCACAACATGTTCACAGATGTGTGATAGAATAAAAATATAGCTGTATCAAATAATCGAGGAATTCATTATGTCTGAAACCTATCGTATTCTGGTCGTTGACGACGATCATTCCATTGTCAATATCATAGAAACCACATTAAAACAAGAGGGCTACAGTGTTCTGACTGCACATAACGGTGAAACTGCCTGTCATATCACAGATTCAAATCATCCGCATCTTATCATTATGGACGTAATGATGCCACAGTGCAACGGTATTATCGCTACCATGAGAATCCGTCAGAGCAACAACGTACCGATACTGATGCTTTCTGCAAAAGCGGAAGGCTCAGACCGTGTTCTCGGCTTGGAAGCAGGTGCTGATGATTATCTTGTCAAGCCGTTTTATCAGCAGGAGCTTATAGCAAGAGTAAAAGCCTTGCTTCGCCGTTATGATAAGCTTGGCTCTATCCGTGAAACAGAGCAAAAGAATTTGATACAAGTTGGCGATATTATTCTTGACACCGCAAAAAAGCAGCTTATCGTCCGTGGTGAAACAGCACGTCTTACCGCTACGGAATATAAAATACTGCATATGCTGATGTCAAATCCCGGTAGGGTGTATTCAGCGGAGGAGATCTACGGGCGTGTATGGGAAAACAATGCGTATGCAGTGGAGAATACCGTTATGGTACATATAAGCCGGATTCGTGACAAGTTGGAGCTGAATCCAAAGAAGCCGGAATATCTGAAGGTCGTTTGGGGGATTGGATATGTTTTCGAAGCACCGTAATATCACTGCTTGGATACTGCTTGTTCTGTCTGCGTTTTGCTGGGTTTATGGGTTGGGAATCGATTTTGATGATCGGTATATATTAGATTCAGAGGAATCGCATGCTACAGAAACGGTTGATACTTCTTTTACAATAGTCAATCAGGACTATGCTTTTACAGAAGAAAGCACCGCTATAACAATACCGGAAGAAACACAATATGACTTTGCGACACACAGCTTAAGTCGTGCATTGCTTATTTTCTGTGCTGCCACATGTGCAGTTATTTCAATCTTTTTTCTTTGGCAGAAGTCTCCTGTGCTTGGACCTGACGGAATCATGCTGTGTCTCGCCATAATTGGCTGGATATATTTCCGTTACATAATACAAATGGGCGAGTTCAGCAATGATTTCTATAACGCTTTGTTCTTGTTTGCCGTCATGTTTACCGCTCGTGAGCTCTGGGGATGGCTTTTGGCACGGATGAGCTTATCTTGGTGCATTATCTACCGTTTTTCAAAACGTGCAGCTGTACCGCAGATCTCACTCCTTGTATATATCGGATGGACGATCTTTTCTGCGATAATGACCGTTCCGATTTTTATAGATCTTTATAGATATTATACATCACATATTCCCGGATATCAGGCGCTCGTTATTTCGATTATATTCATCGCCATTTCTGTCATTCTCGACATATTCTGTCTTTGGAGATACGGAAGTGACCTATATCATTTTCAAAAACAACTGGATAACTTCCAAAATGCATCGCCGATCACGGTGAGTGAAGGTGCGTTTTCACAGACCGAAACACAGCTTTTGGAAGTACAGCGACAGCATGAAGAAGCGGTCAAGGCAGCTATATCAAGTGAGCGTTTCAAGGTTGAGCTTATTTCCAATGTGTCCCACGATCTTCGCACACCGCTTACCTCTATTCTTGGCTACAGTGAGCTTTTAGATCGTGAAAACTTGTCGGAAGAGGGAAAAGAACAGCTCTTGCGCTTGAATCAGAAAGCGGGATATATGCGTGATCTTGTTGAATCGCTTTTTGAACTGACAAAAGTATCAAGCGGTGTTATCGAGAGCCGAAGGGATGAAATCGATCTTATTCGCTTGCTTGAACAAACGATAGGATTGTTTGATGATAAGCTGGCAGAAGCAGGGTTGGTTGTTCGTCGGAATTATTCTGCGGATTCGATTATGGTTATTACGGACGGTGCAAGAATGCATCAGGTGTTCGCCAATCTGCTTGGAAACGCTATAAAATATGCTCTGCAAGGAACACGAATATATTTGGACGTGATGGAATCTGATGATAATTATCGTATTCGAATGACCAATACAGCCTCTTACGAAATGGACTTCAAGCCGGAGGAAATCATGCAGCGTTTTGCCCGCGGCGACAAAGCACGTTCTACCAAAGGCAGCGGCTTGGGACTTGCCATCGCACAGACCTATACGGAATCCGTCGGCGGTCAGTTTCATATTACCGTGGACGGTGACCAATTCAGCGCGGTCGTGATCCTGCCGAAAATTGAAAGAGATTTGTAAGATTTATATTGGCACTTATGAAAGACACCTCCTGTATCATATAGGTACGGGAGGTGCTTTTCATGAAATCTTTTTTTCGTCACGCCGCCGTGTCTTGGATAGCGGCGGTATTGATCGAATATCTTCTTTTACCTGCCAATCTGCGTAATCTGGACAAGCTGATCGGTCTTGCAGAAATGTCAATGATGCGTATTATAGCCATCACTTTCGCCGGAACAGTTTTGCTTGGCGCGGCTTCACGCTGTATGAATACCTCGAAATCGGAACGATGGATTCTTGTTGCCGTCATGGCTGCGCTTGCCGCTGTTACGCTGTATTCATCCTTTACATGGGCATTTCTGGCAGTGTGCGTTCTGATCGTATTTGCGGCTGTCATCTATGCAATATGCGGCTGGAATGCCTCGGCAGAGGTTATTGCCATTCCGAAAAAGTCAAGTAAAGTCTTTCTGTGGATTACACTCGGACTCTCTGTCTGCTTTTTCCTGTTTGTCAGCGTGTGGACAGTAAGCAGAATCTATAGTTTCAGCACGCCGACCTACGACTTCGGTATCTTCTCGCAGATGTTCTATCACATGAAAGAATCCGGCTTGCCGATGACTACAGTGGAACGGGACGGACTGCTGTCGCATTTCCATGTTCATGTGTCGCCGATATGGTATCTTCTTCTGCCGTTTTATGCGCTAAGTCGGAGGCCAAGCGGTCTTAGGAAGACAAT
>JAZSMJ010000058.1:0-18367 GCA_045535815.1 Eubacteriales bacterium
TATTCGATTTTGGTGGCGGTACGTTTGACGTATCTCTCCTTGAGATCAGCGACGGTGTATTTGAGGTTCTTGCAACTGCAGGTAACAACAAGCTCGGCGGTGACGACTTTGACCAGAGAGTTATCGACTGGATAGCAACCGAATTTATGAAGGAAAATGCAGGTATTGACCTTCGCCGTGACAAGATGGCACTTCAGCGTCTTAAGGAAGCTGCAGAAAAGGCCAAGATCGAGCTTTCCGGTATGACGACAGTAAATATAAACCTTCCGTTTATTACCGCAGATGCAACAGGCCCCAAGCACTTTGACGCAACACTTACGAGAGCTAAGTTCGATGAGCTTACAGCCGATCTCGTTGAAGCAACAATGGTTCCCACAAAGAGAGTTCTCTCCGATGCAGGTCTCAACGCTTCTCAGATAGATAAGGTTCTTCTTGTCGGCGGTTCTACAAGAATTCCCGCAGTTCAGGAAGCAGTTAAGAGCTTTATAGGCAAGGAGCCCTTCAAGGGTATCAACCCCGACGAGTGCGTTGCAGTCGGTGCTGCAATTCAGGCAGGCGTTCTCCACGGTGACGTTAAGGATCTTCTCTTGCTCGACGTAACTCCCCTTTCTCTCGGTATCGAAACTCTCGGCGGCGTATTCAACCGCATTATAGACAGAAATACAACCATTCCCGTAAAGAAGGGCCAGGTATATTCAACTGCAGCTGACGGACAGACGTCGGTTGAGATCCACGTTCTTCAGGGTGAGCGTGATATGGCTAAATTCAATACCACTCTCGGACGCTTTACTCTTGACGGTATTCCTGCAGCTCCCAGAGGAGTTCCGCAGATCGAGGTAACCTTTGATATCGACGCAAACGGTATCGTTAACGTTACCGCACAGGATAAGGGTACCGGTAAGGAACAGCATATAACCATCACTTCTTCCACAAATATGAGTCAGGAAGACATCGAGCGTGCAGTTAAGGACGCTGAAAAGTATGCTGACGAAGACAAGAAGATGAAAGAAGCAGTTGAGATAAAGAATAAGGCTGAAGCTCTTATATTCCAGAGCGAGAAGACTCTTGGCGAGATCGGCGACAAGGTAAGTGAGGATGAAAAGGCTTCCGTTAAGGCGGCAGTTGAAAAGCTTAAGGAAACTGTAAAGACCGATAACACCGAAGCCATCAAGGCAGATACAGAGGCACTTGAAAAGAGCTTCTACGAGCTTTCCGAAAAGCTTTATAAGCAGAGCGGTGCAAACCCCGGTGCTGATGCAGGTGCAGGCTTTGATCCCAACGCAGGCGGAGCGCAGGGCGACACATACTACAACGCTGATTTTGAAGATAAGACAAACGGCAACTGATAAACTAATGCTTTGATTTTGATCAAATGCAGGTGCGGACGGGAATATCCCGTCCGCATTTTAAGATTTTGAGTGAATATTTACAAATTTATTATTTATTTTTGTTGAAATATTCTGTATAATAATTATTTGTGGCATATTATGTACAGCTTGAATTAGTTTTATAAACAGATAAAGATACAGACGACGGTAAGGTGGGATTTTCAGGATATGGCAGAGCAGAAAAGAGACTATTATGAAGTGCTGGGCGTATCAAAGGATGCTGATGAATCAACTATAAAAAAGGCTTATTTAAAGCTTGCAAAAAAATATCATCCCGATATGAATCCGGGAGATAAGGAAGCCGAGGCTAAATTCAAAGAGGCAAACGAGGCTTATTCGGTGCTTTCAGATGCAGAAAAGAAGGCGAAGTACGATCAGTTCGGACACGCCGCATTTGAGGCAGGCACAGGCGGAGGAGCAGGCTTTGGCGGCTTTGACTTCGGCGGATTCGACTTTGGTGATATATTCGGCGATATATTCGGCGGTGGCTTTGGTGGCGGTCGCTCATCCTCGAGACAGAACGCACCGATGAGAGGTGACGATCTTCAGGTAAGATTGACTATATCCTTCGAGGAGGCGGCGTTTGGCTGTAAGAAGGAGATAACGTATAACAGGGTTGAAAAGTGCTCTGACTGCTCGGGAAGCGGTGCTGCAAAGGGAAGCTCTCCCGAGACATGCTCAAAGTGCTCGGGAAGTGGAACCGTAAGAGTAACCCAGAGAACTCCTTTGGGAATGTTCCAGTCTACCAAGGCTTGTGACGCCTGTCGTGGAACGGGTAAGATAATAAAGAATCCCTGTCAGAACTGCAGGGGCACAGGATACGTGCGTATACAGAAAAAGCTTGACGTTACGGTTCCTGCAGGAATCGGAGACGGTCAGAAGATAGCTCTTCGAGGTCAGGGTAACGACGGTAGAAACGGCGGAGGCGCGGGAGATCTCTTTATATCGGTATCGGTAAGACCTCACGCTATATTTGAAAGAGACGGATACGAGCTTTACTGCGAGATCCCGATAACCTTTGCTGAAGCGGCTCTAGGAGCGGAGATAGCCGTCCCCACGCTTGAGGGAGAGGTCAAATATACCATCCCCGAGGGAACGCAGACAGGCTCGGAATTCAGAATAAGAGACAAGGGTATACAGTATCTTAATTCAAAGACAAAGGGCGATCTTCATTTTACCGTTGTGGTTGAAACGCCTAAAAACCTGAATTCTGCACAAAAGGAGCTTCTGCGTCAGTTCGCAGACAGCTGCGGTGAGAAGAATAACGTAAAGAAAAAATCTTTCTTTGATAAAAAATTCCGAAAGGATAAGGAATAAAAAATGGATTGGACACAACTCAGAGTAAAGTGTAAGGTAGCTCAGCTTGATGAGGTCAGCGCAGTAATGAGTATGCTTGACAACTACCTTATGACCGAGGATTACAGCGATATAGAAGACGGACCCGGCAAAATGTACGGTGAGCTTATAGATGAGTCTATACTTGCAAGCGATAAGTCGATAGCGCACGTAAGCATATTCTTGTCGGAGGATAAGATACTTACGGATTATATGAGCTTTCTTGACGGCAGATTCAAGGAGCTTGGTCTTGAGTGCGAGATGGAGGCAAAGCCGGTAAGGGAAGAGGATTGGGCTAATTCCTGGAAGGCTTACTATACTCCCGTCAAGATAAGCGACAGAGTGACCATAGTTCCTGCGTGGGATGAGGATTATCAGAAGCGCGAGGACGAAGTTACTGTGCTTATGGATCCCGGTATGGCATTCGGTACGGGCACGCACGAGACCACACGTCTTTGCGCTGCTCTGCTTGAAAAGCATATGAAGGCAGGGGACAGCGTTCTCGATATAGGAACGGGAAGCGGTATTCTTTCAATTATTGCATCAAAGCTCGGCGCTCATCACGTTGATGCCTACGATATTGATCCGGTTGCAGTCAAGGTTGCCATTGAAAACGTTGAGAGAAACGAAACGCCAAACGTCAAGTGCGGAGTTTCGGACCTTTTTGCAGAGGTTCAGGGAAGCTACGACTTTATCTGCGCCAATATCGTTGCCGATATTCTGGTCAGAATGGCTGACGGTCTTGCTGAGCACGTAAAGCTCGGAACTAAGGTTGTTGCATCCGGTATTATTGAGGGGCAGGTAGACCGAGTAAACGAGGTAATAACTCAAAGAGGCTTCAAGCTTATCGATTCAAAGGGCGAAAACAGCTGGAGCGCACTCGTCTTCGAGAAAATATAATTTTTTAACAAAATAAACAGAAAATTCACAGTATTTTTGGTAAAAAGATTTGACAAATACAGAAAAATGGTGTATAATTAGTCCGTATTTTATAGATTTTGCATAATATCCGCCAAAGGCTGTGAAAAACAGACGATGTGTGTCGGAATACAGGATTACAGCTATGCCAAGATTTTTTGTAAAACCCGAAGATATTGCAGACGGCAGAGTTACAATTACCGGTGACGATGCCAAACATATTGCAAAATCGCTCAGAATGAGAGTAGGCGAGGAGCTTACGGTCTGTGATATGAGCAGCCACGAATATCTGTGCGAGCTCGAAACGGTATTGAACGGTGAGGTTTCGGCAAGAATAATATACGAGAGAGCAGTGCTCTCAGAGCCGCCCTACCGTGCGTATCTTTATCAGTCCCTTCCCAAGGGAGATAAGATGGAATATATCGTGCAGAAGGCAGTGGAGATCGGCGTTTACCGAATCATTCCCTTAGTGAGCGAAAGGAGCATATCACGGCCGGATCCTTCATCCTGTGCCAAAAAAGTCGAACGCTGGAATCGTATAGCACTTGAAGCGGCAAAGCAGTGCGGCAGGGGGATAGTTCCCAAGGTTTCGGACGTTATCACATATAAAGAGGCGGTGCGCCAGATGTCGGAGCTTTCATCCGAAGAGGGCAGCGTTTCTTTTCTGTGTTATGAGGGCGACGGCACCGAAAAGCTCGGAGATATCGCAGGTTGCAAAAATCTAAAAAATATAGCCTTTCTTATAGGACCGGAGGGCGGTATATCCGATGAAGAGACCGATCTTGCAAGGCAAAACGGCCTAAGACTTGCCGGCCTTGGAAAAAGGATCCTCAGATGTGAGACGGCATCGGGATTCGTTCTATCTTGTTTAGCTTATGAAAATGAACTTAGACGGTAACGCCTAGTGAGTTTTTATATATAAAAAAACAATAAAGAAAAGAAAAAGTTGGAGTGATTAGCTTTGAACGAAAAAAACATTATGACACAGACAGAAAAAAATGAGGAGACCAAGATCAACAGACTTATGCTGTTCTTTGCTCTTGCTGCAGTAGCAGTAGTAGCCCTTCTTCTCGTAAACAAAAACGTTCCGCTTTATTACAGAGAAGCTGCAGTTATTCTGCACGTTATTCCGTGGCTCAAGATAGTATCGGTAATAGCTCTTGTTGTATCTGCCGTTTTCTGGTTTGTAAGCAAAAAGAAGAATGCAGAAGAAGCGAATATTCGCATCTTTTCAAATGCTACATGGCTTGCGCTTTCCGCAATGCTGGTTGCTATTGCATTCTCATATGAGTATTTCCAGATTCCCGGTGCAGTTACGGTAATAATCGCTTTTCTTGTACTTGCGTTCATAGAAAGCATTTATTCAAAAGACTTTTTCGCATATTCCGTATATACCTGCATAGGTGCTATCCTTCTCTACGTTTGCGGAAGATCAAATACCGTATCCCTTTTCAAGAACGTTCTTAAGTACGGTATAAAGGCACTTGCAATAGTTATTCCCGTTTTGGTTATCGTTTTGGGAGTAATGCTTATAAAGAACGGCGGAAAGATAGGCAATTTAAGCCTTCTCAAGCCCGGCTATAAGCTTTATCCCTTCTTCGTAACATCTGCCGTAATTCTCGCATCTGCTGTTTTGAGCTTTATATTCAGCTCACTTATGATTTATGCTATCATAGCAGTATTTGCAGTATATCTCATCATTGCGATAGTATATACTGTAAAAATGATGTAAGAGTAAGCTAACAGTCGGAGGATTCAGATATGTCTAACAGATTGATACAGGGATTCATCCATCAGATGAAGGATGCGGTTGACCGCATCATCGGTGTTATTGATGAAAATGGCGTTATAGTTTCATGCAGTGAGCTCGTTAAGATAGGTGAGTCACGCCAGGGTATAAGAGAAGAGCTTGCTTATGCATCAGAGATCTCGGTATCCGGCGGATATACATACAGACCTATCAGCGGTAACGCAAAGAGCGATTATATCGTTTTCGTTGAGGGTGAGGATAAAAAGGCAGAGTCGGTATCGCTTATGCTTGCGATATCCCTTTCCAATATCAAAAATCTTTACGATGAAAAGTACGATAAGAGCTCCTTTATCAAGAACATAATTCTTGATAATATACTTCCCAGCGATATCTATATAAAATCCAAGGAGCTTCATTTTTCAAATGACGTTGTCAGAATAGTATTCCTTATCAAGTTCTACGGCAAAAATGAAATGGTGCCTTACGATATGGTACAGAATATGTATCCTGACAAAAACAAGGACTACGTTATCAGCGTAGGTGAGCAGGATATCGTTCTTGTTAAGGAGATCAAGGCTAATCTTGAGCTTAAGGAGATCGAAAAGATCGCCAAGACCATAGCGGATACCTTCAGCTCCGAATTCTATACCAAGGTTTCTATAGGAATAGGTACGCCCGTTAACAACATAAAGGATCTTGCCCGTTCTTATAAGGAAGCTCAGGTTGCGCTTGAGGTAGGCAAGGTATTCGATACTGAAAAGAATATAATAAGCTATGAAAATCTCGGCATAGGCCGACTGATATATCAGCTTCCCACAACTCTTTGCGAGATGTTCCTTCAGGAAGTATTCAAGAAGGGCTCGCTTGAGTCTCTTGACAGAGAAACACTTATGACTATACAGTGCTTCTTTGAAAACAATCTTAACGTGTCCGAAACTTCGAGAAAGCTTTTCGTTCACAGAAACACCTTGGTTTACAGACTTGAAAAGATACGTAAACTGACCGGACTTGATCTTCGCGAGTTTGAGCATGCGATAACCTTCAAGGTAGCGGTAATGGTAAAGAAATATCTTACCTCAAAGCCGGTCAAATTCTAAAGGCTAAATTCAAACGGGTAACGCAGAGTAATGATAGAATTAAAAGATGTAAAAAAAGTATATCCAAACGGCAAGGTAGCGCTTGACGGTGTCAACCTTAAGATAAACGACGGGGAATTCGTTTTTATCGTTGGTGCATCGGGAGCAGGTAAAACCACGCTTACCAAGCTTCTTCTGCGTGAAGAGGAGGCAACTGAGGGCAAGATAAACGTTGACGAATTTGATCTTGTCAAGATGCCTAACAGAAAGGTTCCTTACTACAGAAGAGAGCTCGGAGTGGTATTCCAGGATTTCAGACTGTTTCCTCAGAAAACCGTTTTTGAAAACGTTGCGTTTGCAATGAGAGCCGTCGGTACGCCGTCAAAGGTGATCAAGCGCAGAGTAATGACCATACTGAATATCGTCAGCCTGCAGGATAAGTACAACTGCTTCCCCTCGCAGCTTGCCGGCGGAGAACAGCAGAGAGTTGCTCTTGCACGTGCGATGGCTAATAATCCGAGAATAATAATTGCGGACGAGCCGACGGGTAATATAGACCCTAAGCTCAGTCTTGAGATAATGAATCTTCTTGTTAAGATACATAAGAAAAACAAGACCGTTATCGTCGTAACTCACGAAAAGGATCTGGTGGATTATTTCCAGCAGAGAGTTGTCACTATAAGTGACGGTAAGGTCGTTGAGGACCGTGTGGGAGGTATGTTCGATGCGCCGCAGGTATAGTATCACTTATCTTCTCGGACAAAGTATAAAGGGGCTTTTGAGAAACGGTGTAATGAGCCTTGCTTCGATTGCCGTTCTTATGTCCTGTCTTGTCGTAATGGGAAGCTTTGCTCTTCTCGTTTACAATATCAATTTTAACGTTCAAAGCGTCGGACTTCTCAACGATATAGTCGTATACGTTGAAAAGGGCAGAGACGATCTTGAGGTTACTGAAATAGGTAATAAAATAAAGGCGGTTGACGGCGTTTCGTCGGTAGTCTTCGTATCAAAAGCACAGACGCTTGAAGAGGAAAGGGTAAAATACGCCGAGTATACCAGCGTTTTTGACCGAATTGACGAAACAAACAATCCTTTTCAGGATTCATTTACCGTTAAATATGACGATAACTCAAAGGTATCTACCATAGAATACGTTATCGAGAATATAGACGGTGTCGATCAGGTAAACTGCCGTGCAGACCTTGCAGAGAATATCGAAAATCTGAAGAGTGGAGTTATTTTTATCTTCTCTTGGTTTTTGGTGCTTCTGTTCCTTGTAAGTATATTCGTTATTATTAATACCATCAAGATAGCCGTATTTACAAGACGTCAGGAGATCAGCATAATGAGATATGTCGGCGCAACAAATTGGTTCGTCGTCTTCCCGTTTGTCGTTGAGGGAATCCTTATAGGTCTTTTATCAAGCGGTATCGCATATTTTGCTGAAGCATACCTTTACAAATACGTTCACGAGCTTGTCGTGTCCGATTATCAGATGATAGCTATTGCTCCGTTTGAGGGACTTTGGCATTTCGTTGCAATAGGCTTCGTATTGGTGGGCGTTATTGCAGGAACTATCGGTAGTGTAATATCTACCAGAAAATATCTTAAAGCATAAAACAAAAACAAAACGGAGGTCAAAGTGAAAATGAAAAGCTTGTTTGACAAAAGAATAATGCACTTTGTAATGCTTCCGACCGTTTTAGTTTTGACACTTGCACTTTGCTTTGGTATCTTCGGTGTTGCTATGGTATCGGAGGCAGCTCCGACCAGCGAAACCGTTGATACGCTTGAGCAACAGATCGCTAAGCTTGAAGCAGAGCTTAAAAATATAAACAATCAGTTAGCCGAAACAAAGCGCGACCTCTCGTCAGAGCTTGAAAATAAGGCTTACATAGACAATAGGATCAATACGGTAAACCAGGATATCTCAAAAACCGAGGAGCTTATTGAAAAATACAGAGTATATATTGCAGAAAAAGAGGCCGCTATTGCCGACAAAAACGACGAGGTCGAGCTTCGCTTCGAGGAATTTTGTCAGTGGCTCAATATAATGCAAAAGCATGAGTCGACGAATTATGTAGAGATGATCTTTGAATCCTCCAACTTCGTTGATATGCTTACGAGCGTGGAGCGCCTGTCCTCTATGATGGAATATCAGACCGAGGTTGCAAAGAGTCTCGATACCGATATAACCAAGCTTGAGGAAGAGATGGCTGAGCTTGAAAAGACAAAGGCTGAGCTTGAGGAGACCGAGGCAGGTCTTGTAAATAAAAAGAAAGAGCTGAGCAGTCTTTCAAACGAAAGCGCAAGATATATATCCGATCTTAAGAATGACCAGAGCTCGCTTGAGAGTATGTACGCTCAGGCCAGAGCAAAGGAAGATGAGCTTAATCTGGAGCTTGAGGCAGAGCTTGAGCGACTTGCAAAGCAGAATACCATGTTTATAGGCGGTGATTTTATGTGGCCGCTTGATGCATCATGGAATTCGATAAGCTCTTATTTCGGAATCAGAACGCTTTACGGCGTTACGGATTCTCATAATGCAATAGATATACCTGCTTATTACGGCTCTAATATATACGCTTCAAACGGTGGAACGATAGTCAAAGCGCAGTGGCATTCAAGCTACGGTAACTACGTTCTGATCGACCACGGCGGAGGATTATCAACGCTATACGCTCACTGCAGCTCACTTGCTGTTTCGGCAGGGGATAAGGTATCGCAGGGTGACGTTATAGGATACGTAGGATCTACGGGATATTCATTCGGAAACCACCTGCACTTTGAGTACAGAATAGACGGTGTCAGAAAGAATCCTCTGGACTACGTTGCAAAACCGTAATTTCAGAAAAAACGAACACGATATTTCTTTTGGAAAATGTTGGCGTAAGCCGGCATTTTTCGTGTTATAAACGCCGATAAAAAAATCGGAAAAACGAGGGATCTTATTATATGCAAAAGAAAATTCCATTAAGTATTGCCGTTTTGGTCTTGCTTTTAGTTGTGATAATCACGTATCAGGTAACACATCTTGCGGTTGAAAACAGCTATAGAGAAAAGGTAAACGACCTGGTTGAATACAGCGAAGGCCTTGAGAAGCTGATGGAGGTCGACGACCTGTTCAGAAGCGGATATATCGGCGATATAGATGAAGATATGCTCCTTGACGGAATAATAAGCGGTTACGTTGCCGGCACGGGAGATAAATACGGATATTATCTCAATTCAAAGGATTATGCCGATTATATGGCCGAGCTGAACGGTAACTTCACGGGTATAGGCGTTTACGTTATCTATAACCCGGACGTTATAGCAATCGAGATAATAAACGTTATTGAAAATTCGCCTGCACACGAGGCAGGGCTGCTTCCCGGAGATCTTATAACCGCAGTTGGCGGTGTCAGCGTTTCGGAGCTGGGATATTACACCGCAGTATCGAAGGTCAAGGGCGAAGAGGGATCTTTGGCAGAAATAACTGTCTACCGTGACGGCGAATCGAGTGATTATTCGATTGAAAGACGTGCGGTTACTTCTGTTACCGTTGAGTACAGAATGTATAAGGATACCGATATCGGTATTATCAGAATAAGCGGTTTTGATGCAGAAACTCCAAAGCAGTTTGAAGCGGCAATAAAGGAGCTTACCATAAAGGGTGCACTCAAGTTTATATTTGACCTGAGAAATAACCCCGGCGGAGAGCTTGAAAGCATTGTTTCGGTGCTTGATTATCTGCTTCCCGAAGGTCCTGTAGTCAAAATAGTTGATAAAGACGGCAACGTCGTTCACGAATATCAGTCAGACGCATCTGAGCTTAGTGCAAAAATGGCGGTTCTTGTGAATGAAAATACTGCAAGCGCAGCAGAGCTTTTCTCGAGTGCGCTCAAGGACTACGAGAAAGCAACCCTGGTCGGTAAAACGACCTTCGGAAAGGGTACCGTTCAAACGATAGTGCCTTTGTCGGACGGATCAGGCGTTGCCATATCGTATATGATGTACAATCCGCCGTTCTCCGATAATTATGAGGGTATCGGTGTTGTACCAAACGTTGAAATCGAGCTTGATGAGGAATACAGAAACGTAAATCTGTATAAACTTGATGAGGATAACGATGCTCAGCTCATCAAAGCGGTAGAGATAGTTAATTCGTAAGTTAATCTTAAATATATATTTTAGAATCAATAGGGAGATAATGATCATGTCAAATCAGATAGTAGTAACTGACGAGGGTCTTAAAAAGCTTCAGGAGGAGCTTGATTACCTGAAAAACACAAAAAGACAGGAAGTCGTTGAGGCAATAAGAGTAGCGCTTTCCTTCGGAGACCTTTCCGAGAACAGCGAATACGATGAAGCTAAAAATGAGCAGGCTAAGGTCGAGAGCAAGATTACCGAGCTTGAAGAAATGCTTAAGCACGTAAAGGTAATAAGCGACCACGAGGTCAATACCGATACGGTGAACGTTGGCGCAACCGTTAAGGTTTACGATGAAGCCTTTGACGAAGAGGTTGTATATATGCTTGTAGGTTCTACAGAAGCAGATCCTATGGAGGGTAAAATATCCGATCAGTCTCCTATCGGAGCTGCTATGATAGGTGCTGCGGTAGGTGACACGGTAACTGTCGTAACTCCTGCAGGCGATAAAAAGCTTAAGATATTGGAAATTACCAAACAGTAAATATAAAGGAAAAATTCGACAAAAAGAGGAATATCAATATGGCAGAGAATATGGAAAACACACTTGCACAGGAAACTGAAGATCTAAGCGAGCTGCTTCAGATAAGACGTGATAAGCTTACTGCGCTCAGAGAAGCGGATAAGGACCCCTTCAAGATAACAAAATTTGATGCTGATACACACAGTATCGATATACATGAAAACTTTGATGCGCTCGAGGGCAAGCAGGTTACTCTTGCCGGAAGAATGATGAGCCGTCGTATCATGGGGAAGGCTTCCTTCTGTGACGTACGTGACGGAAAGGGCAGAATCCAGGTATACGTAAAGCGTGATGACGTCGGAGAAGAGGACTACGCAGACTTTAAAAAGTGGGATATCGGTGATATTATCGGTGTCAGCGGTATCGTTTTCCGTACACAGAAGGGTGAAATATCAGTTCACGCAAGCAAGGTAACGCTTCTGTCAAAGTCCATGCTTCCGCTTCCCGAAAAGTATCACGGACTCAAGGATACAGACCTTCGTTACCGTCAGCGTTACGTTGATCTTATCGTAAATCCCGAGGTTAAGAGCGTTTTTGAAGCAAGATCAAAGATCATTACCGAAATCAGAAATTACTTAAACGAAAAAGAATTCCTTGAGGTTGAAACTCCCGTGCTTCACAATATAGCAGGCGGAGCAAACGCAAGACCTTTTATTACGCATCATAACTCCCTTGATATAGATATGTATCTCAGAATCGCCCTCGAGCTTCATTTGAAGAGACTTATCGTAGGCGGATTTGAGAGAGTGTACGAGATAGGCAGAGTTTTCAGAAACGAGGGAATGGATACAAGACATAACCCCGAGTTTACTCTTATGGAGCTCTATCAGGCATATACCGACTATAACGGTATGATGGATCTTACCGAAGACCTTATCAGAAGCGTTGCCAAGAAGGTTCTCGGTACTGCTCAGATCAAATACGGAGAGGTTGATATAGACCTCGATAAGCCCTTTGCAAGAATTCCTATGCTTGAAGCTGTTAAGCAGTATTCGGGCGTTGACTTCTCTAAGATAACAACTATCGAAGAGGCAAGAGCAGTTGCAAAAGAGCATCACGTTGAATATGAGGAAAGACATAAGATAGGCGATATTCTCAATCTCTTCTTTGACGAATTCGTTGAAGAAAATCTTATCCAGCCTACCTTCATAATGAACCATCCCGTTGAAATATCTCCTCTTGCAAAGAAGATGCCCGAGAATCCTGCATTTACAGAGAGATTTGAGCTGTTTATCGTCGGAAGAGAGCACGCAAACGCATTCTCCGAGCTTAACGACCCGATCGACCAGAGAGAAAGGTTTGAGGCTCAGTCAGCACTCAAGGCTCAGGGTGACGATGAGGCGTGTGACGTTGATGACGACTTCCTTACCGCACTCGAATACGGTATGCCCCCCACAGGCGGTCTCGGTATCGGTATCGACAGACTGGTAATGCTTCTTACAAATACCTCGTCTATAAGAGACGTTTTGTTGTTCCCCACGATGAAGCCTCTTGATATGCAGAAGAAGGAAGAAGCTCCTGCCACAGCTAAGGCAGAAGAAAAGAAAGAGCCCGAAATCATCGATTTCTCAAAGGTTGAAATAGAGCCTTTGTTTAAGGATTTCGTTGATTTTGAGACATTCTCAAAGTCTGATTTCCGTGCAGTAAAGGTGCTCAAGTGTGAGGCAGTGCCGAAGTCAAAGAAGCTCCTTCAGTTTACTCTGAATGACGGAACGGATACAGAGCGCACCATACTCAGCGGAATACACGCATTCTATGAGCCTGAAGAGCTGGTCGGTAAGACACTTATTGCAATAACAAATCTTCCGCCCAGACCCATGATGGGCGTTGAGTCAAACGGAATGCTCCTCTCGGCTATCCATACCGAAGAGGGAGAAGAAAAGCTTCATATTCTTATGGTCGACGACCACATCCCCGCAGGTGCAAAGCTTTATTAATAGAATATAATACAAGCCTTTATACTAAAAAAACTCTCTGCTGAGCTTCAGCAGAGAGTTTTTTGTTTATAAGACTATTTAATTTCTTGTTCTATATCATCGAAAATGTCGGAATCGAAGAATTCACGGAGTGAAATATCCAAGCCGTCGCACAACTTCTTGATTGTAACAATTCCGGGATTTTGACTTTTTTCGTTTAGAACGCTATACAGCGTTGACGGAGATATGCCCGATAAATTTGCTAATGCATTTATCGCAATGTTCTTCTGATTACACAACTCAATTATGCGGTTTGCGATAGCGTTTTTAGTATTCATAGAACCACCTCTACGATATATCGTTGCTATAATTGTATAAAAATATTCGATATATCGTGTGGGATATATCGCAAAATTAAATCTTTTATGCTATAATTACGATATATCGCACATAGGAGATGATTTTATGCAAGAAAACACATGCTGTTTCTTCGGTCACAGAACGATTGACGAAACCGAAGAGTTGAAAAGAGAGCTGACCGAAACCATTGAAAGACTGATCATAGACGAAAAGGTTGATACCTTTCTGTTTGGAAGTAAAAGCCGATTCGATAGTCTTTGCCTTGAGCTTGTGACTAAATTAAAAGAAAAATACCCACACGTAAAACGAATCTACGTGAGGGCAGAGTTTTCCAATATAAGTGCTGACTATAAGGCTTATTTATTAAAATCCTACGATGACACCTATTATCCCGAAAGGATAGTTGGTGCAGGCAGAGCTGTATACGTTGAGCGTAATTATGAGATGATAAACTGCAGCCACTTTTGCATCGTTTATTATAATGAACAGAGCGCACCCACCAACCGCAAAAGCGGCACTAAGCTTGCGCTTGATTATGCTGTAAGAAAAGACAGGGAAATCATCCTCATATAATTGAAAAAATATAAAAAAGTTGTATAATAAGAGAAAAGAACTTTGGCGAGGGAATACTATGAGAAAAACAAAAGGATGGTTAATAATGCTTATGCTCACACTTTCACTTTTGGGGCTTACCGCTTGTGGCGCTAATAACGACAAGGGAGAAACGCTTACCTACGAGCAGATCTCTGCTAAGGAAGCTAAAGAAATTATGGACACCGAAAAGGATTATATTATCATTGATGCCCGTACTGAAGCCGAGTTTGCCGAGGGGCATATTGAGGGAGCTATCCTTATTCCCGAGTACGAGATCGCTGACCGTGCCGAAAAGGAGCTGCCCGATAAGGATGCCCTGATACTTGTTTACTGCCGAAGTGGCAGACGGAGCAAGATCGCATCGGAAGAACTTGTTAAGCTCGGTTACACCAACGTCAAAGAATTCGGCGGCATTATCGATTGGCCGTACGAAACGGTGAAATGATAATATAAACGAGGTCATAATGAAAAACTTAAAGCAAAATCGCGCAGCAAGCTTCGTTATTGTTGCGCTGGTCTACATAATAGCCGCATCGGTAGGTATTGCGGTTTATAATAAGCTTAATTATAGTTGGTGGCTGTCACTTTTGATTGCCGATGCGCTCGCAACCGCTGTAACCTTTATTTTCAGCGTTATATTCAATAATGCTTCGGTGTACGATCCCTATTGGAGCGTACAGCCGCCTGTGATTTTGATTTCATTCGCCCTTGGCAAAGAGCTTACGGTGCTCGGAATCATGCTGATTGCCGTTGTTTCGTTCTGGGCAATTCGCTTAACGGCAAATTGGGCTTATACCTTCAAAAATCTTTATCATCAGGACTGGCGATATACTATGCTGAAGGAAAAGACGGGTGTCTTTTATCCGATCGTCAATTTTGTAGGCATACATATGGTGCCTACGCTTGTAGTGTATGGGTGCATCGTTCCCGCTGTTTATGCGGTGATACATAACCTGACAGGAAACATCGGCAGTATCATATTTCTTTTTGTATCGTTGTGTACTGCAGTTATGCAAGGTATTGCGGATATACAGATGCACGTTTTCCGCAAAAACAAAAGCAGTACGTTTATTCGAGTCGGGCTTTGGAGGCATTCAAGACATCCAAATTATCTTGGAGAGATCATTTTATGGTGGGGTGTTGCTCTGTCAGTCATTTGTGCCGTGCCGAATGCGTGGTATCTTACTATCGGCGCACTTGCCAATACCGCTTTATTTTTAGCGGTCAGCATTCCGATGGCAGAAAAAAGGCAATCCCGCAAGGATGGATTTGAAGAGTACAAAGCACAAACAAGAATGCTGTTGCCAATCAAAAAATTCAGGTGAATTTTATGTCTGAGTATAAAATAAGCAAAGAGTTCTTTCCGTTTTCACTATTTGCGCCACCAATACGCAATGCGAAGATAGCAGGATGGATGGGGTCCAAAATGAAACCGCCGAGGTGGGTTTGTAAAAACAGTGACTGTGAAGCTTCCGTTACGGTAGAAGCTGTAAAAAGCTATGACGGCAAGAGCTTTTCGGTATTTTTAATCGAACCTCATGGGCTTGACGAGTTATGTCCGTGTTTAGTTTACTGTCACGGCGGTGGTTTTTTCTTTGAGGGTGCCGGATATCACTACAGGCTTGCAAAGCAGTATGCTCTTGAATGTAAATGCCGTGTGATCTTCGTGCAGTACCGACTTGCACCGAAAAATCCGCATCCGACACCTGCCGAGGATTGCTATGCGGCTTTGCAATGGACGTTTGAAAATGCGCAGCGCTTGAGAATCGATAAAGAAAAGATTGCTGTCGGCGGAGATAGCGCAGGCGGCGCTCTTGCAGCTGCAGTCTGTCAGATGGCAAGAGACAGAGGGACGCATATGCCCCTCTTTCAGCTTCTTATCTATCCCGTAACAGATCGCAGAATGGATTACAGCTCTTGCCGTAATTACACAGACACACCGATGTGGAATGCAAAGCTATCTGTCAAGATGTGGCAGGGCTACGTGCAGGAAGAGAACGCGACGAATATCGCGTATGCCTCTCCGATGGAAGCTGCAAGTCTGGAACACCTATCCACAGCCTATGTTGAAACCGCTGAGTTTGACTGCCTGCACGATGAAGGAATAGCATATGCAAACGCTCTTAAAAATGCCGGAGTAAACGTTACCTTGAACGAAACTCATGGTACGATGCACGGATTTGATATCGTAGAAAAGGCTCAGATCACCAAGGCGGCCGTAATGGCGAGAATCGAGTTCATGAAAAAACACTTTATCACGGTTGAAAAATAAGAATTTGCAGGAGTACTGTGAAGGAGCATTTATATTGGTATACCATAGAGAAAAGAGGTTGTAAGCTCACGCATGAAATAGCAACAGCGAGTTGCTTGTTAGCTGTATCGTCATATGATATAATGAAATTACACTAAACTAAGGCGGTTAAAATATGGATACGAAAGATATTATACTTGAACTCAGAACGAAAAACGGACTTTCTCAAGAGGAACTTGCCGAAAAGGTATTTGTCACCCGTCAGGCGGTCAGCCGTTGGGAAAACGGCGAAACGGTTCCCAACACAGAAACACTCAAGCTTCTTTCAGAACTTTTTGATGTTACGATAAACACACTTTTGGGCTCTCCGAGAGAGCTGATATGCCAATGCTGCGGTATGCCCCTGGAAGATAGCAATGTCAGCCGTGAAAAGGACGGAATCTTCAACGAAGATTATTGCAAGTGGTGCTATGCCGACGGCGAATATATGTATCACGATATGGACGATCTGATCGAGGTCTGCGTGAATAATATGTCAAGCGAAGCTTTTACCTCGGAGCAGGCTCGTGCGTATTTGAAGGAAATGCTCCCCAAGCTCGATTATTGGAAGCAGTATAAAAACCTCGACGGTGCGGAGAAATTCGAAGAATTCAAACGCAAACTGATCGACGAGATCAACGCCCTTGAAATAGAAGGAATGCCGAAGGTCGAAAAACTCAATGCTCTTGTAGGTGGATACGTCAACCTTGAATACCGTCTCCCTAACGGCAAGACCGTCAAATTTCTTGACGATAACGCCACCTATCTGGGAAATCAGCTTGAATGCGAATTCGGCAAAGACCGATGCTTTGGTATTGTCGCAAATATGGATTTTTTACTTGTTTGCACTTACGAGGAAAACGGCGAAAATCCTGAGCTTGTTGTTTATAAAAAGAGATAAAATTGCCGCTGAGAAATTTAACCTCAGCGGCGTTTTACGTTTATCTGATTACCGAAGAATGGCTGTAGATGTAGAACTCCTCCTGGCTCGGCATCCACTTCTTTTCTTTTGGTGGAAACGTGGCGTCAAAGGCATTCACTGCGCCAATATCTTCACAGCAATCAGCGGCGGTAGAGGGAATATACATCCATTTTCTGCCGTCAAGCGCACCGGTAACAAGCTCACAAACGAGAAGTGCAGTCGGGAAATTGCCGGTGGCGATAAAGCTGACGTTCTTCTTTTTACAGCTCACAAAACCTCGGCTGACGTAGTTCCCCGGATTTCCAAAGTTTATGTTCACGTCGTAGCCCATCTTGCGTGCAGCATCAAATGAATGCTCAATCAAAAGCTTGCCGAGCTTCTGCCTCTGATACTCGGGTGCAACGCAAAGAGGACCGAAGGAAATAATTTCCTTTCGCTCGCCATTTTCGTCTTCAAGCCATGCCTTTGTGTACATAATATTGCCGATGATCTCGCCGTCCTTCTCGAGCACAAAGGCAAGCTCGGGTATGAAATCGGGATGACTTCGCATCATGTGTACGAAGTAGTGCTCGTCTGCTCCGGGATTATAGACGTTCCAAAACGCTTCTCGTGTAAGCTCTTCTACTGCTCTGTAGTCTTTTTCTGTCTCTAAACGTATCGTCAAATTTTCCATTTTTTAAATCCTTTCATAATTCGTTGACGACGGGAATACGAGAGGATTGCGAGATGTATTTGCAAACCTCTCGTTTACAATACAATCTCCAAGGTGTTGTTCTTCTTCAAACAGCATTCTCCAAAATTAAATTCGGCTTTCACCGTGCAACCATTATAACATAAACAGCTCCACCTTGCAACCCCACACCAACCGTTTCCCCGCAGTAGACAAAGAAAAAGGGGTTGAGAAAAGGTGAGAAAAATGATATAATACTCTCACTGAAAAAATCAATTTGACGAGGTGATTATAATGATAGATATTACTGCTTGGATGAAAGACTTTTTGCAGATATTAAATGACACTTTCGCAAACCGCGTATGGTTTGTGGGGTTGCAAGGCAGTTACGGTCGCGGTGAAGCGCGTGACACAAGTGACATTGATGTGGTTGT
>JAZSMJ010000037.1:0-15540 GCA_045535815.1 Eubacteriales bacterium
CCGTTGCACTCCATGCTGCTGCAGAGGTGCAGAAGGTGGGCGGAGTTGCCGCATTTATAGATGCGGAGCACGCTCTTGACCCCGTTTACGCCAAGGCTCTCGGTGTTAAGATAGACGACCTTCTCGTTTCACAGCCCGACAGCGGTGAGCAGGCGCTCGAAATAACCGAGGCACTCGTGCGCTCGGGCGCAGTTGACATAGTCGTCGTTGACTCGGTTGCCGCTCTCGTTCCTCAGCAGGAGATAGACGGCGATATGGGTGCATCTCACGTTGGTGCGCAGGCAAGACTTATGTCCCAGGCTTTAAGAAAGCTTTCGGGTGCTATTGCAAAATCGAGCTGTATCGTTATATTTATAAACCAGCTTCGTGAAAAGGTTGGCGTTATGTACGGAAATCCCGAGGTAACTCCCGGCGGACGTGCGCTCAAGTTCTATTCCTCTGTAAGAGTTGAGGTAAGAAAGAGCGAGACACTTAAGAGCGGCACGGACGTTTACGGTAACAGAGTAAAATGTAAGGTCGTAAAGAACAAGGTCGCTCCGCCCTTTAAGGTAGCGGAATTCGATATCCTCTACGGCAAGGGAATTGCCAAGTCGGGTGAGATACTCGATCTTGCTATTCAGCTTGAGATAATCGACAAGAGCGGATCGTGGTTCTCCTATAACGAAAACCGCATTGCTCAGGGTAAGGATAACGCAAGGATCTACCTTGAGGAGCATCCCGAGACCATGAAGGAAGTCGAAGATAAAATAAAGGCTATGCAGGATAAGCTTGACCTTGATGCAAACGAAAACTACTCTATCGGCGACGATGACGAAGAGGACGATTTCGACATCCGTCTGGTTGACATCGAAGGCAACTGATGTCAGCATCCGGCAGCGAAAAGGCGGCAAAAAGTGCAGTTTCGATACTGTCTTATGCCCCGAATACAGAAAAAAGGCTCCGTGAAAAGCTTTACCGCAAGGGTTTTTCCGAGGAGGATATCGAATTTGCCGTTGATTACGTTCGGTCAAAGGGATATCTGAACGATCAAAGGCAGATAGCCTATGCGGTGGACAGTCTTGCGACCAGAAAGCTGTACGGAGTGCGTCGCATCCGGTTAGAGCTGTATAAAAGCGGATATTCAAGGGAGCTTATAGACGAGGTGGACTTTTCCGGGTACGATTTTACTCAGCTTTGTGAGCAGTATGCCGCAAAGCGTCCAAACGATACTCCCGAAAAGCTTGCAGCGGCTCTTCAAAGACACGGATTTTCAAAAAATGAAATAATGACGGTCATCAAAAAACGCATAAAAGACCAAAGTTTTTAAAAAAGGAAACCACAGATGAAAAAAGCAAAGATAGGATTCGTATCCCTCGGCTGTTCAAAAAATCAGATAGATACCGAGATCATGCTCCACCATCTTATGAGTGCAGGGTATGAGATAACCGGTGAGCCGGAGGATGCGGATTACATAATCGTTAATACCTGCGCCTTTATCGAAAGCGCAAAAAAGGAATCGATAGACAACATTCTCGATATTGCATGGCTCAAAAAGCACGCAAAGCTCAAGGGCATCGTTGTTACGGGTTGTCTTGCTCAGCGTTACCGTGAGGAGGTGCTGAAGGAGCTTCCCGAGGTTGATGCAGTTTTGGGTGTTGGAAGCATACACCGCATAGTTGAGGCTATTGAAGCTATTGAGGCGGATAAAAAATGCCGCTACAGCGCATTTGACGATCCCGAAAAGCTTGTACTCGGCGGTGACCGCATAGTAACCACTCCCGAATATACCGCATATCTCAAGATAGCCGAGGGCTGTGACAATAAATGCACCTACTGTGCTATTCCGCAGATAAGAGGCGGCTTCAGAAGCCGCACGGTTGAGGATATCGTTTCCGAGGCAAAGACGCTTGAGGAGATAGGTGTCCGGGAGCTTATACTCATAGCGCAGGATACCACGAGATACGGTATGGACCTTTACGGCGAATATTCGCTCGATAAGCTTATTGAGCGTATTTGTGAGGAGACAGATATTCCCTGGATAAGACTTTTATACTGCTATCCCGACAAGATAACCGACGGTATAATAGGACAGCTCAGAGATAATCCGAGGGTGGTAAAATATATAGATATTCCGATACAGCATATCTCAGACAGCGTGCTTAAGCGTATGAACCGCCGTGGAGACGGCGCTATGATACGCTCGGTGATAAAGCGTCTGAGAGACGAGGTGCCGGGAATTATCATAAGAACTACTGCGATAGTGGGCTTCCCCGGTGAGACCGATGAGGATTTCGAGGAGCTTTGCGAATTTATAGGCGAGGCTAAATTCGACCGCTTCGGTGCCTTCACCTACTCAAGAGAGGAAGGAACTCCGGCTTATAATCTTGACGCTCAGATAGACGAGCAGATAAAGCAGGACAGATACGATATCATTATGCAGCAGCAGATGGAGATAAGCGAGGCATTGAACGAGGGCAAGCTCGGCAAGACCTATCAGGTGCTCTGCGAGGGATTTGATCCAGTATCAGAGGCATATTACGGACGCTCGTATGCAGATGCTCCCGACATTGACGGAAAGATCTTCTTTACCTCAAAGAAGAAGATAGCCGAGGGAGAATTCGTTTCCGTGAAGATAACCGAGGTTCTTGACTACGATCTTATAGGAGTTGTAACAAAGTGAAAAAGATGAATCTTCCCAATAAGCTGACGGTGCTCAGAATGATAATGATACCGTTTGTTATGCTGTTTACCGTTTATCCGGTGCTTCCGGGTGTGTGGTCGAGAGTGGTCGCCGCAGTGCTCTTTCTTTTGACCTCGTTTACCGATATGCTTGACGGTCAGATAGCAAGAAAATATAATCTCGTTACCGATTTCGGTAAATTTCTCGATCCTCTTGCAGATAAGCTGCTTGTTATATCCACCATGCTCGGTATTTTGGTTCTCAACCGAGAGGATAAGATTTTCAGCTACGTATTCGTATGGGTGGTATTCGTGGTATTCCTCAGAGAGCTTGCGGTTACCTCACTCCGTATGATCGCATCAAGCAAGGAAGGAATCGTTATCGCCGCTAATATGGCAGGTAAGCTTAAAACCGTATCTCAGATGGCAGGCATCACGCTGATACTTTTAGAGCCGGTATTCTTCAGATCGGGCACGTTTATGGGCGACTCGCATCTGATCTCTTATATCTGCTCAGCTCTTATCTGCTTTACGACGATATGGTCGGGAGCCGGCTATTTCAAGGCCTATTTCCCACTCCTCGATCCCGAGAAATAAATTCAAAAACTGCGATCTGATAAGACCGCAGTTTTTTTGTATAAAAATACAGGGGCAAGACATTCGGTCTTGCCCCTGTTTAATGTTTAATAAACCAATCTTGCGTTAGCAGCGGCTACGGTCGTTTCTCCCGTAGGCGTTACTGTTATGTTTATAGCCGAGAACGGAAGAGTCGTAAGCTCCGTGACGTCAAGTAAGCCTGAGTAGGTCTCGGCGGTGAGCGGTATCTCTATTGTGTTCCAGCCGTTTGTAAGCTCGAATGCATTCAAGGAAAGATGCCATGCGCCGCCGTTTGCATCAACCTCACTCGGACCGATAATGATCTTTGCGGTGCTTGCCGCAGGATCGATCTTGGTGATATCTTCAATATAAATATCTATTGTAAAGGTGTATTCCGATGCGGTCTTACCGGTGAGGGTAAGCGATTCGGGAAGCGGATATCTTTGAAGGATAAAGCTTCCAATAGACGTTGACGCTACGTCACCGAAGCCAAGCTTATCTCCGAACGTTCCGACTGCAGGCCAGCTGACGTCCGATCCGTTTATAAGGGCTGTATCGGAAGCGTTTTTGGAGCTATCAAGAGCGACGAGGATATAATCTCCGCCTATCTGATCTCCACCCTGACTTCCGTATACAAGCTTGACGTTTGCCATGCCCAGCTTTGTATCAGCCGTTATATTAAGTCCGACGGATACTGCCTGAAGATCGAGCAGATCAAGCGTACCTACTGCCGCATTCATTTCAGACAGCGGAATTGAAAGGCTGTTCCAGCCGTTTTCTATAGTGCCGAAGCTGGTGAAGTAGGTCTGCAGTATACCGGTGTTAACGCCCGATATGATATTGAAATATGACGTGCCTGCGGTAAGCTTTGACGCATCCTCAACGTAGAAGTCAAACGAGAGGGTAAGCTCATCTGCAGGAAGCTCCCAAACAGACATATTGAGCGGATGTCTCTGGATTATATTGATGCCTGCTTTAGCATCCATTACATATCCTATCTTACCGTCTATGGATTCTGAAGTGGGAAGTACTACGTTTGTTCCGCCTATAAAGAAGTGAGTATCGGACGTGATGCCTGCCGATGCAGTGTTGCAAAGAGCAAGCTCCTTAACGAATGCTTCGGGTGAGCCCTCGATCCACTGTGCAGTAAAGGTTGCAGCTCCGCTTACGGTATACGTATCACCGGGCTGATAGATCTGACCGTCTGCACTGCAGAGCCAGCCTGTGAAGGTGTGACCGTAGTTTGTGAAGGTGTTCTGCGGTATTGCGATGTTGTTTCCTGCCGTAGTTGCCTTTGATGCAGGAGCGCTGCCGCCTGTGGCTGAGCCGCCCTCAAAGGTTATATCGTACATTGCAGGCATATCGTCGGGGTGACCGATATATATATCGTCAACGCCTATCGTAACGGGACCTGCGATATACTGATAGAATCTGAAGTAGTTTATCTTGCTCCAGTTGGCGTTGTTCTGAGTTGCCGCCGAGATGGGCATTATTATCTCGTTCCAGCCGTTTGTAAGACCGGATATATCCCAATAAGAGAAGTTATCTATATTGACACCTGCATCGTGGGATATTTCTATTCTTCCGAGACCGTCCGTAATGCCGGATGTGTCACTTACGTATACCCACATATGAATAAGTCCGTCTTCCTCGTATGCGGAAAGGTCGGTCTGCTTGCCGAGCATTACCATAAAGGTCTCGACCGTCTGGGGATTTACAGACATAAGAGCGCCACTTCCCTGCATCTTGTTTTCTGTGCTGAGCTGAAGTGCAGGATTTGCTATCTGAGTCGTATCGTCACAGTTTGCAAGTGCGAATTTGCCAATACCTATAAGCTTGGTTGAGAAGAGCATTGCGGAATCGCCCGATATCTCCTCGGGTGCAGGAAGCATATTTTCGTGCACTGTGTCTGTTGACTGCGTGCGGTAGCTCCATACGAATGCCGATGCCTCGGTGATAGCCTCGTTTGTTGAGAAATCAATTTCTATACTGTGCGTGCCTGCAGAGAGGTCAACGTAAGCAAACAGCCAGCTTTCGGGGGTTGCAAGTCCGTCTGCATACCATGCATCAGTTGCAGTTCCCGTGTATTTTACGGTCTGGGGAGCTCCGTCTACCTTAATTGTTATAGCGGGAGCTTTAGGATCGTTTGTAGCCTCGAGGAGAACGTAAAGTCTGTTTATCTCATCGGAAACGGTAACGGTTGCTTCATAGTCTGCGCTGAACACACCGTCATCTGCAAGGTCGAAATTATAATTGTCGCCGCTTACCGTAATTGCACATGGAACGGTATAAACGGGAAGGTCAACTGCACCGCATACGTCGGTCGTAAGAACGACTGTTTCGTAAGCAGAAAGAGGTATTGTTACCGAGCTGCCTGCCGATACGTTCTTTGCGTATACTCTTACCTCGGGATAGAGGCTTATAACGTCGTAGCTTCCTACCTCGCCCTCGGCTGTGGGAACGTCTATAGTTATTTCAGCCTTTTCTGCCCAGGGGTTGCGGAGCATTACCAGCTTGCCGTGAGCAAAGCCGTAGGGCTCACGCCAGAGCTGTGTTGAATGGTTGAGCGGGTATGCGTTATCAAGGTCCCAAGACTCCTGATAGATAGCTTCTGTATTATTAAGAAGAATGTCCTCGTTAGCCTTTGCCCAGTTTATCATATCAGCAAGACGCTCATATCTTTCCTCGCTCATAAAGTTATGATTTACGTAAAGGTCAAGGAAGAAGTGACCTCTGAAGAGCACGGATACGAAGTCATCCGTAAAGTCGGAGGGAGTCTGCTGAAGCAGTCCGAATACCTCCTGCATCTCTGCAGGGATATCGTAGTTGCAAAGACCCTGGAGCGAGAAGAAATCACGTGCGGAGGTGTAAGAATCACGGTAGTCGGGAGCAGGGATACGGCCCTTGGGCGAGTCGTTACCCATATTTGCGTTGGTGGCTGTAACCCACTGCATCCACCAGGGAGAGGGATTAGCCGTTCCGAAGGTGTTGATCGAGTTTACAACGATATCGGGATTAGCCTCGATAGCCGCCTCAAGAATACGAATGTAGTTTTCGGCAGCGTGCTCTATTGTGCCGGTGCCGAAGGTTGCCTGAGGACTGCCGTCGCCAACGTGACCGTGATCGGTCGCAGTACAGGTGAGGTAAAGTCCGTCGCCACGGAAGACCTCAACGCCGTATTCGTGAACGTTGTGATACAGATTTTCGATCATTTCCTGAGCAAAAACGTCATCCCACATACAAACGCCGTTGGGAGTGATGCCGGTTATGATATTATAGCCTGCTTCCTTTGCCCATACTGTATCGGTAGCGTCGGGATAGGAGGTAGCAGGAGAGAACCAGAAGCCAAGCTCTGTTCCGAACTGTCCTGCGTATTCGTCTATATTCTTGAATTCCTCGGGGAAGCGTATGGGGTCTATCTCCCATATCGACTGCTTGTTGGACCATCCGCAGTCTATGGTGTAGCCTTCAACGGCTGCGCCGTACTTGGAGATACCGCCGAAGAACTTCTGCATAAGATCTAAGGTCATGGTTTCTCCGTAAGGCATCTCATACTGAGACCACCAGGAGTTATAGTTGAAGTAATATCCGTCGGGATAGGTAGCAACCTTGGTTCTGGGGTACATATAATCCCAGAAAGCATCTTCGGAATCCTGTCCGTCTGCAAGACCGCATATCTCGGTCTTTGAGCTATACCAGAAGTTTGCCGTCATATCAATTTCGGGGGTATGTCTTAAGTACAAAGTTGTGGCATCTGAATTTGTGGTAGCTACCGGGAACTCGATACCCATAAAGTGATCGGTAAGGTATGCCGGCCAGCTGTTATAGTTTACGGCATTCGAGCCGTTTGACATATCGGGGAATACGTTGAGAAGCTGATTATCGCCCGTTATATCAACTGTGTCGAGGGTTATCTGCGTCATATGTACGCTGTCGCTTCCCTGCACCATATATTCAACGTATTTACGAAGAAGGCTTGCCTCTTCATCCCATGAAAGATGGGTTATCAAATTGAGCACGGTACCGTCGTTTGCGGTAATGGGTGCAATAGTAAGGGAAAGTCCGTTTTTATCGGTAAGACTTCCGCTGTAGCCGGTGACTGTGGGATTCCAGCTTGTAAAGGTAAGATTTGATTCCATCTTAGCTGCCGCAACGCTGAGAGCCATATGAGAATCTGTGCTGTCAACCGTTATAGCGTTTGCAGAAACCGTAACGGTAACGGGAGTGCCGTTCTTCGTCGTAACGTTTTCAACAATATCGGAGCTGAAAGCGGTATATTCCGGAAGCTCGGATACAAACGGAATCTTGGGATCCTGTGCAAAGAGATTATGCGAAAGGATGGAAACGTCAAGGGCGTCACGGTATGTGTCGCCGTTGATATCAGAGTTGGGATAAGAAGCGTTCTCATCGCTCTTTGCCATATCAAAAACAAAAGTGGAAACGTCGGTGCTGTCGATAAAGCCGTTACCGTCAATATCACCGTTTATCAGAGTGATATTGTTAAGGGAGCCGTTATCGTAAAGAGTAAGATTGATAGCTCTGTCAACGAAAACGTCCGTTATTGTGGTGATAATACAGCCCTCGGACTCGATGACTATATCGTAAGTGCCGGAGATGACGTTTGCAACGTCTACCTCACGTGTTATTTTTCCTCCGCCCTCGTAAAGTGTAACGAAGCCTGAGTGCTTGACCTCGCCGTTTTGGCAGAGTGAAACTGTAACCTCGTGTCCGGTATTGTATCCGGTAACACCCACCGTCACGGTAGATCCTGCCGCATAAGCGGAAAGCACGAGGATCGAGACTGCAAGTATTGCCGCAAATAAAACGGCCATAAGCTTGGTCGTGCGTTTCATAATGTTTCCTCCTGAAAGAAGATTAATTTTGTTAATGCGTCTTCACAAGGCGCATTGCTTGATTCAATTTTAACATATGAAGAAAAAAAGTCAAGACGGCTGTTTTACAGTTTAGAACAAATGGTTAAACGGAAATTTTTCAACACAAGCAAAAACTCTACATCCAACCCGAAAAAAGCCTTTTGTATGCTTGCTTTTTAAAAATTTTCCACATTTTTGGGATAATGTTTTGGCAGCTGAAGGCTGAGTGTAAATTGAACGATTTGACAAACGGTTTTTGTTAAAAATTCTCCCCGAGAGAGTCTCTCGGGGATAAAATCCTTTTACATATCCGACAGCATTCGTGCGATTGTCAGGGAGTCGGTTTCGGTCCTCAGTGCAAGCTCTGATGCTTTGGTCTTTATCTTTTCGGATATTTCGCTTCTGTTTTCCATAATCTCATCTGCCATTGCGACAAGCGATTCGGTATCGACGTCCACAACGTCGGCAACGTACGGAATATCAAGCTCCTTTGCAAGTGCGTTTACCTTGGGATCGTACGAGAGTCCGATAAACGGAACGCCTGCTCTTGCGGTGTAGATAAGTGAATGCAGACGCATTCCGATAACGAACTTGGTATTTGAGATTATCCCGGTAAATTCCGAGGCTGTGAGGTCCTTCACCAGAATTCCGTTGCATCTGAGCGCCATACGCTCACATATGGCAAGGTCACGGCTTATCTGCAAGGGGATAAACAGCGCAGTCATACCGTATTTTTCGGAAACTCTCTTGCAAAGAGCGCATATTTTATCCTCAAAATCCTCAGAGGATGCGTGCCACGATCTGAGAGATACCGCAAAGTAGTCCTTTTCAGGGATCAGATCCCTTTGCTTCATAATATATCTTATCCAGTCGCTATCGGGGCTCGCCATTGCAAAAACGGGATCGGCAGTAACGCTGACGTTTTCATTTTTTACCTTCATTGAACGTATCTCCTCAAGAGACGAGCCTTCACGAAGGGTTATACTGTCAGCTATCTCAAGCACGGCGCTTGTGCGTGCACGGAATTTATCCCCGTGCACAGGGCCTATACCGCTTGCATATACCGCAACCTTAAGCCCCATCATTTTGGCAAGCTTTATTATCGTGATATAGTAATTGAGGGAGCGGTTGCTCGTTTCATTCTGCAAAAGGCTACCGCCGCCGCTGATGAGTATCTTTGCCCGACGCATTGCAATAAACAGAGAAAACGGATTAAATCGGTTTATACTTGCAACTCCGAAAAGACGGCGTGTCTCTGACGGGCGCTTTGATAATACCGTTATTCTGATATTCGGCTCTCTTTTTTTCAGAGTGGCTATCATCGAAGCGAGCAGAGAGTCGTCACCCATATTGTTATATCCGTAGTAACCGCTGATTATAACGTCTCCGTACTTACACCGCTTTTTAGGGGTGAGTGACGAGTATACCGATATCGCATCCTGCGTCATGCGTGAAACGGAGTAGTTTTTTATAACTACGCTTCGGTTGTATTCGCCCATTGCCTCTATCTCATCACGGCTAAGGGAGAATATTTTTAAAACATCATCTGCAAGCGAATGCGGAGCATCCTCGGGACAGCTTCTGCAGCAGAAGTTGTCCGCCATAGCCTCGCTGAGCATATTTTCGTCAAAAATACCGCCGTAGCCCTGACCGTATTCGGGTGAGCCCGATAAAATTATAGGAAGACCGCACGCCATAGCCTCAAGTGCGGCTCTTGAAACTCCGACGAAAAGATTACCGCAGGAAAGTATGCGGCAAACGTCGGTCCTGCGGCCTGCAAGGACTACGCACTGCCTGCCAACACGTGCATTTGCTTTTTCGGCGAGCTCCGATACGGCGTGCATATCGCTTCCGTCTCCGATTATAACGAGCTGAGCGTCAGGATAAGATGCGCAGACCTTATCCATGGCCTTTATCAGCTCCTTTGCGGTATACGAGCTTTCGGTATCTATTCGGCTGACGTGGATTATTCGGTGCGCGCCGCTCAGCCTGAGCTCAGACTCTGTTTCTGCATCGCTTTGGGCCGGTGCAAAACGGGTGGTATCTATTCCGTTTACCGTTACGGTTATATTATCCGAGGGCATTTTATAGTTTTCAATGAGATACTGCTTGAGATCGCAGCTCGGTGCGAGTGCCTTTTCACCCCAATCGGATATAAGCGTCCACAGCGGAGTGGTCTTGTACGTTCCGTGTACGGTGGTAACAAAGCGGAACTTCATGGATCTTGCAAGAAGACCGCAGATAAATGCGGGAATTCTTGCATGAGCATGGACTATATCAGGCTTTTCACGCTTGATAAGCGAGCGAAGCCCTGCAAGTGAGCGAAGTATGGACGGCACGGATTTATTGTGAAGAGGTAAAGTGACGTGCTTTACTCCTGCCTCCTCAAGCTCCTTTACGTAAACGCCTCCGTTTGATGCGGCGATAACGTCATAGCCTGTCCTTGAAAGCTCCTTTGCGAGCTCTGTCATATGCGTTTCTGCGCCTCCGATATCAAGCGCCATACCGCAAAGTAAGATCTTCTTTTTTGTTTCGTTCATTTTATTCTCCGATCAAGACCTCAATATTTGAAAACACCTCTCGCACAGCGAGAGGTGATAAAAGCAGGAAAGATCTCCCGTTTATAAGGGCTTATTCCGGATCTGTCTGATCCTCGGGTATCGCCGGGGACTCTTCTTCGCCGGTCTGTACACGCATTATCTGACCGTTTTCAAAATATCCCTCGTAGGTACGTCCCTCGGGCCAGGTGTAGATTCCCCATCCGTTCATCTTGTTGTCGACAAACTCTCCGGTGTAGCTTTCGCCGTTAGCCCAGCTGTAGGTTCCCTCGCCCGTGCGGATATCATTTTGGAAATCTCCGACGTAGGTATCTCCGTTTGAGAAGATATAGGTTCCCTTTCCGTTTTTGAGGTCGTTTACGTAGCTTCCTTCATAGGACGAGCCGTCTGACCACACGTATTTTCCCGTGCCGTTTTTCATATCAGAGGAAAACTGACCGACGTACATCGAGCCGTCCGCCCAGGTATACGTGCCCATTCCCTCTTTCATTCCCTGATCGAGCTGACCCTCGTAAACGTCTCCGTTAGAGAAATAGAAGGTACCGGTGCCGTCTATCATATCGTTTTCAAATTCACCGATATATTTATCTCCGTTTGAATAGATCATTGTGCCGTTTCCGTGACGGAGAAGGTTGTACATACCGCCCTCGTAGGTGTCTCCGTTTGAATAAACGAGCTTGCCGGTTTCGGTGTCTATCTCTGCGGTTATTCCGTTTGAAAGATAGAGCTTGCCCGACTTCGGATCGCCGTCCTCATCAACACGTCCGAAGAATTTGACGTATCCGCCGTCCTCGGTGGGATATTTCAGATAGCGAAGACCGAATGCGTGAAGCAGTAAAAATGCAACGGCCACGCAGACTGCTGCGATTGCAAATATTATAAGCATTACCGAGGCGGTACTGCGTCTTTTCTTGCGCTTGCGCTGATTGTATGCCGGTCTTTGCTGCTGCACCGGGGGGCGTTGTGGATTTGGTCTGCTGTTTTGATTATATGTCATTATATTCACCGTGCCGGGGTAGCCGGCTTGCCGGAATGACCGGCAGAATTCGTTGGTTTTAATATATTAAAATACTGATGATGCCATAGATATAAGATATGGGATGACGGTAAATGCCAGAAGTGCTATGGCAAGAAACAGAACTATCGTAACGATAACCGTTACAAGATCGTTTCCCTTTCGCTTGTAGGTGAGCTCAGCACGGAAAGCTTTTTCCTTTGGAATATAGTATTTTAGCTGATCTCTGTCTGTGCCGTTTGGAAGCCGTCTTGTATTATCAAGCTCCGTGCCGTCCGCCAGAACTGCCTTCACAGCTCCCGAGTAGGGCTTTTTGGACAAAAGGGCAAGTCTTACAAGAATATTCTTTTCAAGATCAAGCTCTTTTAAGCTTTTTGCATTTTCAGAAGCCGTTCCTTCTGCCTTGAGCAGACGGCGCACGAAAACGCCGAGCACCGTACATTTTATATAGGTTATGAGAGCGGCTATGACCACTCCCATAAAAAGTGACCAGATGACGATCTCAAGAGACACCGTGCCGTCGTATTCGAAGGCACCCATCAATGAAGATAGCATTTTCAGTCTCCTTTGATCGATTATTTTATTATATCCGTTCCGAGATACTTCTGGAGAACCTCGGGAACCTTTACGCTTCCGTCTTTCTGCTGATTCTGCTCAACGAGCGCAGGGAGAATACGGCTGGTTGCAAGTCCCGATCCGTTGAGTGTGTGAACGAACTCGGTCTTACCCGTAGCTTCTCTGCGGAATCTGATAGAGCCTCTGCGAGCCTGGTAATCTCTTGCGTTTGATACCGAGCTTACTTCCTTGTAGCCGTTCATGGACGGGATCTGGATCTCGATATCGTATGTTCTTGCCATGGATGCGGAGCAGTCCTCAGCGGCAAGCTTAACCGTGCGGAAATGGAAGCCGAGCCCTGAAACGAGGGCTTCTGCCTTGCCTACAAGCTCTTCAAATGCCGCATCGGAATCCTCGGGGCGTGTGTACTGTACCATTTCAACCTTGTTGAACTGATGTCCTCTTACCATTCCGCGCTCGTCAGCACGGTAGCTTCCTGCCTCTCTTCTGAAGCAGGGTGTATAGCTTATATACTTTCTCGGAAGCTCTGCTTCTGTGAGTATCTCATCTCTGTGAAGGGTAACGAGAGCAGTTTCTGCCGTGGGAAGCATAAATCTGCGACGCTCGTCCTCTGCTGCCTCGAGCCAATATACCTCGTCCGCAAACTTAAAAAACTGACCTGCGGTAAGACCGCATTCATAGCCGAGCATATGGGGAACGAGAACAAGCTCGTATCCGTCGCCGATATGAGTATCTATAAAGTAGTTGAGAAGCGCCCACTCAAGACGTGCGCCCATTCCTCTGTATATCCAGAAGCCGTTTCCGGAGAGCTTAACTCCTCTTTCGTAGTCGATAAGACCGAGCCCCTTGCAGATATCAACGTGATTCTTGGGCTCAAAATCAAATACGTGAGGCTCACCGAAATAACGGAGAGGCTGGTTGTTTTCCTTACCGCCGCTCTTAAGGTCGGGATCGGGAAGATTGGGGAGTGAGAGCATAAGATTGGTATACTCTGTCTCTATTACCTTGAGCTTATCGTCGTTTTCCTTTACGGTGTTGGAAAGCTCCTTCATACGTGCGAACAGCTCTGCGGTGTCCTTTCCCTCTTTTTTGTACTGAGGAACCATCTTGGACTGCTTGTTCTGCTCTGCCTTAAGAGCCTCGTTTTCGGAGATCATTGCTCTTCTCTGAGTGTCAAGCTCGAGAATTCTTGCGATCTCTTCCTTTGCGTCCTTACCCTTAGCGGCAAGTCTGTTTATAACGTCTTCGGTATTTTCTTTAATTAATTTTATGTCAAGCATGATATTTAATTCCTTTTCGCAGAATATTTTATGTAAATTTTTACTTTTCTTATTTTATACCTTACTGAAGGTCCAAAAACGACGCTCCGCAAAGCTTTTTGATTATCTTTTCAAGATCGGAGTTGTCCGCATATTCTATCTCGATCTTTTTTGTGCGAGCGCCGTCGGTTATCTTGACCCTTCTTCCGAGGGCAGACGTCAATCTTGAGGAAAGGTCAGCGGCGTAATCAATGCCTTGCGTATCCTCGTCTCCTCTTTCCTTTGTGGGCGAAGCCGGGCGGTTTAGCTTCTTTGCAAGCTCCTCGGTCTGTCTAACCGAAAGATCCTGCTCAAGCACCGTCTGAGCTGCCTTGTCTATGGCATCGGGATCGTTTATCGCAAGAAGCGCACGTGCGTGACCTGCCGAAAGCCGTCCTGCCGCAACGTAGGACGCTGTTTCAAGCGGAAGCTCAAGCAGTCTTATACTGTTTGCAATAGCACTTCTGCTCTTTCCTATTCTCTTTGAAAGCGCTTCCTGAGTAAGACCGTGGCGGTCAAGCAACGCCTTTATGGCTCTTGCCTCCTCCATGGAGTTCAGATCCTCACGCTGAATGTTTTCTATAAGAGCGATCTCGTCCGTTTTCTGCTCGTCAGAATCCACTATAATTACCGGAACCTCGATAAGACCTGCCATCTTACAGGCACGGTATCTGCGTTCACCTGCAATTATCTGATAAAATCCGCCATTTTGACGGACGACGATAGGCTGTATAAGACCGTGAGCCGTGATCGATTCGGCAAGCTGAGCAAGCGATGCATCGTCAAAGCTTTTTCTCGGCTGATCCTTTCTTGGCTCTATGTCGGACAGACGGAGCATGGTTATTCCGCCTTGAGCGGTATCGGAGGAGTTATCGATGAAAATCGCATCAAGTCCTCTGCCGAGACCGGTGTTTTTACCCTTCGACATGATTTTTTCCTTCCTTATTATTATATACCGACAATTTTGACTATATTCTCGTGATAAGCTCTTTTGCTATATCTATGTATGCAAGCGAGCCCTTTGAATACTTGTCAAAGTATATTATAGGCTGTCCGTAGCTGGGTGCCTCGCTGAGACGCACGCTTCTCTGCACCGGCGTTTTGAACAGTTTATCACCGTAATATTTTTTCAGCTCATTCATTACCTGCACCGAGAGGTTGAGCCTGCCGTTATACATAGTAACGACTATTCCCGTTATCTCAATGTTGGGGTTGTACAGCTTTTTTACCTGTCGGATGGTCATCATCAGCTGTGAAAGCCCCTCAAGCGCAAAATACTCGCACTGCATAGGGATTATGACACCGTCGCTTGCGGTCAGAGCGTTAACAGTCAGAAGACCGAGAGACGGAGGGCAGTCTATAAATATGTAGTCGTAATCGTCCGAAACGGCCTTGAGCGCCGTTGCAAGACGGTCGGTACGTGCTTCCGCAGAAACAAGCTCAAATTCAGCGCCTGCAAGCGAAATGTTGGCAGGCATTACGTATAAGTTAGGAAACTCCGTCTTAACGGTTATGGATGCTGCATCTGCCCTGCCGATTATCAGATCGTAAACGGATGCAGAGAGATTTTTCTTATTTATGCCAAGTCCGCTCGTAGCGTTTCCCTGCGGGTCGGCATCCACCATAAGAACCTTTTTGCCAAGGTGCGCCACAGCGGCGGCAATATTGACGGCAGAGGTCGTTTTACCCACTCCGCCCTTTTGGTTGGCAAATACTATCGTTTTTCCCATCAGACTTTGTCCTTTCCGGAAGCATTATAATATTATTATATCAATGCTTATAAGAAAAGTCAATGTATCGGAGCTATTTTGTTATATTTTTTAATTCAATGTTTCACGTGAAACATTAAATTCTGCGTCATGCTTGACTGTTGAATGTTTCACGTGAAACATCCAGGCAGTACCTTTTGGTATCCTTATAATAATTTCGGTCGAATCTGCGGTGTCGATGCGATCGGACGTTAT
>JAZSMJ010000067.1:0-4542 GCA_045535815.1 Eubacteriales bacterium
CGACATGGCTACGATCCGACTTCAGGCACCAAGCTTATTATGGTAGCTCCTCTCGTTATGAAGATTGAGAACAGTAAGCTTAAAGGTCTGACGGTTTCAAACGCTACCGTCACCTGCTCTCAGCTGCCAAACGGTTTTGACAAGGAGTCCTCGCTGATCGTTATCGAGGATAAGGCGGTTTATTTCATTCCCGAGGGCGACGGCTCGGAGATAACCGACGTTACGGTAAATATGCTCGACAAAACAAAAGAGCCTTAAGATAGAATAATCAAAGGAGATTGTAGATATGAAAGATTTTTTCACTAACTTATGGTCGAAGATTGCCAGCAAGGCATTCTGGAAAAAATGGTGGCCTGTTGCCGCCGCAGCAGTAGCGGTTATCGCTATAGTAGTAACCCTCATTATCGTTTTCGGCAAGGATGAGGATAAGACCGCATATAACAATGAAACCGATCCGTTGGTATTCGCTACCCTCGAGGTCGATAAGGTATTCAACCCCTTCTTCTCCACCTCTGCAACCGACAGCAGCGTGGTAGGTATGACCCAGATCGGTATGCTGTCCAACGATAAGGACGGTAAGTATACCTACGGTGACGACGAGGCAGCCGTTACCAAGGATCTTCAGATTATCACCAAGGGCACCGAGGACGTGGATCAGACCACAACCTATTATTTCGTTCTTAAGAACAACGTTCGCTTCTCGAACGGCTCTTATCTTACCATTAAGGACGTTCTTTTCAATCTCTACGTATATCTCGATCCCGCATATACAGGCTCCAGCACCATCTATTCCACCGATATCGTAGGTCTTAAGGCTTACCGCACACAGACCGAGAACGAGAAGGAGCAGGATGCCTTTATGCTTCAGTTCCAAACCGATGCTACCGCACGTATTGACGCCCTTGTTGATGCGTCAGCCGATATCTTCTCCGAGGATGAGAACGGTAATCTTGACAGCGACGGCTTCAAGGCAAAGCTTGAGGAGTATTCCGAAAACGGTCCTGCCTACGCTCATCTTGTAGAGGACTATGAAAAGGCACTTGAGCTCTTCAGAGAGGAGCTTAACAACGACTGGTCCAACTCGCTTAACTCCTACGATCAGATCAGCTTCTCGGATAAGGAGGGAACAGTATACAAGAACCTTCTTACCACCGACGTTGAGGCATTCCTCTACAACGAGGGCTGGATCGTATGGAACAGAAACGACGGTAAGCTTGAATACAACGCCGACGTTAAGGAGAACGTGCTTACCTGGAGCAAGGAGCGTGCCATCGAGTTTGTTTATAACGCAAACATTCCTCACGATATCGCTACCGTTATTCAGTATTGGGCAACCGCCTCTACTCTTAACAGCTATCTTACCAACGTAGCTATGGAAAACTATTTCCAGAACGCTACTATTAAGTTCCCCAACATCTCGGGCATCAAGTTTGCTAATATGGAAGTGCCCGTTACCGTAAACGGCGTGGAATATCCCGTACCTACATATTCCGCAGACGGTCAGGCAGAGAGCCACGAGGTTCTCTCCATCACCATTCATGACGTTGACCCCAAGGCTATCTGGAACTTTGCATTCAGCGTAGCTCCTATGTACTATTACTCCGATCAGGAGCATATCGAGGCATTTGACTTCGTTTCAAACTTCGGCGTTGAGCGTGGTTCTCAGAGCTTTATGGAAAACGTAGTTAAGAACCCCTCGAAGCTTGGCGTTCCCGTTGGCGCAGGTCCTTACGCAGCAAGTAAGTCCAGTGGCGGTCTTGACGGTATCGGCGCAGGTGATTTCTACGATAAGGGCGTTATCTACTTTGAGCGTAATCCCTATTACATTATGGGACCCGCAACTATCAAGAAGGTTCGTTATCAGGTAGTATCCTCTACTCAGATGCTTAATGCTCTTTACAACAAGGAGATCGACTTTGCAGAGCCTAACGCAAATCCCGAGACCATAGACGAGCTTGACGGCAAGAAGGATCAGGGCATCGGTAACCAGTCCATCCAGACCGCAGGCTACGGATATATCGGCATCAATGCAGGTAAGGTTCCTGATATGGCGGTTCGTCAGGCTATTATGCACACCATCAATACCCAGGAGTGTGTAGACTACTACGAAACCACAGCTCAGGCTATCTACCGTTCTATGTCCAAGTCCAGCTGGGCTTATCCCAACAAGGCAACCGCATACTATCCTTACATCGGTGGCAAGGTGCCAGAGGATCTCTCGGTCGTAAACCCCGCTTACCGTGACTACGTTTTAGCTTGCGGCAAGAAGGCTGGCGATACCTTTACAAAGGAGGAGCAGCAGGCGTTTATCATCTCTCTTGTAGAGGGCGCAGGCTATACTCTTGATGCTAACGGTGTATACGTAAAGGGCAACCATACTCTCAAGTATACCTTCACCATCGCAGGCGAGGAGACCGACCATCCCGCTTGGCAGGCTATGTGGCACGCAGGTGAGTTCCTTAACGAGGTTGGCTTCCAGGTAAACGTTACCACCGATGCTAACGCTCTTAAGAAGCTTTCCACAGGTGACCTTACCGTATGGGCGGCTGCTTGGGGCTCTACCATTGACCCCGATATGTATCAGGTATATCACATCGAGTCCAATGCATCCTCAACTCTCAACTGGGGATATAAGCAGATCAAGCTTAACGTAGGCGGTAAGTACGATGCAGAGAAGGCTCTTATTGAGGAGCTCTCCGAGATCATCGACGAGGCTCGTAAGACACTCGACGACACTCCCGAGGGTAAGGCAATCCGTGCAAACCTTTATTCTCAGGCTCTTGATATCGTAATGCAGCTTGCTATCGAGCTTCCCACATACCAGAGAGACGACCTGTTCGCATTCAACACCGAAAAGATCGACGTTGACTCTCTTACTCCCGAGAGCGAGCTTTCTCCCTACTGCGGTCTTACCAACGATCTGCATAAGGTTTCTCTCAACCTCGAGCGCTGATGCTCGCAGAGTCGTGTTTCACTTATTAAATAAGAAAAACGGAAGAAAAAATGTTTAAATATATTGTAAAACGATTGCTGATCTCTCTCCTCATACTTTTCGGTGTATCGATCATCATCTATACGATGGTGCGTCTGATGCCCAACGACTATGTGGATCTGAAGTTCGCAACACAGCTCCAGACGGGTGCCATAAAGCAAGAGGACGTGGACCATTTCAAGGAGCTGTACGGAATAGGTGATTCCTCATTCAAGGGAATTGCCAGCGGTTATTTCAACTGGATAACCAAGCTGCTGCAGGGCGACCTTGGAAATTCCTTTAAATATGATAAGCCTGTGGCTCAGGTCATCGGTGAAAATATGTGGATTTCCTTCGCCATCGCAGCGGTGGCAACGGTGCTTCAGTTCCTGATTGCCATCCCCCTCGGCATTTCAAGTGCCACTCATCAGTATTCTGTAAGGGACTACGCCGTCACCGTGTTTACGATGATAGGTCTGTCGCTTCCTACATATTTCTTTGCCGCCATCGTTATCAAGGTCTTTGCCGTAGATCTCGGCTGGCTTCCTGCAAACGGACTTATCGACGCTACGAAGGACTATGCCGACAGCTTTGCAGGCGGATTTGAGAAATTTCTCGATATCATTCAGCATCTTATCCTTCCCATTTTCGTAAGCGTAATTCTTTCGATCGGCGGACTTATGCGTTACACACGTACCAACACCCTCGAGGTTCTCGGTGCGGACTATATCCGTACTGCAAGAGCAAAGGGTCTGTCTGAAAACAAGGTTATTTACGTTCACGCATTCCGTAATACCATGATTCCTCTCGCAACTCTTCTTGCGGGTATTCTCCCCTCGCTATTCGGCGGTATGATGATCACCGAGCAGGTATTCGGTATCGACGGTATAGGTAGACTTGCTTATCAGGCGCTTAAGGAGGGCGACATTCCCTTTATTATGGGATACAATATGTTCCTTGCGGTGCTGACGGTTATCGGTACGCTTTGCTCCGATATTATGTATTCTATCGTTGACCCCCGTGTCAAGCTTGGAAAGTGAGGTTAAGAGATGTCAGAAAAGGATAAACAGTTCATCGCCTCAACAGAGAATGACGAAGCTCCCGTTACCGTTACAGGCGAGCAGGAGGAAACCTATCAGGAGATGAGCCCCATAAGGCTCGTTATTCGTCGATTCTTCAGATCCAAGCTTTCTATCGTGGGTATTCTGATGATCGCATTCCTCTTCCTCTTCTCCTTCCTCGGCCCCGTTATCTATCAGAAGTGGGGTGAGGAAACGGTTGACAGAACAGAGGTTTCCAATTTCATTTATCAAACCTATGAGTATACCGATGAAAACGGTAATAAGATCGAGGTGGTTGAGCAGCTTGAGCACGTCAGCGGTATCAACAACTATGCCTCTCCCGACAAGGAGCATCTTCTCGGAACAGACGATAAGGGTATGGACGTTTTCGTTCGTCTGATGTATGGCGGAAGAATTTCGCTTACCATCGGCTTTATCGTTGTTATTCTCGAAACGCTCATCGGCGTGGTCCTCGGCGGAATTTCGGGATACTTCGGCGGCTGGGTGGAT
>JAZSMJ010000016.1:0-9852 GCA_045535815.1 Eubacteriales bacterium
TGCAGTTCGATATATCCTCTTGTTCCAATAGGTTCTAACTGAATACGGGGATTGCTATTATCCCAATCATATCCAATGGTCTGAGGGTTGTATTTTTTTACTGCATCCCATACCTGCTGAATTGCTTCACCACAGTTTTCCTCTTCAAAAGGTTCGCCCTGAAACATGATGTATTTGCATTTAGGTAGTTCGATGACCTCAAATCCGTCGGGAATTTCACCCGAATAGTCCATTGCTACCTCTACACCCTGCACGTATTCAGATGTTCCTGCTTTGATGTGGTTTTTAGGAAGCCATAAGCATACAGGTTCACCACTAATTGCTTTCATACTGCAGAGCAGTCCCCATACATCGCAACCAACTTCTTCACAATATTTAAAGTATTCTGTTGCTTCTTTTCCTCGCTTGATAATGACTTTTCTTTCTGGTTTCTCGATTACTTGTACAAAAACACTTTTCACTTCGCTCATATTTTTGTTTTCCTTTCTATTTGCATACTTGATACCATAAGGTTTGAACAGATAGATTGGAGAAGGACAAACCGCATACTCATGTGGATTACATCCGAATTCCTTGTAAAATGCTCTTTGATATCCATCCACACTATCAAATCCAGCATCAAATGCGACATCAATGATTTTTACTTTCCCGTCTCGCAATCGGAGTGCTGATTTAGATAATCTCAGTCGCCTAATATAAACTGCTGGTGTCACGTGTAGCAAATCTACAAAAAGTCTATATGAGTACCAAGGTGAGTACTTTGACACCTTTGCTAAATCTGCCATTGTAATATTCATATCGAGATATGTTGCAATATAGTCCTGCATTCTTTGAACTGCTTCGATATGCTCATCCATTTCTGTTCACCTCCTTATGCTCATATTGTATGGAAAACAAAATGTTTTTTCTCGACATAATTTGCTAAAATAGCACAACCTCCCAATATAGAGAGGCTGTTTCTATCTATTAGATAAATTCAAGTTTGTCAAACTACTTATATCCTATCACAAATATAGCGTTCAGTCAAGAACAGGCACAGCAGTTTGAACTGCTGTGCCTGTTAACTGTCTTATGAGTACCGCTCATTGAGCGGGGTCATAAAGCAGTTAATCCGACCTATGGTTTACATCATAGGTCGGATTATTTGTAGTATGTACCGGTTTAGGAAAGGCTCCCTTGTGTAAAGGGAGCTGTCAGCGGAGCTGACTGAGGGATTGTTACTGCAGTGCGGTTTCGCCGAAGGTGCCTGTAAAGTGTGAGGTCCTACCACACAATCCCTCCGTCATGGCTTAATCCGTGCCACCTCCCTTTACACAAGGGAGGCTTTGGTGCGGTGCAAAACCGCACCCCACACTATATATCCTACAGAGGTGTATAGAAGTGCGCTCTTGCATCTGTTCAATAAATTGGAATTTGTCTGTATCAAAATTCTTTCATATATATTTTTTCTTCAGAACCCCATGGAGCAATTTTACGGTCTATTACACGGAAACCATATTTTTCATATAAATTCTCATGGTCACTTACTAAATACGCTTTATCAAAACCAACACTTTTAAGATAATCCATTGCATAGTAGATTAATTGTTGGCTTAGCCTATTTCCTCTGCACGCCTCGTCAACAAACATAAAACTAATACAAGGTGTATATGGAACATTGGGAATACAATCTGTTTTTGCAACAGTACAATACCCACATATTTTCTCATTATCTATGGCAACAACAACTCTTTCCCAATCTTGAAATGCATTGTTATCCATAGTATTTGCCAATACCTTTCCTGCTCTCCATGAACAACTTTCTGCATAATTGCGTACTTTGCACCACAATTCGTCCGATGATGTAATAACTTTATAGTTCATATTTACCTCGTCAAATTCAAGTTTGTCAAACTACTTATATCCTATCACAAACATAGCGTTCAGTCAAGAACAGGCACAGCAGTTTGAACTGCTGTGCCTGTTAACTGTCTTATGAGTACCGCTCATTGAGCGGATTTTCTGTTTTATCAGTTAAAATATACGGGCTTGCCTGTCTTTGCAGATTCGTATATAGCGTCGAGTATTCTCGTTACCGTAAATGCCTCCTCGGGCTTTACGAATACGGGCTTATCGTTTCTGACTGCGTCTATCCAGAGCATAGCCTCTCTCTTTTCGGGAACGCTCGGAAGTGCAAGTCCCTCGTAGAGAGGTATGGGAGCGGAGGTAAGATCGGGTGTGAGCACGTACTGCTTGCCCTGCATTACTCCGTTTATTCTGATACCGTCTCTCATATCTGCGCCTGCCTTTGTTCCGCAGATTATTGTCTCTGCCTCGTGATAGTCGAGGATATTGAGAGCCCAAGAGGACTCGAGAATGATGGTTGCACCGTTCTTCATAACGATAAAGCCGAATGCGCTGTCCTCAACGGTAAACTGATCGGGATCCCAGTCACCGCAGGAGTTGCCCGTTTCGGTCTGGTATCTGAACTTGTTGAATGCAGTTCCAACCACGTAGTTTACCTCGTAGTTATTCATCATCCAAAGAGTAAGGTCAAGCGCATGAGTTCCGATGTCTATAAGCGGACCTCCGCCCTGCTCATACTCGTCTATGAAAACGCCCCACGTGGGAACGCCTCTTCTGCGCAGAGCGAGCGCCTTGGCATAATATATCTCACCGAAAACGTCCTCATCAGCGGCTCTCTTCATAAAGAGCGAATCCTGTCTGTGTCTGTTCTGATAACCGATAGTCAGCTTCTTACCGGTACGCTTTGCGGCGTCAAGCATCTTCTGAGCCTCGGTGGGATTTATAGCCATAGGCTTTTCGCACATAACGTGCTTGCCTGCTTCAAGAGCGTCAACGGTTATAAAGCTGTGGCTTCTGTTGGGGGTCAGAACGTGAACGACCTCTATTTCATCATCCTTCAGAAGCTCTTTATAATCTGTATATACCTTTGCATCTGCCGTGCCATAATTATTCTTTGCCTGAACTGCTCTCTCCTCGATAATATCACAGAAAGCAACCATTTCAACTCCGGGGACATCTTTGAGCGAGGGCATATGCTTTCCGTTTGCAATGCCGCCGCAGCCGATAATACCCACCTTAATAATTCTGTCGTTTGCCATAATAATACCTCGTTATATACTTATAAAATCTTCTTTCCGAGAGCGGCCGCACCTATTATACCTGCATCGTTTCCGAGCTGTGCGATCTTGATCTCGGTCTTATCCTCAAGATCTCTCGAATATTGCTCTACCTCTACTATTTTCTTAAGAGGATCGACAAGATATTTTCCTTCACCTGAAAGACCTCCGCCTATGCAGAGTATCTTTGGCTGGAAAATATTTACCATATTTGTTATTCCGCAGGCGAGATATCCGATATATTCGTCAACCACGGATATAGCGGCGCTGTCACCCTTTTTCATCTCGTCGAAGGCACAGCGTGCGTCTGCTTTATCAATGTCGCCGTGGCAATACTTCCACATAGACGAGTGCAAGGCACGCTTCATTTTCTGACGGGTCATTCTGACAAGAGCCGGCACTGCGCTGTACGCCTCCCAGCAGCCCCGTCTGCCGCAGCTGCACCTGCGTCCGCCGTAAACGATAACCGTATGCCCAAGCTCTGCAGCTGCAAAATTAAAGCCGCTGCATATCTTGCCGTCGATTATAGCTCCGCCGCCTATGCCCGTTCCTATGGTTATCATAACGACGCTGTCAGTTCCCCTTGCCGCCCCTGCGACCGCCTCGCCAAGAGTTGCCGCATTGGCATCGTTTTCAACGTATATCCTATCCGTTTTAAAATATTTTCCAAGCTCATCTGCAATAAAGAAATTGCGAAAGGGCAGATTGCAGGAATAGACTATCTCCCCGCTCTCGCTGTTTGCAATGCCGGGGCAGGCTATGCCTATTGTTTCTATTTCATCCTCGCCAATACCCGCCTCAGCCATAAGACTGTGGCAGAGCTTTGCAATATCTTCGGTTATAACCTCAGACGGACGGTATGCAAGAGTGGGAATGCTTGCTTTTTTCAAAATGGTATGATCCGAGCAAACTATTCCCACTGCTATCTTCGTGCCGCCTATATCTATACCTATACTGTACATAAAACAACCTCGTGATTTATTCTTATGTATAGATTATTCTCAATATTATCCGATTTAATTATACAAACGGCTATGTTATATTATTTTTTCTCTTTAAGAAGATCACGGATCTCGCAAAGAAGCTCCTCGGAGGTGGGCTTTGCAGGCTCTGCAGCCTTTGCTGCCTCTTCAGCAGCCTTTGCAGCCGCCGCTGCCTCGATCTCCTTTTTGTGCATTCTGTTTCTTGCGCCCGAAAGTATCTTTACGAACATAAAGATAGAAAGGGCAATAAGAAGGAAGTCAATTATAGTCTGGATAAAAACGCCGTAATTAAGGGTGTTTACGGGAGTCATAACACCGTCAACCATCTCTTCTGCAAGAACCACCTTAAGATCGGTAAAGCTTGCTCCGCCTGTAAGAAGTCCCAAAAGGGGCATGATAAGGTCGTTTACAAGAGAGGTAACGATCTTTCCGAACGCACCGCCGACTACAACACCGACTGCCATGTCAACTACGTTTCCTTTAAGCGCAAACGCTTTGAATTCATCAATAAATTTCATTTTTTCCTCCAAAGAATTTAAAAATTTTATTTTAATACCTAAGGGCATTATAAAACACTTGATTTCAAAAGTCAATACCCTTTCAGCTATCGGATATCTCGGTCTCTTCCTTCGGGAAAGCGATATCGAAAAGCTCTGAAAGTCGCTCGCTTCTGCCATTCAGATAAAGGTATGCAAAAAGCGCCTCCATACCGGTTGCACGTCTGTATTCAAGAGCAGTGGCACTTTTGGGTATAGCCACGCCGTGAGCGTTTCTTCCCCTTTTAAAAACGTCCGTTTCCTCCTCGCTCAGATGCGGAAGCATTCTTTCAACGCCCTCACTCTGAACGGTCGCCCTTACGTATTTGGCCGCCATCTTATTAAGCTTTCCGACGTTTGTAACGCCGCTCTCGATCACTCTTTGTCTGGTCATTATCTCAATAACCGCATCTCCAAGATATGCGAGCACCGCTCCGCTCATTCCCTGCGCATTCACTTTATAAAACTCCTTTACTCATTTCCGAAATAGTTATGATCGCAAAACGGACAGCGTGGATAGTCAAAATCATGCTCTTTACCGCAATCCGGGCATATCCTTTGAGGCAGGTCCTCGGATTGCTTTATATTATTATCTTCTACAGCAAAAAACTCAACCTTTTTGCATGACGGACATACGTATATATCAAGCTCAAGAGCTCCGGATAAGAGATTGGGAATATCTCCCAATATCCAACCCGTTTTACCCAGCTGTATCTTTTCACGCATAAGATATCGCATTTTTGCGTTACATCTCAAACAATCCATACCGTACCTCTTACACCATACAGCGTATTATCATATTTTCTTTGCAGTCCATTATCTCTTTTATTCTGACGGAAAGGTTATCCCTATCCTCTGCCGAAAGCCGTGCGGTCTTAACACCGTAAGCCTTTCCTATAAGCTCAAAATCTGGATTGCCGCAAAGCACGGAGGTTTCGCCCGAAAGTCCGCCCTTCTTCTGTATATCCCTTATCATTCCGAGCTCACCGTTATCAAAGATAAATATCTTTATCGGCCTTTTTGCTCTGCAAAGGGTAGCAAGCTCCTCAAGCGACATCTGAAATCCGCCGTCGCCACAGAAAAGAATGATGTTTTCAATATTATCCGATACCGCAAAGCTTGCGCCTATTGCCGCAGGAAGTCCGAAGCCCATAGCACCAAGTCCGCCGCTTGTGATAAATCCTCTTTCGCAAACCGGCTCTGCTTCTATTGCCGCATCCATCTGAAAATTGCCAACGTCTGAAACGTATACGCAGTTCTTCATATCAAGAACGCATCGGTCGATCTCTCTCAGTATTTCGCCTGCGCTGAGCCTTCCTTCCTTTTTGGGATACACCTTTTTGTTTTTGTATTTAAGAACCGAGTCGCTCCATTCGGAAAAGGCTTCCTTATCATAATTCAAATCGGACGATATCAGCTCATAAAGGAAGTCCTTGGCATCCGACACCACCTTTACAGACGGAGTTACGTTTTTGCCGAGCTCAGCAGGGTCTATATCGCAGTGGATTATCATTCTGCTTTGCGAGAACAGCTTTTGATTGCTGACTGTTCTGTCCGAAAAGCGAACTCCTATCGCTATCAGAAGATCACACTGGTAAAGAGCGACGTTTGCCGCCTCCGAGCCATGCATTCCTGCCATTCCGAAAAGCTCAACGCCCTGATCGAGCACTATTCCCATACCCATAAGGGTGGTAACTACGGGAATGCCGCTTTTGAGCGCAAACTCAGAGAGTGCGCCCGATGCACCCGAGCTCACTATACCGCCGCCTGCAAGTATAAGCGGTCTGTGACTGTTTTCAACAGCCTCCTTTATGGCACCCATACCGTTTCCCACAGTATATACGCTTGTTCTTTTTCTTGGAAGATGCGAGATGGCATCCTTGTCCGTATCTGTTATCTCTGCTGCAAAAACGTCCTTGGTTATATCTACGACCACGGGTCCGCATCTGCCGCTCGACGCTATATTCCACGCCTCCTCAAGAGAGGGCGCGAGATTGGCAGGATCCTTTATCAGATAGTTGTGCTTTGTTATCGGTATGGTCATACCCATAATATCCGCCTCCTGAAAGGCGTCTCTTCCTATAGAAGCACGGTCTACCTGTCCGGTTATAACGATAAGCGGAGTGCTGTCAAGATAAGCGTCGGCAATACCGGTGATAAGATTTGCGGCACCGGGACCTGACGTTGCTATGCAAACGCCCGTCTTGCCGCTTGCCTTTGCATAGCCGACTGCGGCAAATACCGCACCCTGCTCGTGACGGACGGTAACGGCGTTTATACCGCTTTTCTCAAACAGCATATTATACAGCTCGAGCACTGCCGCTCCCGGATATCCGAAAACGGTATCCACCTGCTTTTCACAAAGAAATTTAGCAATATATTCCGCTCCGGTCATTTCAATATTTCCTCCGAATACATTTTTACCTGCTCAAGCATATGCCCGATATTTCCCTCACCGGCATATTTTGACATATCAAAGAAGTCGTGGTCAAGATCACTCCAGAAAAGAGTGTTCTCACTGCCCTTTACCTCTTTTTCGCATTTCAAAACGCCTGCATATACCTCAACGTAGCAGTCCTGATAATAATATTTAAAATCCATAACGTGAGAAAGCTCTATTTCGTCTCTTTCGATAGACGTTTCTTCAAAAAGCTCACGGTAGGCAGCGTCAAATCCATCCTCACCGAATTCTATCTTTCCGCCAACGAAGTTGTCAAGTCCGAGATACGGCTCCTTCAGCCTTCGGCACATCAGTATTTTTTCACGGCATGCCGAGTACACCATTATAATGTTATAGCCTTGCACTGTATCCCTCCTTAAGACAATATTTTCGCATTATATATTTTATTTTACTATATACTTCAATATTTGTAAACACCTTTTTTTAATAAAAAAACTATTGCCATATGGATTAAGCTATGTTATAATTTTTTATGAATATACTGTCGGCTCAAAACGCCGTACAGCCCGCTTATCGCACAGCGGAAAGGAGATCCAAGCCAAATGAAAGCAAGAAATATAACGGCAATCATACTTTCACTTATAATATTACTCTCGGCAATGCCGATATCGTATGCAAACGGCGGACAAGCCCCCGAGATACCGATATACGAGCTTGAAAAAGCCGAAAGAGAAAGAGAGGCAATAGAAGCCAAGATTGCTCTTGAGGAGCCGGGCACACAGGTGCACGCTTACAGATTCTTAAATGACGGGATCGGAGAAACGCCCGAAATTCTGCCCGGAGAAGAGGGTGAAGGTGAAGGAGAAGAAGCTCCCGATACACCCACAGCGCCCACCTATCCGATATGGGACGGAAGCTGTGCCGAATCGTTTGCATCGGGCACCGGAACGGACGCAGACCCTTACGTTATAGAGACTGCAGAGCAGCTTGCATACTTTGCTCAGACAATAAACCAGGGCGTTACCTACAACGGAAAATACGTAAGCCTTGCAAACGATATATACCTGAACGACATAACCGACTGGCAGTTCTGGCTTGATAACTTAAGCGGCACCGCAGATGAATATGCACCAAAGGTCTACCCCACAAACGAATGGACCCCTGCAGGCTTCTTTAGCAGTAACGCATCAAACGCCTATTTCAGAGGCTCGTTTAACGGCAACGGTCATACCGTATACGGTATGTACATAGACACGGCAAACGACTACGGCGGACTTTTCGGTTACGTATACGACGGACTTGTCAGAAATATTGACATCTCCGCCTGCCTTATCCGCTCGGGCAATTATACCGGTGCGGTGGTCGGCAGAAATATATCCGGTTATATAAACAACTGCTCATCCGAGGGATACGTAATAGCCTCGGATAACGTCGGCGGCATCGTTGGATACAATATGGAAGGAATAATAACGCTCTGCCAATCAAACGGAAGCGTCAGCGGCTCGATATACGTCGGCGGCATCGCAGGTGTTTCGGGCGGAGACCTTTACTATTCCTACTCGGTATCTCACGTTACAGGAACGCACTACGTCGGCGGTATAGTCGGATGGATGCACTCCACCGGTGCTGTATCTTCCACCCTTTCCGATTGCTTCTTTGCCGATACCGTGACTGCCTCAAAATTCGCAGGCGGTATAGTCGGCTTCAACTCCGAGGAGCAGGATGTAAACACCTGCATCGTAAAGAACTGCTATAATGCAGGTATCATTGAATGCAACGACAGCGCAGGTGCGATATCTGGATACAACAGCTCTCGCATAACCGGCTGCACCTGGCTTTCATCTGTTTTAAGCTGTGCAGCTGAAGGTGAAGGCACGGTCACAGGCTCACACGCATCGACAGACGAGCAGCTCAAAACGGCACAGACCTACTCATCGCTCGGATTTAACACCTCGTCGGTATGGCAGGTAGTCACGCTGACCGAGCAGCTTCCCGAATATCCCGAGGGAGAAGCTCCCGACGAGCTCCCCACTCCGAGAACTTATTCTTATGCGACCATTAAAAATAATCCCTACGTTTTTCCGCTCGAAGATCCTGTGGTAATAATTCCTACATTTACGCTCAGCGGAACCGTCTCGGTATATGCTCCCAAAACAGAAACGACAGTTCAGCTCATATCCAAAGAGAATGTCGTAGCGGAGATATACGTTTCATCAGATATAGACTCCAATTCTGCCGTAGCCCTGGATTTCATAATTGAAGATATCGAGCCCGGAGAATACGACATAGTTGTAACGAAGGCAGGACACCTTTACTCAAAGCTGACGAATATACTTTTAAAATCCGATGTCGACATCACCGCAAAAGCAGGACTTCTTGCTCTTTCCGCAGGAGATATCAACTCAGACGGATTCGTAGACAGCCTTGACATAGCACTTTTGGTATATGATCTTGGTGCAACCGAAGAGGAAGCAAACGAGCCTTTATCCGACTTAAATCTTGACGGATTCCGAGATGCCATTGACGTTTCCATACTTTCTCACTTTATGCTTTCTACACCTACTGAGACCGATTATTCGGTTCTTCCCGAGCCTGAGGCTCCTGCACCCGAGACACCCGAGCCGGAAGCACCTGAGATTGAGGAAACCGAAACAGAAATTACCGAATAAACGATGAATTGTCAAACTAAGTGCAACACTTTTTGATAGAATCTTCAAATAAATCCAAGGGATTTTTAAAATTTAAAACTTTTTTAGGCCTGGCGTTGATCAACGCCAGGTTCTTTTTTAGGGTGGAAGGACTAACTCTTG
>JAZSMJ010000032.1:0-4520 GCA_045535815.1 Eubacteriales bacterium
GAATTTCGTATTTCTATCCTATTCATTAGTACCTCCCGTTCCGTTTATCGCCAGTTTCGCCTTTGTATTACAAAGACATCGGGCAAAGCCCATACCCCTTAAGGCTACGCGCGGCTTGAGGCTCCCTCCGGGAGGGAGCTGTCACCGAAGGTGACTGAGGGAGAGTGCGCTACAATAAAGTTAGCACAAACTTAAAGTCACGCAGGCTCCTTCCACCGCTAACGCGGTCCCCCTCCCTCTCGGAGGGAGGCTTTCTGTTAGCCCCATTATAACACAAATCGGCAGAGAAAACAAGCTCTCTGCCGAAGTTTTCGTGCTACTAATTCTCCGCTAAGAATGCAGACCGAAGTGTCTGCTGTTTTTATTCTTTTTCAAGCTTTGCCTTGAATGATATCGCTCTCGGCGTATCGATTTTGTCAAAATGAATAACGTATGCCGATCTGTCTGTATCGATATCTATAATAGTTCCCTCTCCTAAAACGGAATGTCTTACACGCTCGCCGATCGAAAGGATATTTGGCTGATTGTCCTCTGACAGATTTCGTGTGCTGTATTCTATATAATCCCGTGCCTCTTCAATCAGACTTTCTCTTGGCTTTTTTGTATATTCAATAAGCGATGGATCAATATTCAGGATAAAACGTGAAGGATATCGGGGAGAGCCGTCAAGGTTGCGCCCTTCTGCTTCTGATATATATAATGCCCTCTGTGCTCTTGTCATGGCAACGAAAGCAAGTCTTCTTTCCTCTTCCATGCCAATAAGAGTCTGAGTCTTTCTCGACGGAAAAACTCCCTCGTTCATACCGCAAAGAAAGACGTATGGAAATTCAAGTCCTTTTGCAGCGTGAACGGTCATGAGCTTAATCTTGTCACCTTTGTCTTCTGCATCTGTATTTGTAAACATAGCAACGTGAGCAAGATAATGCTCAAGAGTGCTCTCTTCTCCGCATGACGTTTCATATTCATATACCGATTGCTTCAGCTCTGCCAAATTATCAAGTCTTTCCTGACTGCCTTCAGTTCTGAGCATTTTCTCATATCCGCTTTGATCGAGAAGTGCAGAAAGAACCTCTGATATCGGTCTTTCCGAATAATCGGATGCGAATGATTCTATAAGAGATATAAAATTGGCTGCTTTTGTTCCCTTGAAAATTTCGTTATCGATATTTTTCACAAGTGCATCGTATAATGTGCAGTTATTTTCAAATGAATATTCCCGCAAGAATTTCATTCTGCGCTCACCCAAATTACGTTTTGGAACGTTTGCAATACGAACAAAGGACAGATCGTCCTTATAGGCAATCATTCTGAGATAAGAAAGAGCATCTTTTATCTCAGCTCTGCCAAAAAACTGAACTCCGCTGTATATCGTATACGGAAGCTCTTCTTTGAGAAAAACCTCTTCTATGCTTCTCGTAATATAGTGCGCACGGTACAGTATAGCTATGTTGCGATATGCAACGCCTCTGTTATGCAGATCCTTTATCTGATCTGCAATCCAAGCCGCCTCAGCCTCTGCATTTTCTCCGTGATGGCATACGACGGGAGAGCCGTCCTCAAGTGTCGGAATAAGCTCCTTTTTTATTCTGTATCTGTTCTTTTCAATCAAGGAATTAACTGCAGATAGAATCTGAGGAGTTGATCTGTAGTTCTGCATCATCATAATAGTTTTGACACCGGGAAAAGCTTTGTCAAAATCCATAAGATAGTTTACCCTTGCGCCTCTCCAGGTATATATAGTCTGATCGGGGTCTCCGACTATAAACAGATTTTTGTGATAAGCACAGAGAACCTCCATCAGCTTATACTGAAGCTCGTCTATGTCCTGAAACTCATCAATCATAATATATTCAAGACGCTTTTGCCATTTTAAGCGTATCTCTTCATTTTGCTCAAAAATATAAAGAGAAAATTTTATAAGATCATTATAGTCAAGTCCAAAGCACTTTTTCTGCTGATAAAGATATCCGTAAAAGATAATATCCCGAGCTTCTGAAGAATTATCGTATTTTTCCTTTAAAGCCTCAAGCGACATATTTATTATATCAAGATAGTAATCGGGTTTCTTGAATAATTTGCGTATCTCTATCATATCCCGTGCGTTATTGAAGGTCATATCCCGAAGTGTGAGTCCTCGCTCCTCGTATATGATCTTGAGCATAGCATCAATATCAGAATTATCAAGCACAAGAAAGCTTTTAGGATATTGCACAGCGTAGCTGTCTTCCTGGAGTATGGATACGCAGAAACCGTGAAATGTATTTATATATCCCGTATCGTTGTCTCCGGTCAGGTTATGTATACGCTGACGCATTTCGTTTGCGGATTTATTGGTAAAGGTAACGCAGAGTATATTACCGGGAAGAATTCCTATTTCATTTACAAGATAAGCAAATCTACGTGAAAGAGCACGTGTTTTTCCCGTTCCTGCTCCTGCAATCACACGCACGTATCCTTCGGTTGATATTACAGCTTCTCTTTGAGAATCGTTTAATCCATGTAATACGTCCTGCATATTTCCTTCTCCTTTGAATCTGATTCGACTAATTAAATTATATCACATTACAATAACTTTATCAACACAAAAAACGGGAGCGATTGCTCCCGTTTTAACGTTATTGATTTAATTATTTGTAGAGCGGACCGTATGTAGCACAAGCTCTGTAGTCAGCACTTTCAAGATCGGCTGTACCGAAAGCAGACCATGTGTGAGGTCTGAATATTCTTTCAGGAGCGATGTTATGCATATTTACAGGAATACGGAGCATGGAAGCGAGAGTGATTATCTGATCGCCTATATGACCGTATGTGAATGCACCGTGGTTTGCACCCCAGTTGGACATTACGCTGTAAACATCCTTGAATGCGCCTTCGCCTGTAACGATAGGAGCGAAGTAGAGAGAGGGCCATGTCGGGTCTGTCTGCATAAGGATCTTTTCATTAACATCATCAGGAAGTGTAACGGTATAGCCTTCAGCAATCTGGAGAACAGGTCCAAGACCTTCTATTCTATTAAGTCTGATACATGTAACAGGCATTTCAGCACCGCAGGAATACTGAGAGCTGAATCCGCCACCTCTGAAGTATACCTTGTTAGCAGGGCCCCACTTTGTATTAGCAAGACAGCCGTTGATATCTTCTTCGGTCATTTCCCACCACTTCTTCATGATAGAAGTGCCGTCAGCAGTCTTAGCAGCACCTGTTCCGTCAAGAGCAGAAGCACCGGAGTTTATCATATGTATAAATCCGCCTGCTGCTTTACCTGTGAGCTCATAGCCTGTGAATTCCTTAACGGATTCAGGACCCCAATAAGCACGAACATCTGAGAAAATAGCAGCCTGCTGTGTAAGAAGGTTAAGGAAGAGCATAGACATTGCATTAAGGCTGTCGTTTTCTGTAGCGAATACGAGAGGAGCTCTCTTGCCGTTCCAGTCAAACGTAGAATTAAGAATTGTTTCTGTATAGTCTGCGTTGGGCATATAGTCGTTCCACATACGCTGACCCTGGAAACCGCCGGCAATAGCATTTCTTCCCTGAGCCTCTTCATCAAAGCCCATTTCAGCAAGCTTCGGGTTGCCGAGCATAATGTCACGGATGATGCATGTCATCTTAGCGCAGAATTCCCACTCCTGCTCCTGCTTTTCAGGGGAGCTTACGTACTCGGGACGGTTAACCTCGAGGCCGGGGTTGCACTTGCACTTTTCGTTCATCCACTTCATCTGCTTTTCAACTTCTTCTTTATCGTAGATACCCTCGTCCATTCTTCTGAGAACCTCTACCATGTCAACCCACTCAGCACGGATGCCGAAGTAATTCTGCATAAATACGGGGTCAACCATACAACCTGCGATACCCATGGATACAGAACCCATGCTAACGTAGGACTTATTCTTCATCATGCCGACTGCGATAGCGCAACGAGCGAACTGAAGGATCTTTTCTTTGATCTCTTCAGGCATAACCTCGGGATCCTCGGGATCCTGGATGTTGTGTCCGTAAATAGAGAATACGGGGAGACCGTACTGTGCGTGAACAGCCATAGCACAAGCAAGGTAAACTGCGCCGGGACGCTGTGTAGCATTATAACCCCAGATAGCTTTGATGGTTGTAGGATCAAGGTCGATAGTCTCGGAGCCATAGCACCAGCTGGGAGTAACTGAAAGAGTACCGCAAATGTTGTAGCTCATAAACTTATCAGCGCAAGCAGCTGCTTCAGCAGCACCGCCGATGCATGTGTCAGCAATTACACATTCAACGTGTGTTCCATCCGGATAAAAGAGATTTTCTTCAATAACTTTTTTAGCGGCAAGCGCCATTTCCATTGCCTTAGGTTCAACAGCCTCACGAGCACCGCGACGTCTGTTATCGGTCAAGGGACGAATGCCTATCATAGGTTTATTCATAATATAAAATCCTCCAAGAACATAATTTTTTTATTTATGTTTAGTTTAATTATAACAACATCTTGTGGTCGTGTCAATAATTTTTACGCAGATTTTGTTATTATTTTTTTTGCAAAG